>JAPLOM010000054.1:114715-138187 GCA_026400755.1 Alphaproteobacteria bacterium
CTGCCCAGCCCCTTGAAATGCGGGTCCAGATCGTCGTGCGACGAATCCGGTGTCCGGCCCTTCATGCGGGTGAGTTTGGAGAGCGTCTTCGGAATATCGTGAACAGTCACGGCCATGGCGATGTCCTCCCTCGCGAATGCGCTGTCGTCCCCGCCGGTATCTTAGCGGGAACGCACGCCGCGCGGCAGGCGCGCTAGAGCAAAATCCAGCTGGCCAAGCCCAGGAAGGCAAAGAAACCCACCACGTCGGTCACGGTGGTCAAGAAGACGACCGAGGAGATGGCTGGGTCGATCTTGAGGAAGTGGAAGCCGAGCGGGATCAGCGTGCCGGCCAGGCCCGCGGCGATCAAGTTCGTGACCATGGCCGCACCGAGGACGAAACCCAGACCCCAGTCGTTGAACCACAAGCCCGCGACGCAGCCCGCGATGACGGCGAACAGCACACCGTTCACGCTGCCCACCAGCGTCTCTTTCGCCAGGATTCGCATGGCGTTGAGCGTCGAGATTTGGCCCATGGCCAGCCCGCGCACCACGACGGTCAGGCTTTGGGTCCCGGCGTTGCCGCCCATCGACGCGCAGATGGGCATGAGGACGGCCAGCGCCACGATCTTCTCGATCGACGCCTCGAACAGGCCGATCACGGAAGAGGCCAAGACCGCGGTCAGAAGGTTGACGAACAGCCAGGCGAAGCGCGCGCGCGTGGTCTCGATCACCGAGCGGTTCAGGTCGGTCTCGGCGATGCCGCCCAGGCGCATGATGTCTTCCTCGCGCTCCTCCTCGATGACCTCGACCACGTCGTCGACCGTGATGACGCCGATCATGCGCCCGGCCGCGTCCACCACCGGCGCCGAGACCAGGTCGCGGCGGCGGAACAGGTGGGCGACCTCTTCCTGGTCGGTTTCGGCGGGCACCGTGACGAACTCGGCCTTGGGCTCGACGATCTCGGCGATTCGCACGGGCCGCTGGGCGCGGACCAGGCGCGAGAGCGCCACCGTGTTCACCGGCCGCCGATCGGCATCCAGCACGAACAGATCGTAGAACTCGTCGGGCAGGTCCCGGGCCGCGCGCAGATAGTCGATGGTCTCGCCCACGGTCTGGGACGCGCGCACGGCCACGAAGTCGTGCTGCATCAGGCGTCCGGCGCTGTCCTCTGGGTAGGACAGGCTTTCCTCGAGGTCGGCACGGGCCGCGGCCGGCACGGCCTCCAGCACCTCTTCCTGCACGTCCTCGTCCAGGCCCTGGATGACCTCGACCGCGTCGTCGGTGTCCAGCTCGCCCAGCGCGCGGCCGGTGCGCGCGGGGCCCAACAGCTCGACCACCTCGTCGCGCACGTCCTCGTCCAGCTCGGACAGGATCTCTGGGTCGAGCCGCCCGCGCGCGGCCTCGACCAGCGCCTGGCGTTCGGGCACCGCCAGGGTCTCGATCAGGCGCGCGGCGTCGGTGGGGGTCAGGGTCAGGACGCGCGCAACGGCGTCCTCGGCCGCGCCCGCGTCAAGCGATTCCGATACCGCGCGCGCCAGCGCGGGGTCCAAGCCGAGACGCCGGTTTTCCGGCGCGCTGTCGGGCGGAGCGGTCATCGCCGCCTCCCGGGGTTCGGGGTCAGGCCATGGAACCGAAGGCGCCGCGGGATTCGCGCGCCGGCCGGAACCGCGCCGGGTTTAACCCGGATCGCGTGCGGAGAGGTAGGAGATTCGGTATGACCGCGGCATCAGGACTGCGGCGCGGCGCGCCTCTTGTTGGCCAGGTCGAGCAGGCGGCGCTCGGCGTCCCGCATCCGCTGTTCCTTGCTCGCGCTGGGAACGGCCGGCTTCAAACGGACAGCGGCGTCGAAGTCCCGCGCCGCGCTCTGGCGCAGGCCGAGGACAGTGTAGGCCTCGCCCCGCCCGAAATAGGCATCGTAACTGGCGGGGTTGAGCCGGATCGCCGCGCTGAAATCCTGAATCGCGCGTTCCTCCTCGCCCAGCAGCATGTAGGTCTGTCCCCGGCCGATATAGGCATTCTCGAAACCCGGCTGCAGCGTGATCACCGAGGTGTAGTCCTCGATCGCGCGCGCAGGCTCACCGCTTTCGCGGAACAGATAGGCGCGGTTGTAACGCGCCAGCATGTAGCCCGGCTCCAGCGCGATCGCTTTGTCGTAGTCCGCCAGCGCCCGCGCGGGAGCGTTCAGCGCCATCCAGCAGTTACCCCGGTTGTTGAGGGCGATGGCGTAATCGGCGTCGAGTTCCAGCGCACGGTTGTAATCCTCGATCGCGGCGGCGCACTGGTCCAGCTTGGCGCGGGTGTTACCCCGGTTGTTGGGATAGATCGCGTCCCGCGGCTCATGGACCATGGCCGCGCCGTAATCGGCAATGGCGCCGTCGTTGTCGCCGAGGGCCGCGCGCGCCACACCGCGGTCGTTGTAGGCCACGGCCAACGCGCTCCGCGACGGGCTGTCAGCCTGGATAATGCGCGTGGCGCGCTGGATTTCCAGCTGGTTGGCGGCCGCGGACGGCGGGGACCAGCCCGCGCCGGGCTCTTGCTCGTGGTCCATCTCGGCCCGCGCGGGCGGCACGAACGCCAGAGCCAGGATTGCGGCGGCGAAAAGGCTGACGGACAAGCGGCATCGCTTCGTCATGAGCAAAGACCTGATTGAGGGAGGCGCGGCCACAAGCCGTGTCGCGCAGGTCTTTATCCGCAAGGACCATGCCAACGCGCATGCGCGCCGGAAGGCGTTGAGCTTACTCCGGATGCGGAGAGACCCTCTCCTTCAACTTGAAGAGGCCACGCTGGGGATCAGGGCGGGATCGCGATTCCCGCGGCGGGGGCCCAGCCTTCGGGCAGTTCGCGCTTGCAGGATGGGCATTGGGCTGCCGTGCGCGGCGCGGGGACGGCGCAGGACGGACACGGGTGGTGCGCATCAGAAATAGCGGCGGAGGACGCCGCGGCACGGCGGCGCTTCATGACCAGATAGGCGATGACGGCGAGAACCACGAGGGCGAGAAGCCATTCCATTCCACTCTCCCTTGCTGACGTCTGTCATAGGCACGAGATGGAGGACGCGAGTCTGGCGCCATTCTAGCCCCGGCCGGGCGGCCGCTGGGCCAAAAAAAAGCCCCGCCGGGGGGGCGGGGCCTCGAGCAGGCTTCTCGGGGAATGCTTACTGGGTCGGGGCCTTCTTCGTCTTCTTGGACTTGGAAGACTTCGCCGCTGAGCGGCATCATGACGACCATGGCGGCGCCGATAATCTTGGCAAACTTGTTCATTCGTCCGTGTTCCTTTTTGCGCATATCACTGCCGAAGCAGTACCGGAGACACTCTGCATCCCCTTCCCTGCATATTTCCCTACGGCGGGATTAATTCCGTGTAATGCGGGCGCATTCGACAGGTGCGATTCCGTCCACGCCGGAGTGGCCGGCAAAGGCCCGCCGTCCCATATCCGTCCCATCCGTTCGTTCACGCGATTCGGACATTCGATTCAGGAGATTTCCGATGAAGATCGACCTTTCCGGCAAGACCGCCCTGGTCACCGGTTCGACCAGCGGCATCGGCCTGGCCATCGCACGGGGCCTGGCCGGCCCGGGCGCCGCGGTGATCGTAAACGGGCGCGCCAAGCCGCGCGCCGAGGATGCCACCGCCCAGATCCGAAAAACCTTAGCCGGCGCCTCCGTGCGCGCCGTCGCAGCCGACGTGGCGACGGCGGAAGGCTGCGCCGCCCTGGCCCGCGCGGCGGGCGAGATTGACATCCTGATCAACAACGCTGGCATCTTCGAGCCCAAGGATTTCTTCGAGATTCCGGACGCCGACTGGCTGCGCTTCTACGAGGTCAATGTCCTCTCGGGCGTACGCCTGGCGCGCGCGCTGATGCCCGGCATGCTGAAGCGGAACTGGGGCCGGGTGATCTTCATCTCCTCCGAATCGGCGCTGCAGATCCCCAAGGAGATGATCCATTACGGGATGACCAAGACGGCACAGTTGGCGGTCTCGCGCGGCCTGGCCGAACTGACCGCGGGCACCGGCGTCACGGTCAACGCTGTCTTGCCCGGCCCGACCCGCTCCGATGGCGTCGAAACCTTCATCGGCGAGATGGCCAAGGCCGCGAACACCACGGCGGACGCCATGGCGGAAGGTTTCGTGAAGCAGCATCGCCCCTCCTCCCTGCTCCAGCGCTTCGCGACGGTAGACGAGATCGCCAACATGGTGGTCTACGCCGTGTCGAAGGAAGCTTCCGCCACCAACGGCGCCGCGTTGCGCGTGGAAGGCGGCATCTTGCGCTCGGTTGCATGAGGCTTGCCTGGCAAGAAGCATCGCGCGGATGATAGGATTCGCACGAAACGGCCCGCGATTCCGCGGCCAACAATGAGGAGCGACGTCGGTATGAAAAAGTTCGCAATGATTGCTTTGATTGCCTTCGCTCCGGTCGCGGTGATGGCCGACCAGGCCGCGGCGACCAAGTGCCGGGGCAAGCTCAACAAGGAAGCCAGGTTGATCTACGACCAGTCACTGCCGCTGGCGACGCCCGACGCCAATCTGCGTGACGTCGTCACGGAACAGACTCGCGCGCTGGCAGGCGCCGGCACAATTCCCGTGGAAACGGCGCGTCCCAACGCGGAAGCCGCGGGAGAATGCCTGAAGCTTCTGCGGAAATAGCGGAATCGCGATGAAGGGGAACGCATGGCGCGCCGCGTTCGCCGCGGCGCTTCTTCTCGCGCCGCCGGCCTGGGCCGACTTGCCACTCGATAAATATCAGGAGGCCGTCAAGGACAGCGCCACGAGCACCGAGGCGCAGGCGTTCCTGAACGGTTATTTCATCGGCCTGGCGGCAGGGCTGGGCCAGCTCGATATCGCGCGGCGCAATCCGAAGACGATCACGTTCTGCCTGCCGGACCAGCTGCCCGTGGCGGCCAGCCAAATCCGTAACCTGGTCGATCGCGCGATCGCCACCGGCGCCTTCGCCCAAGCGCCGGCTTCGGGCGGAAGTTGGGACGTCTCGATCGTCGCCCGCGCCGCCTTGGCTGAAACCTTTCCCTGCCCGCCGCCGCCCGCGCAGTAACGGCGCCGGCGAGCCGCGATCAGTTCGCCGTTTTCAGCACCGGCGCAGGCCCGAACCGGTTGTCACCCTCGCCCTTGGTCGCCCACCAGACGATCACCACGATGATGCCGATCACCGGCAGGAACCACAGAAGCTGCCACCAGCCGGATTTTCCGATGTCGTGCAGCCGGCGCGCACCAACGGCCAAGCTCGGCAGAAGCGCGACCAGTCCGAACGCCGCGCTGAACGGCGGCAGGATCGCGTTTAGAATCAAGTTCACGATCAGCATGAAAAGCTGGAAGTACCAGAACTCCGAGCGCAACGCCCGGCCCTCGAAGACGACATATTTGCCGAACACCGTTTTGACCGCGGTCACGAAGTCCGTGGCGCTCCCCCGTTCCGTTGTGGCGTGAGAAACCGAACGCCCGTTCATTATAGCCGAAACGGCGTCCTTACAATCGCTTTCGAAACGATCCGACTTTAACTCAGCCGCTTCTGCAGCCCGTACTTCTTCAGCGCACGGTTGCGGGCGCCATTGTCGCGGGCACGGTAGTAGCTGCGCGCGAACGGCAGGATCCAGTGCGGGCCGCCGCTGAAGAAAGGCCGGGTCTCGAACGGCCGATCGGCGAACACTGTTTCGGCTTCTTTCGTTTTGCCCAGGATGCGGTTGGCCGTCTTCCAGCCGAAATAGACGGTGGACGGCACGCCCGTCCCCACCATGCCGAGCTGGTAATAGGCGCCGCTGTCGCGGTCGAAGCCCAGATGGGGCAGCCAGTCGAAAGTCAGCGCGAAACTGCCGTCCCAGCAGTGGCTGATCCGCACCTTGTCGAAGTCCGGCAGGATGCTCGCAACCTGGGCCTTCACGTCGCGCGCGACATCCTCGACGTTGGAATAGCGGAACAGGTGCCGCGCGGTCACCAGCAGGCGGTTCTGCTCGTCCACCGTGCGCAGGCCCGTATAGAGCAAAACGGATTCGAGCATCATGCGCCCCTTGGGCGTGATGGCGTCGATGACCTTCTGGTCGACCGGTTCCGTGACCGCCGTCCAGCTATAGATGGGCAAAATGCGGCGGCGGAACTTGCGCAGCAGCGGGTCCTGGTCGCCCGTCAGCGCGTTGGTGCACAGCACCAACTCCTTGGCCTGGATCGTGCCGCGCGAGGTTCTGATCGTATGCAGCCCGCCCTCGCGCTTGAAACCGTCGGCGCGGCAATTGCCGAAAACGCGCACGCCCGCCGCCTCCGCGCGTTCGCGCATGCCGCGAAAATACCGCCCCGAATGAAGCTGGCCCACGTCGGCCAGGACATGCACGCCGAAGAAACTGTCGCTGCCGATTTCCGTGTGCTGCTCGGCGCGCGGCACCATGAAGCCACCGGTCGGGATGTGTTTCTTCTGCAGCTCCAGATCGCGCGCCATGGATTCGTAGGCTTCGGGCGTGTGGGCGCCGTAGAGGCGGCCCGGACGCTGGACGTTGCAGTCGATCTTCTCGTCGCGGACGAACGCGAAGCAGAACTCCATCCACGCCTTGGCTTCGGTGAAGACGCGGATGGCCGTCTCGGTGCCCATCTGCTCCTGCAGCGTGGAAAATTTCGGCCGGATGGTGCGGCCCGCCGCGCCGAAATTGAGCGTGCTGGCGTTCTCGCCGGGCTTGCCTTGCTCCAACAGCACCACATCACGGCCCGCGCGCGCGAGGAACAGGCCGATCGACATGCCGGAATAGCCGCCGCCCACGATCACCACGTCGGCCTTGGCCGGGATGGGCGCATCTTCGCCCAGAGACACCGGCGGCGCGGCCTCCCACCAATAGGAGCTGCGTTTGATCATCGTTGTTTCGTCTCAGTCCTTGGGGGGAACGGCGGTCTTGGCCGGATACTTGGCCCAGAAAAGCTGCGCGGCGGAATCGGCCTCCAGCGTGAAGCTGGTGTGGGCCGGAATCCACAAGATATCGCCCGGCTTGCACTCGTGCGCCTGGCCGCCACTGTTGGAGCGGAACTGGCCGCCCAAGACCACCAGAATCTCGTCGAAATCGATGGTCGATTTCACCACGGTCTTGGTCAGGTTCAGGTAGCCGCAAGCCATGGTCGTGCTGGTCGCGTCGGTGACGCAGGCCTGGATCATGGTCGTGGGGTCGTCGCGCCATGGCTCGGCCGCACTGTCGCCCGCGCGGAAACGCTTCATGTTCGCCATGCCTGCCCCTTCCTTATAGATCACAGTGTGATACTATAGATCATTATCTAATATCCTGGTCCGACGCAGGACCGGAAGTCAACGGGCGCAATGATGGCCAAGGCATCGCCAAGGCGCGGCACGGACGGCGGCAAGAAGAGTTTCGCCTTCGTCGCGTCGCTGGAGAAAGGCATCTCGGTGCTGCGCGCCTTCGCGGGCGTCGATGGGCCCATGCGGCTGATCGACATCGTGGCCGCCACGAACCTCGAGCGCAGCGCGGCGCAGCGGCTGGTCTACACGCTGGAGGAAATGGGCCTGCTGATCCAGGACCGGCGCACCAAACTCTATGCCCTGTCGCCGCGCGTGCTGGAATTCTGTTTCGCTTACCTACGTAACGACCGGCTGGCCAGCGCGGCCCTGCCCTATCTGCTCGAGGCCAACAAAGCCTGCGAGGAAGCCGTCACCCTGGTCGAGCCCTACGACACCGAGGTTTATTACGTGACGCGCGTGCCGAGCCGCCGCGCCGTCGCCATGGACGTGGTGCCGGGCACCTCGTTTCCGGCCTGGTGCATCGCGGCAGGCCGCGCGATCCTGGCCTTCCTGCCCGAAGGACAAGCGCGCGACATCGTCGAGCGTTCCAAGCTCGCGCGCTACACCACCAACACGCTGACCGGCAAGGCGCAGATCATGGACGCGCTCAAGAAAGCGCGGCAGGACGGCTATGCGGTGTCGAAGGAAGAGTACGGCTATGGCGACATCTCGATCGCGGCGCCTGTGTTTGATGCCGCCGACAACGTGATCGCAGCCGTCTCGATCTCGGGGCCCACCGACCGCTGGACCCTGGCCCAGGCCACACGCGACCTGGCGCCCCTTGCCAAGGCCGCCGCCGCGCGCATCTCGGAATCGCTGCGCGGCGTCTCGACGCTGGCGCAGCCGGGACGGTTCATTCCGCCACGGCGTTAACCGTTCCCTCAAAGATCGAAGCCGCCTAACTTCTTCACGGTTTTTCATCGCCGTCGGCGACGATGGCATCTTCCTTGCGTACCTGTCCCAGGGATAACGGCGGGTCAAACGACCCGAAGGGGGCCGAAAGTGATCGATATCGGCGCGATGACCGCGCGTGGAGAGAACTCCCCGGCCATCCGGCCGAAGGCCCCGACGGCCGCCGGCCTTACGAGCCACGCGCGGTCCGTCTCATGATCCCGGCGTGCGGTGGCGCACGAACCCCTCGCCGCCGCACGGTGACTCCAGCACGCCTTTGGGCCGTACTCGGGCTCGCCGCGGGCATTCTGGCATGGGGTGGCGCAAACGGCCCCGCCTGGGCGCAAAGCACCTGGAACCTTTACGACAACTACACCAGCAGCATCCCGATCAATTTCATCAATCCGATGAATTCGACGCAGGGAGGCTACGGCAAGATCTACCTCAACATGAGCACCGTGGGCTCACGGCCGTTCGTCATGGACACCGGCTCGACCGGCATCGTGGCGACTCCGGACAATTTCACGCCCAGGGCGGGCGACATCAATCTCGGGGCAGGGCAGATCGCCTACACCAGCAGCGGAATCGTCGAACAGGGCACCTACTATCTGACCAATGTCGGCCTCCAGACCGGCGCCGCCGCCAACACGGTGGCCGCGACCTCGCTGGTAAAAGTCCTGCAAGTGACCAGCCGCACCTGCCTGACGGGTTATCCCAACTGCGTGCCCGATCCCAACCCGACGGGCGTGGCCTTCATGGGTGTCGGCTTCGACCGCGGCGCGACGCAAAACCCGCCGGCCGCCACCAACTCGAACCCGTTCACCAACATCATCTCGCTGGCCTCGGGCGCGCCGCTCAGCACCCTGCGCACCGGCTATGTCATCAGCAACACCGGCGTGACCCTGGGCGTGAATTCGGCCGCCACGCAGAATTTCGCCATCGTGAAGCTGAAGCCCAATACCAGCGACCCTTCCGAACTGTGGATCACCCCGCCGGTCGTGGTGACGACCAGCGTCACCAGCGGTGGCGTCACGCAGGTCAGCACCGGCACCGGAACCATGCTGCCGGACAGCGGCATCAACTACATGTTCCTGACGCCGGGGGCGGGCAGCGGATTGACGGCCGGAACGAATGCGCCCAACGGAACGGTCATCAGCCTCTATCTGCCCGGACAGACCACGCCCCAGCCCGCGCAATTCTCGTTCACGGTCGCTACAAACCCCGTCAGCCCACTGGCACCCACTGGCGGTGAGGTCTCGGTCGTCGGCGGCGCCATTTTCGTGAACACGGGCCGGAATTTCTTTGCGGGGTTCAATTACTTCTACGACGCCGAAGGCGGCTATGTCGGATACGAGTATGTCGGCGGGGATCCCTCCTTCGGTTCGTCGATGGTAGGACTTTCCCTGGCCGGCACCGTCGATCTGCCGAACGGTTTCGCGTCGAGCCTACCTACTTACCTGAGCGGGCCAACGACGCTGTCGCAAACCGGCGCGGGGACCATCACCGGCGACATCTCGGGCACCGGTGAACTGATCAAGAGCGGCTCCGGAAACCTGACGCTGGCGGGCGCCAACACCTAAACCGGTGGCACCACGGTCAGCGCGGGCACGCTGTCCCTGACGGGCACGATGACCAGCCGCGTCGATGTCTTGGCCGGCGCAAGCTTCGCCGCCAATGGCACGCTAACGGGCGACGTCGTCAATCGCGGCCGCCTGTCCGGCACCGGTGTGGTGATCGGCAACGTGGCCAATAACGGCACCTGGGCGCCCGGCAACTCCATCGGCACCCAGACCGTGGTGGGCAATGCCGCATTCAACGCAGGCTCGGTGTTCGAGGTGGAAGTGAACACAGCAGGCGCCAGCGACCGGCTCAACGTCACCGGCACGACCACCATCAACGGCGGTACGGTCAGCGTCTTGCCGATACAGGGTTCCTACAACCCCACGACGAACTACACGATCCTCACCTCGGCGGGCGGCGTGACGGGAACATTCGACGGCGCGACCTCGAGCCTGCCCTTCCTGACGCCCACCCTGGCCTACACGGCCACCGCCGTGAATTTGACCATGGCGCGGAACAACAATGCCTTCACTTCGGTGGCGACCACGGGCAACCAGCGCGCGGTGGGCGGCGCGCTGGATCAAGCCGCATCCGCCGGCCAGATGACCACGGTCATCAACGCGGTGACGGGATTGACGGCGGCCCAGGCCGACGATGCCTACAAGCAGATGTCCGGCGAGGCATATTCCGATGTGGGCTCGGTCAGCGTCTATGCCGGCCAGATGTTCATGTGCACGCTGGGCCAACAGATCGCGCAGGCGCGCGGCGGCGGAAGCGCCTCGCTGTCATCCGGCACGCGCGTCAACCTGGCGTCGCTCGGCGCGCCGGTCTTCGGCGACGCCGAGACGGGCGCTTCCGCGGGCACGCCCGAGCGCGGCCCATGGAACGTGTGGATGAGCGGCGTCGGCGTCACCGGCAAGGTCGGCGGCAACGCCAACAGCAGCACGCTCAATTACTCCGGCGGTGGCGCGGCCATGGTGCTCGACCGGCAATTCGGTCCGGACATGCTCGCCGGCATCGCCGGCGGCTATGCGAACACCAACATCAGCACCGAAGGGGTCAGCAGCAGCGGCACGGTGAACAGCTACCAAGGCGCGTTTTATGGCAGCTATAGCCCGAGCGCGTTCTACCTCCAGGGGCTGGCCGGCTATGCCTACAACGACAACACCATGACCCGGCCGATCAGCTTTCCCGGCGTCAGCAGCGTCGCCAACGGCAGCACCTCGTCCAACCAGTTCCTGGGCGCCGTCGAAACCGGCTACGCATTTCCCGTGGCGAAGGCGATGTCGGTCACCCCATTCTTGGGGCTGCAGGGCACGACCGCCAACCAGGCCAGTTTCACCGAGACGGGCGCCGGAACGCTGAATTTGACGGTCGACAGCCAGACCACGAACTCCGTGCGCAGCATCCTGGGCTTCCAGGTCGACCACGACGCCAATGTCGGCCTCGCCAGCCCCATCTCCCTCCTGGCCCGCGCGGGCTGGGCGCACGAGTACGCCGACACAGCGCGCCCGATGACGGCCAGTTTCGCGGGGGCGCCCGGCGCGGGCTTCACCGTGGACGGCGCCCAGATGGCGCGCAACAGCGCCGTCGTCGCCGTGGGCGCGACGACAAAGCTGACCAACAGCCTGTCTTTCCTCTTGCGCTATGACGGCGACGTCAACGGCTCCGACAACGCCCACGCGGTGACGGGGCGCCTCAGCCTCACTTGGTAAGACCAAGATCGCTAGAGCTTCGCGACGAAAGCGTGCGAGAGGTAGAAGAGCATCGACAGGCCTAGGAGGACCATCAGGAGCGCGAGCGTCACATCCGCCCGCAAACCGCGGGTGGGTCGCACTTCGGCGTGGTCGATGGCGCGCGCATTGGCCAGAAAGCGCAGGCCCGCCAGCGCGATCATGGCCGTGCCTAGGACGATCAGCGCCAGCCCCGCCACATCGCCGAACCGCTGCCCCGGAACGGACAAAGCGCGCCCGGCCAGGGACGGCGCAGCCATCTGCAGGAACAGATCGAACTTCTCGACCAGGAAGCCGAATGCCATGACGGCAATCGATGTACGCACCCAGGCCAGGAAGGTGCGTTCGTTGGCGGAATGGTCGCTGAAGTTCTTGATCATCCGCCCCGCACGCCCTCCGTCAGCAGTTCGCGCCGCAACCGCGGCCCATGGGACCGCCCGGTTCCGCATGGCCCGTGGTGACGGCGGCAGCGCCAAGACCAAGAGCAAGAATCAGAAAAAGTACGCGCAACATCGTGGTGCCTTTCGCAATGCCTCTATTCGGCATCACAAGACGCCATTTCGACCACGTCCACAGTGACCGGCGTCACAGAGCGCTACCAGCACATCTCCGCGGGGCAGCTGGTCGACATCATCTGCTGCTGCTGCATCTGCACCGCATTCATGTCCTGGTCCCGCTCTTTTTCGCGGTTCTGGGTGAGGGTCAGCATGCACTTGGCGAATTCGCTGCTGCCGGGCTTGTTGCCCTGCCCCTCGCAGGTCTTCTCATCCTGGGCCTTCAACTCCGCCGACGACGTGCAGGCCGCCAGAAGCAGGCCGGCCAAAAGCGGGGCCAGGAACCGGATCGCCCATGCGTCCCGCGCGGTCAGCCGCATCAGCCGCTCACCAGCACGCGCCGGCGCATCCGGGCGCCATCATCATGCTTTCTTCCATCTGCATGGCGTTCATGTCGTCGTTCCGCATTTTCGCGCGGTTCTGATCGACCACCATCATGCACTTGGAGAAGGAATCCGAACCTTGCTTGAAGCCTTAGCCCTCGCACTTCTTCTCATCCGCCGCCTTCTGCTCGGCGGCCGTCGTGCAGGCCGCCAGCGCCAGGACCAGCAGCAGGGGCAAAACGAACTGTTTCATCAGGCACTCCACATTCCGGGTTTAAGAAAAACCCAGTCCCCATCGCGTCGTCAGCAGCAAGGCGCTCCCATCAGCGCCATGTCATCGGAATCCATTTGCGCCTCCGAATCGTCCTCGAACTGCTGCTCGCGTTCGTTGGCGTATTTCTGCATGCAGCTGTCCATGCCGTTGGTCCCCGGCCGGAAGCTGAAGCCTTTGCAGTAATTCATGGCGTCCTGCTTGCGCTCCTTGTTCGATTCGCAAGCCGCGAGCGCTAAAACCATAAAAGGGATCGCCAGCCAGCGCATCATCACCATTACCAACAGCACGCCATCATGGCGGAGTCCTGCATCTCTTGCGCATCCATCTCGTCGCCCATTTCCTTCTGGGCCTTGAGGTCGCTGTCGACCATGCAACTGTTGAAGCCGGGGTCGCTGGGCATGACCCCCTTGGCGATGCACGCGCTTTCCGCGTTCGCCACCTCGTCCTGCTTACTGATGCAGCCTGCCAGCGCGAGCGCCAACACAAGCACGAGCAACGGTTTCATTGGGCCCCCTCTTCGAACCGGCGCAGCCTATCGCCAGACCCGCATCCCGTGCAAATGCCGGGCCGCAGGGCGGTGGGTGACCACCCCCGGAGGCCGCGATGGGCAAACCCCAGACGAAAAAAAGCCCGCCGGGCGGAACCCGGCGGGCCAAGTTCGCAAGGAAGCGCGCTAGAAGTGGTAGCGCAGACCCAACATCGCGTTATGGCTCATGAACTGGGATTCGTATTCGCCGCCGCCCGTCGCGTTGAAGGTGGGGTCGAGGGTCGCGAAATAGCGGTACTCGACGAACGCCGTGAGGTTTTGGGTCAGGTCGTAACCAAGGCCGCCGATGGCCTGATAGGCGAACACCACGTCGCTGTCGTCGACCAGTTTGGTGCCGTTGATGCGGATGTCGTTGGCCGACACGCGCGCCACGCCGATGCCGCCGCCGATATACGGTTTGATCTTCATACCGACGTCGAAGTCGTATTAGCCGTTGGCCATGAAGCTGAGGGCGGACGCATGGCCCTCGGTATTGAACTCCGGGCCGCTGTTAACCTGGGTTTTGTCGGTGGCTGCGTTGCGATAGCCGAACTCGCCCTCGGCGCGGAAGCCGTTGCCGAACTGACGGCCGGCGGCGCCCAGGAACGCATAGCCCGTGTCGAACGATGTCTCGAGCGAATTGCCGTTGGCCCGGCTGTCGGCCGATTCAAACCAGGTCGCGCCGCCCGCGCCGCTCACATACCAATTGGGCTCCGCGGCCATCGCGGCGGACGATATAAGAAGTGTGGCAGCGGCCAGCGCCGCCTTCATCGCAGTGTTCGGCATAACGGGAAACCTCTCGGCCCAAACGTGACAAGGCCCGCGGCAATCCCCCGAAACGCCTACAGGTGCCGGGCCCTTGCCCAACCGCGTCAGATTTAGGCCGCAATTCCTCGCCAACATAGAGGAAATCGGCTTACAACGCGCCCGGTCACGGACTGGTCACGGGCCGAGGCCGATATCGTGACGTTTCCGAAACGCCGTCGTATCCTCACCCCGCCCATGCGCTTCGCCCCTTACGCCTCATGACGAAACTCGACCGCTACGACGTAGCCGCCTGGCTATTGGCCGCCGTGGCGCTGTTTGCCGTGTTGCGCCTTGGCCTTCTGGCCGCGCTCCTGGCTGGGCTTCTGGTCTACGAACTGGTCCACATGCTGGCGTCGGGCCATGCCCGGATGGGTGTCACCCGCCGCACGGGCAAGGCCGTGGCCGTGGCCGTTCTGTCCGCCCTCATCGTCACCGGCCTGACCTTCGGCGTGATCGGCCTGATCTCGTCCATGACCACGAACAACCTGGTGGCGCTTCTGCGCAAGATGGCGGACGTGGCCGAGACCGCCCGCCTGCATTTGCCGACCGGTGTGGCCGATTACCTACCGTCGACCGTGGACGAGTGGGAGGCCATGGTTTCGCGGCAGTTGCGCGGCCACGCGGCCGAACTGCGCGGCGCGGGCGAGCATGTCGCGCGCATTCTGGTCTACATCCTGATCGGCCTGATCATCGGCGCCTTGACCGCGTTCCACGATCCGGCGCTGGCCGAACACCGCCGTCCCCTAGCCCGCGCGCTCGGCGACCGTGCCTCGATGTTCCGCCTGTCATTCCGCAAGGTGGTCTTCGCCCAGCTCCGCATCTCGCTTCTGAACACGTCCTTGACCGCGGCCTACCTGTACGTGGTGCTGCCCTCCTTCGGCGTGAACCTGCCGCTCAAACAGACCATGGTTGCCGTCACCTTCGTGGCCGGCCTGCTGCCCGTGATCGGCAACCTGATCTCCAACACCGTCATCGTGATGGTGAGCATGAGCGTCTCGGCCTATGTCGCCGCGGCATCACTGCTTTACCTGGTGTGCATCCACAAGCTGGAATACTTCGTCAACGCCCGCGTCATCGGCGGCCGCATCAACGCCCGCGCGTGGGAAATCCTGATCGCCATGCTGGTCATGGACGCTTGGTTTGGCATCGCGGGCGCGATCGCGGCACCCGTCTTCTACGCCTACGTCAAGGAAGAGCTGCAAGCCCGCCGCGTGATCTGACGCGCGCCGCCCGGCAGGCACAAAAAAGGGGAAGGCCGAGGCCTTCCCCTTTCTTCGTCGCGATACGGCGACGGCTACTGCTTCACGACCAGATTGTTGTGGACCATCTTCACGCCCTCGACGGACGAGACGACCTGAGTGGCCCGCGTCTTGGCCGCGGCATTGTCGACGAAGCCCGAGAGCTGGACCTCGTTCTTGAAGGTGGCGACGTCGATCTGGAACATATTCAGATCCTTGTCGCCCGCCAATTTGGCGCGGACCTTGTTGCTCAGCACCGAGCCATCGACGAACTCGCCCGTGCTTTCCGTGCTGCTCGTGCCGGCGCAGGCGACGAGCGGTCCGGCGATGAAGCCCACGATGACGACGGCGGACAGGATGCGAATGAAGGACATGGCTTAACCTCGAATCTGACGTGAATACGGAGCCGGACGCGTGTCCGACCGTTCACCGGCTATAACGTCGCGTGGCGGTAACGGTTCCCGAGCACAGTGGCGAGCCCGTGCTACCTCGCCGTGACTACCCGAGGCTACGGACGCGAGGTTCTCTGTCCGACGGCGGTTAAGAGGCGGTGGAAGGCGTCCCATGGCGCCGCTTGTTCATCTCCGCGCGCTGCGCGGCCACTTCATCGATACGCGCGCGCAAAGCAGGGTATTTAGCCAGGAAGCGACGGAAGTCGCGCTGGTTGAGCGCCAGGAGCTGCGAGTAATCGATGGCCGTCACATCGGCCACGCGGGGCCTGCCCGTGAGCAACGCCATCTCGCCAAAGAACTCGCCCGCATCCAGCCGGATCGGATCGCACTCTCCACATTGACCTCGACCGAGCCCGACGAGATGAAGAATGCCGCGTCGGCGCGGTCGCCCTTGCAGATGATTCGTTCGCCCGTAAGCGCCGCACGCGGACGGAACAGAGTCAGAAGCTCTTCGCGCTCGGCACCCGCCAGCCCTTCGAACATGGGCAGCTTGCGCGCCAGATCGTCCGTGCGCAGCCCGTGATGGGCGCCCTTCTTGGCTTCCTTCTCGTGCTGCGTATGTTCCAGCTCGCTGCGCAGCGTGGCCAGCCGCAGATCGCGCTTGCCACCGGCGCGCGGGCGCAAACGCGCGGACAGGAATTCGGCCGCCGCGAACATCAGCGGATTAAGGGTGATCGACAGAATGCCGCCCGCCAACAGCAGGTCGCGCCCGTCGGTCGGCAGAATACCAAGCATGATGCCGAGACCAGCCAGGATGAAAGTGAACTCGCCGATCTGCGCCAGCGCCGCGGAAACCGTGATCGCAGTTGTTGCCGGATAACCCATCGCCATCACGATGACGAAGGCGGCCAGCGATTTTCCGAACAGAATGACAGCCAGCACGGCCGCCACGGCCCAAGGCTCGCGTACCAGGATCGAGGGGTCGAACAGCATCCCCACGGAAACGAAAAACAGAACCGCGAAGGCGTCCTGCAACGGCAGCGAATCTTCAGCCGCCTTCTGGCTCAGTTCGGATTCGCTGAGGATGACGCCGGCAAAGAAGGCGCCGAGCGCGAAGGAAACGCCGAACAGCTTGGCCGAGCCGAAGGCGATGCCCAGCGCCACGGCCAGCACCGAGAGGGTGAACAGCTCGCGCGAGCCCGTGCGCGCCACCTGGGCCAACAGCCAGGGCACGACGCGCGGCCCGACGGTCAGCGCGAGCACGACGAAGGCCACCACCTTGCCGAGCGTGATGGCCAACGCCACGAACAGACTGCCGTCCGGCGCACCGACCGCCTTGTGCCCGCCCATGACCTCGGCGAAGGCCGGCAGCAGGACCAGCGCCAGCACCATGGCCAGGTCCTCGACGATCAGCCAGCCAACCGCGACGCGGCCATTGACGGTCTCGATGGAATTACGATCGTCGAGCGCGCGCAGAAGAACGACCGTACTGGCGACCGACAGAGACAAGCCCAGCACAATGCCGGCGCCGAGACTCCAACCCTATGACAGGGCCAGCGCGGCGCCGATGGCGGTGGCAACCGCGATCTGCACGATGCCGCCAGGCACGGCGATCCAGCGCACGGCCTTGAGATCGGCCGTGGAGAAGTGCAGGCCGACGCCGAACATCAGGAGGATCACGCCGATCTCGGCCAGCTGCAGGGCCAAGCCGATGTCGCCGGTGAAGCCGGGTGTGAACGGCCCCATGGCGATGCCGGCCAGAAGATATCCGGCCAGTGGCGGCATGCGCAGCTTGCTGGCGGCGAAACCGAAGGCGAAGGCCAGGACCAATCCGATCGCCAACAGTGCGATCAAGGATGTCTCATGCTGCATCGGCTCAGGTCCGCAGGTCTTCCTCGTGGAGCGTCACCAGCCCCGCGAGACTGGTGACCAGGAAATCGGGCTTGGTGAACTCAGGCGGCGTCTGCGTGCCGCCGTATCCTGATTTGCCGTGACGGCGATAGACCCAAGTGGAGGCCAAGCCGATTTTCCGAGCGGTGCCGATATCGGCGAGCCCAATGTCTGGGCCATAGCGCGTGCCGAGACGCGGTCGCCGTTGGTCACCGCCACCAAATGGCGGTAGTTGCGCTTGAGATAGGCCAGCGCCTCGACCGAATCGGGAAACGCAGGCCAGTTGCGGGCCGAGGCCAGAAACGCCGTGCCGTCGCCCGGCTGAACTTCGATGCCATATTCCTTCGCGATGCCGGCCCAGATCTTGGGCGTGCGGCCACTAAAGCTTAGCTTGGGCTCAGCCTTGCGCACGGCGCTTTGCGCCCGCGCATAAGCTTCCAGCATCTCCTGGTCGGTGGCCTCGACCTTCGTGCACAGAACACGCGGACGTATCCAGTTGAGGATGCCGGATTCGAAGTCGATCAAGGTGCCGATGATGTCGAAGGTCAGGACGTCGAAATCGGTCAGGCGCATGGCGGATCTCGCTGGGTTGGGACGTCGCGGCAGGCCCGCAAACCTAGCGCGGCGGGTCGAGAAGCTCTAGCGGATTCGACGGCGTTCCGGCCTTCAGCCGGCTGGCCTTCCCCGGGGCGACGCCGCCTCGGGTGCCGACGTTATGCCATCTTCGGTCGCGTGATGACGTCGAACCAGAATTCGAAATCGTCCATCAGCGCGAACAATTCACCCAGCGCCTCACGCCGTCCCTCCAGCTTCACCTTGCCGTCGGCGATCTGCTGGTCGAGCTTGGCCGCGCCCAAAAGCGCCGCGTTCAGGTCGGCGCGCGAAAGCGTCAGCGCCACGTCCGGCTTGTCCGACAGCTTAGGCCGATAGTTCAGCACGCCGTTCTGCAGCATCAGCGCATATTGCTGCCCGGTGTCGGTCAACGCGATGTTGACCGTGATCGTCTTACCCGCCGCCTTGGGCCCGTTCAGCTTGATGCCCAGATAGTCGAACAGCATTTCGATCGGCACGTTCGTCATCATGTCCGGCAACGCCGCGATGGAGACCGGCGGCTTGGCCACGCCCTCGCGCAGCTCCTTGGCGCCGACCGTGTAGATGTTGCGCCAGGTCGCGGCCTCGGATTGATAGGCTAGCTGCTCGAACGCGTCGGCTTGTAGGTTACGCGCATCTTGGTTCGTGGGTTCGGCATAGACCACATGCTCCAGCACTTGCGCGACCCAGCGATAGTCGCCCGCGTCATAGGCCTTCTGCGCCATCTCGATGACGCGCGGAGCGCCACCCATGTATTCAACATAGCGCGGCGCGGCAGCCACGGGCGGCAGCGGGTTCAACTCGGCCGGATTGCCCGTGAAATAGCCCAGGTAGAAATTGTAGACCGCGCGCGCGTCGTGGCTGACCGTGCCGTAATAGCCGCGCGTGGCCCAGTTGCCGGCGAGCGACGGCGGCATCTGCACCATGTCGCCGATCTCGGGCAACGTGTAGCCGTGGTTGGCTAGGCGCAGCGACTGATCGTGGATGTACTTGAAGGCGTCGCGGTATTTCTCGATATGGGCACGAACCGCGCCGTTGCCCCATTTGGGCCAATTGTGTGGCGCGTACAGCACCTCGGCCTCGTCGCCCCACATCTCCAGCGTATCGTCCAGATAGCCGATCCACTTGGCCACGTCGCGCGTCTTGGCGCCGCGCAGCGTGTAGAAATTGTGCAGCGTGTGGACAGCGTTCTCGGCCGTGCACAGCGCCTTCAGCGGCCGGATGAAGAAATGCATCTCGGACGGCGCCTCGCTGCCCGGCGCCATAAGGAATTCGAACTCGAGGCCATCGACCGTCATCTTCTGGCCGGTCTTGGTGACGAAATCGGTGGGCACCAGAAAGGTCGCGGCGCTGTCCGGTCCCGTCACGCCCAGGCCCGAACCCAGGGCTTGATCGGCGCCCGGCCCTTTCTTCAGAAGCATGCCGTATTGGTAGGTCGAGCGGCGCAGCATGGCGTTGCCGGCATAGAGATTCTCACTGACCGATTCCTCGGTGAAGCCCGCGGGCGCGATCAACTTCACCTTGCCCGCAGCCACGTCCTCGGCGCTGACCACGCCACGCACGCCGCCGAAATGATCGATATGACTGTGGGTGAAGACGACCGCGACGATGGGCTTCCTGGGCCGGTTGGCGAAATAAAGCTCGACCGCCGTGCGCGCGGAATCGGGCGAGGCCGTGGTATCGACCACGATCACGCCCGTGTCGCCTTCGATGAAGGTGATGTTGGCGACATCGATATTGCGCACCTGATAGATGCGGTCGGACACCTGGAACAGCCCGGCCAGGCCGTTCAGCTGCGCCATGCGCCACAGGCTGGGGTTCATCCATTCCGGCGCAGGCGCATCGAGAGGAAGCTCGAAGTTCTTCGCGTCGAACAGCACCTTGCCCTGCAGGTCCTTGACCACCCCGCCCGGCGGGCCCGCGATGAAGCCGCGCCGCGCATCGTCGAAATCCTGCCGGTCGGTGAAGGGCAGCGAGTCCAACATGGCCTTGTTGACGGCCTTGGTGAACTCGGTCGCTGGTTTGACGCCCGCGCCTTGCGCAAAAACCGGGAAGACGCGGCCCAGATGTCCCGTCCGATAACTCACGGCCAGCGCGCCCCCCGTGGCGGCGATCGCGGCGGTGCCCAGCAGAAAATTACGGCGCTTCATGGTGAAATTCCCCTTGGCGAGCTATGAAAATCCTCGCGCGCGAAAGCCCGATGCCGTCAGCGCACCTTCATCTCCTCGAAATCGTCGGGCTTCCACGTGCCATCGAAGGCCGCCTGCTCGGGCCCGTAGATGCGGAAATAGGCGAACCATCCCTTGCCGGGAATGGTCTTGATCCAGCGTCCTTCCTGGCCGGCCGGCGCCTTGGGACCGAAATAGAGCGCGACGGGCGCGGACCCTTTGACGTCCTTCAGCTCGAACAGCGAGCGGAGCGCGGCATGATGTTACCAAGCCAGCCCCTTACCGGCGCACGCCAAGGGGAGCCAGCCAGGTCCCAACGCGAGACCTGATAGCTCTCAGCAAAAGGTGCGCCAATGCCGATCAACCTTCTTCCCCTCCCCAGCCACCTGCGTTCGCGGCTCCTGAGCCACGGCGTGGTCGCAGCGGTGACCTTCGCCGCGGCGTCGGTCGCATCCGGCTCCGCGCTGGCGCAACAAGCGCCCACCATGCTGCCGCCCGTCTCAGTGCAGACCCAGGGCCAGGTGGACGAAGCCTCGCCCTTGAAGCGCACCATGACCAGCCAGTCCAAGTACGGTGGCGAGATCATGGACACGCCCCAGTCCATCACCGTCGTTACCGAAGAGTTGATGGAAGAACAGCATGTGATCCGCATGCGTGATGCGTTGCGCAACGTGCCGGGCATCTCGCTGGGCTCCGGCGAAGGCGGCAACCAGGGCGATACGATCTTCCTGCGCGGCTTCTCGACGCGCGGTGACATGTACCTGGATGGCGTGCGCGATTTCGGCAGCTATAACCGCGACACCTTCGCGCTGCAGTCGGTCGAGGTGCTGAAGGGCGCGTCTTCCACCATCTTCGGCCGCGGCTCGACCGGCGGCGTCATCAACAACGTCTCGAAAGAGCCAATATCCCAGAACCTGAACGAGGTCGATCTTTCCAGCGGCACCAGCCCATCGGGCCGCGGCACGGGCGACTTCAACTATGTCTTCAACGAGACGACGGCCCTGCGCTTCAACGCGATGGCCGAATATTCGGAGACGACCGACCGCAACTACGTGAACAGCCAGCGCTGGGGCATCTTCCCCTCACTGACGTTCGGCATGAACACGAACCTCGAGGTCAACTTCAACTATCTGCACCAGGCGGAAGATAATCTGCCCGACCTCGGCATTCCCTTCTACTTCGGCAAGCCCGCGCCGGTGAACCGCAACACGTTCTATGGCTATGCCGATTTCGACTACGAGAAGACCTACGTCGACGTCGCCACGAACCGCGTCAAGTGGAACATCGATTCGGCGGTCACGCTGACCAACTCGCTGCGCTACGGCAACGAAAGCCGCGAGCAGTCACCGACCGCGCCGCGCCTGGCGGCCGGCACGACGATCAATACGCCGCTGTCGGCGGTCCAGGTCACGCGCAGCAAGCCGACCAGCGACCGCGACTATCAGAACATCACCGACCAGTCTGACTTTCTGGTCACCGCCAAGACCTGGGATCTGGGCCACACGATCAATACCGGCGTGGAGTTCGCGTGGGAGACGTTCAAGCAAACGAACTACGTGATCACGGGCAATCCAAACGCGACGCTGATCAACCCGAACGCGTTCCAGACCACCCCGGTCGTACGGCAGGTCAGCAGCATGACCACCACCGACACCAACTCCCAGGCGTTCTATATCCAGGACAAGGTGGCCGTGACGGATTGGCTGGATCTCTTGGGCGGTTTCCGCTTCGACCGTTTCGAGGCCACCCTCACTCCCATTCCGACCACCGCGACCAACACTATAACTAGCGTCAACCGCATCCCGAGCGGACGCGCGGCGGCCATCGTCAAGCCCGACGATATCCAGAGCTACTACTTCAACTGGGGTACGTCCGCGAACCCCTCGGCCGAGAACTTCACCCTGGCCAACAACACCGCCGCCGTCGCGCCCGAGACCAGCGAGATCTACGAAATCGGCGCAAAGTACGACCTGCTGGAGAAGCGGTTGGGCATCCAGGCCGCCATCTACAAGCTAGTCAAGAACAACACGCGTATTCCCGACTCGACCGGTTCGTTCTTCGTCCTTGACGGACGCCAGATGGTTCAAGGCGGCGAGTTGAGCGTGGTCGGCAAGATCACCGACAAGTGGCAGACCATGACCGGCCTGTCGGTCATGTCCTCGGACAACTCATCGACCCAGCCCGCGAACAACGGCAAGGATCTGGTCAACACACCGAGCGTGACGTGGAATATCTGGACCACCTACGACATGTTTCAGAATTTCACGGTGGGCGGCGGCGTCTTCTATGTCGGCGAATATTATGCCGACGTGGGCAATCAGAACCAGATTCCAGCCTATACGCGCGTTGACATGATGGCCTCGTACAAGATCGACAAGAACTTCGCCCTGCAGCTCAACATCCAGAACCTGCTCGACAAGCAGTATTTCACGGGCAGCGGCGGCAACGTGCTGCCGGGCGCCGGCCGTACCGGGATCTTGACGGGAACCTACAAGTTCTGACCGGCGGCCTGGTCCGGCGTCCCACGCGGGGACGCCGGACCATCGCCGCAATACCAGGAGAAAGACCCGCGTGCTCGTTCAAGTTCCCAACGTCCTGACGCCCGACGAGGTGGCGAAGTGCCGCGCACTGATGGAACGCGCGGCTTGGGACGACGGTAAGCTCACGGCGGGCGATCAGTCCGCGGTCGTGAAAGACAACCAGCAGATCCGCTACGGTACGCCCGAGCAAAAGGAGCTGGTGGAACTAGTCCTGATGGCCTTGGGGCGTAATCCGCTCTTCATCACGGCGTCTCTGCCGCTCAAGATCTTTCCGCCGATGTTCAGCCGGTACCACCCCGGTCAATCGTTCGGCACCCATGTGGACAATGCGATCCGCAACGTTCCCAACACGCCACACCGCGTGCGCACTGACGTGTCGGCGACCCTCTTCCTGGCCGCGCCCGAGGAATACGAGGGCGGCGAGCTGGTGGTCGAGGACGTCTACGCCGCCCAGCGGGTCAAGCTGCCATCAGGCCATCTGATCCTCTACCCCACATCCAGCGTGCATCATGTGCGCGCCGTCACGCGCGGCACACGGCTGGCCGCCGTGTTCTGGGTTCAAAGCATGGTGCGCGACGACGGCCAGCGGACCATCCTGTTCGATCTGGATTCCGCGATCCGGAATCTTCGCGCATCCAGCGCCGATCAAAACCCTTCGATCGTCCAGCTGACCGCGATCTATCACAACCTGCTCCGCCGCTGGGCGGACGTCTGACCTTAATGAT
>JAPLOM010000074.1:0-4751 GCA_026400755.1 Alphaproteobacteria bacterium
CGGCGGACGTCAACATCACCTACAAGATTCTGTTCAACGATGCCGTGGCCATGACAGGCGGCCAGCCCGTGGACGGCCCGCTGACCGTGCCCATGATCTCGCACCAGGTCCATGCGGAAGGCGTCAAGCGCATCGCCGTCGTCAGCGACGAGCCGGACAAGTATCCGCTCGGCACCAGCTTCGCGCCTGGAACGACCGTGCATCACCGCAGCGAGTTGGATTCCGTCCAGCGCGACCTGCGCGAGTGGCCGGGAGTTTCGGTCCTGATCTACGACCAGGTCTGCGCGGCCGAGAAGCGCCGCCGGCGCAAGCGCGGCCTGCTGGACGATCCAGCCCGCCGCATCTTCATCAACGAAAGCGTCTGCGAAGGTTGCGGCGATTGCAGCGTGAAATCGAACTGCCTCTCGGTGGTGCCCATCGAGACGGAGTTCGGACGTAAGCGCGCGATCGACCAGTCGAGCTGCAACAAGGACTACTCCTGCGTCGAGGGCTTCTGCCCCAGCTTCGTCTCGGTCATGGGTGGACGTCCCCGCCGCGGCGGCGCGCGCGTAAAAGCGCCGGCCGGATTGGAAACATTACCCGTGCCCCGCATGCCGCAGATCGCGGCGGGCGACAGCTACGGCATCATGGTCACGGGCGTGGGCGGCACGGGCGTCGTCACCATCGGCGCCTTGCTCGGCATGGCCGCGCATCTGGAAGACAAGGGTTGCGCTGTCGTCGACCAGTTGGGCATGGCCCAGAAGGGTGGCGCCGTGGTCAGCCACATCCGCATCGCCAACCGCCCGGAAGACATCTACGCGGCCCGGCTCGATCGCGGCTCGGCTGACCTGTTGCTGGGCTGCGACATGCTGGTGGCGGGCGGCGACCAGGCGCTGGATACGGTCGATCCGTCGCGTACCCATGCCGTCATCAACACCCAGGAATCCATCACCGGGCACTTCACCCGCGATCCGGACCTCCAGTTCCCGACCCAGGACGTGCTGCAACGCATCGTCTCGACCGTTGCGTCGGGCAAGCTGGATCTGATCGAAGCCACGCGCGTCGCATCGGGCCTGATGGGCGATTCGATCGCGACCAACCTGTTCGTCCTCGGTTACGCCTATCAGAAGGGTCTTCTGCCGCTGTCGGCGGAATCGATCCTGAAGGCGATCGAACTCAATGCCGTGGCGGTTGAATCCAGCAAGGAAACCTTCGCCTGGGGCCGCCGCGCCGCGGTCGATATGGCGGCGGTCGCCGCGTTGGCCCGCCCACCGGCCGTGGTCCGTCCGCGCGCCATCGCCAAGACGCTGGACGAGGCCGTGGCGAAGCGGGTTGAAATGCTGACGGCCTATCAGAACAGTGCCTATGCCGAGCGCTTCCGTGCGCTGGTCGAGCGGGTGCGCAAGGCCGAGGGCGATAGGGCCAAAGGGCGCACGGGCCTGGCCGACGCCGTCGCGCGCTATGCCTATAAGTTGATGGCATATAAGGACGAGTACGAAGTCGCGCGCCTGTACACGGACGGCGAGTTCGAGAAGCTTCTACACGAGCAGTTCGAGGGCGATTACAAACTGGTCTTCCACATGGCGCCGCCCTTGCTGTCGCCGCGCGATCCCAAGACGGGCGAACTGCAGAAGCGCAAGTTCGGGCCATGGATGTTCAAGGCATTCCGCCTCATGGCCTTGCTCAAAGGCCTACGCGGCACACCGTTCGACATCTTCGGCTATTCGGCGGAACGGAAAATGGAGCGCCAGCTGATCGCCGATTACGAGCGCATGGTGGACGAATTGGTCGCCAAGCTGGATCAGGACAACCACGGCATCGCGGTCGAGATCGCGCGCATCCCTGAGCAGATCCGGGGCTTCGGTCACGTCAAGGAAAAGCACCTGAAGACCGCCAAGGTGCGCGAGGCGGAGCTTTTGGCCTCGTTCCGCGCGCCTCCGTCGAAGACGCGCGCCGCCGAATAAGCTAGCGATGCTTGGCGAGGGCGGTCAGCGCGCCCAGGCCGATATAGACGCCGGCCGTGCCGTATTTCTGCGCCAGCATCATGCGGCGGTTGCCCACGATCCAATGGCGCGCCGAGCCAGCCAGAAGCGCATACATTCCGTCGCTGAGCACGCCCAGGCTGACGAACACCAGTCCCAGCACTAGGATCTGGCCGGCCACTGCGCCGCGCGCGGGGTCGACGAACTGGGGCAAGAAGGCCAGGAAGAACAGAGCCGTCTTCGGGTTCAGCACGTTGACCACGACGCCCTGCCAGAAGATGCGCGAGAGGCGTTCCCTCGGCATTGAACCCGGCGCGTCGAAATTCTGCCGCTCCATCAGCTTGCGTACGCCCAGATAAACCAAGTAGCCCGCGCCCAGATACTTCACGACCGTGAAGACCTCGGCCGAGGACATCAGAATTGCCGACAGGCCCAGCGCCGCCGCGGCCACATGGACCAGCGAACCCACTTGCACGCCCAACGCCGAGGCGATGCCCGCCGCGCGGCCTTGGTCGACGCTGCGCGCCACGATGTAGAGAACCGCCGGTCCTGGCACGACCAGAAGCACCCAGGTGGCGAAGGCAAAGACGGCGAGCGTGGACCAATCGGGCAGCATGGCGGGCTCCGGGGTCAGGGTTTCGGCTGGCGGACGTGCTTCAGGGACTCCTCGAACGCTTCGCGTTCTTCCTCGTGCATGCTGGTGTCGGCCAGGGCGAAGAAGACCTTGCTGCGGCCGATCGATTCGTAACGGAACTCGGTGCCCGCATCGATGAAGAACATGTCGCCGGGCAGGCCGATATGAACCGTGTCACCCATGCGCAGGCGGAACTCGCCCTCAAGCACGTAGAAGACCTCATTGTAGAGCAGCTTCCACGGGATCGAGATGTCCTCGAACACGGCGACTCCGGCGCCTAGGTCGGAGGAAACCTCGGCACCCGCCAGCCGCGCGACCTCCAGCGTGCCCGGCGGCCCTGAGATCTTCTTGAACTCGCGTCCGCGGGCCTTGAACTGCTTGATGGGCGACGACGACATGAAGAACTCCGTGTTGTTGGGCGTGCTTACGCGGCTTTGATCCCCGGTCGGGCGAGGATATAAACCGCCCTTCGGCCGGTCAAACCGGCCAGGCACCGGATCGGAGCCATGAAGCGCATCGCAAAAGCAGGTAAGGCGGCCGCCGATCCCAGACAAGCGTCCAAGGGGCGGGGCAAGCGCATCGCGCGGCTGGAGCTGTTGAGCGCTGCCGCCACCCTGTTTGCACGCAAAGGCTATCGCGCCAGCACGCTCGACGACCTGGCGGACGTCCTGGGCGTCGCGAAGCCGACGATCTACCAATACGTCAAAGGCAAGGAAGCGCTTCTGCTCGAAGTGTTCGAGACGCTGCTCGACATCGTCGAGGAGCGGCTGGGCCCCATTGCGCGGTCGCGGCAGGCGCCGGACGAAAAGCTGCGGCGCATGGTCCACGCCTATATCGAGATCATGGCCGAGCAGCCCGACATGGCCACCATGTGGATGCGCGAGGAGGCCAGTTTCTCGGAGAAGAACCTGCTCCACATTCTGCGCCGCAACCGCAAACTGGAGCGCATCTTCGAGGGAGTGGTGGAGGAAGGGCAGGCGGCCGGCCTGTTCCGCCCGATCATGCCGCGCCTGATTGTGCTGGGCCTGTTCGGCATGTGCAGCTTCGTCGCCTATTGGGTGCGCCTGGCCAAGATCGACGTGGACCAGATCGCGGGGGCATTCTTGCTCATGCTGGAATCCGGCTGGCTGGATGACGGCAAGGCCGCCAAGGGCGCCTGGCCGCGCGCGGGATCGGTGGGCGAGGCGCTGGCTGGGCCGCAGGCCCAGGTGGCGCGCCTGGGCGCATTGGCGAACGAGTTGGGCGCGGGTCTGGCCAAGGCTCAGGCACGGCTGGAGACTGGCCTGGCCGCGCGGCGGCGCCGGAAGAAGGCCAAGCGCCGCTAGTAGCTGCGCGGCAAGCCCAGGTCGTGCTGGGCGATGAAGTTCAGGATCATCTCCTCCGACACGGGCGCGAAGCGGAACAGGCGCGCGTCGCGCCACAGCCGCTCCAGATGCGATTCGCGGGCGAAGCCCATGCCGCCCATGGTCTGCATGGCACGTTCGATGAGCGTCGAGGCGGCCTGCGAGGCGATCAGCTTTGCCGTGTTGGCCTCCGAGCCGAACGGCTTGCCTTGGTCGTGCAGGGTGGCGGCCTTGTAGTTCATCAGGCGCGCGCATTCGAGCTCGGCATGGGCCTGGGCCAGCGGGAACTGGATGCCCTGGTAGGCGCCGATGGGCGTGCCGCGGAACACCTTGCGCTCCTTGGCGTATTCGACGCCTAGGCGAGTGGCTAGGCGGCCCGAGGCGACGCAGCCGGCGGTGGTCACGATGCGTTCGGTGTTCAGCACATCGAGCAGCTCGTTCCATCCGCGATGCAGCGTGCCGATCAGCTCCGAGCCCTCGATTCGCACGTTCTCGAAATAGACGTTGGAGGAAGCCAACGTGTTGGTGCCCAGCTTCTCGATGGCGGCGTGGGTCAGGCCCTCGCGCTTCACGTCGATCATGAACATCGACAAACCGTCGGTCTTGCGCTCGACGTCCTCGATCTTCTTGGTGCGCGCGACGACCAGCATCTTGTCGGCCTCGGGCACGCCCGTGATCCAGATCTTGCGGCCGTTCAGCCGCCAGCCGTTGCCGTCGGCGCTGGCGAAGCTGCGGACCTCCAGCGTGTTGGTGCCGGAGTCGGGCTCCGTCAGCCCCATGCAGAAATACATTTGGCCGCTGCATAACTTGGGC
>JAPLOM010000074.1:4790-10861 GCA_026400755.1 Alphaproteobacteria bacterium
CATGAAAACCTGGGCGAATGTGCCGCCCGCGCCTTCGCCCGCCACATTCTCGATGATGAGAGTTAGCTCCAGCATGCCGAGGCCACCGCCGCCGTGTTCCTCGGGCAGGGACGCCCCGGCCAAGCCCGCCTCGCACAGGGCCTGCCAGATTTCCTTGGGATAGGCCTTCCGGCGGTCGTGGTCGAGCCAGTACTCGAGGCCGAAACGCGCGCCAATCTTGCGGGCCGTGTCCGCGATCTGGACCTGCTCGGCGGTCAATTCGAAATCCATCGGAGCCTCACTGGTTCGTTCCGGGCGCCATTCTCGCGCGCGGGCCGCGCGTTCCGCCACGAAAAGCTTATTTCAGGCGGTAATATTTACTATATGGTTCAATAATTGACTATACGGTAGAAATAGCTGGTTACCTTGACGCGAGGCTGTTCCGCGCGCGAGTTAAAGGGCCGCTGGGAGATTGTTTCGGAGAACGATTGCGATGCAGCAAAGTCGGGACGAGTTGCTGAAGGCCTATCGGGTGATGAGCCGAATCCGGGAGTTTGACGAACGGCTGCATGTCGAGTTCGCGACCGGCGAGATTCCGGGCTTCGTTCACCTCTACGCGGGCGAGGAAGCCGTCGCCGCGGGCATCTGCGCGCACCTGACGACGCGCGACCATATCGCCAGCACCCATCGCGGCCACGGTCATTGCATTGCCAAGGATTGCGACGTCAACGGCATGATGGCCGAGATTTACGGCAAGGAGGCGGGCCTCTGCGGCGGCAAGGGCGGCTCGATGCACATTGCCGACCTGGACAAGGGCATGATGGGCGCCAACGGCATCGTGGGTGCAGGCACGGCGCTGGTCTGCGGCGCCGCGCTCTCGGCCAAGACGCTGGGCACGGGCGGCGTGGCGGTGGCCTTCACCGGCGACGGCGGCTCCAACCAGGGCACAGTGTTCGAGGCCATGAACCTGGCCTCGGTCTGGTCTCTGCCCGCCATCTTCGTGTTCGAGAACAACGGCTACGGTGAGGCCACGGCGTCCGAATGGGCTCTGGCCGGTGGCGATATCGTGCGCCGCGCCCATGCTTTCGCCATGCCGGGCCACCAAGTCGACGGCAACGACTATTTCGCTGTGTGGGACGTCATGCGTCAGGCCACCGAGCGCGCGCGGGCCGGGCAGGGGCCGTCTCTGATCGAATGCAAGACGAAGCGCTATTACGGGCATTTCGAGGGCGACACGCAGAATTATCGCGCCAAGGAAGAGATCGAGACTTTGCGCGCGGAGAAAGACTGCCTGAAGCATTTCCGTGCGCGCGTGAGCGAGGCGGGGCTGATCGACGCGGGCGCGATGGACGCCATCGACGCCGAGGCTAAGGCCGAGGTCGACGCGGCGGTGAAGGCCGCCAAGGCGGCGCCTACGCCGCCTGCCTCGGCGCTCATGACTGACGTCTACGCGTCTTATTGAAGGAGCGCGACATGGTGTCGAAATCCTTCCGCGCGGCCATCAACGAAGCACTCAAGCTCGAGATGCGCCGCGACAAGACCATCATCGTCCTGGGCGAGGACGTGGCAGGCGGCCGGGGCGGCTCGGCCAATGTCGAGGAAGCCTGGGGCGGCCCGTTCGGAATGACGCGCGGTCTTTACAAGGAGTTCGGCCCGACCCGTGTGCTCGACACACCGATCACCGAGTCCGCGTTCGTCGGCGCCACGGCGGGCGCGGCCATGACGGGTCTCAGGCCCGTGGCCGAGGTGATGTTTGTCGATTTCACCGGCGTCTGCTTCGACCAGATCATGAATCAGATCGCCAAGATCCGTTACATGTTCGGTGGCAAAGCCAAGCTGCCGCTGGTGATCCGCATGCTTTACGGCGCGGGGTATCGCGCGGGCGCGCAGCATTCCCAATGTCTCTATCCGATCTACACGCATCTGCCGGGCCTGAAGGTCGCGATCCCGTCCAACCCGTATGACGCCAAGGGGCTGCTGATCGCCGCCATCCGCGACGACGACCCGGTGCTGTTCTTCGAGCACAAAGCCATCCTGGGCATGAAGGGCGAGGTGCCCGACGAGGCCTACGAGGTGCCGCTGGGCAAAGCCAACATCGTGCGCGCGGGCAAGGATGTGACCGTGGTCGCCATCGGCCGCATGGTGCATATGGCCGAAAAGGCCGCCGCCGCGCTGGCCAAGGAAGGCATCGACTGCGAGGTGATCGACCCGCGCACGACCTCGCCCTTGGACACGGCGGCGATCCTGGCCAGCGTGCGCAAGACCGGCCGCCTGGTCGCGGTGGACGAAGCCTATCCCCGCTGCAATATGGCGACCGATATCTCCGCCCTTGCCGCGCAGGAGGCGTTTAGCAGCCTGCGCGCGCCCGTGCGCATGGTCTCGCCGCCCCATGTGCCGGTGCCTTTCGCTGCGCCGCTGGAAGACCTCTATATCCCCAACGCCGATAAGGTGGCCGAAGCGGTGCGCGCGACCGTGAAATACACCCCCTCGTCCTGAGCCTGTCGAAGGGCGAGTCTATGGCCTCATGCTTCGACAGGCTCAGCATGAGGAATGTTCTTGTTGAGGAATCCATCCGATGACTATCCACCCGCTCACCATGCCCAAGATCGGCCTGACAATGGAGGAGGGCACGGTCGCCAAATGGCAGATCGCCGAAGGCCAGCCGGTCGCGGTCGGCCAGCATGTGGCCGACATCGAGATCGAGAAGAGCACCAACGAGCTTGAGACGCAGACCGGCGGCATGCTGCGCCAGGTGGTGACCGAGGGCACGGTGGTGCCCGTGGGTGCGCTGATCGGCGTGATCGCCGATAGCGGCGAGGGTGATGCCGAGTTGCAGTCTTTCGTCGCGAGCTTCGTGCCGGCGGTGCAGGCCTAGCCCTTCGCGTCCACCATGTCGCGGATCTTGCGGATATGCTCCGGCCCGATGCCGCAGCAACCGCCCAGCACGTCGATGCCGTCGTTGATCCAGCGTTGGGCGAAGGCGCCGTAGATCTCGGCGTCCACGTCGCCGCGCAGCTTGTTGAGCCCGCCCTCATTCAGCAGCCACTTTTTCGGCACGGGCAGGAAGCCGTTGGCGTAAGCGCCAATCTTGCGCTTGGTTTGGGGTCGCAGTTCGGGCAGGCCGACGTCGATGGCCTCGGGCGGCGTGCAGTTGAACAGCACCGCCTCCACATCCAACCCATCGAGGGCGGCCAGGGCCTGGGTGATGGTCTCGCCGCTGCGCAACCTGCCGTTGTAGGTCTCGTCCTCCAGCGTCCACGAGACCCACACGGGCTTGCCCGCGGCCAAGCCGGCCTGGGCGGCGGTGCGGGCTTCCGTGGCGCTCGACATGGTCTCGCAGATGAACAGGTCGACGCCCGGCGCCAGAATGCCGGCGATCTCGTCGTAGATGGGGCGCATCTCCTCAGGCTTTTTGACCAGGTCGGGGCGGTAGCTGGAGACGAGTGGAGGCAGAGAGCCCGCGATGCGGGCGCCCTTGCGGCCCGACTTGGCCTTGGCGTCCATCGCCAGGTTGCGTGCGATAGCGGTCAGTTCGGCGACGCGGTGCGAGATTCCGATGCGCCCCAGGATGTCGGGCGTGGTCGTGTAGTTGTTGGTCGTGATGACGTCTGCGCCCGCGCGGTAGTAATCCAAGTGAACGTCGCGCACGGCGTCCGGCGCGTGCATGAGCGCATGGGCCGACCAGATGTTGGGCGGCACCTCCACCCCCCGGCGGCTGAGTTCACGGCCGGTGCCACCGTCCAAAACGATCGTGCGCGCCATTCCGCCCTCCCAATTGCGATGCGAATTCTAGCAGCAATTCCGTTGCACGGGCGATGCGGGGAGGGCCTATAATCCCGACATCAGCCGCCAGGAGGACTGGATGCCGCTCGACATCTTCGATCCGCAGCACTACGCGCGCACGCGCCTGTCCGCCGATACGCCGGGCGCCCTGTCGCTGCCGCCCTGGTGTTACACCACGGAGGACTATTTCCAGCGCGAGGTCGACCGCATCTTCATGAAGACCTGGAACTTCATCGGCCGGGTCGAGCGCGTGGCCAAGCCGGGCGACTATATCGCCTTCGATTTCACCGGCGTGCCGGTCATCGTGGTGCGCGACAAGGACAATAAGGTGCGCGCCTTCGCGAACACATGCCGCCACCGCGGCGCGCGGCTGCTCGAGGACGGCGAGGGCAATTGCCGCGCCATCAAGTGCCCCTATCACGCCTGGGTCTACGGCCTCGATGGTTCGCTGATCGGCGTGCAGGACATGGAAGATGCCAAATCCTTCGACAAGAAGGATTACGGCCTGATCCCGATCCGCCTCGAGACTTGGGGCGGCTTTATGTTCATCTGTTTTGATCCTGACGCGAAGCCGTTGTCGTCGCATTTGGGCGACCTGCCGGACAAGGTCGGCGGCTACCGCTTTGAGGATGTGCGCCCGATGTTCCGGCGTGAGTACGATCTGGCCTGCAACTGGAAGTTCCAGGTCGAGAATTTCCTCGAGTACTACCACACACCGTTCCTGCACCTCCGCTCGGTCTACCAGAAGCCGGTCAATTTCCTGGGGCAGCAGGGCGCACCGATGATCCGCCTGCCGGTGGAGCAGGGCACGGGCGATTACGTCTTCTTCTTCATGCCGCACGAGGGAACGCGCGCGCTTCTGGCGGGCGATACGGGCTTCCCGCTGATGGACCACCTGCAGGGCCGTATCGCCAACGGCACCACGTCGGGCTGCATCCTGCCTGCCGGCATGATGAGCTGCCATCAGGACTGCATGTGGTTCCTGGAGATCTATCCGATCTCCTACAACCGCACGAAGGTGGTGCAGGTCGGCTGTTTCCCGGAAAGCAGCGTGAATCGCCCGGACTTCGAGGAAGTTTCTCAGCGCTATTTCAAGCGCTGGGACATGGTGATGGGCGAGGATGCCGAGATGCTGCCCAAGCAGCAGAAGGGCGCCGAGAACAGCCTCGCCGTGGCGGGCCCTGTCTGCCACGTCGAGGACAAGATCCATACGATCCGCCAGCGCTGGCTCGACCAGATTCTCGGCAACAGCCCCTGACCCTTCGCTAGAGAGACGTCATGGACATCGGCACGATCAAGCGGCCGCCGAAAGCGGTGATCGCCGCGCTTAAGGGCATCGGCACCAGCACCATCGGCAACGCGCTGGACGATCTGGGCATCTACGGCGTCATGCCGAACCTGCGCCCCGTGTGGCCCGGCGCGAAGTATGTCGGCCCCGCCTTCACGGCCAAGGAAGTGACCGGCGTTCATGGCAGCTACACCGGCGCCGACTTCAAGCTGGGCGCCATCATCGACAACGCCGGCAAGGGCGACGTCGTGGTGATCGATAACGCGGGCCACCAGGTTTCGACCTGGGGCGGCATTGCCTCCTACGCCGCCAAGCATAAGGGCGTGGCCGGACTTCTGGTCGACGGCGGCGTGCGCGACGCGGACGAAATGGTGGAGTTCATGTTTCCGGTTTTCTCACGCCACATCACGCCCACTTCGGCCAAGGGGCGGGTGAAGGTGCTGGCGGTTAATGTGCCGGTGAAGATGGATGGTGTTCTGGTTCGGCCGGGCGACATCATCTGCGCCGATTCGACGGGCGTCGTTTGCGTGCCCATCGAGGTGGCGGAGAAGGTGGCCAAGATGGCCAAGTCTTTTGACGCCCAGGACAAACAGGCCATCCGCGAGATTAAGAAGGGCCTGACCTTCGCCCAGGCCCTGAACAAGTTCAAAAAGCTCTAGGGCGCCGACTCGGCTCCGCCGTCAACGGCCAGGACCTCGCCGGTCACGAACCCGCACGTCATCAGGAACAGCGCGGCGTTGGCGCATTCCGAAGGCTCGCCGATGCGGCCCAGCGGCACGCGCTTGGAGTGTTCTTCCATCCGCTTGTCGAACTCGGCCTGCGTGCGGCCCTTGCGGATCAGGTCGGTCAGGATCACGCCCGGCGAGATGCAGTTCACGCGCAGGCCTTCCGAGCCCAACTCCCACGCGAGGGAGCGTGTGGCCGCGTCGATCGCGCCGTCGATGGCCGCGCCGACCACATAGCCGCGCAAGGGCCGGCGCGAAGCCGCGCCGGAATAGAAAATGATGCTGCCGCCCTTGTT
>JAPLOM010000084.1 GCA_026400755.1 Alphaproteobacteria bacterium
AACGACCTTGGCCCAGATCGTTGCGCGAGAATTGGGCGTCAATTTCCGTGCCACCTCGGGGCCCGTCATCGCGCGGGCCGGCGACTTGGCCGCGCTTCTGACCGCGCTCGAGCCGCGCGACGTGCTGTTCATCGACGAGATTCACCGTCTCAATCCCGCCATCGAGGAGGTGCTTTATCCCGCGATGGAGGATTTCCAGCTCGACCTGATGATCGGCGAGGGCCCCGGCGCGCGCTCGATCCGCATCGACCTGCCGCCCTTCACGCTGGTGGGCGCCACCACGCGCACAGGGCTGCTGACCACGCCCTTGCGCGAGCGCTTCGGCATTCCTCTGCGCCTCGAGTTCTATGACACGAGCGAGTTGCAGAGCATCGTCCTGCGCGGCGCCAAGATCCTGGGCGTCGTCATGACCGACGACGGCGCCGACGAGGTCGCGCGCCGCTCGCGCGGTACGCCGCGCATCGCCGGGCGCCTCATGCGCCGCGTGCGCGATTTCGCGACCGTGGACGGCGCCGCGCGCATCGACCGCAAGGTGGCCGACGCCGCGCTCATGCGTATGGACGTGGACGCGCGCGGGCTCGACACGATGGACCGGCGCTATCTCGGCTGCATCGCCCAACACTACGGTGGCGGCCCGGTCGGCGTGGAGACTTTGTCGGCCGCACTTTCGGACCAGCGCGACGTGATCGAAGAGGTGATCGAGCCGTTCCTGATTCAGCAGGGTTTGATCCAGCGCACGCCGCGCGGCCGCATGCTGTCGGACCAAGGTTACCGCTATCTGGGCCTCACGGTGCCGAAGCGCGAGGGCGCGCAGCTCGACCTTCTGGCTGGGCGCGAGGAGGCAACCGATGCCTAGCGCCACCGAAATCGCCAAGCCGATGCCGGAACATGTCTTTCCATTCCGCGTCTATTACGAGGACACGGATGCGGCCGGCATTGTCTATTACGCGAACTACCTCAAATTCGCCGAGCGGGCGCGGACCGAGATGCTGCGCGCGCGTGGCTTCGACCATCGCCAGCTGGACGCCAAGGACGGCGTGGCCTTCGCGGTGCGCGCCTGCAGCGCGGACTACCTTCTGCCCGCGCGTCTCGACGACGCGCTCGAAGTTCGCACCCGCGTGACCCACGTCGGCGGCGCCACGTTGGAGGCGGATCAGGACATCACGCGCGAGGACGCCGTGCTGACTCGCCTCAAGGTCCGCCTTGCCTGCATCAACCGGGCGGGGCGCCCGGTCCGTATTCCGGCCGCGATCCTCGCGGCCTTCCGTTCCAACCCTTAAGCCACACGCGAGCAAGAAAACCATGCAACAAACCGCAATCGATGCCACAGCGCTGGCCGGATCGGTCGGCGCCTACGACATGTCGTTCTGGCATCTGTTCCTCCGTGCTGATGTCATTGTGAAGCTGGTGATGATCGGCCTTCTGGCTGCGTCGTTCTGGTGCTGGACGATCATCTTCGAGAAGGTGACGCGCATCCGCCGCATCAATCAGCGCACCACGCAGTTCGAGGAATCGTTCTGGTCCGGCGGATCGCTCGACCAGCTCTACGACCACATCGGGCAGAGGCCGCAGGACCCCATGACGGCGGTGTTCTCCGCCGCGATGGCCGAATGGCGCAGGGCCCAGGCCAAGGGCCGCGCGCGCGATGATGCGGCCAAGCAGCTCCTGAAGGAGCGTATCGAGCGGGTCATGATGATCACCGTGACGCGCGAGATGGAACGTCTCGAGCGCTACATGACCTTCCTGGCCTCGGTCGGCTCGACCGCGCCCTTCATCGGCCTGTTCGGCACCGTCTGGGGCATCATGAACAGCTTCCAGGCCATCGCCGTGTCGAAGAACACCAGCCTCGCGGTCGTGGCCCCCGGCATCGCCGAGGCGCTGTTCGCAACCGCCCTCGGCCTGGTCGCGGCCATTCCCGCGGTCGTGGCCTACAATAAGATCTCCGGCGATCTGATCCGCTATACGGCGCGTCTCGAAGCTTTCGCGGGCGAGTTCAGCGCGGTTCTATCGCGCCAGCTCGAGGAGCGGAGCTAGATCATGGGAGCCAAGCTCGGCGGAGGCGGCGGCAGAAGCGGCGTTCGCGGACGTCTCGCACCGTCGCATGAGATCAACGTCACGCCACTGGTGGACGTCATGCTCGTGCTGTTGGTCATTTTCATGATCACGGCGCCGTTGCTGACGGTCGGCGTGCCCGTCGACCTGCCGAAGACGGACGCCAAGCCGATCACCGAGCCGGGCGAGCCGCTGGTGATTTCCATCAAGAGCGACGGCAAGGTGTTTTTGCAGGAAACCGAGATCGCGTTGGATTCTCTCGCGCCCAAGCTGGATGCGATCACCGCGAACAAGCATGACACCCGCGTCTTCGTGCGCGGCGACAAGGGCGTCGATTACGGGCGCGTGATGGAGGTGATGGGGACGTTGTCGTCGGCCGGTTTCAGTAAGGTCGCGCTCATCGCCGAGATGCCGCAGGGGACGGCGTCGCAGAGGCCGAAGAAGTCTCCGTAGTGATGCGCAGAGCCGCCTATTATTCGGCGGGGCTCCACCTCGGCATCGTTCTCTTTGCCGCGGTGATCTGGCCGCTTTTGGATTTCGACCGGAAGATGCCCGAGCCGATCATGCCGGTCGAGATTGTGGCGTCGTTGCCGCAGTCGAAGGCCGACCCTACGCCGGAGCCGAAGACCGATCCCGCGCCAGAACCTCCCAAGGAGGCCAAGCCCGAGCCGCCGAAACCGACTCCGCCAACCCCACCTCCGCCGCCCACGCCGCCCGCACCCAAGGTCGAGCAGCAGCCAGACGCCGTGCCGCTGCCCAAGCCGCAGCCGCCCAAGCCCGAGCCGCCAAAGGAGGTCGCGCAGCCCCAAACGCCGGAACCGCAGGTGCGTCCCGTCGTTAAGGAAAAGCCGGAGCCGCCGACCCAGAACAAGAACCTGATGGCGTCGGTTCTGAAGACCGTTGAAAAGTTGGATCAGGACCAGAAGAAGACCAACGATAAACCCACGCCGAAGACGGAGACGCAGACGCCGCCGTCGCCCAACTCCACCGTGTCCAATCTCGACCGGACTCGCCGCGAGGCGCAGTTGGGCGACCTGGTGCGGCAACAGATCAAGCAATGCTGGAATGTTCCTGCGGGGGCGAAGGACATCCAGAACATGGTGGTCGAGATTCGCATGCAACTCGGCCCCGACGGCGCGGTGCAGCGCGTGGAGCCGCGCGACGCGGGACGGATGGCCAACGATCCGTTCTATCGGACGGTGGCAGAAAGCGCGATGCGGGCGGTTCTCAATCCGCGCTGCAATCCGCTCAAGCTTCCGCCCGACAGCTACGACATCTGGCGCGACATGACCCTTGTCTTCAGCCCGAAGGACCTCGTTTGATGAGCACTCGATCTTTTGTCCGCACCTTGTTCCTCGTCGTGATCGGTGTGATGTGGGCCGCGTTGCCCGCGCGCGCGCAGTTGCGCGTCGACATCACCGAGGGTTTCCGGGCCCCGATGCCGATCGCGATCACGGACTTCGCGGGCGACAATCCGCAGGAAGTCCAGATGGGCAAGGACGTGACGGGCGTCATCGCCGCGGACCTGGAGCGTTCGGGCCTGTTCAAGCCGATCGACCAGCGCGCCTTCATCCAGAACGCGGCCTCGCTGCGCGTGATGCCGAACTTTCCGGACTGGCGCGTCATCAACGCCAATGCGTTGGTCACCGGCACGGCCCAGATGCAGGGCGACGGCCAGCTTCGCGTCGAGTTTCGCCTGTGGGATGTCTTCGCCGGCCAGCAGCTCGTTGGTCTCGCTTATTCCACGGCGCCGATGCATTGGCGCCGCCTCGCGCACAAGATCTCGGACGCCATCTATAAGCGCCTGACGGGCGAAGACGGCTATTTCGACACGCGTGTCGTCTATATCTCGGAGCAAGGGCCGGCCACGCGGCGGACGAAGCGGTTGGCCATCATGGATCAGGACGGTGCCAACCATCGTTTCCTGACCGACGGGCGATACCTCACCCTGACGCCGCGTTTTTCGCCCACGTTGCAGGAGGTCACTTACTTTCAAATCGTGGGGAACCGCGCGCGAGTATATCTACTCAGCA
>JAPLOM010000072.1 GCA_026400755.1 Alphaproteobacteria bacterium
AGCCCCCGGCGCCGGAGGTGTTGAGCTGGCCGGCCTCACCAGCCTCGTTGCCGGGCGCCCGGCCGGCCAAGCTCAACACTGGTCGAGCAACCGATGCTCAACTAACATTCTAAACGGACCACTCAGTGGGGGCCGGTCAGTCGGCGTCGCCGACAACGCGCTTCGCAACCTGATCTCAAAGACCTTGAAAGTCGGGCGGGGCAAAAATCTCATTAACAAATCCAAGCGCTGAGCCGCGGAATCCTTGGCCGGGTGCGCTTGCTGCCTTCCTCGGATCGGTAGTAAAACCGACGTGAAGGCGGCCGTTTTTCAGCGTTTCCGCCGCGCCACCTCACATCGCCGGGTTCCCCGCTTGCGTCTCGCGAAGTTCAGCATTGGCCAGATCGTCAAACACCGGTTCTATCCGTTCCGGGGCGTCATCTATGACGTCGATCCGACGTTCAACAACACCGAGGAGTGGTATCAATCCATTCCCGTCGACGTGCGCCCGACGAAAGACCAGCCGTTCTATCATTTGTTCGCTGATAACGTGCAGGGCTCGTATGATGCCTATGTCAGTGAACAGAACCTCCTGCCGGACGGCGAGGGTGGACCGGTTCGCCATCCGAAGGTGAGAGAGATGTTCGGAACGATCGTCGAGGGCCACTACCGTCCCAAGGACGCGGCCGTCTCGCGGATGCGCAACTAGGCGTTCGCGTTCCGCGCGCGGATCTGTCCGAAACGCCCGATCGCCAGAACCACCGCGGCGCCCGCCAAGGGGACCGCGATATGCGACCAGTGGGCGTGGCTGTCGAGCCAGGGTGAGACGGCGGGATCGCCGATCGCCACTTCGCCGCCGATATATCCGATCAATCCCGCACCGAAATAGACGATGACCGGAAAGCGTTCGATCGCCCGGATCAGGAGCGTCGCGCCGTACACCGCCATAGGCACGCTGATCACCAGGCCCAGCACCAGAAGCAGGTGGTTGCCGTGGGCCGCGGCGGCGATGGCGATGACGTTGTCGAGGCTCATCACCGCGTCGGCGATCAGGATTGTGCGGACCGCACCGAAAACATGGTCGGACGCGTTAACCTTGGATTCGCCGTCGTTGGGTTGCAGAACCTGATAGCCAATCCAGAACAGAAGCGCCCCGCCGGCCAGCTTCAAGTATGGGACTGTCATCAGATAGACGACGAAAACCGTGAAGACGATGCGCAGCACGACGGCCGCCGCGCTTCCGAGCGCGACACCCAAGCGCTGCTGTCGCTTTGGCAGCGACCGGCACGCGAGCGCAATAACGACCGCGTTATCGCCGGACAGGATGAGGTTGACGCCGATGATCTCCAGCAGAGAGACGAGGAAATCGACGTCGAATGTCATGGCGCCCACTGGCATTCACCGGCCCGAAAACGAAAAGGCCGGTCCCATAGGACCGGCCCCGACGACGAGATCGTTGATGTCTACGTAGTGTATCGCCGGTGTCGAGGGCTCATTGCGCGCATTTTTTGATGGCGTCCGCGCATTTTTGATCTTCCTTGAGGCAGCTCAGGAATTGGGTCGGGTTTCCGATCGCTTTGCACTCGCCGGTGACCCGGGCCTTGCAATCGGTGTTCGCAGCCGCCTTGCAGGCCGCGGGAACGGTGGCTTTGGTGGATTGAGGGGTATCCAGGCAACGCTTACAGGTTTCCACGTCGCCGAACGCTTCGCACCGGATACAGGCGCCTGGATCGACGTCGGCGGCGGCCACCGTGTTGCTCAGCGAAAAGCCTATGGCCAGAACGGCGCACGCGAAACCGATGCCCGCCAATCTTGAGATGAACGTCATTAAGAAACTCCCCTGTTGCATGGGACGGCATAGTTTTTATAGCGACCGGGTCAATCGCCCGATTCTGCGTACAGTATAGGAGCGGCGGCGAACGAAAGAGAAGTGCCCTTCGAGCGGCCCCGATGATGGGCGCGCAATGTGCCTTTGCCGTCCGGTCACAAAGAAGGAAGGGGCTCGTGGGGCATCGTTGGCGAGCAACGGCGCGCTCGATCGCGCGACGTGCCGCAGGGCTGCCGTATCGGAGATCCGTGGAGCTTCCTCGGCGGCCACTCTTGTCTGGCTGCCGGCCGTCAAAAGGGAGACGCCTTCAGTCTTTCGCGACGAGATTCTCGGCGGACGAGCGGCCGTCGCGACCTGGCGTCAGATCGTACTGGACGCGCTGTCCTTCCCGCAGAGTCTGCAACCCCGCTTGCTGGACGGCCGAGATGTGCACGAACACGTCCTTCGAACCGTCTTCGGGGCTGACGAAACCGAACCCCTTCGTCGCATTGAACCACTTCACCGTACCAACAGGCATGACGCCGTCCTTCCCCAAGTGTTGAAAAATGAACCCGAAAAGCCCCCCCGCATGGAATACTCCCTCTCTCCCTTACGTAAATCAATGTTAGGATTTTAGTCTTTAGCGCTAAATGGGGCGGTCGCCCTCGATCGTGATGCGGTGCATCACGCGCCGGAAGCCGTGATAGTCGTTGTTCGCATAGTGCTGGGCGACACGGTTGTCCCAGAAGGCGATGGAGTTCTTGCGCCAGCGGAAGCGACAGGTGAATTCCGGCCGCGTGATGTGCTCGTAAAGATAGTTCAACAACGGCTGGCTTTCCGCCTCCGTCATGCCTTCGATCCGCTTGGTATAGGACGCGTTCACGAACAGGCATTTTCGGCCCGTCTCCGGATGGGTCCGCACGACGGGATGGACCATTTCCGCCCGGGCCTCATGTTCGCGGTCCTGGCGGATCTTGATGGTGCGCTCCTCCGTGAACTTCCGCTCCTGGGCGGCTAGGTCGTAAGCGCCGACGGCGGTGTGGACGGCGCGTAGCTTGTCGAGCGTGGCGCGCATGCCGGGCGACAGGGTCTCGTAGGCCAGGTATGTGTTGGAGAACAGTGTGTCGCCGCCATAGGGCGGCACTTCGAGCGCATATAGGACCGATCCCAACGGCGGCTTCTCGTAGAACGTCACGTCGGAATGCCAGGCATTGCCGAAGGCGAATTTCTCGCCCTCCTTCTTGATGACCACGATCAGTTCTGGGTGTTCCGGAATCGCCGGAACGACGAAGCGGTCGACGTCGAGCGCGCCGAAGCGCAGGCAGAAGGCCTTATGTTGGTCGATCGTCATGGTCTGGTCGCGGAAGAAGATCACCAGATGCTCGCAGAAGGCCTTGCGGATTTCCGCGAAGGTCTGGTCGTCCAGTTCTTTCGAGAGATCGACCCCGTGGATCTCCGCGCCGATGGCGCCGGAGATCGGCCGCACCTGGATATGCTCGTAACCCATTCTCATCGCTCCGCTGATTTAGTCCTCTCGGCCAAAATGATCCGCTCGGCACCTCGGCGGGTCAAGCCTTGGGCCGCTGGATCATGGCGCCGCGTGGCGGCATAATTCCTGCCTCGGAGGATTCGTCATGGCAATCGAGATCAAACCGACGGACGCGGCGCTCGGCGCCGAAGTGAGCGGCATCGATCTGTCGCGCGAGCTGGATGTGTCCTCTTGGACGACGATCCGCGATGCGTGGCATCGTCACCTGGTGCTCCTGTTCCGTTGCCAAAGCCTGGCGCCCAGGAAGCTGGCGGCATTCAGCCAGCATTTCGGCGTGCTGGATGTGGTGCCGGCCTGGCGCGACTTCCATCCCGACGGCACGCCGGAGGTCCTGGTCATTTCCAACGTCAAGGAGAGCGGCAAGGCGATCGGCGTTCTCGGTTATGGCGAGGCCGAATGGCACACGGACATGTCCTATATGGCCGAGCCGCCGCGGGCGAGTGTGTTGCACGCGCTCGAGGTGCCGCCGAGTGGTGGCAACACCTCATTTCTCAACATGTATCAGGCATACGAAGACCTGCCCGCGGAGTTGCGTCAGGCGGTCGAGGGGCAGGAGGTCAATCACGATTCGTCCTATGACAGTACGGGGTCGCTGCGGCCCGGCGCGCCCCAGGTGACGGACATCCGCCAAGCGCCTGGCGCTCGCCATCCGCTGGTGCGTCGCCATCCTGACAGCGGGCGCGCCGCTCTCTATCTCGGACGCCGCCTCAACGCCTATGTGCTCGGACTTCCCGTCGAGCAGAGCGAAGCCTTGCTCGATCGACTGTGGGCGCATGTGTTGCGGCCGAAATATGTCTGGGAGCATCGCTGGCAGGTCGGCGATGTCCTGATCTGGGACAATCGTTGCACCATGCACCGGCGCGCGCCGTTCGACGCTGAAACACGCCGCGTGATGCACCGGACACAGATCAAGGGCGAACGGCCGGTCGCGGCCTGAGCTATTTCTTCCCGCGGCTTTTCTTAACCGGGGCGGGCGCGTCGAACTCGGCGATATGGCGGGCCAGCCAGCGCGCCGTGCGTAGAAGGCGCGCATCGCCGCCCCGCCGGCCGACGAGCTGCACACCGATGGGCAGGCCGTTTTTCCCCTGGAGCAGCGGTAGGCTGATGGCGGGCAAGCCGCACAACGTCCACAGCGTGGCGAAGGCGGGATTGCCGGTCGAATCCAGGCCCTTCGGTGCCTCGCCCGGCGCGGCCGGCGTGATGATGGCGTCGCAATCGTTGAAGATCTTGTCGAGAGAGCGCTCCAGATAGGGCGCCAGCGCGCAGGCGCGCAAATACTCCTGCGCGCCCAGTCTGCGGCCGTGGGCGATCACGTCGCGCAGCCGCGCGCTCATCTGCACGGCGCCGGTGCGGTATTCCTGGGCCAAGTTCGCGGCGACCTCGACGGCCATGACTGCTTTGTGCGCATCGAGCGCGCCGTCGAACACAGGCGGCAGATCGACCTCGATGACGCGGCCGGTCAACGCGCCGCACAGCTCACCGAAGGCTTCCGCCATGTCGGGCTCGGCCAGGCTCCAGGCCGGCGTTTTCACGAAGGCGAAGTGGGGCGCGACCGGCGGTTCCTCCATTGCGGTGCTTTGGAGATTTGCGCGCGCTGTGGGGCGCATGTCTTCGTCGGTCGTGTCGTAGGCGCCGAGGATGTTGGCCACCAGCGCTACGTCCTCGACGGTGCGGCCGAAGACGCCGACGTGATCCAGGCGGCGCGACAGCGTAAGGACGCCCGTGCGGGAAATAGCGCCATGGCTCGGCTTGTAGCCGACCACGCCGCAGAACGAGGCGGGACGAATCACCGAGCCATTGGTCTGGCTGCCCAAGGCCACGGGCACCATTCCTGCGGCCACCGCCGCCGCGGAGCCGCTGGAGGAACCGCCGGGCGTATGCGCGGGATTGTGCGGATTGCGAGTCTTGCCCGGACTGTAGAGTGCGAACTCGGTGGTCACGGTCTTGCCCAGGATTATCGCGCCCGCCTGACGCAGCAGCGCGACGGCGGTCGCGTCCTGCCGCGGCCGGCGTTCGGCGTGGATCGCCGAGCCGTTGCATGTTGGCATGTCCGCCGTGTCGAAAATATCCTTGATGCCCACGGGCACGCCGTGAAGCGCACCCAGCGGCGCGCGATGGTTGCGCGCGTCGTCGGCGGTCGCGGCCTGCCGATAGGCGTGGGCTCGATCGAGAAACGTCCACGCGCCGATCTCGGCATCGGCGGCGTCGATGCGGCGAAGGCTGGCATCGACGGCCTCGCGTGCGGAGAGCCCGCCGTTCCGGAGTTCGACGGCCAGCGCGGCTGCGGTGAGATCGGCGTCTTGTTGTGCGGTCATCGGGATGCGGTCCATGGAATGAGAGATGATTTCATTATGTCAGACATAACTTTCTTAAGACTTTAGGCCCATTCGTTCGCGCGCGGGATCTTCTAGATGGCCGTATAAATTGCGGCTTAAACGACTCCAGCGGCAGAATTTTTTGTGCTAGGCTTAAAGTTAAACAGACATAACTCATGATCTGATTTCAAAAATAACATGCTGGGGACAAATCATGAAGAACAAGAGGCAGTTGAAGAAAGCGAATAACGTAGCCAGCACCAGTGCTACGCCTTCGCGCCGTAAGTTCATGTTCGGTGCGGCGGCCACGGTGGCCGGCGCGGCCACGCTGGCGTTGCCCAAGGCCCCGCGCGCGGCCGATCCCATCACCTTCCGGTTCCAAAGCACGTGGCCCGCGAAGGACATCTTCCACGAATACGCGCTCGACTTCGCCAAGACCGTGAACGACGCGACGGGCGGTGAGCTTAAGATCGAAGTGCTGCCCGCCGGCGCGGTCGTGCCCGCGTTCGGTCTGCTGGACGCGGTGTCCTCCGGCACGCTCGATGGCGGGCATGGTGTGCTCGTTTATCACTATGGAAAGCAGAACGCGCTGGCGCTTTGGGGCTCGGGTCCGGCCTTTGGTATGGACGCCAACATGCTTCTGTCGTGGCACAAGTGGGGCGGCGGTAAGGAACTGCTGGAGAAGCTCTACAAATCCATCAACGCCAATGTCGTGTCGTTCCCCTATGGGCCGATGCCGACGCAGCCGCTGGGCTGGTTCAAAAAGCCGATCATGAAGGTCGAAGACCTGAAGGGCCTCAAGTATCGCACCGTCGGCATCTCGATCGACGTGTTCACGGCCATGGGTTGCGCGGTGAACGCCCTGCCGGGCGGCGAAATCGTTCCCGCCATGGACCGCGGTTTGCTCGACGCGGCCGAGTTCAACAACGCGAGTTCGGATCGCCTGCTCGGCTTCCCGGATGTGTCGAAGGTGTACATGCTGCAGAGCTATCACCAGAACGCGGAACAGTTCGAAATCCTGTTCAACAAGACGAAGTACGATGCGCTGCCGCCGCAGATCAAGGCCATCGTCGCGACCGCCGTCGACGCGGCGTCGCAGGAGATGAGTTGGAAGGCGATCCAGCGCTATTCGCAGGACTATCTCGACCTGCAGACCAAGGACAAGGTCAAGGTCTACAAGACTCCGGACGTGATCCTGCAGAAGCAGCTCGAGATCTACGACCAGGTTGTGGAAAAGAAGTCCGCGGACAATCCGCTGTTCAAGGAAATCGTCGAGTCGCAGTACAAGTTCGCGGCGCGAACGGTGGCCTGGGACATGGACACCAACGTCAACCGCCGCATGGCCTACAACCACTACTTCAATAAGAAGAAGGGTTGATGCGTGATCTGCCGCGGGACGTCGTGCCATTCCGGCGCGGCGTCCCGCGTCCGTCTTTCACTCACCGTGTTGACGAATGACAGCCTCCACTGACCATTCGCATTCCATGCGCGTCCATCGCTTTTTGCTCGGCGTCGACCGTCTTAGCTGGTGGTCGGGCAAGCTGTTCGCATGGTTGATCGTCGTCCTGGCCTTCGTGGTCGGGGGCGAGGTGTTCAAGCGCTATATCCTCAACGCGCCGACGGCGTGGATCTTCGATGCGAACAACATGTTGTACGGAACGCTGTTCATGATGTGCGGCGCCTACGCGCTGGCGCAGAACGCGCATGTGCGCGGCGACTTTCTCTATGGTTCGATGCGGCCGCGCGTCCAGGCGGGTCTTGATCTGACTCTCTACTTCCTCTTTTTTATCCCGGGCGTGCTGGCGCTCATGTATGCCGGCTATCACTTCGCCAGCCTTTCATTCCAGATCAACGAGCATTCCAACGTCACCTCCGACGGTCCGCCCGTTTATCAGTTCAAGGCGGTCATCCCTATCGCGGGCCTTTTGGTGATGATCCAGGGCGTGGCCGAGATCGTGCGCTGTATCGTCTGCTTGCGCACCGGCCAATGGCCCGCGCGGCTTAAGGACGTCGAGGAAATCGACGTGGTCGGCGAACAGCTTTCGCAGAGCGAGTATGTTGACGACGATGCGCGTAAGGCCGCCATCGATAAGGCGCGCGAGATTCACGAAGCCGCCGTCCAGCGCGGGATGGGCGATGCCGGCAAGGTTGAAAACGTGTCCCTTCCCGGAGACCGCAAGTGAGCGATCCCGCCATCGGCCTGCTGATGCTGGGCCTTATCGTCGCCGCCATCATGATGGGGTTCCCGACCGCATTCACGCTCATGGGAATGGGCATGATCTTCGGGTTCATCGCGTTCTGGGACCCGGCCGCCCCCTGGTACGACAGCCACATCTTCGACCTCATGGTCCAACGGACCTATGGGGCGATGAACAACGACACGCTGATCTCCATCCCGTTGTTCGTGTTCATGGGCTACGTCATCGAGCGCGCAGCCCTTGTCGACAAGATGTTCCTGAGCGTGCAGCTCGCGTTCCGGAGGCTGCCGGCATCCTTGGCCGTCGCCACGCTCTTGGTCTGTGCGTTCTGGGGCATCGCCTCGGGCATCGTGGGCGCCGTGGTTGTGCTGATGGGTGTGATCGCTCTGCGGCCGATGCTGAAGGCAGGCTACGACATCCGGCTCGCGTCCGGCGTCATCACGGCCGGCGGCACGCTCGGAATTCTCATCCCGCCCTCGGTCATGCTGATCGTCTATGCGGCCGTGGCGGGGCAGTCGGTCGTGAAGCTGTATGCCGCGGCGATGCTGCCGGGCTTCTTCCTCACGTTCCTCTATCTCGTTTACATCATCGGCTGGGCGCTGATTAATCCCAAGATCGCGCCGAAGTTGCCGGACGATCAGTTGCGCCTGCCGCTGCCGGATTGGATCAGTCGGTTGCAGCGCGGCCCCCGCAAACAGATTTTCGGGCCGCTCGTGCTGGCCACGCTCCGTCCCGGCCTCGCCAAGGGAACGTTGCTGGACGGCCGCCCGGTCACCCACGGCACGGTGGTCAAGAACCTGCTGGCGGCGCTCGTTCCGTTCTTCTCGACGGCTGCGATGTTCGCGACCGTCTGGTGGTACATCGTCATCTACACGGTGGATAACGACGCCGCGCCACCGCCGCCCATGGTGATCGAGTCGTCCGAGATCGAAGGCTCTGACCGGGTCGGTATCGCCTCCTTGGATGACTCCACGAGCGAGGCCAGCAAGGCGGAAACCGTCGAAGCCGCGACGGCGCCCGGCAGCCTGCCGGCCTCGACGCAGGAAGAATTGGGCGTCGGATTGGCGTCATCCACAGCTGCCGCCGAGCCGCAGGGCCCGCCGGAAGGCTTTTACGAGTGGTTCGCGGGGTTCGCGGCGCTCTCGTTCCTGGGGCTCGCGATCTACTACCGCCGCATGAACGGCGATCAGCTCGAAGTCTTGAAGATGCTGACGGCCTCGGTCATGCCGCTGGGCGTTCTGACCTTCATCGTCCTGGCCGTAATCCTGCTCGGCGTCACGACGGCCACGGAATCCGCGGGGATCGGCGCGATCGGCGCCATGTACCTGGCCGCGTTCGAGAAGTTCCGCCGATTGACCCTGTGGTCGAGCCTCGTGGGCTTCGCGATCGGTGCGTCGCTCGGCATGATGCATCCCGATCCCATGACCGTGGCCGTTTCCGGCGCTCTCGGCGGCTTGTTCCTGGGCACCGCGGTGCCGTGGATCATGGACTTTCTGCGCGAGAAGAAGCTGCTGGGCACCATCACCCAATCGACCTATCTGACGGCTAAGACGACGGCGATGGTCTGCTGGCTGTTCGTCGGCTCGGCTCTGTTCTCGGCCGTCTTCGCGCTGCATGGCGGACAGCAGCTCATCGAGCATTGGGTCGTCGGGCTCGACCTGTCGCCCATCGAGTTCATGATCCTGGCTCAGCTCATCATCTTCCTTCTGGGCTGGCCGCTGGAGTGGACCGAGATCATCGTCATCTTCATCCCGATCTTCATTCCGCTTCTGGCGCACTTCAACGTCGATCCCGTGCTGTTCGGCACGATGGTGGCGGTCAACCTGCAGGCCGCGTTCCTTTCGCCACCCGTGGCCATGTCGGCCTTCTATCTGAAGGGTGTCGCGCCTAAACACGTGACCATCAACCAGATCTTCGCCGGCATGATGCCGTACATGCTGATCGTCCTCCTTTGCCTGGCCATCATGTATGTCTGGCCAGGCATGACCCTCTGGCTGCCGAACTTCCTCTACGGACGCTGACGCCGTTCCGACCTAGGTATGTAGTATTGGGGTCGGGCGCTTGCGTCTGCTAAAGTCCGGCAGGGACTGGCAGAGGTAGGGACGATGGTGCTTGCAGCGGTAACGCTCGACGACAAATACGAACTCGAATCCGGCCGCATCTACCTGACCGGCGCACAGGCGCTGGTTCGTCTGCCGATGCTCCAGCGTCTGAGGGACCAGGCCGCGGGGCTCAACACGGCTTGTTTCGTCTCCGGCTATCGCGGCTCGCCCGTCCACAACGTGGACCGTGAGCTGTGGCGCGCGCGCAAGTTTCTCTCCAAGCATCACATCCAGTTTCAGCCCGCGGTCAACGAAGACCTGGCGGTCAGCTCCATCTGGGGCAGCCAGCAGGCGGGCGTGCAGCCCGACGCCAAGTTCGATGGCGTCTACGGCATGTGGTACGGCAAGGGGCCGGGCCTCGACCGCTCCATCGACGCGATGCGCCATGCCAACCTGATCGGCACCTCCAAGCATGGCGGCGTTTTGGCCGTCGTGGGCGACGACCACGGCATGAAATCGTCCGACGTGCCTGCGACCTGCGAGCCGACCTTCATCGACCTGCAGATGCCGATCCTTTACCCGGCCAACGTGCAGGAAGTTCTGGACCTGGGCCTTTACGGCTGGGCCATGTCGCGCTTCTGCGGCGCCTGGGTCGGCTTCAAGATCGTGGCCGATGCGGTGGATGCCTCGGCCTCGGTTCATGTCGATCCGCACCGGGTCGAGATCGTCATTCCGGACGATATCCGTTTCCCGCCGGATGGCGTCAATCTGCGCATCCCGGACCTTTGGACCGACCAAGAGCCGCGCCTTGTGCAGCACAAGATCCGCGCGGCGCTCGCTTTCGGCCGCGCCAACCGGATCAACCGTGTGGCGCTGGAAAGCCCGCGTCCGCGCCTCGGCATCGTGGCCAGCGGCAAGGCCTATCTCGATTTGCGCCAGGCGCTGCACGAATTCGGTTTGGACGAGAAGCGCGCGGCCGAGGCCGGTATCACGATCTACAAGGTTTCCATGCCGTACCCGATGGACGGCGAGGATATCCGCCGCTTCGCCACGGGCCTGGAAGAGGTGCTGGTCGTCGAGGAGAAACGCCGGGTCATCGAGACTCAGGTGAAGGACGCGCTCTACGCGCTGCCCGACGGCAAGCGGCCACGCGTGGTGGGGCGCACGGACGAATCCGGCACGTTGCTGGTGCCCGAGATCGGCGAGCTGACGCCGGACGACGTGACGCGCGCCCTGGGGCGCCGCCTGCAGCCGTTCCATGCCAGCGAGCGCGTGAACGCGCGGATGGCGTTTCTGGATGCGAA
>JAPLOM010000020.1 GCA_026400755.1 Alphaproteobacteria bacterium
CTCGTGCGCGGCATGGTCGTGCCCGCGCTGGAGAACGTGGCGCTGTGGCACGAGCGCGACATTTCGCACTCCTCCGTCGAACGGGTGATCGGACCGGACGCCACCATCGCCCTCGACTTCGCCCTCAGCCGCCTGAACGGGATGATGGACAAGCTGGTCGTCTATCCGGAGCGGATGAAGGCCAATCTCGACGCGCTCGGCGGCCTGGTCCATTCCCAGCGCGTCATGCTGGCGCTCACGCAAGCCGGCATGAGCCGCGAGGACGCCTATCGCGCCGTGCAGCAACACGCCATGGAGACGTGGCAGAAGGGCGGCGACTTTCAGGCGCGGCTGTCAGGCGACCCCGGCGTCGCGCGCCACTTGAAGCGCAAGGAGATCGCGGCCCTATTCGACCTCGGCTACCACTTCAAGCATGTCGACCGCATCTTCGCCCGCGTGTTCGGCAAAACACCTGCCCGCCGCAAGCGCCGCTAGGAAAGACGCCAGGGCGCGCGCGTCCTGTCCGACGTGCCGCCCGGCGCTGATCCTCGCGGGATAAAATAGAAACCCTCCCCGCCTTTCGGCGGAGAGGGTTGGAAACGTCAGGGCTTGGAAATCAGCTCGCGTTGATCTGGGCTTCGGCCTCGACGGCGAACTTCTGCATCTCGTGACGCACCTTGTGCGCTTCGACCGCGATGCCGCGGGCCTTGAAGTCGGCCACCACTTTCTCGATCACGTCCTCGGAACCAGGCTTCTGGAAGTCTGCGACCACAACCTCCTTGGCATAAGCCTCAGCTTCGCCGCCTGTCAGGCCCAACTGGCCGGCCGCCCACAAACCCAGAAGCTTGTTGCGCCGCGCGGTGATTTTAAAGACCTTGTCCTGGTCGTTCTTGTACTTGGCCCCAAAGCCTTTTTCCCGTTCCTCGAAGGACGCCATTTTCTTCCTTTCCCAACCGTAAGCCTGCGGCGGCGCGGCGGCCGCTAGCATGTTATTTAGTGCATCGGACGGGTTTGTCGAACGGAAAATAACCGCATGTGCACCGCCATTATCCTGCGCCGGCCCGGCCATTCCTGGCCCATTCTGGTTGGCGCCAACCGCGACGAAATGCTCGATCGCCCGACCTTGCCGCCCGCGCGCCACTGGCCCGACCGCCCCAACGTGGTGGCCGGACAGGACGAACTGGCCGGGGGAACCTGGCTCGGCCTCAACGACGAAGGCGTCGTGTCCGGGGTGATGAACCGGCGCGGCTCGCTCGGCCCCATCGACGGGGTGCGCAGCCGGGGCGAATTGGTGCTCGAGGCGCTGGATCATGCCGACGCGCGCGACGCGGCCGAGGCTCTGTCCCATCTGGATGCGCGTGCCTACCGCGCCTTCAACCTGTTCGTGGCCGACAACCGCGACGCCTATTGGCTCAAGGGCCTGGGGCGCGAAGGCCCGGCCGCAGTGGCGCTGTTCGAACTGCCCCCCGGCCTGTCCATGATGACGGCCTATGACCGCAACGACACGTCCTCCGCGCGCATCGGCGCCTATCTGCCGCGCTTCGAGCGGGCCACGGCACCCGAGCCGGAAAACGACGATTGGGCGGCGTGGCAGGCACTTCTGGCCAGCCGCGAGGTGGAGGCCGACGGCGACGAGAGCGGCGCCATGACCATCGTGACGGAGCGCGGCTTCGGCACGGTTTCTTCGTCCTTGATCGCCTTGCCCGCGCCCGAAGCAGAGCGCAAGCGTCCCATCTGGCTCTATGCCGCGGGACGGCCCGACCAGATGCGCTACGAACGCGTCGCGCTCGCGGATTGAAGCGCGCAAGCCCTTGATCCATGGGCGCTATTCGCGCCCGTCCGGCGCGTTGTCAGGGTCGCCCGCAGTTGCTATATGAGGGGTCAACCCAGGCGTCAGGACGCCTTCCGGGCCGCTCGCCCGGTCCGTTCCGCCCAACGAGACGGACCCCCATGTCGCGACGCAAGCGCATCTACGAAGGCAAGGCCAAGATCCTTTACGAAGGCCCCGAGCCGGGCACGCTCGTTCAGTATTTCAAAGACGACGCCACCGCCTTCAATGCCCAGAAGAAGGGCATCATCACGGGCAAGGGCGTCATCAACAACCGCATCTCCGAGCATCTGATGACGCGGCTGGCAGAGATCGGCGTGCCGACTCATTTCGTGCGGCGCCTCAACATGCGCGAGCAGTTGATCCGCGAGGTCGAGATCATTCCGATCGAGCTGGTGGTGCGCAACGTGGCCGCGGGCTCGATCTCCAAGCGCCTGGGCATCGCCGAGGGCACCGCCCTGCCCCGCTCGATCATCGAGTACTATTACAAGAACGACGAGCTGGGCGATCCGATGGTGTCGGAAGAGCACATCACGGCCTTCGGCTGGGCGGCGCCTCAGGATTTGGACGACATGGTGAACCTGTCGTTGCGCATCAACGATTTCCTCTCGGGCCTGTTCTTCGGCGTCGGCATCCGCCTGGTCGACTTCAAGTTGGAGTTCGGTCGCCTGTGGAACGACGACGAGATGCGCATCGTGCTGGCGGACGAGATTTCGCCCGACAGCGCACGCCTGTGGGATTTGAAGACCAACGAGAAGATGGACAAGGACCGGTTCCGCCGCGACCTCGGAAACGTGGTCGAGGCGTACCAGGAGGTGGCGCGCCGCCTGGGCATCCTGCCCGAGGCGGGGCCGCGCGATCTCAAGGGTCCGGCCACCATGCAGTGAGCGAGGCGACCCAACCGTGAAGGCCCGCATCCACATCACCCTCAAGCCCGGCGTGCTCGACCCCCAGGGCAAGGCCATCCAGCACGCCCTTTCGGGCTTCGGCTTCGGCGGCATCGACGACGTGCGCCAGGGCAAATACATCGAGATCGACCTGAAAGAGACGGACGCCGCGCGCGCCCGCGCCCAGCTCGACGAGATGTGCAAGAAGCTCCTGGCCAACACCGTGATCGAGAACTACGCGATCGAGGTCGGCCAGTGAGGCTGGGCCTGCCGCACACCACAATCGGATACGCCGCGTCATGAAGTCCGCCATCGTCGTCTTTCCCGGAACCAACCGTGAGAACGACGCGGCCGAGGCGCTGCGAGCGGCGAGCGGCGGGAAGCCCTTGATGATCTGGCACCGCGAGAGCGAGCTGCCCAACGTTGACCTCATCGTGGTGCCCGGCGGCTTCTCCTACGGCGACTATTTACGCACCGGCGCGATGGCCGCCCATTCGCCGATCCTGCGCTCCATTGTAGAGCGCGCGAAGCGCGGCACGCCGGTGGTCGGCATCTGCAACGGCTTCCAAATTCTGACCGAAGCGGGCCTTCTGCCCGGCGTCTTGATGCGCAATGTCGGCCTCAAATTCCTGTGTGGCGACGTCAATCTGCGCGTGGAGACGTCGCAGTCGATCTTCACCGCGGGCTACGAAGAAGGCCAGGTCATCCACGTGCCGGTCGCTCACAACGACGGCAACTACTACGCCGACGACGAAACCTTGAACCGCATCGAGGGCAACGGCCAGGTCGCCTTCCGCTACGTCGCGGGCGACGGGCTATCGGCCCAAAATGACGGCAACCCAAACGGCTCCGCCCGCCGCATCGCCGGCGTCTTCAACGAAACCAAGACCGTCCTGGGCCTGATGCCGCATCCAGAGAACGCAGTCGATCCGCTGCACGGCGGCACCGACGGTAAGGGATTCTTCGACGGCCTAGTCAAATCCCTGTCGTGATGGGGCGCGCCACCGCGCACCGCCATCGTCCACTTGCCACCACGGCCGCCATCTTGCCGGCGACCTCAAGGACCGACTGATGAACAAACCGGCCGCCGAGCCCAGAGTTGATGCCGCCCTCGCCCGTGAGCACGGGCTGACCGAGGAAGAATACGGGCGCATCCTCAAGATCATGGGGCGCACGCCCAACCTGACGGAACTGGGCATCTTCTCCGTCATGTGGAGCGAACACTGCTCCTACAAATCCTCGCGCCGCTGGCTCAAGACACTGCCGACCAAGGCGCCCTGGGTGATCCAGGGTCCGGGCGAAAACGCGGGCGTGGTCGATATCGGTGACGGCCAAGCCGCCGTATTCAAGATCGAAAGCCACAACCACCCATCGTTCATCGAGCCCTATCAGGGCGCGGCCACGGGCGTCGGCGGCATTCTGCGCGACGTCTTCACCATGGGCGCACGCCCAATCGCCAACCTCAACGCACTGCGTTTCGGCAGCCCAGACCATCCGCTGACGCGCCACCTGGTGAGCGGCGTTGTCTCAGGCGTCGGCGGTTACGGCAACTGCATGGGCATCCCAACCGTGGCGGGCGAGTGCGAATTCCACCCGAGCTACAATGGCAACATCCTGGTCAACGCGATGACCGTGGGCCTGGCGCGCGCCGACCGCATCTTCTATGCGCGCTCGTCCGGCCCCGGAAATCCGGTCGTCTACGTCGGTTCCAAGACGGGCCGCGACGGCATCCACGGCGCGACCATGGCCTCGGCCGAGTTCGACGACGCCTCCGACGCCAAGCGTCCGACCGTGCAGGTGGGCGATCCGTTCACCGAAAAGCTGCTGCTGGAAGCCTGCCTCGAGCTGATGGCGACGGACGCCATCGTGGCGATCCAGGACATGGGCGCGGCGGGCCTAACCTCCTCCTCCGTCGAGATGGCCTCGCGCGGCGGCCTCGGCGTCGAGCTGGACATGGACAAGGTGCCACGCCGCGAAACCGGCATGACGCCCTACGAGATCATGCTGTCCGAAAGCCAGGAGCGCATGCTGATCGTGCTCAAGCCCGGGCGCGAGGACGTGGCGCGCGCGATCTTCGAGAAATGGGAACTGGATTTTGCCGTCATCGGCAGCGTGACCGAGACCGGCAAGCTGATCCTGAAGGACGGCGGCCGCATCGTGGCCGAGATTCCCGTACAGCCCCTGGTGGACCAAGCGCCGCTCTATGACCGGCCGTGGACGCCGACCCCCGCGCGGCCCGAACTGGCCGCCAAGGATGTGCCCGCACATGCGCCGGGCAAGGCCCTCGTCACTTTGATGGGCAGCCCCAACCTCGCCAGCAAGGCGTGGATCTGGCACCAGTACGATCATCTGGTCATGGGCAACACGGTGATCCGGCCAGGCGGCGACGCCGCGGTCGTGCGCCTGGCGCCGGATTCGAAGAAGGGCCTGGCGGTCAAGACCGACTGCACGCCGCGCTATTGCGTGGCCGATCCCAAGCGCGGCGGCGCGCAGGCCGTGGCCGAATGCTGGCGCAACCTGACCGCGACGGGCGCCAAGCCTCTGGCCGTGACCGACAACATGAATTTCGGCAATCCCGAGCGGCCCGAGATCATGGGCCAGTTCGTCGGCTGCATCGAAGGCATGGTCGAGGCCTGCAAGGCACTCGACTTCCCGGTCGTGTCCGGCAACGTCTCGCTTTACAACGAGACCAACGGCAAAGGCATCCTGCCCACGCCCGTGATCGGCGCCATCGGCCTGTTCACCGACGTCGACAAAGCCGCGACCATCGCGCTGAAGGACGACGGCGAGACCATCATCCTGGTTGGCGAAACCACGGGCTGGCTTGGCTGTTCGGTCTATCTGTCGGTTCTGTGCAACCGCGAGGACGGTGCGCCGCCGCCGGTCGATCTGGCGGCCGAACGCCGCAACGGCGATTTCGTGCGCGGCGAGATCCTGGGCAGCCGCGTCACCGCCTGCCACGACCTGTCCGACGGCGGCCTCCTAGTCGCCTTGGCCGAGATGGCCTTGGCCGGCAAACGCGGCGCGACGGTGAAGGCGCCGGACGGGGCCGTCCTGCACGGCTGGCTGTTCGGCGAGGATCAGGCACGCTACCTGGCGACTTCAAAGTCTCCCGACGCGGTTCTGGCTGCCGCCAAGGCAGCCGGCGTACCCGCCCGGGCTATCGGCCGCACAGGCGGTGCTTCGTTGACAGTGGAAGGCCAGGAACCTATATCGCTCGAGACGCTGCGCCAGGCCCATGAAGGCTGGTTACCGGCCTATATGGCGCGCGGCTGAGGGATCGGGAGACGGCCATGGCGATGGACTCGGGCGAAATCGAGCGCCTCATCAAGGAGGCCTTTCCCGACGCCAAGGTGACGATCGAGGATCTGGCCGGCGACGGCGACCACTATGCGGCCCACGTGATTTCAGAGGCCTTCAAGGGCAAGTCCCGGGTGCAGCAGCACCAGATGGTCTACAAGGCCCTGCAGGGCCGGATGGGAAACCAATTGCACGCACTGGCGTTACAGACGGGCGTCCCCGCCTGACGGGCGTGAAAAGGAGCGAGAGACGGCTATGAGCGACAATCCCGCCTTCGAGCAGATCAAGAAGGACGTCGCCGAGAACGACGTGGTGCTGTTCATGAAGGGCAGCCCGGCGTTCCCGCAGTGCGGCTTCTCAGCCACGGTGGTCCAGGTCCTGAATCACGTGGGCGTGAAGTTCAAGGGCGTGAACGTGCTGGAGAGCATGGAACTGCGCCAAGGCGTCAAGGAATTCAGCAACTGGCCGACGATCCCCCAGCTTTACGTCAAGGGCGAGTTCGTCGGCGGCTGCGACATCATCCGCGAGATGTTCCAGACCGGCGAGCTGCAGACGCTGCTCAAGGAAAAGGGCGTCGACGCCGCGGCCTGACGCGCGTCACACAATCCACAATGAGGGGGCGGGCCCAAGGGTCCGCCCCTTTTCGTTTCTAAGCCTTCTTTTCCCGCTCGCGCATGGCGAACGTTTCCTCCGGCGAGAGCACCAGCCGATGGCGGCCAATGAGGGCGAAGTAGAAGATACCTGCCGCGTACCAGATGGCCGCACCGATAACGCCATCGCGGTAGACCGGATCGCCGAGTTGCATCGCCAGCGTCACCGCGGCGATCGCGATCGTGGCAAGCGCGCCGGGTACGCCGAGCGGACTGCGAAACGGCCGCTCGATATGCGGCAGATTCCGGCGCAGGAGGATGAACGACAAAGCCTGCATCCCGTACGAGATCATGGCGCCGAACACGGCCATATTGAGGAGGGTGCCGCCGATGAAGGCGCCGCCCGCCTTTTCGCCCGCGACCAGGAAGACGATCATCAGCACGGCGAAGCCCATGCAGGCGCCCGCGATCAGCGCCGTATGCGGCACCTTGCTGGCGCCGCTGGTCAGCGACAGGGCGCGCGGGAAGTAGCCCGCGCGGGACAGCGAATAGATCTGCCGCCCGAAGGCATAGATGATCGTATGGAAACTGGCGATCAACCCGATCACCGCGCACAGCGCCACCACGTTGGCCGCATGCCCGCCATAGGCCGCGCGCAACCCGTCCAAGAGCGGCTCGGACGAAGTCGCCAAATAGAACGCGCCCGAGGCGCTGCCGTCTGCGGCCTTCACCCCGATGCCTGGGTTCAGGAACATGATCATCGTCGCGGAGAACAACAGCGTGGCGATGCCGAGCAGAAGGGCGCGCGGCATGTCGCGCTTCGGATCGTGGGATTCCTCGGCCGCCAGCGGCAGTTGTTCGATGGCTAGGAACAGCCAGACGGCGAAGGGCATGGCGGCCAGGATGCCGCTCCAGCCGAACGGCAGAAACGCTCCGCCGCCGTCCGGCAACTCGACCGGCTTGCCGTCGGGCCCGACGCCGATGTTGAGCGCCCAGCGCGAGAAATCGAACTGGGGAATGGCGCCGATCCAGAACACGGCGAGCACCGCCAACGCCAAGATCGTGACCAGCACGGTGAAGCGGAACGACAGCGCGACGCCGAGGAGATTGAGGCCGACAAAGACGGCATAGCCGCCGGCCCACCAGGCAGGTTGCCATTCGAGCCCGGTGCCGAAGATGCCGCCCAGATAGGCACCGATGAAGAAGACGACAACCGCGGGTGTCAGGACATATTCAATGTTTTCGGCCAGGCCCGTGATGAAGCCACCCCACGGCCCCATGGCCGAGCGCGCGAAGGAATAGGCGGCACCCGTGTGCGGCAGGGCCGGTGACATCTCGGCCAGGCAGAAACACAGGCAGACATACATGATGGCGATGACGATGGCGGCACAGAGCAATCCGCCGAAGCCCCCCGCGCCGAGGCCCAGGTTCCAGCCGGAGAAGTGCCCCGAGATGACGGCGCCGACGCCAAGCGCCCACAAGGACCAGACGCGCGCGTGGCGCTTAAGGCCGCGCTTCTCGAAATAGCCCGCATCGACCGCGCGATAGGTCACGCCGCCGGACTTGCTGGTCTCGGTCATCGATTCCCCCGTTGCCGCGACTTAATTCCCCCGAAACGAAAAAAGGCGGCCGATCGGCCGCCCTTCGTCGCGTCTCTGTGCCCGCGGTCAGCGCGAATAATACTCGACCACGAGATGCGGCTCCATCGTCGTCGCATACGGCACGTCGCCTAGCTTGGGGGCGCGAACGAAGCTGCCCTTCATGCTGGTGTACTCGGCCGTCAGATATTCCGGAACCTGGCGCTCGCCCGACTGCACGGCCTCGAGAACCAATGCCATCTCGCGCGCCTTGCCCGCGACCTCGATCGTGTCGCCGTCGCTCACTTGATAGGACGGAATGGTCACGCGCTTGCCGTTCACGCGCACGTGGCCGTGGCTGACGAACTGGCGCGCGGCAAAGACCGTCGGCACGAACTTGAGGCGGTAGACCACGGAGTCGAGACGGCGCTCGAGCAGCGCGATCAGGTTCTCGCCCGTGTCACCGCGGCGGCGCACGGCCTCCTGGTAATAGCGGCGGAACTGGCGCTCGGTGATGTTGCCGTAGACGCCCTTCAGCTTCTGCTTGGCCATGAGCTGGATGCCGTAGTCGGACGGCTTCTTCCGCTTCTGACCGTGCTGGCCGGGGCCATAATTGCGCTTGTTGTAAGGGCTCTTGGGACGGCCCCACAGATTGACGCCCAAGCGGCGGTCAATCTTATGCTTCGCTGATTCGCGTTTACTCATCGTCATTCACCCGTTTTTGTGTTCGGTGTTATTCATGTCCGGATAGGCCCTGGGGCAATCGCCCTGGGCGGGGTCTTTCAACCCACGTTCTCCGAAGTGCGGCGGAGTATAGGGACGGGGGTCCGCGTGTCAAACCGGAAAATGGTATCTGAATACCGCCACACCCTCGTTTAGCGCATATAGGACGCCCCGCCGACATCGATCGTGGCGCCGGTGGAATAGCGCGCCAGGCCCGAGGCCAGGAAGGCCACCACGTTGGCCACGTCCCGGGGACGGCCGAATTCCTTGATCGGGATCTCGTCCA
>JAPLOM010000062.1 GCA_026400755.1 Alphaproteobacteria bacterium
GTATGGGGCATCGGCGACATCTTCCGCGGCCATAGCGATTCGTTCGTTGTACGGGTGGGCGACCGCAAGGTGGGTGTGCAGGAGTTCCGCATCGAGGCCCAGCGCGAACTGCGCCGCCTGGCGCCCATGATGGGCGGCACCATCGACGCCGAGAAGGCTCGCCAGATGGGCCTTTACGACCGCATCGCCGACGGCATCGTGACCCGCCTTCTGTTCGAGGAAGCCGCGCGGCGCGAGGGCATCATGATCAGCGATTCCCTGGTGCGCGACACGATCCGCAACGACGTGGCGTTCCGCGACGCGGCCGGCGGCTTCGACCAGCGCCGCTATGAACAGTTCCTCTACAACAATCAACTCACCGAAGGGCAGTTCGTCGCCCTGCTGCGCGCGCGCATGTCGCGCGACCAGTTGGCCAGCGCCATCGCGGCGGGCGTGGTCGCGCCGGACGCAATGCTTCGGCCGCTGTTCGCCTACCGCATGGAGCGGCGCAACGCCGAGGTGGTCGCCATCCCCCGCTCGGCCTTCGGCGCGCCAGAGCCCGACGCCGCGGCGATCGAGGCCTATTACAAGGACCATGAGCGCTCTTTCATGGCGCCTGAATATCGCGCCATCAACTACGTGACCATGAGCGCGGACGAACTGGCCAAGACCATCACGATCGGCGACGACAAACTGCGCGAGGAATACGAGGCGCGCAAAGCCGACTTTGAAGTGCCCGAGACGCGCGAGGTCGAGCAGTTCATCCTCGACAACAAGGAAAGCGCCGAGCGCGCCGAGGCGTTGCTGAAGCAGGGCAAGGATTTCGCGCAAGTATCCAAGGACACAGCCAAGATCGCGCCGATCACTCTCGGCGCGGTCAGCAAGCCCATGCTGGAAAGCCAATCGCCGGAACTGGCCAACGCCGTGTTCGGCCTGGCCCAGCCCGGCGTGACGGCGCCGGTCGAGACGCCGTTCGGCTGGCACATCCTGCGCGTTAGCAAGATCGTGCCGGGCCGCCGCGTGCCGTTCGAGCAGGTGCGCGCCGATCTGGCCAAGTTCATCGCCCGCGAGCAGGCCGTCGACCAGCTCTACCAGATCGTCAACAAGTTCGAGGACGATCTGGCGGCCGGCACCTCGCTCGACGACGCCGCGGCCAAATATGGACTGAAGACGGTCAAGGTGGCGTCGGTGGACGCCGCGGGCCGCGACGCGAAGGGCCAGGCGATCGCCGACCTGCCCAAGTCGCCCGAGTTCCTGCGCACGGCCTTCGCGACCGACGTGGGCCGCGACAGCCGCTTGGTCGAGTACGGCAACGACGGCTACTTCGTCATCCACGTCGATGGCTCGACACCGCCCGCCGTGCGCCCGCTGGACCAGGTCCGCGCACAGGTGGTGGAAGCGTGGAAGAACGAGAAGCGCGACGAGGCCGCCAAGGCGCGCGCGCAAGCCATCGTGGAACGGGTGCGCGGTGGCGCCGACCTGGCCGGAATCGTGGCCGGCGAGAAAGGTCTGCGCGTCATGCTGCCTGCACCGTTTACGCGCGAGGCCGCCGAACCCGCGCAAGGCCTGACACCGCAGCTGTCCGCCCTTCTGTTCGAAGCCAAGAAGGGCGACGTGGTGATGGCGCCCAGCCCTGATGGTTATGTCGTCGGCAAACTGCGCGATATCCACCCGGGCGACCCCACCGCCGACCCAAAGGCCTACGATCAGGCACGCCTGAACATGCGTAACGCGGTCGCTAGCGACATGCTCTACGCCTATGTCTCGTCGCTCCGCAGCCGCCTCAAGGTCGAGGTCAACCGCACGGCCTTCGACAGCGCGATGGCGCCGTGACCGTAAAGCCTTCCTTCGAGGAATTCGCCAAGGGATACGACGCCGGTAAGGCCCAGCTCGTCTGGACCTCCCTTGTCTCCGACCTCGAGACGCCCGTCTCGGCCATGCTGAAGCTGGCCGACGGACAGCCCAACAGCTTCCTGTTCGAATCGGTCGAGGGCGGCGCCGTGCGCGGCCGCTATTCTTTCATCGGCATGAAGCCCGATCTGATCTGGCGCTGCCGCCGCGACAAGGCCGAGATCAACCGCCGCGCCCGCTCCGACGTCGACGCCTTCGAGGCCGTGCCCGGCGGCGCCCTGGCCTCGCTCCGCGCCCTCGTCGAGGAGTGCAGAATGGACGCGCCCGCACACCTGGCCCCCATGGCCGCGGGCCTATTCGGCTATATGGGTTACGACATGGTCCGGCTGATGGAAAAGCTGCCGGACAACAATCCGGATTTGCTCGGCACGCCCGATGGCGTGTTTCTGCGCCCGACCATCATCGCCATCTTCGACAATATCGAGGACGCGGTCACCGTCGTGACGCCGGCCTGGCCGGCCAAGGGCAGCGACGCACGCGCGGCTTACGATGCGGCCCGCGCGCGGCTGGCCGACGTGGTCGCCGATTTCGAGCGCAGCTCGCCGCACCGCCGCGAGCCGGTGCTGGATTCGGCCGAGGTTCCGCAGCCCAGCTCCAACGTCACGCCCGAGCAGTTCTACGAGATGGTGCGCAAGGGCAAGGAGTACATCTTCGCGGGCGACATCTTCCAGGTCGTGCTGTCGCAGCGTTTCGCGGTGCCGTTCCGACTGCCGCCTTTCGCGCTCTATCGCGCGCTGCGCCGGTTGAACCCCTCGCCTTTCCTGTTCTTCCTCAATTTCGGCGATTTCGCCGTGGTGGGCTCAAGCCCGGAGATCCTGGTGCGCGCGCGCGACGGCGAAGTCAACATCCGCCCCCTCGCCGGCACCCGCAAGCGCGGTGCCACGCCGGTCGAGGATCGCGCGCTCGAGGAGGAGCTATTGGCCGATCCCAAGGAGCGGGCCGAGCATCTGATGCTGCTAGACCTTGGTCGTAACGACGTCGGCCGCGTCGCCAAGGTGGGCACGGTGCGCGTGACCGAGCAGTTCGAGATCGAGCGCTATTCTCACGTCATGCACATCAGTTCGAACGTCGTGGGCGAGCTGGATCCGAAATATGATGCGCTGGACGCCCTCGCCGGAGGCTTCCCGGCAGGCACCGTGTCGGGCGCGCCCAAGATCCGCGCCATGGAGATCATCGACGAACTGGAAACCGTGCGGCGCGGCATCTATGCCGGCGCGGTCGGCTATTTCGCCGCCAACGGCTCGATGGACACGTGCATCGCGCTGCGCACGGCGGTGGTGAAGGACGGAGTGATGTACGTCCAGGCCGGCGGCGGCATCGTGGCCGACAGCGACCCCGAATCCGAATACCAGGAATGCCACAACAAGGCCCGCGCCCTGGTCAGGGCAGCCGAGGAAGCCGTCCGCTTCGCTGCCCGGGGCAACGCCGGCAAGGCATGAACCTCTTGCCGTCTGGCCGATGCGACGTGATATTTGAGGAAGGTATGGAGAGCTTGAAAATGCGTTTCCGGATCGTCCTGGTCGCGTTGACGGTGTTTGGTGCCGCCGTATCGTCGATGCCCGCCCCGGCTCGCGCCGCCTCTTCGCCCGCGCGCGCGATCACGGCGCCCGGCCCCGACATCGTCCATGCCCAAACCGCGGGCAGCACGAAGGTCCGCAAAGAATGCGAAGGCAAGGCCGACAAGCAGAAGCTCAGGGGTCTATCGCATCAAGCCTATGTGGAGCAGTGCATGGCCGCATTGTCGTTCAACACCAGCTACGGCGTGATGCAGAGTAAATAGTCGGTTTTTTCGGTGTTCGCGCGCGAGAGGAAGCGCGCCGGAACCATGACACACGAGAAGACGAAAGAATCAGCGCCGCCCAGGGGCGAACGCACGCGCCGCGTGGTGTTGACTCTGCTCAACCCGCTGCTGGTCGGCACGATCGGCGTGTTCCTTACGCTGTGGCAGTGGCACGACGTTCGCGTCTCCATCGAGATGGACGCCCGCCAGCGCTTCGAGGCCGAAAGCGAGCGCACACGCCTGGTTGTCCAATCGCGCATGCAGGCCTATGCCGAGGTTCTGATCGCGGGCGCGGCCTTCTTTACCCTGAAGGATCAGGTGTCGCGCGCCGATTGGAGCGACTATGTCGCGCGGCTCGACATCGCCGAGCATTTCCCCGGCATCCAAGGCACGGCCTACGCGCAATACGTGACCGCAAAGGATAAGGCCGCACAGATCGCCGCCGTGCGCGCCACGGGCCTGGCCGACTACGACATCCGTCCGCCCGGCGACCGGGCCGACTACGTGGTGATTCTCTACAACGAGCCCTATGTCGGCCGAAACCAGAAGGTGGTCGGCTTCGACATGGCATCGAGCGATGTGCGGCGGCTGGCGATGGAGCGCGCGCGCGACACGGGCATGCCGACCATGAGCGGCCGTGTCGTCCTGGCGGGCGAGAAGCCCGATGACAAGCCGCCCGGCTTCGTCATGTACACGGCCGTCTAAGACAAACGCATGCCGACCGCCACTGAGGACCAGCGCCGCTTCGCCTTGCGCGGCTATGTCTTTGCCCCGTTCCGCATGCAGGATTTGATGGACGGCATCCTGGGCGCGGAACGGCCGATGATCCGCTTCGTCATTTTCGATGGCGAGACGACCGATCCGGGTGCCGTGATGTACGACTGCGAAAGCCACGTGCCCGGCGTAGCACTGCCCATCGATTCGCCGCGCACCCACACGTCGACGATCGAGGTCGCCGGGCGACCCTGGACGATCCTCTATATGGGTTCGTCGAAATTCGACGCCACTGTCGACCGCGAGAAGCCGCTGATCGTCCTGATCGGCGGCCTCTTGGTCAGCGCCCTGTTCGCCGCCCTGGCCTGGACGACGCAGCTGGCGCTCCGCAACGAGCGGCGTTTCCGCGACTTCGCCGAACTGGGCTCGGATTGGTTTTGGGAACAGGATGACAAGTTCCGGTTCACCTATGTGTCCGAACGCTTCGCGCAGATCACGGGACACGATACGGCCACCATGATCGGCCGCACCGGCCCGGATCTGGTCGGCAGTATTTTTGGTTCGAATCCCGAGGGAGCCAAGCTGGCCCATGCGGTGATCGACCGGCACGCACCCATCGAGGGCATGGGCATTCGTTTGCTAGGCACCGACGGCCGTGAACGCGAAGCCATCATGTCGGCTAACCCTATCCTCGATGATGGCGGCCGATTCATGGGCTATCGAGGCATCGGCCGCGACGTGACAGCGGACAACGAGCATCAACGCGAGCTTGAGGCCGCACGCGAGGCTGCCGAAGCCGCCAACCGCGCCAAGTCCGAGTTCCTGGCCATGGTCAGCCATGAAATCCGCACGCCGATGAATGCCATCATCGGCATGGGCGGGCTGCTGCTCGACACCGAATTGTCTGCCGAGCAGCGGCGCTACGCCGACACGATCCGCAATGCGGGCGATTCCCTGGTCAGCCTCATCAACGACATCCTCGATCTCTCCAAACTCGAGGCCGGCCGCATCGAAATCGAGCAAGAGCGCTTTGATCTGGTGGCCGTGGTGCAGGATGTGGTCGACATGGTGCGGCCGGCGGCGGACCGCAAAAGCCTGCCCATCGAGAATCGCATGGACGACGCCATGCCGCGCTGGTTCACCGGCGACAGCGGCCGCGTACGCCAGGTGTTGCTGAACCTGGCGTCGAACGCCGTAAAGTTCACGGAATCGGGCCAGGTGCGCATCGACCTCCACGCGACGTCCGCGACCGACGGCCGCACGGAGGTCCGGCTCGACGTGACGGACACCGGCATCGGCATCGCCGAGCAGGATCACGACCGCCTGTTCCGCCCTTTCTCCCAGGTCGACTCATCGATCTCGCGGCGCTACGGCGGCACGGGACTTGGCCTCAGCATTTCGCGCGAACTCGTGCACCGCATGGACGGGCAGATCGGCTTCGAGAGCCAGCCCAACAAGGGCAGCCGATTCTGGTTCACCCTGCCCCTGCCGCGCGCCGAACCGCCACCGCCGATCGCCCTGCCCGTCGCGGCCGGTGCCGATGCGCGGCGCCTGCGGGTGCTGGTGGCCGAGGACAGTCCCACCAATCAGAAATACATTCAGATCGTGCTGGAACGCGCGGGCCACCGCGTCGATGTCGTAGCCAACGGCCTCGAGGCCATCGAAGCCGTGGGCCGCGTTCCCTACGACGTCGTGCTGATGGACGTGCAAATGCCGGAAATGGACGGCCTCGAAGCCACGCGGCGCATCCGCGCGATGAACGGCATGCCGGCCCAAGTTCCCATCGTCGCCATGACCGCCAACGCAGGCAACGACATCGTCGAACGATGCCTCGATGCCGGCATGACTGATTACATCTCGAAGCCGTTTCGCAGCCAGACCATCGGCGAGCATCTGGCTCGCCTGTTCCCCGCGGCCTGACGCCATTTCCAACTGATCCGCCATGGAATCGCACGAAGTCGTAGTTGTCGGTGGCGGCGTGGGCGGGCTGGCCGCCGCTTATGCGTTGCGCGACCGCGACGTCGTTCTGTTCGAAGCCGACCAGCGTACGGGCGGGCGGGTCTGGAGCCAACGGCGTCAGCCTTATTGGATGTCGGTCGGCGCCCATATCCTGGGCTCCACCGATTCACCCATGGGGCGGCTGGCGACCGAATTCGGGTTGGAGTTCGCGCCCATTCAGGGCGACCTGGCCGCCATGTGGTCCGGCGGCAAACTGGTGCGCGGCGGGCGGCCCGATCTTTACCCCTTCACCCTCGGCCTGCCGGTGACCGCCCGCCTATCCCTCATCCCCACCGGCCTGCGCTTCAAGGCCATGGCCGTGCGCGCGGCGCATCTCAACCCGGACGCGATTCACGGCAACCGGGAGTTCGACGGTGACTATCCCACCATCGCCGGCGACCCCGAGATGGACCGGCGCACATTCGCGGACATGTTGGGCCCGATGCATCCGGCGGTCTTCGATCTGTTCCGCACCGCGGCCAACCGACTGACGGCCGAGCCGTCCCAGTTGTCCGGGCATTTCGGGGCAACTTTCCTCGGCGGGCTGTGGGCCATGGGCAAACGCCACACGGTCACCATCAACGGCGGGCTGGGCGAGATCGCGCGCAATTTGGCCGAGCGCCTGGGCGAACGCGTGGTCACCGGCGCGCCCGTGCGCGAGGTGCGTCCCGGCGGCGAATGGGCCGAAGTGGATGTGGAACAGGCCGGGCGAATTCGCACCGTGCGGGCGCGTCACGTCGTCTTCGCCGCGCCCGCCCATGTGGCGCGCACGACCGTGCGCGACTTGCCCGCCGACAAGGAAGCGGCGCTGGCCACGGTGACCTACGGCCCCTATGTCGTGATGGCCGTCACCACGCGCGAGAGCGGCCCCATGCCGTATGACGACATCTACGCCGTCGCCGTCGCGGGCCGCACCCTGTCCATGCTGTTCAACACGGTGAACCCGCTGCGCGGCGGCGGTCGTCCGCGCGCGCCCGGCGGTGCCCTCATGATGTACACGGGCGGGCAGCGCGCCGCCGCGCTGATGAACGCCTCGGACCAGGAAATCCGCGACACGCTACTGTCCGATGTCCACGCGGTCTTTCCCGAGACACACGGGCTGGTGGAGGAGACTTGGATCCGCCGCCTGCCCCATGGCTATCCCTATTGGTCGCCGGGGCGGCTCGCCCTGCAGGACGCCATCGCGCGACCGCATGGCAATATTTATTTCGCCGGCGACTGGGTCGAATACCCCTCGACCGACTCTGCCGTGCGCGCGGGCCAGACCGCCGCGCGCGTCTAACTGCTGTGAATTGAAGACCGCGTTGTTGCGTCTATGCCGTCCGCGTGCCGATCAAGGAAGGCACCTACACCATGTCATTCGGCCGCGCGCTCGATGAATTCGACACCACCATCGTGCGCGTCGACACCAAGGACGGGCTGACCGGATGGGGCGAGGTAACGCCCTTGGGCGCGACCTACCTGCCCTCTTACGCCGAAGGCGCACGCACGGGCATCAAGGAATTGGCGCCGCACCTGATCGGCGCGGATGCGACGGGTTTGGAAAACCTCAACCGCCGCATGGACACGGCGCTCAAGGGGCACCCATATGTGAAAAGCGCCATCGACATCGCCTGCTGGGACATCCTGGGCAAGAAGGCGGGACTGCCGATCGTCCAATTGCTGGGCGGCCGCTACGACGGCGACGTCAAACTCTACCGCTCGATCACCAAGGAATCGCCCCGGGGCATGGTGAAGCGCATCAAGGGCTTCCGCGCACAAGGCTATCGCACCTTCCAGCTTAAGGTGGGCGGCGAGGTGGACATCGATATCGAGCGCATCCGCGCGACGGCAAAGGCCGTCAAACCGGGCGACCGTCTGGTCGCCGATGCCAACGGCGGTTGGCTGCCGCACGAGGCGGCGCGCGTGGTGCGCGCGGTGAAGGACCTGGACGTGGTGATCGAGCAGCCCTGCGCGCGCTACGAAGAGAACCTGACCATCCGCCGCCGCACGACCCATCCCTTCGTGCTGGACGAGTCCATCGATTCGCTGGGTGCCCTCATGCGCGCAATCGAAGACGGCGCCATGGACGCGATCAACATCAAGCTGTCGAAGTACGGCGGCCTGACGCGCAGCCGCGTAATCCGTGACGTGTGTGCCGCCAACGGCATCGCCATGACCATCGAGGACACGGCCTGCACCGACATCACGGCATCGGCGGTGATCTCCTTGGCTCAGGCCACTCCGCCGGAGCTACGCTTCGCCTGCACCATCGCCAACGTGAAAATCGCCTTCCGCACCGCCAACGGCGCGCCTCAGGCCAAGGACGGCAAGGCCCAGGCGTCCACGAAGCCGGGCCTGGGCGTCGAACCGATCATGAAGGTGCTGGGCAAGCCGCTCTACGAGGTGAAGTGACCTCGGCGGCGTGTTGAGCGCTCTTTACGCGACGGCCGGCGGGTTCTGCGGATCCGCCGGCGGCGCACCGGGCGGCTGGTGCGGCGGTGTCTGGTCGGGCGGCAGTTCGATGGGCGAACCCGGCGGCTGTTCGGGCGGCATCGGCTGATCCGGATTGGGTCCGGGTTTTGGCGGGCTCATTTGGACGCCATGTTCAACTGGAACGAGCGCAGCACTTCCTGCATGCGGATCGCGGCCTGGGGCGCGTCCGGCGCGCCGACCACGATCTGATAGACGCGGTCGCCGTCCACGATGCCGAAGCTGCGGTAGTTGCGCCCCTGGCCTGTAGCTTCGACGTCGAGGGCGGGCAGTTTCTTATCGCCGGGCTGATAGAGAAACGGCGTGCTGGAAATGGGCGTCGCCTTCACGCGGGTCAGGAAACTGTCGCGGTTCGCCGCCAATTCGGCATTCGCATCGATCTTCGTGCCGGGCAGAAAGTCGGAATACGCGACCACCACCGTGATGCCCGCGTTGCCGCATTGATAGATGTTGACGACTCGTGGCGTCGCAACGCCCTGCTCCTGCCACGTCTCGTGCGACGGGGTCGTCGGACAGGAAATAGTGAACCGGCCTTCGGACGGGGTCAGCTTTACCCAGTTGGGGGACATAGCCCATGCGCCGGTGGATAGCGCGGCTACGGCCATGGCCAAGCCCGCAACGGGAAGCCAGCGAGAGCGTCGATGCTTTTTTCGCATGGAGCGTCCTTTCGCGTTCGCCAAGCGAGCCCCGCCACTTGCGCAGCGAGGGTCTCACCTGAACGAACCGATGGAACGCCTTAAGGTTCCAGGGAAATTAACGGAAAAGAAACGCTATTTGGCTTGGCGGCGGACTGGCGGTACCCGCTTCGTCCGCGACAAGCACATGCTTCTTATCCGATGCCAAGACACCGATCAGGGTTTCCTTCCCCTTCGGGCTCTCGACCGTGCCCCAGAATCTCCCATCTTTTTGGTCGACGATCTTGAGGGTGAAGGTTTGTTCGCTATAGCGAGGCGTCTTCGCACCTTTCTCATGGTGCTTCGGCGTGCCGACGACGACGGCAGCGCTTTGCCCCACCCACGTTCCTTTCAAGTCCGGATAGGTATCCTGGGCCAATGCCGCGCCCGTAAGCGCCATGGCGAAAAGGCCGGCCAGAGAAATCTTCATGGTCGTGCGCATGGCGCTCTCCTTTTGGGGTTCAACAACTCGACACTTTTACCATGCCGGCCTGGTTGCCGCAGGCTTCCATCCGCGCCTTCACGATGGCGCTGACGGGAACCAGCACGAAACCGCGCTTCTCGATATCGGGCAGCCACTGAGCCAGCGCTTCGACCGTGCCGTCGTGCGGATGGCCGATGGCGATCGCATGACCCTGGCGGCGCGCGACCGCCTCCACCTCGGCCAGCTTGGCGCGCACATTGCCGGTCGAGGAATCATTGTCGAGGAACACGTCCCGCTCCGCGAAGGGCATGCCCAGCGAGCGGGCGACGGACGCACCCGCGGTGTTGCCGATAGTGCGCGAATCCAGAAACAGAAGGCCGCGCGCATCGAGGTCTTCCAGCACGATACGCATGCCGGCCGCATCCTGGGTGAACTTGCTGCCCATGTGGTTGTTCGCACCGACATAGCCGGTGAAGCTGTCCAGCATAGCGTCGGCGCGGCGGCGCAGCTCCACCGGGTCCAGGCCGGTCACGATCGCGTTGGGTCCCGGATTTTCCTTGGCGCTCAAAGGCTCCATCGGCATATGCAGCATCAGCTCATGCCCCACCGCGCGCGCGGCACGGGTCATATGGCCTAGATCTTTGGCGTAAGGCAGGAACGCCATCGTCATCGGCCCCGGCAAAGCCAGGGCCTGGATCGAGCGCCGATGGTCGACGCCCATGTCGTCGATCACCACCGCGATCATGGGCTTGCCGTCAGCCTCACGCGCGGGCACCGCATAACGCAGCCAAGCCGGTTCACCCGGCGCACGCGGTGGCAAGGGCGGCATCACCGCATGAGCCGCCGGCTCCGCCGGAGACAAGGCGGGCGTCCGCGCGGGCGGCGCCGGTTGACGCTGGGCAGCCTGAGACTCTTGCGGCGGCTTACTGACGGGCGAATCTTTTTGAGCCGTGGGTGCCAGGGGCTTCTCGGGTGGCAGGGCGATACTGGCCTGCGGCGGACGCTTCACGTCCGGTTTGACCGGAATCGCGCCGACCCCTCGCCACAGCACGGCCACCGCGCACACGGTCAGAACCGCGCCGCCCGCGATCCACACACTGCGCCGGCCCGTCCGCGACGGCCGGGTCTTTCTTTTGGCTCGGGCCAAACTATTCCTCCGCGCGCGCACTATAGACGCGGTTGGAATCGCTGACTCTAAAAAAATGCGACGGTTAATTTTCCGTAGCTTCAGCGCGCGTCACCTGGCGACGCGGCGGGCGACGGTGTAAGCACCGGACGTCACCTCTCCTCGCACAGGATCGCCATGACCTTTTCCCTCGCCGCCCGCTGTCCCGAGACCGGCATGTTCGGCATCAGCATCGCCACCTCCAGCATCGCCGTCGGCAACCGCTGCCCCTGGGCGCGCGCGAGCATGGGGGCGGTCCTGACCCAGCACCGAACCGACATAAGGCTGGGACCTATCGGTCTCGATCATCTGTCGAAAGGGCTGAGCGCGCGGCAGACGGTGGATGCCCTGGTCGCGGGCAGCGAGTTTCCCGACCTGCGGCAGATCGGAGTCATCGACCGCGAAGGCAACTCGGGATACGAAGGAAAGAACTGCGTCTCCGTCGGCAATGCCATCGCCAACACGGATGTCCCGCGCGGAATGGTGGAAGCCTACGAGAAGGCAACGGCCGAAAAGCTACCCTTCGCCGAACGCCTTCTGGCGGCGGTGGACGGCGGGTTGGCGGCCGGCGGCGAGACCAAGCCGATCATGGCCGCCGCCCTCCTCATCGTCGGCACGCACAGCTGGCCGTTGGTCGACCTTCGCGTCGATTGGCAGACGGAGCCGGAGAAGGCGTTGCGCGCGCTGTGGCGGCAATACGAACCCCAGCTCGACATGTTCGTGACGCAGGTTTTGCGCCCGCATGAGCTGGAGACCGCGCCCTAGGCGCGCGTCACTTCGCTGTTGGAAGCTCCACCGGCACGCAGTTCCGGCGACCTGACGCCACGCAATCCTGCAGCTTCGCGTTGTCGCGCACCTGCAGCATCAGATAGATGCCACCGACGACGAGCACGATCGCGATCACGAGACCGGCCAAACTGGACCGTGCCTCCGCCTCTTCCGTTTCGGGCGCTGGTTCTTCCCGCTCCATGGCGAGAGTCTGCCGTCCGCCACGGGCCGCGCCAAGAGGGTCTGTTAAGGAATATCCAGAAAATGGACGCTGAACAGATTGTCGGCATCGGTCCAGACCTGGACCGAGTTGAGGCCCGAGGCATGGGCCAAGGCACGGAATCCGTCTATGGAATATTTATACGAATATTCGACATGGATGCGCTCGTCACGCCGGAACACGAAAGACTCGCGCGCTGCGTGCGTGACCTGAGCCTCGGTGCTTTCGAGATACAACTCCACCCGCGACGCTTCGGGGTTGTAGAAGGCCACGTGGCGGAAGAATGAACGGTCGAAATCGCCGTCCAGTTCGCGGTTGATGCGGTCGAGAAGATTGAGGGTGAACTCAGCCGTGACGCCCGCCGCATCATCATAGGCGCGGTCCAGCACGTCCTTCTCCTTGGCCAGGTCGGCGCCCACGATCAAGGCGCCGCCTGAGCCCAACAGCCGCGCCGCCCGGCGCAGGAAGCGCCGCGCCTCCGAAGGCGTCAGATTGCCGATGGTGGAACCCGGGAAGAAGCCGACGCGCCGTCCGCCGTTCGCGATCGGCAACCGCTCCAACTCCATATAATCCGCGACGACGGTGTGGACCGGCAGCGCCGGATACTCGGCGGCCAGCCGCGCGCTGGCCTGCCGCAGATAGTCGCGCGAGACGTCGATCGGAACATAGGCCGCCAGGTCGGCCACGGCGTCGAGCAGGATGCGCGTCTTGACGCTGGAGCCGCTGCCGAATTCGACCAGCGTGGCGTGCGGGCCGATCAACGCGGCCATCTCCCCTGCCCGCGCGCGCAGGATGCCGGTCTCGGTGCGCGTCAGATAATACTCGGGCAGGCCGCAGATCTGGTCGAACAGCGCCGAGCCGCGCGCGTCGTAAAGATATTTAGGCGGCAGCGCCTTGTGCGGCATGGACAGACCCTTGCGCACGTCGGCCGCGAAGCGGGCGTGCTCGGCCTCGGGCCGTTGCATCAGAACGACGTTCATGCGCGATCCTCCGCCAACACCAGACCCGAGAACTGCCAACGCGCATCGGGCGGAAAGAAGTTGCGATAGGTCACGCGCGTGTGGCCGGCTGGCGTCGCCGCCGAACCGCCGCGCAGCACCATCTGGCTGGCCATGAACTTGCCGTTGTATTCGCCGACTGGCCCGTCCACCTCGCGATAGCCCGGATAGGGCAGATAAGCACTGGCGGTCCACTTCCACACGTCGCCGAACATGCGTTCGCTGGCGCGTGCGGGATGAAACAGGCGCGAATCGGCGAAATTGCCGTCCTCGGCCACACCGCGCGCCGCGACTTCCCATTCGAACTCGGTCGGCAGGCGCTTGCCCGCCCATTTGGCGAAGGCCGCAGCCTCGAAGAGGCTGACATGGGCCAGGACTTCGCTGGCGATCACCGGGCGGAAGCCGCCGAGTGTGTAGAGACTCCAATTCTCGCCATCGCGCTCCCAATAGAGCGGCGCCTGCCAGCCGCGTTCCTGCGCGGCGGCCCAGCCCGCGGAGAGCCACAGTTCCGGACGGCGGTAACCGCCGTCCGCCATGAACTCCAGATACTCGCCGCAGGTCACCGGCCGCGTGGCCAGGCGAAACGGCTCCAGCCACACGGTATGGCGCGGGCCTTCGTTGTCGAAGGTGAAACCCGGCCCGTCATGGCCGATGGCGACCAGCCCGCCCTTGAAGGCGCGCCAGCGCAACGCGGGCGCCTCTTCCACCGCGCGCAAACCCGACGGCGCTTCGTACACGGGATGCAGCGGATTGCTGCCCAGCACATGCTTGATGTCCGTGACAATCAGTTCCTGGTGCTGCTGCTCGTGGTTGATGCCCAGTTCGAGCAAGCTCACGGCTTCGGCCGGCGCGTTCTCGCCCCAGCTTTCCAGCAGCAGGGCGACGCGCTCGGTCACTTGGCCGCGATAGGCACGGATTTCCGCCACGCCCGGACGCGAGAGATGCCCGCGCTGGGGGCGGAAGTATTGCGGGCCGACTGCGTTGTAATAAGAATTGAACAGATAGCGGTAGGCGGAATGAACCGGCTTATAACCCGGCTCGAAGGCTTCCAGGATGAAGACGTCGAAGAACCATGTTGTGTGCGCCAGATGCCATTTGGTCGGGCTGACGTCCGCCATGGTCTGGACCGTCTGGTCCTCGGACGAAAGCGGTAGCGCCAAGGCCTCGCTCTCCGCGCGGGTGCGCAGGAAACGCTCACGCAAACCGAGCGCGTTGTCGGGTCTTGGTTCGGAAGGGGAAAGGGTCATGGCTCAGCCGGCTGGACAGACGACATTGGACCAACCCTGATTGTCCTCCAGGGTTCCGGAAAAGTCCCCTTAATTTGCGCGGAAAACAGCGGGAATAAGCCAGCCCGCCGGCCGTCTTTAGGGCTAACGCTCGGGACGGAACCGCCGCCCTTCGCGCAAGTCGAGCAGTGCATGTCCCACCAGCGCGGCCAGCACCAGGGCGCCCCCCGCCAGCACCAGGGCGCCAGGATACTCACGGAAACCGATCCAGACCCACAACGACGCCGTGATCGGCTCGGCCGTGGCCAGAAGCGTCGCCTGGGCGGCCGGCACCCGCGGCGCGCCAATGGTGAAGAAAATGAGGCCCGCGCCCAACTGCAACACACCGAAAGCGACCAGATAAGGCATATCGCCCATGGGCGTGCCGCCAATATCGGCGAAAGGCGCCGTCGCCACCGTCGCCATGACCGCGCCCAGGCACGCCGCCGAGGTCATCCGGATTTCACGGTGATAGCGCATGACCACCACGGCGCCGGCGAAGACGGCGGACATAAGGAACGCGATCAGCGTGCCGAACAGATCGCCGCCCTGCGGCGCGCGCGCCATCATCACGACGATGCCTCCCATGGCGATCGCGATGGCGACCCACGTGCGTGCGCGCAACTTTTCACCCATCAGCGCATACGCCAGCAGCGCGGCCACGAACGGGCTTAGACTCTGGATCACGGCGATGGTTGCGACCGTGGTGAACTGCAGCGCGACGACAAAGGCCGTGGACGCAACCGCCCAAAAGGCCGCGGCCAGAACGCCCGCCCATCCCGCCTCGCGGAAATCGCGCCACACGGCGCCCCGCCGCGTCACCAGCAGCCAGGCAAATATGAAAAGAGCCGCTGTCAAAGCACGCCAGAACGCCGTCGTCATCGGGTCCGTGGTGATCAAGCGCGACAGCACGCCGCCGATGCTCCACCACAAGGCGCCGATCACGACGAGAAGCGCGCCGCGAAGATGAACGGCGTGGGACGAGGAAGACATGGAGAGGCCCCGAAGCGAACCGTGCGGCGGAACGCCGCGCGGACGCCATCCGAGCATACAGCCCCTGCCGAGGCAAACCGAAGATCTACGGCGCCGAAACGCCGCGCGGTTCTACTGCGGGTTGGAACCGAAGACGCTGTTCAAGCGCGAGCTGGGACGCTGGTCGCTGGGCGTCGAAGGGCCGAAGCGAAGCGCATTCGACTGATCGTTGCGCTGGCCCGGACCGCCGCTGACGCCGAAGCTGAAACCCGAACCCGGAATCTTGAACGTGTTCGGGTTGGATGAGTTGGTCACACCCATCTGCTGCTGAACCTTGTCGTCGGGATCGGCCACTTGGGCTTGGCCGCCGGGTACGGGATTGCCCTTCGGGGTTTCCCAGGTCAGGGCATGGGCGGAGCCGGCGGCAAGTGCGGTCGACAGCGCCAGGGCGGTGATGGTCGCGCGAATCATACTGAGTCCTCATTACGCTTCGACGGACACGGCCCCCTTCCATCTCCCCTGCTGTACACCCTGCCCGTCCGGTTGGAAAGCCATATAAGCCTCACATTTATGTGAGAAATATGGGGCGCTGGGGCCGCGCATTGGGGCCACCGGCGGTCGCGGTCAAGCCCACGTCCGTTGAGAATCGCTCACGGGTGCTTCCCCGTCCACGGCTGGACAGATTCGCGCATGGCGGCGATTCTCCCGCGCCTGCCGCAACACCGCGGTTCGGATCGAAGGACCGCCATGCTGGACTTCCTCCACGACGGATCGTTCGCGCGCGAGATCGCCTGGCTTCTCTCGGCCACCGGATTCGCCATCGCCATGTCGGCCACACCGGGGCCGAACAACGTGATGGTGGCAGCCTCCGGCGCCACCTTCGGCTTCGCGCGCACGGTGCCGCATTTCATGGGCGTCTCGGCCGGCTTCGCCATCATGGTGGCCGCGGTCGCCCTCGGCGCGGGCGAGATTCTCCACGCCTATCCCGTGATTCACGAAGCGCTGAAATGGATCGGCGCGGCTTATCTTCTGTGGCTGGCCTGGCGCATCGCCAGCGCACGGCCCGAAGCCAAATACACGAACGAGGCCGGCACAACGCGCGCCAAGCGGCGCGGACGACCGCTCAACTTCTTGGAAGCGGCGCTGTTTCAGTGGGTCAATCCGAAGGCATGGGTGATCGCCCTGGGCGCGGTCGCCACCTACACCACGACCGGCGGCGCCGTGATGGGCGAGGCGCTGGTTCTGGCGCTCATCTTCTTCCTGGTCTGCATCCCGTCGACCGCCTTGTGGACGGCCATCGGCGCGGGTACGGCGCGCCTGTTGCGCACCGCGCGCGCCTTGCGCATCTTCAACCTGGTCATGGCGGCGCTTCTGGTCGCCTCGCTGGCCACGCTCTTCGTCGAGATCTGACACAAAGGGGAATGAAATGACGGACGCGATCGGACTCATTGGTCTCGGCTCGGTGGGACGCGAAATGGTACCCCATTTGGTGAAAGCCTACGGCACCATCACGATCCATGATCGCGACGCGGCCCGCGCCAAGGCCTTCGGCAACGCCGGCGGAACCTTCGCTCCCTCGCCCCGCGCCGTGGCGGCGGCATCCGAGATCGTCCTGCTTTCCTTGCCCGACCCCGACGCGGTGCGGGCCGTGTTGTTGGGCTCGGAGGGGCTTCTCGCCGAACCGGGGCGCTGCAAGCTCCTGATCGATACGACCACCAGCGATCCGGCGACGGTGCGCGAGATGGAAGCCGCCGCCAAGGCGCGCGGCGTCACCTATGTCGAAGCGCCGATCAGCACGCCGCTCGCAGGCCAGCCCGGTCCCGCGGCGCTGAAACATGCCAGCGCCACCTTTCTGGTCGGCGCGGAGCCGGCCGACTTCGAGCGCGCGAAGCCCGTGCTCGCCCATCTCGGCAAATACACCTTCCATGTCGGCGCGGTCGGCCAAGGCGCCGCCATGAAGCTGGTCACCAACTACATTGCGGGCGCCACGCGCGTGGCCATCGCCGAGGGCTTCACGTTGGCCGCCGCCATGGGCATCCCTTGCGCGCGCACGGCCGAGATCTGTCGCCACGCGGCCGCGGCCAGTCAATCGCTCGAAGAGGTCATCTCCCAGGCGATCGAGGGGGATCTGAACGAGGTCAATTTCTCGATCGACCTGCGCTACAAGGACTTCCGCCTGACCGGCGAGTTGGCGCGCGAGATGGGCGTGCCGATGCCGATGAACGCCTACATCGTCGAGCTGTACCAGATGATGCGCGCGCGCGGCATGGGCTCCATGGAAATGAACAACGTGGTGCCGTTCGTGGCGGGCCTTGCCGGCATCGACGTCTTCAAGGGCGGAAAGAAGAAGGCTTAGCGGCCACAGGCCACCAACAGGAACGATGGCCGCTCGCGCTCGCCTTCCCATTCGGGGTGCGCCGCCATCTGGGCCGCCGTCGGCGCCCATTCCTCCAGATGCGAGAGCGTAAAGCCCGCGTGTAGAAGCGTGTTCACGTAGGTGCCGATGGTGCGATGCTGTTTGACGACGCCCTTGGCCAGCCAATCGGTCGTGCGCGCGCCCTCATCGAGATAGCCGTCGACGGGCCACATCTTGCGCCCGCCGATCTCGCGCCAGCCCGGCTCGGACGGTGCGGTGAAGATGGGATGCTCGACGGAAAACACGAACCGGCCGCCGGGCGCGAGCGCCGCGTGTACCGCCTTCAGCAGGCGTTCGAGGTTCTCGACGTAATGGAGTGCGAGCGAACTGTAGGCGAGGTCGAACGCGCCCAGCGGCAGTTCGGGCGTTTCCAGATCGGCCCTGGCGTATGTGATCGCGCCGTCTGTCGTCTCGGCCTTGGCGCGCGCCAACATGCGCTCGGACACGTCGATTCCCAGCACGCTGCCTGCCCCCTCGCCTCGCGCCCAGCGGCAGAACCAGCCGAAGCCGCAACCGAGGTCAACGACCCGGAGTCCCTTCAAGGCCGGCAACAGCGCGCGCAGTGACGGAAACTCCGGTGCGGCGTCCAGGCCATGGATGGAGCGCGGCAACGCGCTGTAGCCCGCGAAGAAGGTTTCGTCGTCGTAGATGTTCTGGGTCATGCCCCATGTTTCCCGCGTCACGCGGCCGATGGTCAATACGGATGCGCGCGGCCTATGCTTGCGCCGCATCGAGGGAGACGATCATGACGCTGGCGCGCCTGGTTCTGGTCATCTGTCTGGCCGTCGCCGGCCCCGCGTTCGCCCAAACCGCGGACGATCCCGCCCGATTGGAAGCCGGCAACCGCATCTATGACCGCGTCTTTCCGGACGAAGCGTCGCTGATCGATTACGTGCTGCCTTATGTGCCCAACGACAACCCGCGCGCGAAAAGCACGGCGTCGGACATCATCCGGCGTCTGGACCCGGCATGGCTCCACAACGCCTTCGTCTCTTCCCTCGCCCTAGCTTATACGCTGCCCGAACTGGTGGCCTATGAGCGATTTCTGGCGACCCCCGAAGGGCTTGCCATCTGGCGGAAGACGCCCCAATTCGATCGCGCCTTCAACCAACTGCTCGAACTCAGGATGAAGACGATCGGCGCGATCTAAAGGAATAAATCTCCATCGACGAACCGCGTTGAATCGACATAGGAGCGCAAGCCATGCGAATGGCGTGTCTTTTTCTCGCCATCTACCTGGGAACGTTCGCCACTGCTTCCTTCGCGCAGACACAAGATGAGACCGCGCGGATGGTAGCGGCCAACCGTTTCTACGACCGCCTATTCCCCGACGAAGCGTCTTTGGTCGCATATTTGGCCCCGCTTATGGCGGCGCCCGGACAGGCTGGGCCGGAATTGATCCGCTTCCTCACGCCGGAATGGACACGCGAAGCTTTCGTTTCGTCATTCGCTCAAACTTATACGCTGCCCGAACTGCGAGCGTACGAGCGCTTTGTCGCCACACCGGAAGGCCTTTCCGCCTGGAGGAAGACCTACCCGCTTGAGCTGGATCTCAAAGAGCGGGTTCGAAATCGCATGATGGCGCTTTGGTTCAAAGGATAGCCACTCAGACCGTCGGCGCGGGCGGCGGGTGGTTGCCGGTCACGGTCAGGGCGTGGCTGCCGCCCTGGCCAGGCTCTTCTTCCGTCCGGGCGCGATGCTGAACGGCCAACAGCATATACATGGCGGGCACGACGAACAGCGTGAACAACGTGCCGACCGAAATGCCCGAGAAGATGATGAGGCCCATGTTATTGCGGCCGACAGCGCCCGCGCCCGAGGCGAGCACCAGCGGCACAACGCCGAGCAGCATGGCGGCCGTGGTCATCAGGATGGGGCGCAACCGCACCGCGGCGGCCTCCTCGATTGCCTCGCGCTTTTTCATGCCATCGCGCTGCAGATCGTTGGCGAACTGCACGATCAGGATGCCGTGCTTGGAGATCAGGCCGATCAAGGTCACCAGGCCGACCTGGGTGTAGATGTTCATGGTCGCGAAGCCGGCGTTCAGGCACAGAAGCGCACCGAACGCCGCCATCGGCACCGAGGCCAGGATGACGACGGAGTCGCGGAAGCTCTCGAACTGCGCCGCCAGCACCAGGAAAACGATGATGATGGCGAAGATCAGGGTGACGACGAAACCGCCCGACTCCTGAACGTACTGGCGCAACTGCCCGGCCGAATCGATGGAATAGCCCGAGGGCGCGGCCTGCTGGAGCGCCGCCGTCAGCGCGTCCATGGCGTCGCCGAGCGTCACACCCGGCGCCAGCACGCCCGAGATGGTGGCGGAGTTAAGCTGCTGGAAGCGGTTGATCGATTCGGGCTCGGCCGCGATCACGATATGGGCCACGGTCGAGGCCGGGATCAGGTCGCCTTTGGGCGTGCGGATGTAATAATTGTCGAGCTGGGCCGGGTTCAGGCGGTCGACCTGCAAGACCTGGGGGATCACCTTGTAGGAGCGGCCTGACAGGGAGAAGTAGTTGACGTAGCCGCCGCCGAGAGAGGCCGTGAGCGCCGCACCCACGTCCTGCATGGTCATGCCGTTTTTCTGCAGGACGTAGGACAGCATGAAGTGCTGCACCGTGCCCGGGCCGTCGACGGCCACGGTCTTGCCCTTCAGGTCCTTGACCGAGTTGATCCCGTTGCGGACCACAAGGCCGTCGCCGCCGTTCGACTTGTCGATCAAGAGGACCTGCACCGCCGGCACGCCGGCCGACGTCCAGACGAGATGCTGGTCGACGGTGGTCGCAGCCGCGTTGAGCGCGCCCGAAGCGAGGGCCGCCGAGCGCTGCACCGGCGCGATGAAGCGGATTTCGACGTCCACGCCGTTCTTCTTGAAGATCCCGGCCTTGTCGGCCAGCGACAGCGGGGCGAACCCGGTCCAGCCACTGATGCCGAGGATGACTTTTTCCTGGGCGACGGCGGTGCTCGAGACTGCTGTGGCAACCAGCGCCGTGACAAAAGCTGCGACGAATTTATTCATTGTTTGACTCCCTCGAAAGATCGCATTCTATGTGTTCGGTGCTGCGGCGCGCAATGGGCCCTACTGCTCGACCTTGATGCCCTGCTCGCGGACGATCTGCCCCCAACGCGCGGTCTCCACATCGATGCGGTTCGAGAACTGCACCTGAGTGTTGGGGATGTACACGAGACCCTGCTCGGCAAGGAACTTCTGCACCTCAGGCATTTGCGAAATGATCGTGTACTCCTTGTAGAGGCGGTCGACGATCGCCTTGGGCGTGCCGGCCGGCGCGATCAGCGCGTACCAGGTCACGACGTCCACCTCCGGATACCCGGACTCGATCAGCGTCGGCACGTCGGGCAATTGCGGCACGCGCTGCGGCGTGGTCACGGCCAGCGGGCGGATCCGCCCGCCTTTCAGCTGCGGAAGCATCAGCGGCAACGTGTCGAACATCGCGTGGATCTGGCCGTCGATCATCTGCGGCAGGGATTCGTTCGTCCCCTTGAACGGGACGTGGACCATGTCCGTCCCGTCCTTCTTCTTGAACATCTCGAAAATGAGGTGCTGGGCGGTGCCGATGCCCACCGACGCGTAGTTGAGCTTGCCCGGCTGCGCCTTGGCCAGCGCGATCAGTTCCTTCACGTTCTTCACCGGCAGGTTGGCCGGCACCACGAGCACCAGCGGAGAGGCCGCGAACATCGTGATCGGGATGAGGTCCTTCTTCGCGTCGTAAGGCATGTTCTTGTACAGGTTCGGGAAAATCGTCAGCGGCCCGAGGTTGCCCATGCCGATCGTGTAGCCGTCCGGCGCTGCGCGCGCGACATCCGCCACGCCGATGCGGCCGCCCGCGCCGGCCTTGAAGTCGTTGATCACGGTCTGGCCGAGCGCCTTCGCCACGCGGTCGTTGAAGGCGCGGGCGATCAGGTCATTGAGCC
>JAPLOM010000034.1 GCA_026400755.1 Alphaproteobacteria bacterium
CTCGCGCCGCACCCACGGCCCATATCGCCCCGGGGCTCGGCCGACGTTTGGCCGATGCTCGCGGAGACAAATGCGATCAACGCCAACACCAACACGATACGCAACATCCCGATACTCCTCCCCAAGGCCTCACTTTAGCAGACGGGGCCGGCGCGCGTATTTTGGCCTTCTGCTAAACTGACCTTCCGAACCAATAGGGAGCATCGGATGGCAGCCGAAGCGATCAAGACTCAATGCTGCGTTGTTGGCGGCGGCCCGGCGGGCATGATGCTGGGGTTCCTGCTGGCTCGCGCGGGCGTCAAGGTCGAGGTGCTGGAAAAGCACGCCGACTTCCTGCGCGACTTCCGCGGCGACACCATCCATCCATCCACGCTTGAGTTTATGCACGAGCTGGGGCTGCTCGATGAATTCCTGAAGCTGCCGCACGAAAAGGCGCTGCGCCTCTACGGGCAGGTGGGGGACGAGACGTTCACCGTCGCCGATTTCACCCACCTGCCGACCCATGCCAAGTTCCTGGCCGTAATGCCGCAATGGGACTTCCTCAATTTTTTGGCCCGCCAAGGCGCGCGCTATCCGAATTTCTCGCTGCGCGTGCGCGCCGAAGCCACCGACTTGATCGCCGAAGACGGCCGCGTCGTGGGTATCAAAGCGACGACGCCCGATGGTCCGCTCGAAATCCGTGCCGATCTCGTGGTGGGCACCGACGGCCGACATTTGCTGGTGCGTGAGAAAGCGGGCCTGCGGGTCGAGGACCTCGGGGCGCCGATGGACGTGTTGTGGTTCCGCATCTCGCGCCGTCCAGACGACCCCGTTGAGACGATGGGCCGCTTCGACAAAGGCGGCATCTTCGTCTTGATCAACAGGGGCGAGCACTGGCAATGCGGCTTGGTCATCGCCAAGGGCTCGATCGAACGCATCCGCGCCGCCGGCCTACTCGCCTTTCGCACCGACGTGTCCGTGCGCTGCCCCTTCACGGCCAATCGTGTCGACGAGATCCGTGACTGGGACCACGTGAAGCTGCTCACCGTCGGCGTCAACCGCCTGCCGCTCTGGCACAAGCCCGGCGTGCTATGCATCGGGGACGCGGCCCACACCATGTCTCCGGTCGGCGGCGTGGGCGTGAATCTGGCCGTCCAGGACGCGGTGGCCGCCGCCAATATCCTGGCCGCGCCCTTGCGCGAGGGCCGCGCGGCCGAAGCGGATCTGGCGCGCGTGCAAAAGCGCCGCGCGTTCGCGACGCGAATTCTCCAGCGGTTCCAGATCGCGGTGCAGAACCGGGTCATCCGCAACGTATTGGGCAGCACGAAGCCGCTTAAACCGCCTTTCGTCCTGCGCCTGCTGGGAAGCTGCCCGCTGCTCCAGCGCCTGCCCGCGCGCATGTTGGGCTTGGGCGTCCGGCGGGAACGCGTCGCGCCAGAAATCGCCAACGCGCGACCGCCGGCCGGCTGAAAACACCGCGTGTCCCACACACCTTCCCCACGCGCCGCCGTCATCGGCGGCGGCCCAGCTGGGCTGATGGCGGCCGAAACACTGGCCGCGGGTGGCGTCGCGGTCGATGTTTACGATTCCATGCCCTCCGCCGGGCGCAAGTTCCTGATGGCCGGCAAGGGCGGCCTCAACATCACCCATTCAGACCCGCGCGACGTGTTTCTTTCGCATTACGGAGCACGCACCGAACTCATGGCACCGCACGTGGCCGATTTCGACCCCGAGGCGTTGCGCGCATGGATGAAGGATTTGGGCGTCGACAGCTTCGTCGGCACCTCCGGCCGCGTTTTTCCCGCCGAGATGAAGGCCGCACCGCTGTTGCGCAATTGGCTGCACCGGCTGCGCGCGGCCGGCGTGCGCTTCCACATGCGCCACCGCTGGCTCGGTTGGACGCGCGACGAGGGCCGTTTCGGCCTGCGGTTCGATGCACCGGGCGGTGAAAGCACCCATCAAGCCGATGTCATCGTGCTCGCGCTTGGCGGTGGAAGCTGGCCGCGACTCGGCTCGGACGGGGCGTGGGCGCCGCTGCTCGCGGAAGCCGGCATCGCCGTCGCGCCTTTGCGCGCCGCGAACAGCGGCTTTGACGTCGCTTGGAGCGACCATTTCCGCGCGCGCTTCGCCGGCCGCCCCGTCAAACCGGTGGTCGTCCGTTATATGGATGCGGACGGCGCCAACCACCGCAAGCAGGGTGAGTTCGTGGTCACGGAAAACGGCGTCGAAGGCGGGTTGATCTATGCCTTCTCCGCACTCTTACGCGATCGCATCGCGCGCGATGGCGAAGCTGTCCTCAGTCTCGACTTGGCTCCGGGCCGCGAAGAGGCGCGCTTGACCGACGCCTTGATGAAACCACGGGGCAAGGAGTCGTCGGCGAACACTCTACGCAAGCGTGCGGGCATCGAAGGCGTGAAGGCAGGTTTGCTCCGCGAACTGGCGCCGGACGCGGCAGGCGACCCGGCGCGCCTCGCCTCCAGCATCAAGAGTCTGCCGCTGCCCCTTTTGGCCCCCCGGCCACTGGAAGAAGCCATCAGCAGCGCCGGCGGCGTAACCTTTGAGGCCTTGGACGAGCGCCTGATGGCGCGCGCCGTGCCAGGTCTCTTCTGTGCGGGCGAAATGCTGGATTGGGAGGCCCCTACCGGCGGCTATCTCCTGACCGCGTGCTTCGCCACGGGCCGCGCTGCCGGATTAGGCGCTCGGGCTTGGCTCGTGGAGCGGCGACGATAGACCGCGCCCTTGCCGCTCCTTATGCGAAACTCCATGCTCCGCCCCAGCCTCCTCCCGCCCCCGTTTTCGCATCATGAGTCTGCCCACCGCCGCCGCCCATGCCCACACGATGCGCGGCATCCTCTACATGCTGCTGGGCATCGTGATTTTCTCGATCATGGACGGCCTGGCCAAGGAAGTGTCGGACAAATACCCGACGCCGATGATCATGTGGGTGCGCAACCTGGCCCAATCGGTCTTCGTGCTGAGCTTGGTGATGCGGCTGCGCCGCTATCGCATCGCCCGTTCAAGGCGGCCCGGGCTCCAGATCGGCCGTTCCGTCTGCAACCTGGCCCAGGCCTTCCTGTTCATTTTCGCCCTTGGCATGGTGCCTCTGGCCGACGCGGTGGCGATCGGCATGACCGGGCCCCTGATGCTGACCGCCATGTCCGCCCTGCTCCTGAAAGAGCAGGTGGGCATCCGGCGCTGGAGCGCGGTGGCCGTGGGCTGCATCGGCGCCCTGATCATGGTACGGCCCGGTCTCGGCGTCGTGCATTGGGCCGCCATGCTGGTGATCGCGGCGGCCTTCATCAATGTTCTGTCCCAACTCGGCACGCGAGTTGTCAGCGAGCACGACGGCATCCTGACCACGCTGTTCTACACCACCCTCACCGGTTTGGTGATCACCACCGCCATCGTGCCCTTCGTGTGGGTCGAAATGCCGTGGGATGCATGGGCGATGATGATCGCCATGGGCCTACTAGGCGGCTGCGCGCATCTGGCCACCAACCGCGCCTTCACCGACGTGCCGGCCTCGATCCTGGCGCCCATGAGCTATGCCGCCATCCCGATCGCCGCGGTCGTCGGCTATATCTGGTTTCACCAGTTCCCCGACCGATGGACGATCGTCGGCGCCATCATCGTGGTAGGCTCGGGCCTGTACGTGATTTACCGGGAACGGGTGCGCCGGCGGGAACGCGAGGCGGCCGCATGATGGAGAAATGCTTATGAACCCGTTCCGCCGAACCACGTTTCGCGCCCTGGCATGGGCCGCCCTTCCCATCCTCGTGACCTGGGGCGGTGGTGCCGTCCGTGCCGCGGACGACGGGCAAAATCGCGTGCTGAGTTACAAGGCAGTGCACGCGAAGTACGGCGACATTGGCACCTACATCAACACCATCGCGGTGAAGGACGGGGTCACCACCGTGACCACCCAGGTCCGCCTGCAGGTCCGCATTTTGGGAATTACCGCCCATCGCGAAGCAGGCGACCGCACCGAGCAATGGAAGGACGGCCGTATCGTCGCCTTTCAAAGCATCACCACGGCCAACGGCGATCGCACCGAGGTGCGGGGCGAGGCAAAGGGCGACGTTTTCGCCGTGACCACGTCGTCCGGCACGGTCGACGCCCCGGCGAACATCCGCCTGTCCAATCCCTGGTCTGACAATTTTATCGGCGCGACCACGATGCTGTCGGTGGACAGCGGCAAGATCCAGCCCGTCAACGTTAGCACGGGCGAGAAGGCGACCGTGAAAATCGGCGGCGCGACGGTCGAAACCCTGCGCTACGACATCACGTGCAAGCCGCCCTACAAGGTTTGGCTGGACGGGAATCGCGTACCTGTCATGTTCAATGTGGACGATGAATCTGGTATAGTGACTTTTACCGTGGTCAAATAAGGCCAAGAACCCGTTTCGAGGAACGAGGCGTTTGGGGGAATGCGCTCGCCACCGGTAGCCGGGTTAAATCCCAATAAATAAGAATGCCCGGCCGCCAACACCAAGACAAATGCTTGCCACAAGCCTCGGTGCCAAGGCCGGACCGCGATGCTCTGTCGCGCCAACGGTGAACGGCATCTAACGTGCATGCCAGACAGTGCCGCCCCCCGTATCAACCACAGGTCACGATGAACGAGCTTGACATCAGTGCGTTTCCAGTCGGCCACACGACGATGGTGCAGCTCGGCGCCTATATTTCGATCGTATCGCTCATCTGGTGGCTCGAATTACGGACCTTCGCGGTTTCCCTTCGCGGCAAGTGGAAGCACAGCACGATCAATTTGCTATTCATGGCCTCCGCCCTGCCTATCCAGATCGGGACATCGCTGATCTCCATCCAGGTCGGCAACTGGACCGAAGCGCATCAATGGGGACTGCTCCCACTCATTCCGGGCTCGTCGAGCCTGTGGGTCCAGTTCGGCCTGATGCTGCTGATGTTCGATTTCCTGGACTACATCTACCATTCGACGGTCCACCGCGCGCCCCTCCTCTGGCGCTTTCATCTGGTGCACCACTCAGACTTGGCGCTCGATGTCTCCACGACGGTGCGCGAACATCCTGGCGATACGGTGTTCCGCAACAGCTTCATGCTGTTCTGCTTCTTCATGAGCGGCGCGTCGGTCGAGGCGCTGCTGATGTGGCAGATCGCCGCGGCGCTTTCAAACCTGTTGTCGCATACGCCGTTCCGTCTGCCCTATTGGCCGAACCGCGTGATTGGCTGGGTCTTCATCACGCCCAACCTGCATCATGTGCATCACCATTTCCGCCAGCCGCACACCGATCGCAATTACGGCAACGTGTTCAGCCTGTGGGACCGCATCTTCGGGACACTGACCAGTCTTCCGCGCGACAGCACCGTATTTGGCGTGGATACCCACATGGATTCGACGCTGACCAGCAGCTACGCGCGCATGATGGCGTCGCCCCTGCGCCGCGCATCGGAGAACACCGCCTAGCCGCCCGTCTTGCCGTCGGATTGAGCGGCCTTCGGGCCGCCCAGGCTGGATAGCTTCGCAGCGCGCAGCGCGTTGGCGATGGCCTTGGCCGCGCGACGGTACCCAGCAACATTCAGTGACCGGCCCCCACTGAGTGGTCCGTTTAGAATGTTAGTTGAGCATCGGTTGCTCGACCAGTGTTGAGCTTGGCCGGCCGGGCGCCCGGCAACGAGGCTGGTGAGGCCGGCCAGCTCAACACCTCCGGCGCCGGGGGC
>JAPLOM010000068.1 GCA_026400755.1 Alphaproteobacteria bacterium
AACGCTGCCACGGCCGCTTGGGTTTCAGGCTTCAGGCGGCGGGAAGCCGCCGGCCGCGCCGTGCCGTACAGCGGGTCGCCCAGGATGGCGTGGCCGCGGCTGGCCAGGTGGACGCGAATTTGGTGGGTCCGGCCCGTTTCCAGGCGGCATTCCAAGAGGCTGGCCGCCCCGCCGCCCAGCGCGCGGATCACGCGATAGCGGGTCAGGGCGCGTTTCCCGCCGCGCGCCACCACGGCCATCTTTTTTCGATTGCGAGGGCTGCGCCCGATGGCGCCCTCGATCTCGCCCGCGCGCGGCTGGGGTACGCCCCACGCCAGGGCGGCATAAGCGCGCTCGATCGTGCGTGTGGCGAACTGGGCCTGCAGCCCGGCATAGGCGGCATCGGTCTTGGCCGCCACCATCACGCCGCTCGTGTCCTTATCCAGGCGATGCACGATGCCGGGCCGGCGCACGCCGCCGATACCGGCCAGCGAATCGCCGCAATGGGCGATCAGCGCGTTGACGAGCGTGCCCGTGGCGTTGCCCGGCGCGGGATGCACGACCAATCCGGCAGGCTTGTCGATCACGATCAAATATTCGTCTTCATGGAGGATGGTCAGGGGGATGGCTTCGCCCTGGGGCAGGGCATCCTCACTCTCGGGAACAAAAATGGCGAAACTTTGGCCCGGTTTGACCCTGTGGGAGGCCTCGGTTATCGTCCGCGCGCCTTCGGACACGTGATCTGCCTTGATCAGCGCTTGGATGCGCGAGCGCGACAGTGCGGGCAGGCGCGCGGCCAGAAGGACGTCGAGCCGGGCGCCCGCGTCTCCCGCCTCGCCAACCACCAGATGCCGCGCAGCGGCGTTTTTTTCGTCCCTGTCCATCATCCGAGACTGGACCCATACCATGGCGATGCTCAAGGGCCTCATCATCTTCATGGGCTTGTTGATCGTGGTCGGCGTCGGCGTGATCGGCGTGACCATCTTCAACCGCATGAACAAGCCCAAGGTCGAGGTGTCGGAAACGACCCCCGCTGCTGTCGCCCCGCCCGTGGCCGGCGCTCCCCTCGCACAGCCGCGCCCCTTCGGCGGCGCGGTGCTCAATGTGGGCGCGGGCTGCGAGATTGCTGAGACGCGGGCCGATGCCGGCCGCCTGATCGTGCGCACCGAGGGGCCGGGCGCCTGCCGCCGCATCCACATCCTGGACCTGGCCACGGGCGCCTCGCTCGGCACGCTCGACGTGCTGCCCGCCCGCTAATCAAGGAGCCGCCGCCATGAATTTCCGCAGCGACAATGTCTTCGCCGCCTCGCCCGAAATCATGGCCGCGCTGGTCGCCGCCAACCAGGGCGCCGCGACCTCCTACGGCACCGACCCGCTGACCAAGGGGCTGGAGAAAACTTTCGGCGATCTGTTCGGAAGCGAGGTTGCGGTGTTCCCGACCGTAACCGGTACCGCCGCCAACGCCCTGTCGCTGGCCACGCTCACGCCCGCTTACGGTGCCATCTTCTGCCACGAGGAAGCGCATATTTATCTGGAGGAGGCGGGCGGCCCGGAGTTCTACACCGGCGGCGCCAAGCTGATGCCCATTCGCGGCAAGCATGGCCAGATGGATCTGGCCGCGTTGAAAGAGATGATGCACACGGCCGGCACGCGCAGCGTGCACTGGATGCCGCCCACCGTGGTCAGCGTGACTCAGTCCACCGAAGCCGGCACCATCTACTCCCTCGATGCGCTGCGCGCCATCATCGACGCGGCCAAGGAAAAGGGCCTGCGCGTCCATATGGACGGCTCGCGCCTGGGCAACGCGCTGGCGCGCCTCGGCTGCTCGCCCGTGGACCTCACCTCCAAGCTTGGCATCGACGCGCTCTCGTTCGGCGCGACCAAGAACGGCGCGCTCGGCGCCGAGGCCGTGGTGCTGTTCAAGCCCACCAAGGAACAGCGGGAGCGCCTGGCCTATCTGCACAAGCGCGGCGGCCACCTGGTTTCCAAGATGCGCTTCGTCTCGGCCCAGCTCGAGGCCTATGTGAAGGACGGGCACTGGCTCCAGAACGCCGCCCGCGCGAACACAATGGGCGCGCGCCTCGACGCGGGGCTGAAGAAGATTCCGGGCGCGGTGCTGGAGCATCCGGTCGAGGCCAACGAGGTCTTCGTGCGCCTGCCCGAGCCGGTCATCAAAGCCCTGCAGGCCGACGGCGCCGGCTTCGCCCGCTGGGGTGCCATCGACACCACGCTCGTGCGCCTGGTCTGCTCCTTCGCCACGACCGAGAAGGACGTGGACGATTTCCTGGCGGCGGCGGGGAAGCGGATGGCGGAAGTAGGCGGTAAGGCTGCCTAAATACCGATAGCGAAACCGCGCACGGCGCTGCCCGGGGGGCTTTGACTTTCCGCCTGCCGCCGCTATAACCACGCCCGCTGTCCCCTTCGTCTAGAGGCCTAGGACACCGCCCTCTCAAGGCGGTAACGGGGGTTCGAATCCCCCAGGGGACGCCAACCATTTCAAATAGTTAGAATTTTACAGTCTCAATTTTTTTGGCCGTACTGCAAATATACTGCAAACCGTCTCAGGTTTTCCTCGATGGCGCGACGGCCGGCCGGAACTCGATCTCACCATCGTCTATCCGAACGGCTGCCTCCTGAATTACGGAAGCCATTTTCCTTGTCGCGCATTCGGACCGCGTCGATGGAGCCAGGCGACCAGACTCTCAAGTTTCGGGCTATTCATGTGGAGCAGAAGCGGCGCCTCGCTTCGCTAGCCGATGCGTTGGGAATCTCTATAGAAGACCGTGAGGGAGCAGTCTCGCTTTGCCTTCTGCTGGCTGAGGCGCTTCTGCCGGGGTTTCAGTATGTCGAAACCCGAAAGAAGGGGAAGCCCCGCGACTGGGGATACAACGACCTTAAGAGGCTTGAGGTTCTGGTGTCGGAATATCGGAATCGGCATCCAAAGCAGCTGGTCAGTGACGCCCTGGCCCATATAAGCCGGAAGAAAATTTTCAAAGACAAGAATGGGAAACCTCGGACTTTAGAGGCGCTGAATAGCGTATGGAGACGGGAACGTTCGGTAATCGAGATGTTTCGCAGTGCTCGTGGGAATGAGATTGTCTCAGAGTAGAGCGGCGTCGATAATCTGAACTCGCTACCGGATTTCGACGCTGTTTGTTGTTGGTTTGTGTCGAAAGATGGAGCCCGCAGCCCGGTTAGTGCTGCATATAGGCGGACGCCCAAAACCATGAGGTGTCCGCGTGAACTTCCAAAAAGCCCTTTACAACGTTCGCGATGCTCGAGCTTTTCTCGGTGGTCTCAGCCATTCGAAATTCTATGCGTTGGTCCGGGAAGGCTCGATCGAGCTGACCAAGATCGGCCGCCGGTCGTACGTCACCCCACAGGAAATCGAACGCTTTGTGCGGTCGCTTCAGAGTGGCCGTGAGAGCTGCTCCGATGCTTCGGCCGAGGCAAAGACCGTTCGCAGCGGTCTCGTGGCGACTCCGATCGAAGGGGGTGGGGATGCCTAGGCATTATGGCACGATGACCGGCCCCCACTGAGTGGTCCGTTTAGAATGTTAGTTGAGCATCGGTTGCTCGA
>JAPLOM010000018.1 GCA_026400755.1 Alphaproteobacteria bacterium
CAATCCGCCCTGATATCCCAGGAAGCACAAGCAATCCTGACGCGCTGCGCCGCTGGATCGGCGAAGCCGTCGATCCCGTCATCGAGGACGCGCGCCAAGACCTCCTGAAGCACCAAGCCAAGGACGGACACTGGGTATTCGAGCTGGAAGCCGACGCGACCATCCCGGCCGAATACATCATGTACTGCCACTATCTCGATGAGCCGGACCCCGAGAGCGAGACGAAGCTCGCCGCTTACCTCCGCTCGATCCAGGGCAAGCAAGGCGGCTGGCCCCTGTTCCACGACGGCGACATCGACATCAGCGCCAGCGTGAAAGCTTATTACGCGCTGAAGCTGGCGGGTGACGACATCGATGCGCCGTATATGCGCCGGGCGCGCGAAGCCATCCTCGCGAAAGGTGGCGCCGCGCACGCCAACGTCTTCACCCGCATCGCACTCGCATTGTTCGAGCAGGTGCCGTGGCGCGCGGTGCCGGTGATGCCGGTCGAGATCATGCTGTTGCCGCGCTGGTTCCCCTTTCACATGACGAAGATCTCCTACTGGTCGCGCACGGTGATCGCGCCATTGCTCGTCGTTATGTCCTTGAAGCCCAAGGCCAAGAACCCCAAGCGCGTTCATATCCGCGAGTTGTTCGTCACCCCGCCGGAGGACGATCACCTTTACCTATCCAATCCGACCAAGAGCGCGTGGGGCAGCTTCTTCCTGACGGTCGACAAGATCCTGCAGAAGGCCGAGCCGCGTTTCCCTAAAGGATCGCGCAAGCGCGCCATCGACGCAGCCGTCAAATTCTCCACCGAGCGCCTGAACGGCGATGATGGGCTGGGCGGCATCTTCCCCGCCATCGTGAACTCGGTCTTCGCTTTCGAGGCGCTGGGCTATCCCAAGGACCATCCGGACCTGGTGATCGCCAAGAAGGCCGTGAAGAAGCTTCTGACCAACAACGGCTCGCGCGACTATTGCCAGCCCTGCCTGTCGCCTATTTGGGACACAAGCTTGGCTGCCCACGCCTTGCTGGAAGCGGGCGAGCCTGCCGACGGGCCGGCCATGAAGGGCGCCATGGATTGGCTGGTCAGCCGCCAGATCCTGGACGTGAAAGGCGACTGGGCCGTGCAGCGGCCCGACCTGCGCCCCGGCGGCTGGGCCTTCCAGTATTGGAACGACCATTATCCCGACGTGGACGACACCGCCGTCGTCGCCATGGCGCTGGATCGCGCGGGCGACCCCGCGCACCGCGAATCGATCGCACGCGCCGAGGAGTGGGTCGTCGGCATGCAGAGTAAGAACGGCGGCTGGGGTGCGTTCGACGCCGACAACACGCACTACGTGCTCAACAACATCCCTTTCGCCGACCATGGCGCGCTGCTCGACCCCCCGACGGAGGACGTCAGCGCCCGCTGCATCAGCATGATGGCGCAGTTGGGCCACAGCCGGTCGCATCCGACCGTCGCGCGCGGCATCGCTTATCTGAAAAAGACCCAACAGACGGACGGATCCTGGTTCGGCCGCTGGGGCACCAACTATGTCTACGGCACCTGGTCGGTCCTGTGCGCGCTCAACGCGGCGGGCGAAGACATGCAGGCGCCCTATATCCGCAAGGCGGTCGACTGGCTGATTTCACGTCAACGCGAGGACGGCGGCTGGGGCGAGGACGGCGCGACCTATTTGGAAAAGCGTCGCGCGGAGTCCAAATCCTCCACACCCTCGCAAACGTCTTGGGCCGTCCTGGGCCTGATGGCAGCGGGCGAAGTGGAGCATCCGGCCGTGCGCCGCGGCATCGAATACATCCTGAAGACGCCGCGCGAGAATGGGCGCTGGAAGGAAAACCATTACAACGCCGTCGGTTTTCCGCGCGTGTTCTATCTGATCTACCATGGCTATTCCGCGTATTTCCCGCTGTGGGCGCTGGCGCGCTATCGCAACCTGATGCGCGGCAACGCCACGACCGTCGCCTACGGAATGTGAGCGCGGCGCCCGCAACCAGGCTGGGCGTTCTTTGCGGCCTCGTCGCCGAGGCCGACATCCTGCGCCACGCTGCGCCCGCCGAAAGCCAGCTCCTTATCGCCATCACCGCGGCACGCCCCGAACGCGCACGCGCTTGCGCCGAGCGGCTGATCGCGCAAGGCGCCACCGGCATCGCCAGCTTCGGCCTCGCGGGCGGGCTCGATCCAGCCCTTGCGCCCGGTGCGCTGCTTCTGCCGCAGCGCGTGATCGCGCCGGATGGGACGGTCTATCCGACCGACCCTAAATGGCGGCGAAGCCTGGAAGCCATGACGGGCGCCGAAGAGGCCAGCACGCTTCTGGGCAGCGACACTGTCGTAGTCACGCCGGCCGACAAGGCACGCCTGTTCCGCGAAACGGGTGCGGCCGCCGTGGACATGGAAAGCCACGTGGCAGCGTCCGTCGCCGCCGCGGCGAAGCTTCCGTTCCTCGTGGTGCGGGTGGTGGCCGATCCCGCGGCGCGAGCAATTCCGCGCGCGGCCATGGCCGGCCTCGACGCCGAGGGGCGCACGCTGGTGCTGCCGGTGATCCTGGCCCTAACGAAAAGGCCCGGCGAATTGCCGGGCCTTTTGCGCCTCGCGGCCGACAGCCGCGCGGGATTTGGAACCTTACGCCGCGTTGCTCTCGCGAGCCTTGGCGGCCTGGCGCTTGGTGTGTAGGTCGGTCAGGAACTTAGCCACGTTGCGGTCATGCACCCATTCCGCCGGCCGCGCCTTCGACAGATCCAGCTCGGGCGCCATCTCGCCGTCGGTCTTGATACCGAACAGCGTGGTCTTCAGCGCCTTCAACGGATGCTTCATCGTATCGGTGACCGAAGACGGCTCATAGCCGCAGTGGACCATACAGTTGGCGCACTTCTCGTAATTGCCCGTGCCGTACTTGCCCCACTCGGTCTCTTCCATCAACTCGCGGAAGCTGTTGGCGTAGCCCTCACCCAGCAGATAGCAGGGGCGTTGCCAGCCGAACACATTGCGCGTGGGCATGCCCCACGGCGTGCAATGGTATTCGCGGTTGCCGGCCAGGAAATCGAGGAAGTTGGTGGACTGGCTGAAGCGCCACTTCTTGCCCTTGCCGCGCTTCAGGATCTCGCGGAACAGAACCTTCGTCTTCTTGCGCGAAAGGAAATGCTGCTGGTCCGGCGCGCGCTCGTAGGCGTAGCCCGGCGACATGGTGACGTGCTCGACGCCCAAATCGTTCATCGCATAGTCCATGAACTGGGCCACGCGCTCCGGATTGGCATTGTCGAACAGGGTGCAGTTCGCGATCACGCGGAAACCCATCTCGCGTGCCTTGCGCACGGCCGAGACGGCGCGATCGAACACGCCATGCTGACAGACGGACTTGTCGTGCTCTTCCTTCAGGCCGTCCAAATGGATCGAGAAGGTCAGATAAGGGCTGGGCGTGAACAGATGCAGCTTCTTCTCGAGCAGAAGTGCGTTCGTGCACATGATGACGAACTTCTTGCGCGCAACGATGCCCGCGACGATCTGATCCATCTCCTTGTGCAGAAGAGGCTCGCCGCCTGGGATGGCGACGACCGGCGCGCCGCATTCGTCGACCGCGTCCAGGCAGTCCTTCACCGACAAACGCTGGTTCAGGATGTCGTCGGGGTAGTCGATCTTGCCGCAACCGGCGCAGGCCAGGTTGCAACGGAACAGCGGCTCGAGCATGAGCACGAGCGGATAGCGCTTGGTGCCCTTGACGCGGTGCTTGACCACATAAGCGCCGATGCGCGCTTGCTGAATCAGAGGAATAGCCACGTTGTCACCGTTCTTGATGGAATAGGATAGTCAAATCGCCGTTGGATTAGGACGCCGCCACTTCGCGAAGCTGTTCGGGCAGCTTGAAGTATACGTTCTCCTTGATGCCGTCGAGAAGCTCCAACTCCAGGTCGCCGAAATCGCGCAAGCGCGCGATCAGTTCCTGCACCAGTTCCTCGGGCGCCGAAGCGCCGGCAGTTACGCCGATGGACTTGGCGTCCGTCAGCCATTTCGGGTCGAGCGCGCGCGCGTCGTCGATCAGGTAGCTGGGCACGCCCATCTCCTCGCCGATCTCGCGCAGGCGGTTCGAGTTCGAGCTGTTCTTGGCGCCGACCACCAGGATGACGTTCACTTCCTTGGCCAGCTCGCGCACCGCGGCCTGGCGGTTCTGCGTCGCGTAACAAATATCCTTCACGTCCGGGCCGACGATCTTGGGGAAGCGCACCTTAAGCGCCTCGATCACCTCGCGCGTGTCGTCGACCGACAGCGTCGTCTGCGTGACATAGGCCAATCGCTCGGGATCGTTCACCTCGAGGATGGCGGCGTCCTCGGGCGAGGACACCAGATAGACGTTGCCGGGAATGCGGCCCATGGTGCCTTCGACTTCCGGATGGCCGTGATGGCCGATCAGGACGATATCGAAGCCCTTGGCCGAATAGCGCTGGCCTTCCTTGTGGACCTTGGCGACCAACGGGCAGGTCGCGTCCAAGACCGGCAGGCTGCGCGCGTTGGCATTGTCCTCGACCTTCTGCGACACGCCATGCGCGCTGAAGACGGAGATCGCGCCGTCGGGAATCTCGTCGAGCTCTTCCACGAACACGGCGCCCTTGGCCTTCAGGTCTTCGACGACGCGCTTGTTGTGTACGATCTCGTGCCGGACATAGACGGGAGGGCCGTAGAGCTTCAGCGCGCGCTCGACGATCTCGATCGCACGCTCCACCCCGGCACAAAAACCCCTCGGCTGGGCCAACACTACGCGCATCTAATCCTCAATCGGTTGGGTCCCCGCGGCGCACGCGACATAAGAAGACCCGTTTCCCGCGGGTCTTCCAATCCGCGGTGAGAATGGATTGTTTCGAGTCGAAAATCAACGACCTGGCACCTGGGTGCGGCCGATTGGCCACAGTCAATACTGGCAAAACCCTCTGCCAGGCAAGGGATTTCCGACCCGCTGCGGAAAAGCCACGCCCCTAAGGGCAATAGCCATTGGCTTTGAACCAGGACACCGCGTCGCGCAGGGCTTCGGTGGCCGGGCGGTGATTGTATCCCAACTCCCGCTCCGCCTTGGCGGAGGAGAAGTACATTCGCTTACGAGCCATGCGCACGCCATCACGCGTGACCATGGGCTCGCCACGGCGGGCCACCCGCGCCCAGCCTTCGGCGATGTAGGCCACGGGCATCACCATGCCGTGGCGCAGGCGGATGCGCGGCGCGCGGCGGCCCACCAGGCCCGCGATCTCGGCCAGGATCTGGCTGAGGCTCATATTCTCGCCGCCCAGGATGTAACGCTCGCCCGGCTTACCCCGCGCGAAGGCTAACAGATGCCCTTCCGCCACGTCGTCGACATGGACGACGTTGAGCCCGGTATCCAGAAAAGCGGGGATCTTCCCGGCCGCCGCCTGGGCCACCATGCGCCCCGTGGGCGTCGGTTTCACATCGCGCGGACCGATGGGCGTTGACGGATTGACGATCACGATGGGCAGGCCCGTCTCGGCGGCGACCTTGCGCGCCTCCTCCTCGGCCAGGAACTTCGAGCGCTTGTAGTGCCCGATCATGTTGCCGAGTGCCGACGGCGTCATCTCGTCCGCGGGCGTGCCGTCGGGCAGAAGACCCAACGTGGCGACGCTCGACGTGTAGACCACCCGCTCCACCCCGGCCTTGGCCGCGGCGCGCAGTAAGGCGCCGGTGCCCTCCACGTTGGCTCGGTAGATTTCCTCAGGCCGGGGAACCCACAGGCGGTAATCCGCCGCGACGTGGAAGACGGCCTTCGCTCCGGCAACGGCCTCGCGCAACGTCTCGGGGTTGTTCAAATCGCCCACCGCGAGTTCCACATCCAGCCCGGCCAGATTGCGCCGGTCGCTGCCCGCGCGCACCAGAACGCGCACACGGTGGCCTTCGGCCAAGAGACGGCGAAGCACGGCCGAGCCGACGAAGCCCGAGGCTCCTGTGATCAATGTGGTCATCGGCAAGGTTGCCCGCTGAAAAGCGAATGAGGTGTGCGTACCGTCACAGACAGGGAAGGCTCCGGTCGGCCATTCTGTTCCTCGAAAGGACGGGTGGCCTGGGGCCGCCGTCCGTTAACGTTTTGTAATAGCTAGGAAAAACACGCTCAAGGTTGCCTGACCGAGAATCCTGTCCCATATATGGGAAGGGATGTACCGGGGAGGGAACCTGACACAGGAGGGTTTTGCTGTGAATCGGCTTCTTCGCATCGGGTTGTTCGCGGGCCTGTTGGCCCTTTCTCCCGCCGTCGCTTCGGCACAGCAGATCGCGGCTGCGCCCGACCAGCAGACGGCGGCCAAGCAGGTCGTGGAAAAATTCCAGGACCAGCTTCTCGGCGTCATGAAGAACGCCGACTCGCTGGGTCTCGACGGACGGCGCGCCAAGCTGACGCCCGCCGTGAACCAAACCTTCGACCTCAAATACATGGCGCAGACCAGCGTCGGCGCGGCATGGGAAACCATGACGCCGGCCCAGCGCGATGAGTTGGTCGAGTTGTTTCGCCGCATGACGGTTTCGACCTATGCCGCGCGGTTCAAGGGCTACTCCGGTCAGACCTGGAAGGTGGAAGGCGTGCAGGCCACACCGCAGGACGCCATCTATGTCCGCACCGTCCTAACCGATCCCGGTAAGGACAAGGTGGCCATCGACTATCTGCTGCGCTCCACCGACGGGACGTGGAAGGTGGCCGACGTCTATCTGAGCCGCATCAGCGAATTGGCCGTGCGCCGTTCGGAATACAGCGCGGTCGTGCGCCGCGATGGCGTCGACAAGTTGCTGGCCACGCTGGAGCAGAAGGTGAAGGACGTCGAGGCCGGCCGCGCTTCGTAACGCGGCGGCTTCGCTCTGAACGAACAGACCGGCCGGACGCAAGTTCGGCCGGTCTTGCTTTGAAGACACGACCGAGGGCACCCTTTCCGCGCAGGAGGGGGCCATGGCGGACGGTAAGACGGACGTTGCGTTGTTCGGCCCCGAGATGCTGGCCGATCCCTATCCGATCTATGCGCGACTGCGCGCGGAAGATCCCGTCCATTGGCACCCGCCTTTCGGCGTCTGGATCCTGACCCGCTAAGACGACGTCGACGTCGCGCTGCGCGACCCGCGCTTTTCCTCCGCGATGAGCGACGCCATGGGCCCGTCCGGCGACGCCGGCGCCAGGCGCGACATACAAACGCTTTTCACTTTCGTCGCCAACAGCATGGTCTTCACCGACCCGCCGCATCACACGCGGCTGCGCGCCTTGACCACCAAGGCCTTCAACGCGCGGGCGATCGAAGCCTTGCGTCCAAGGATCGTCGCGTTGGCCGAAGAGCTCCTCGACGCCAAACGCGTCGCGGGCGGCATGGACGCCGTCTGGGACTTCGCTTTCCCCTTCCCCATCATCGTAATCCTGACTCTCCTGGGCATTCCCACGGAGGACCGGGCGCGCATCAAACGCTGGTGCGACGGCTTCTTGGTGCCGTTCGGACGCGCGCCGGATTCCCTGTCACAGGCGGAGTGGCACGACGCCAGCGAAAGCGCGATGTCTCTGCGCAACTATGTGGGCGGATTGGCCGAGAGCGCGCGCAAGAACCCGTCCGCCGGCCTGATCTCGGACTTAGTGCATGTGGCCGATGGAAGTGACCGCCTCAGCACGGACGAGCTGTTCGCCACCATCATCCTGCTGATTATCGGCGGGCACGAGAACATGACCGCGCTGCTGGGCAGTTCGGTGCTGGCGTTCGCGCGCCACCCGGACCAATGGAAGCGCCTGGGCGAGGAGCCGTCGCTGATGGAGGAGGCGGTCGAGGAGCTCCTGCGCTATGTCTGCCCCAACCATTTCATCCGCCGCCGCGCGCTGGAGGATCTGACGATGGGCGGCAAGACGATCAAGAAGGGCGACATGCTGTTCCTGATTCTCGCGGCCGCCAAACGCGATCCCGCCCACTTCCCCAACCCCGAGCGGCTGGACATCGCGCGGCCGCATGCGCGCAACGTGGCGCTGGGCCAAGGCTTTCATTTCTGTCTGGGTGGCGCGCTCGCAAAGATGGAGATCGAGATTGCGCTGGGCACCTTACGCAAGCGCCTGCCCGTGCTGAAGCTCGGCGCGGAGACGCAGGAATACAACGACAACCACAATGTGCGGTCGCTGAAGGGCCTGAAGCTGGTCTGGTAACCGGCTTACTTCTGCTTGGCCAGCGCCGCTTCGCGCACTTTGGTGAGCGTTGTGCGCGTGGTGATGACGTCCGGGTCCATGCGCAGCTCGATCAGCGCGGGCTTGCCCGACGCCAGCGCGCGTTCGAAGGCCGGCCCGAACTCGGCCGTGCGCGAGACCGCTTCGCCATGGGCGCCATAAGCCTTGGCCAGCGCCACGAAGTCCGGGTTGGTCAGCGCCGTCGCCACCTCGCGGCCCGGATGGTCGCGCTCTTGGTGCATGCGGATCGTGCCGTACATGCCGTTGTTGAAGACCAGGAAGATGGCGTTCGCACCGTACTTCACGGCGGTGGCCAGTTCCTGCCCGTTCATCATGAAGCCGCCGTCGCCGGAGAAACCGACCACGACACGCTTGGGATGGACGAGCTTGGCCGCAATGGCGGCGGGCGCGCCGTGGCCCATGGCGCCGCATTGCGGGCCCAACTGGGTGCGTGGCTGCTTCCACTGCAGGAAGCGCATGGGCCAGCCCGAGAAGTTGCCGGCATCGAGCGTGATAATGGCGTCCTTCGGCAGTTTGCCGCGCAGCCACAGCATGCAGGCGCCGAGATCGAGGTCGCCGGCATATGGCGCGGGCGTCAACTGAGCCTCGTAATCCTTCCGCGCGTCTTCGCGCCATCCTTTCCACGCGGCCGAGGCCACAGGCTTGAGCGAAGCCGCCGCAGCAGCAAATTCGTTGAGGCCCGACTGGATCGCAAGCGTCGGCTGATAGACGCTGCCCAGCACGTCCGAATCCGGATGGACGTGGATCATCACCTGCTTGGGCTTGGGCAGGTCGATCAGCGTGTAGCGCTGGGTCGCGATCTCATCGAGGCGCGAGCCCACGACCAGCAGCAGGTCACTTTCCTTCACGCGCTTGAGCAGCGGCGGATTGGGCGCCGTGGACAGGTCGCCCACGAAACACTGATGCGTGTTGTCGAAGATATCCTGGCGGCGGAACGAGCACGTCACGGGAATGTCGTTGGCCTCGGCGAACTTCACCAGGTCCGCGCCACCCTGGGCCGACCACACGGCGCCGCCCACGATCATCACCGGCTTTTTCGCCGCGGCCAGAAGCTTCTGCATCTCGGCCAGGTCGTCCGCACCCGCGTGCGGCTGGATCACCGCATAGGGTGCCGCGTCCTCGACCGCGACCTGGTCCTTCTGCATGTCTTCCGGCAAGGCCAGCACGACCGGGCCGGGGCGGCCCGACGCCGCCGTCTTGAAGGCGCGGCTGACCAGCTCGGGAATTCGCTCGGCATGGTCGATCTGCGCCACCCACTTGGACAGTGGACCGAACATGCGGCGGTAGTCGACCTCCTGGAACGCCTCGCGCTCGAAATGATCGCGGTCGATCTGGCCCACGAACATGACAACGGGCGTCGAATCTTGCCGCGCGGTGTGGATACCGATGCTGGCGTGGCAAGCGCCGGGGCCGCGCGTGACCATCACGACGCCGGGCTTGCCGGTCAGCTTGCCGTAGGCCTCGGCCATATGCGATGCGCCCGATTCGTGCCGGCAGGTGATGACCTTGATCTCGTCGCGCACGTCGTAGAGCGAATCGAGCACCTCAAGATAGCTCTCGCCCGCGACGCAAAAGACCATGTCGACTTTCTGGCTGCGCAACGCGTCAACGAGGATGCGGCCGCCGGTGCGGGAGTTCTTCGACATGATCGTGGTTCCTGCTGGAAGGAGGATGCGGCAATAAAGGCCGCGCGAAACAACCTGTCAACTCGCGCAGAGCACGGCGCCGCATGCCGCCAGCGCATCGATCTCGCCGTTCGCATACCCGACTTCGGCCAGGATCTCGCGCGTGTGTTCGCCCAGGCGCGGCGCACCCCGGCGGATCGCAGGCGGCGTGGCGGACAGCTTCACCGGCGGCCCCAACGTCTTCACCGCACCAAGCGTACTGTGATGGGCTTCCGTCACCATGCCGCGCGCCTGGACTTGCGGATCGGCGTGCATCTGCAGCACGTCGAGGATCGGCCCCGCGGGCAGTCCTGCCGCGTCAAACGTGGCCAGCCAATCGGCCGAGCTGCGCGTCTTAAAGTACGGCGTCAGCGCCTCCTCCAGCGCCAGACGGTTGACCATGCGCGTCGGATTGTCCGCGAAACGCGGATCGTCCTTGAGATGCGGCGCGCCCAGCAGTTCAACGAGGCGCAGCCAGTTCTTTTGGTTGGCCGCGCCGACCGTGACCCAGCCGTCCGATGTCGCGAAGGCCTGATAGGGCGCCGACAAGGGATGCGCCGAGCCCATCGGCCCAGGCGCGATGCCGGTCGCGAGTGCGATGGCCGACTGCCAATAGGTGTGGATGATGCCGGCCTCGAACAGTGAGCTATCCACCATCTGCCCCTCGCCCGTGCGCAGCCGGTGGATATAGGCCGCCAGCACGCCCATGGCGGAGAGGATGCCGGCCGTGATGTCGGTCATGGGCGCGCCCACCTTCACCGGCGGGCGGCCCGGCCCCTCGCCCGTAATGCTCATCAGGCCGCTCATGCCCTGCGCCACCAGATCGAAGCCACCGCGTTCGGCATAGGGGCCGGTGCGGCCATAGCCGCTGATCGCGCAATAGATGAGGCCGGGATTCTCGCGCCGCAGTTCCTCATAGCCCAAGCCCCAGCGCTCCATCGCGCCCTTGCGCTGGTTCTCGATCACCACATCGGCGCGCGTCATCAGACGTTTCAGCGCCGCGCGACCGCCCTCGCTCTTCAAATCCACGGCGATGCCGCGCTTGTTGCGGTTCATCATCAGGAAGGCGGCCGACTCATCGCCGATCTTGGGCGGGGCGAAGCGGCGCGTGTCGTCGCCGTTGGGCAAACGCTCCACCTTCACCACGTCGGCACCCATGTCGGCCAGCATCAGACCGCAGGTGGGCCCGGCCATGATGTGGCTCAGTTCGACGACCTTGATTCCCTGAAGCGCGCCCGCCATCGTCAGCGTCCCTTGAAGCTCGGTTTCTCTTTGGCGAGAAACGCGCGCACCCCTTCGCGAAAATCCTCGGTGCCAAAGGCGGCGAAGCCTTCGACCTTCTCTTGCGCGGACAGGGGCACAGCGTCACCCAATCGCCGTGCGAATTTCTTATGCCAGCGGTTCACCAAGGGCGCGCCGTCGGCGATGCGCCTCGCGGCCGCCTGCCCTTCAGCCGCCACTTGATCGTCGGCGACCACACGATTGACCAAACCTTTCTGCAACGCCTCGTCCGCGCCGAAGACGCGGCCTTCAAACAAAATCTCCAGCGCCACGGCGCGTCCGACCAGGCCGATGAGCGCTTCCATCTCGGGATAGGCCATCACCACGCCGATGCGGTTGATGGGCACGCCGAAGCGGCTGGATGCGCCGCAGATACGTAGGTCGCACATGGCGGCCAGTTCCAGCCCACCGCCGACGCAGATGCCATGAATCACGGCCAGGGTCGGGTGCGGACAATCGCCGATGGCGCCCATGGCGCAGTGCATGAGGCCGCCATAAGCCGTGGCCTGGGCCACGTCGGCGCGCTCGGTGCCGAACTCCGCGATGTCGGCGCCGGGACTGAAAGCATTGCCGCCCGCGGCCGTCAGCACGACGCAGCGCACGGCTTCGTCCCGCGACAGTTCGCGAAACGCCACGCCCACGCCCTGCCACATGACTTTGTTGAGGGCGTTCAGCTTGTCAGGCCGATTGAGGGTGACGGTCGCCACGCCATCCGCCCGCCCGACTTGTACAAATTCCGTCATGCGCCGCCCTCCCCGCTCCGCATGACGTTACCAAGCGGTTACACGCCATGCATCTGCCGCGATTTCCCGGCTAGCGCGCGGGCGGGGAAACGCCTACCTAGAAGCGGTGCACCGCTCCGCCCGCTCCCCGGTCCGGCTGACCGCCCTGGCCACCGCTTCCCCGCCCCACGTGCTGCGCCAGGCGGACGTGGCGCAGTTCGCGCGCGGCCTGTTCGGCGACAAACGCGGCACAGAAATCGAGCGCCTCCTGCCCGCCTTCGCCAATGCCGGCATCGAGCAGCGCCGCTCCTGCGTGCCGCTCGAATGGTACGGACAGAGCCATGGCTGGGCCGAGAAGAACCGCCTCTATCTCGAGAACGCAACGGCGCTGGCCGAGAGCGCCGCGGAGAAGTGCCTGCACCACACCGGCATGGGCGTGGACGAAATCGACGTGATCGTGACCGTCTCCAGCTCTGGTATCGCGACGCCCAGCCTCGATGCGTTGCTGGCCGAGCGCATGAACCTGCGCCGCGACGTGCAGCGCCTGCCTATCTTCGGCCTGGGTTGCGCGGGCGGCGTGCTGGGGCTTTCACGCGGCGCGGCCATGGCCGCCGCAGGCGCGAACGTCATGGTCGTGGTGGTCGAGCTGTGCGGCCTGACCTTCCGCAGCGGCGACGAAGCCAAAAGCAACATCATCGCAACCGCCCTGTTCGGCGACGGCGCGGCGGCCGCGCTCCTGACCCACAGGGACGACGGAATGCGCCTGGCCGCATGGGGTGAGCACACCTGGCCAGATTCCCTCGACGTCATGGGCTGGCGGATCGAGGACGACGGCTTCGGCGTCCTGTTCTCGCGCGACATCCCCAACCTCGTGCGCGGGGATCTGCGCGCGGCGGCGGATGCGTTCCTGGGCCGCGAGGGCCTGACCCTCGACGACGTGGCCGGCATGATCTGCCATCCCGGCGGCGCCAAGGTGCTGGATGCCCTGGAGGTCGCCTTTAACCTGCCGCCTGGTGGCATGACGGATGCGCGCGCCGTTTTGCGCGAACACGGCAATATGTCGGCGGTCACCGTCCTGTTCGTGTTGGAGCGCATGCTGCGGAACGGGCTGCGCGGGCGCTATCTGATGTCGGCGCTGGGGCCGGGCTTCACCGCCGCGTTCCTTCTGCTCGACGACACATGAGCCCGGTCGAGATCGCGGTTGCGCTGGTCGCCGTGGAACGGCTGATCGAACTGGCAATCGCGCGCCGCAACACGCAGCTACTGTTGGAAGCGGGCGCGGTCGAGCATGGCGCGGGTCATTATCCGCTCATCGTTGCCTTTCATGCCGCGTGGCTAGCGACGCTTCTCGTATGGGTTCCCGCCGACGCGCCGGTCCGCTGGTCGCTGCTGGTGCTTTTCGTCCTGCTGCAAGTCGCGCGTGTGTGGGTGATCTGGAGCCTGGGTCCCTATTGGACCACGCGAATCATCGTGCCGCCCGGCGCGCCCGCCGTCCGGCGTGGCCCCTACCGCTGGCTGCGCCATCCCAACTACGTGATCGTCACGGCAGAGATCGCGCTGCTGCCGCTGGCCTTCAATGCCTGGGACGTGGCGCTGATCTTTTCCTTGGCCAACGGGCTTTTGCTGTCGTATCGCATCCGCAGCGAGGAGGCCGCGCGAAAACGATGACCGAGTTCTTGCCACGCCTGCTGGACGCGTTGGCCAAACTGGCGGCGGAGCGGCGCACGGCGACCTACAGGGACTTGGCCGCGCGCGTCCAGGTGCCCTCGCCCCACACGATCCACAAGCTGACCCTGGCGCTGGAGGATTTGCTGCGCGAGGACGCCGCTGCGGGACGCCCCTTGCTGGCCGCACTGGCCGTCAGCCGGCGACCGTACGGATTGCCGGGGCGGGGGTTTTTCCTGCTGGCGGCCGAGTTGGGTCTCTATACGGGAGGCCAGGACGGGCCCGAGGCGCGCGCCTTCCATGCGGCCGAATTGTCCCGTATCTTCGAGGCGCAACACGACCTGATCTGACTTAGCCATGAGGGAACCGAAGCCATGATCCGCAAGCCCACCCCTTTGACGCGCCGCCGCTTTCTGGCCGGAAGCGGCGGCCTCGCCGCTGCCTATTTTATTCCCGGCGCGGCCTTCGCCCAGCAGAAAGGCGGCAAGCTGAACATCTATAACTTCGACACCTACATCGGCGACAACACGATCGACAATTTCACCGCCGCGACCGGCATCACCGTCCGCTACGACACCTACGCCAACAACGAAGAACTGTTCGCCAAGCTGAAGACTCGCAATCCGGGGTACGACATCATCGTCCCCAGCGACTATATGATTCAGAAGATGATCGCAGCGAAGAAGCTGCTGCCGATCGATAAAAGAAAAATCCCCAACCTGGCCAACATCGATCCATCCTTCCTCGATCCGAAATACGATCCGGGCTCGAAATTTTCGATTCCCTATATGTGGGGCACGGTCGGGTTGGGCTACCGCACGCCGGCCATCAAGGGCACACCCGACAGCTGGTCTCAAATCTTCGGCCCGGAGGCCGATGCGCTGAAAGGCAGCATCGTGATGTTGGACGAACAGCGCATCATGATCGGCGCGGCGCTCAAGTATCTCGGCTTCAGCCTGAACAGCACGAACCCGGTGGAGATCGCCCAAGCGTGCGACCTGTTAATCCGCGCCAAGAAGAATATAACAAGCTTCGCGCCCGACTCGGCACAGGACTTGCCTCTGGCCGGCGACGCGAACATGGTCGTTGAATGGAACGGCGACATCGTGCAGGTGATGAAGCAGGACCCAACTCTCAGCTATAGCCTGCCCAAGGAAGGCGGCATGCGCTTCACCGATTGCCTGTGCATCCCCGTGGGCGCGCCCAATCCCGACAGCGCCCTGGCCTGGATCAATTTCGTCAACGATCCCAAGGTCAACGCCGGCATCGCCAACACGATCTGCTATGCCACGCCCAACCTGGCCGCGCGCAAGCTGATCAACCCAGGCGATCTGAAGAACCCAGACATCTATCCCTCGGAAGCCGCGCTGGCGAAATGGGAGTCGCATATCGATCTGGGCAGCAAGGTCGCGAAACTTTACGACGACGCCTGGACGAAGATCCGCGCGGCCTGACGCGGCCCGGACCGGGCGGCGGCGCCTGATGAGACTTGGCGCAAACGGCGCGCGCTCTTAGAGGGCGATGGCTTCGGGATAGCGATGCTGGACGCGCATCATGACGCCCAGCGCGTTGAGCGCCTGGGCCAGGGTCACGTCACGCGAAGCGGGTGCCGCGCCTTTTTCGAGAACCGCGATCAGGCGACGGAAGACGATCTCGGCCTCGGCCTCGGCGTGGCGGCCCGCGTTGTAATGCGCGAGGCCGGCCTGGAAGACCGTCTTGAAATCAATCACCTCCGCTTTCCCATCCGGCGGCGCACCTGCGGCCTTCTGGGGCGCAGCGGGGGCGGGCTTCTGGGCCGTGCCCCGGGATGCGACGGCCCGGCGGGATTTGCGGTTCTGTGCCATGACCTTACGAGCCATCCGCGGGGCGGAAATCGCGGCGATCTTGGCATAGAAGGTGCAACAAAGGGAGGCGAAAGCGGCCTTTCGGCGCGATTGCCCTTGCCGAACAACCGCCGAGACACGATATTCCCCTCACGCGCGGCCGGAGCGATCCGGTCGCGCTGTATTTTTAAGGCCTGAGGCGCCCCATGGATCTTCGCAACATCGCCATCATCGCCCACGTCGACCACGGCAAGACGACGCTTGTCGACGTGCTGATGCGCCAAAGCGGCACCTTCCGCGCGAACCAGCAGGTCGCGGAACGCGCCATGGATTCGAACGACCAGGAGCGCGAGCGCGGCATCACCATCCTGGCCAAGTGCACCTCGGTGCAGTGGAAGGACACGCGCATCAACATCGTCGACACGCCGGGTCACGCCGATTTCGGCGGCGAGGTCGAGCGCATCATGTCGATGGTCGACGGCGTGCTGGTCCTGGTGGACGCGGCCGAGGGCCCGATGCCCCAGACCAAGTTCGTGCTGAGCAAAGCGCTGCGCCTGGGCCTGCGCCCGATCGTAGTGGTCAACAAGGTCGATCGCCCCGACCAGCGGGCGCTTGAAGTGCAGGACGAGATGTTCGACCTGTTCTCCCTTCTCGACGCCACCGACGAGCAACTCGACTTCCCGACCGTCTTCGCCTCGGCCAAGCATGGCTGGGCCGCGATGGAGCCGGACGGCGCGCGCGACAGCCTGGATCCCCTGTTCGAGATGATCCGCCAGCACGTCCCCGCCCCCAAAGTGGATGCCAACGGCCCCTTCGCCATGCTGGCCACGACGCTCGAGCGCGATCCCTATCTGGGGCGCATCCTCACGGGCCGCATCGCATCCGGCACCATCAAGCCCAACGCCAATTACAAAGCCCTGTCGCGCGACGGCCAGACCATCGAGCAGGTGCGCGTGACCAAGATCCTGGCCTTCCGAGGCCTCGAGCGCACGCCGCTCGAGGAAGCCAGCGCGGGCGACATCGTGGCGCTGGCCGGCTTCACCAAGGCCAACGTGGCCGACACGCTGTGCGCGCTCGACGTGACCGAGCCCTTGGCGGGCCAGCCGGTCGATCCGCCGACCTTGGCCATGACCTTCTCGGTCAACGATTCGCCGCTGGCCCGCACCGAAGGCGACAAGGTCACCCCGCGCCTGATCCGCGACCGGCTTCTGCGCGAGGCCGAGGGCAACGTGGCCATCCGCGTGACGCCGTCCGAAAACAACGATTCCTTCGAGGTCGCGGGGCGTGGCGAGTTGCAGCTCGCGGTCCTGATCGAGACCATGCGCCGCGAGGGCTTTGAACTGTCGGTCAGCCGCCCGCGCGTGCTGCTGAAAAGCGATCCGGTCACCGGCCAACGCCTGGAGCCGATCGAAGAAGTCGTCGTCGACGTGGACGAGCAGCATTCCGGCATCGTGGTCCAGAAACTGTCGGGCCGCCGCGCCGACCTGATCGAGATGCGCCCCTCGGGCGGCGGCAAGCAGCGCCTGGTGTTCCACTGCCTTGATCGGCTTCCACGGCGAGTTCATGACCGACACGCGCGGCACGGGCATCCTCAACCGCCTGTTCCACAGCTATGCGCCCTTCAAGGGTACGATCGGCGCGCGGCACACGGGCGCCATGATCAGCCGCGAGAACGGCGTGGCCGTGGCCTATGCCCTGTGGAACCTGGAAGAGCGCGGCCCCCTCTTCATCTCGCCGGGCGACAAGGTTTATCCAGGCATGGTGATCGGCGAGCACGCGCGTGGCCAGGACCTGGACGTCAACCCATTGAAGGCCAAGCAGCTGACCAACATCCGCGCGTCCGGCAAGGACGACGCGGTGGTCCTGACACCGCCGATCACGATGACGCTCGAGCGCGCCATCTCGTATGTCGGCGAGGACGAGCTGATCGAGATCACGCCGGAGAAGATACGGCTGCGCAAACGCTATCTCGAAATCAACGACCGCAAGCGGAACGCCCGCCAGACGGCCGAAGGCTGAGCTGCACGCGGCCCTAGCGCCGCGCGGCCAATGCTTCTTCCAGATGCAGACGGTAATGGCTCAGGGGCGGCGTCGCGGCCCCTGGCACCTTGGCGCCGTCGTCCCAGCGGCGGAGGCGCATGGCTTCGGACGCCTGGGCCTGGGCGATGAAACGCTGCGCTTCGTGGGCCGAGAACGGCCCGCCTTGCAGCGCAAGGCTGCGCACCGAGGCCGGCGACAAGCCATCGAAATAAGCCGGGTCGACCGCGCAAAGGTAACGCTTGGCATCCACATGCAGGCGCACCGGCCGCGTCACCTCGCCGCCGAACCACGCGGCCAGAAAACCCGAGCCGTCGATCTCGTGCCGGGCATCGACGCCTCGTAACGCGGCACCCTCATCATCGGCCGTGAGATGGCCGATATCGTGCAACAGAGCCGCCGCGACAAGTTGCGACGAGGCCCCCTCCCGCTCGGCCAGAGCCGCGCATTGCAGAGCGTGGTCGAGCTGCGGGACGGGCTCGGAGCCGTATCGTATGGCACCCATGCGGTTCATCAGGTCAAGCAGCGTCTCGATCGCGTCCATCGCCCTCTCCACCGGTCAAAGACTGCGCCCACGGCCGGCTACCGTCCATGCCGGCCGCCAGCCCCAGCTATCCGCACGGCCCGTTCCGCTTCATCGACCGCCAGTATTTCATCGTGATGTACGAGAGCGATCCGGCCGCTATCCGCGCCGCGGTGCCAGAGCCACTGGAGCCCACACAAGACAACATCGTCTTCTATGAATTCATCCGCATGCCGGACAGTTCCGGCTTCGGCGATTAC
>JAPLOM010000056.1:0-20422 GCA_026400755.1 Alphaproteobacteria bacterium
GTCCTTGATCAGGGCCCATTGGTCGTCACGGAGTTGGTGGGGGCGCATGCGGTCAGCCTTCGGTGGAACTGACACCCCATGAATCGAAGAAACCACCGCGCCGGAAGCCCCCTCACGGCTAATTGACGACAGGCCCTAGGCAACCCCAGCGACGAACGGGTGATCGCGATCACGGCTTTGCTGGACAAGAGGCTGTTCATACCCGCGTCCACCGGCGCTTTACCGGTGCGCGCCCGGCGCGATGCAGTAGAGCCAACCCCGGAGTCGGCGCCGGGAGACTAGCGCGTTGCTAAACGAAAAAGCCCGCCGGTTTCCCAGCGGGCCTTTCGTTCATGCGGCCGCCTTATTCCGCTGCCTTGCGTTTGGTGCCATGGATGGCGCGCCAAATGCGCTGTGGCGTCACTGGCATGTCCAAATGCTGCACGCCATACGGACGTAAGGCGTCGACCGCCGCATTCATCACGGAGGGCGGCCCGCCAACGCAGCCCGCTTCGCCGCAGCCTTTGACGCCCAACGGGTTGGCGGGGCTGGGCACTTCGTTGTAGCGGAACGAGAAGGACGGCAAGTTGTCCGCCCGTGGCATGCAGTAGTCCATGAACGAGCCGGTCAGGAGCTGGCCGTCCGAGTCGTAGGACACGCCTTCGAGCAGTGCCTGGCCCAGGCCTTGCCCCAGGCCACCATGGACCTGACCTTCGACCAGCATCGGGTTCACCACCCGGCCGAAATCGTCGACGATCGTGTAGGCCACGACATCCAGCTTGCCCGTGTCGGGATCGATCTCGACCTCGCTGATATGGCAGCCGTTCGGGAAGGTGAAGCTGGTCTGCTTGAAGATCGCGGTCTCGTTCAAGCCAGGCTCGACCTCGACGGGCAGGCGCCCGGCCTGGAAGGCGCGGGCGCGTACGTCGTCGAACGAAACCTTCTTGTCCGTGCCGGCGATGGTGAAGGTTCCGTCGCCAAATGTGATGTCGGCCTCGGCGGCCTCCAGCATGTGGGCGGCGATCTTCTTGGCCTTCGCGATCACCTTGTCGGCGGCCATGTTGATGGCGGGGCCGGCCGTCTGTAGCGAGCGCGAGCCGCCCGTGCCGGAGCCGTAGATCACGCTGTTGGTGTCGCCCTGCAACAGCGTGATCGATTCGAACGGAATGCCGAGCCGCTCGGACAGGACCTGGGCATAGGCCGTTTCATGCCCCTGCCCGTTCGACTGGGTGCCGACCATGAGGGTGACGGCGCCGCTGGAATCGATACGGACCTCGGCCATCTCGCTGCCGCCTGTGCCGCAGATCTCGATGTAATAGGCCATGCCGATGCCGCGGGCCTTGCCGCGCTTGGCGGCTTCCCTGCGGCGCGCCTCGAAGCCCGCCCAGTCGGCGGCCTTCAAAGCCTGGTCCATGTTGATTTCGTAATTGCCGCTGTCGTAGGTCAGGCCCGTCACCGTCTTGTGCGGGAAGGATGCCGGCGGGATAAAGTTCTTCCGGCGCAGATCGGCCGGGCTCATGCCCAACTCGTGGGCGCCCGCTTCGACCATCCGTTCCACCACATAGGCCGCCTCGGGGCGGCCTGCGCCGCGATAGGCCTCGATCGGCGTGGTGTTGGTGAACATCACCTTGAACGTGATGTGGAGGTTCTGGATCGAATAGACCGCGGCATGCATGGCGCCCGCGGGCTCGGTCGGGATGCACGGGCCCCAGCAGGACAGATAGGCGCCCATGTTGGCGATGCCGTGAACGCGCAGGCCCAGGATCTTGCCACCCTTGTCGAACGCCATCTCGGCGTGAGTCGCGTGGTCGCGGCCGTGGGTGTCGGACAGCATGGCGTCGGAACGCTCGCTGATCCACTTCACGGGGCGATGCAGCCGCTTGGCGGCCCACAAGACCAACGCCTGCTCGCGATACGGCACGGCCTTCATGCCGAAGCCGCCGCCGACGTCGTTGGTAACGACGCGCATGCGGTTGGTCGGCACGTCGAAGACGTTGCCGGCCATGACGCCACGCACGGAATGCACGCCCTGACTGCCCGTATAAAGGGTGAAGCGGTCCTCGGCCGGCTCGTACATGCCGGTCATGCCGCGCGGCTCCATCGAGGCCACGATGACGCGGTTGTTGATCAGGTCACGCTTGGTGATGTGGTGCGCCTTGGCGAAGGCCGCGTCGGTCTTGGCCTTGTCGCCCAGTTCCCAGTCGGCGCACATGTTGTTCTTCACGTCGGCGAACAACTGCGGCGCGCCGGGCTTGCCGGCTTCGGCGCAATCGGACACCGAGGGCAGCGTGTCGTAATCGATCTCGACCAGCTCGGCCGCGTCGCGCGCCTCGGCCACCGTTTCGGCCACGATGAAAGCCACCGCGTCGCCCACGAAACGGACTTTGTCCGTCGCCAGCACCGGGTAGGGCGGCAGCGCGCAGGTGGAACCGTCTTTGTTGTTGATGGGTGCCAGGCACGGCAGCGAGCCGATCTTGTCGGCCGCCAGATCGGCGCCGGTCAGGATCAGGACGACGCCCGGCGCCTTCAGCGCCTTCTTGGTGTCGATCTTGCCCAGCTTGGCGTGGGCGTGGGGCGAGCGCAGCACGAAACCGTGCGCTTGGCGGCCGACGTTGATGTCGTCGGAATAACGCCCATGACCGGTAACGAAACGCTTGTCCTCTGTGCGCCGGACGGCCTGTCCCGCGCCATACTTCCGAACTGTGACCATGTCCCGTGGTCTCCCCTTTGGCGTCTGCCGCCGTCCGCGTCCCTGAACGCTCCGGCCGCCGTGAAGCAAGGATGATACAGGCAGGCAACGGCGTGAACCAAGGGGCAGATGGGACTACCGTCCGGCACGCTCCACGCTGGGCGGAATGTCTTTGGAACGGGTGTAGACCAGCATGCCGCACACGAGGCAGACAGCCAGGAAGCCGAACATGGCGCGGTAGGCAATCTCGGGCGCGGTACCGTCCGTGGCGGGAAAGCCGCGAATAACGTACCCGGTGGCGACCTGCATGACAGCGATACCGAACATGTTCACGCCGTTGATCAGGGTGATGGACCGCCCGACCAGACGAAGGGGAAACAGGGCGCGGCCGTGGGCGAAGATGATGACGACGTAGTTGCAGGCCACGCCCAAGATACAGAGCAGCGTCATCGCGGCGTAAAGGGACAACGATGGGAACAGCGCGAGGCAGACTAACGCGGCGGCGCTGATGGCAGCGCCTGCGAGAACCACCGGCTTGCGGCGGTCGAACAGGCGGTCCAGCGGGCCGAACCCCACATTCCCCACCAGCATGGCCACGGTGAAGACCATCAGCATGTTGCCGCGTTCGATGGCGTCGAGCCCGTAGACGTCGGCCAGATATGGCCCCGCCCAGAGCGAGCGGATGGGCAGCACCATGGCCAGCGAGACAAACGCCAGTGCCAGCATGGGCCAGATCGCGCGCGTGGCCAGCACTTCGCCTAGGCCGCGAAAAATGGCGCCCAACGTCTCACGCCGCTCACCGTGATAGGGATGATCCGGCGGCGCGTCGCGCACCAGGAAGAACATCTGCGCGACCAGCAGCACGTTGAGCGCGGCCACGAATACGAAACTGTCGCGCCAGCCGAAGGCCGCGATGCCGGCCGCAAGCGGCGTAGCCGACAGGATGATGCCGACGTTTCCCATGCCGCTGTAGAGCGAGATCATGGTAGCGATGCGGTCAGCCGGGAACCAGCGCACGAACACCACGATGGCGCCCGAAAGCCCCACCGCGCAGCCCGCGCCCATGATGCCCTGCCCCAACGCCAGTTCACCGACCGTTTGCGCCTGGGAGAACACCAGGCTGCCCGCGGCCGGGATCAGCATCATGGCCGTGATGGTCGCGCGCGGGCCGAAGCGGTCGAGGAACAGGCCAGTCGGAATCTGCATGATTCCGAAAACGGCGAAGAACGTGCCGGTCAGGATGCCCAGCTGGTCCGCCTGGATGCCCATATCCGCGAGCAGTACCGGCGCCAGCACGGCGTTGGTCGAGCGGTAGAACATGCTCATGAGATAGAGCACATAGAGGCTCAGGAAGACGCGGATAGCCGCGCCTTTGTGGCTACTCATCGCGGGAACCCCTATTCGAGGCCTTTGAGGAGCGGTTTCATCTCGGCATCGGTCTTATGGCGCGCGATCGCGCCTGTGCGCGTGAGGCCATGCCAAACGAACTCGGCCGCCACGCAAGCCCCGTTCTTGAACTCGCCCGCGTTCACCTTGTCGCGCGTGTCGGACGCCATCAGAAGGTGCCGGACGCCGGCGTCCGGTTCGTCGAAGCCAGCGACCAGGCGCAGCGCGGGAATACCGCGGCGGGCGAAGTTGTAATGGTCCGAGTTGCGTTTGATGGGACGCACCACCTTGATCGGCATGGCCAACCGCTCGCTGACGCCCGCGGCCAGGTCAGCCAACTCGTCGAACTCGCTGGAAAGGCACGAAATGTTGGGGCTGCCCGCGATCGTATCGAGCTGGACGCAGAGTGCGATCTCCTTGCGCGCCTCGGGCGTCTGGGCATCGACCCAGACGCGGCTGCCGTGGAGGCCCCACTCTTCCGTCGTGAACAGCATGACGCGCAGGCCGCGTGGAAGGTTGGCTGCGTGCGGCTGCACGCGGCGCAGGATCTCGAGCGCCGCGGCCACGCCGGTCGCGTTGTCCAGCGCGCTCTGCCCCAGGTCATGGCCGTCATAGTGCGCGCCCAGAACGACCCATTCCTTGCCCCGTCCAGGCGCTTCGGCGATCAGGTTCACGGCCTTTGCGGGGCCGCGCTTGGCCTCGATTTCCATGCGCACCTTGGCGCCCGCGCCCATGGCTGCGATGGCGGCGCCTGTTTCCAGGCTCAAGCCCAGCGCGGGAATGTCCTTAGGCGTGTTGTCGGCGGCGAAGCCGGTCACCACCATCTCGCCTTCGATGTTGTTGGCGATCAGGAAGCCCGCCGCGCCGCGCTCGCGTGCCCACATGTATTTCTTCAAGCGATGAATGGTCTCGGTGCGGAACGGATGCTCGTGGCGCACAAGCACGATGCGGCCCTTGATGCGCGCGGCGTTCGTCTCGAACACCTCGAAGGTGCCGCGGCCGAGATCGACCACCTCGGCCTCGAGACCGCCCTTGGGCGTGTCGGGCGACCACATCAGCGAATGGGCGGGCCGCGTCCGCGCTTCGGCGCCCAGAAGCGTGATCTGGGAGCGCACGCGCTGCCAGCCGCTGTATTCGTAATCGTGCTCGCTCAGGCGGATGCCGGGAATCTCGGCCAGGCGGCCGCGCAGATAATGGAGAGCCTTGGCCTCGCTCTCCATGCCGCAGAACCGTCCGCCGAACGAACAGAGCGCATCCAAATCCTTGAACATCTCGGCCGAGCGCCAGACTTCACCAATGATCGATTCGTGCACGCCCATCTTCGCCCCCGCCGTCCATTGGAACGCGTTATAGGAATATCAGATTTTCCGGCTGTCATACGCCCATTGGAGAAGCGCCTGCCGCTGCCGCGGGCGGCAGGTCAGATTGCCCGGCTCGCAATGGTGTTTGACCTGCGCCACATGCCGCCGGATCGCGCGCCATCGCTTGATCTGCCGTTCGTCCTCCTCAGGCAGCCGCCGGCCCATGTAATAGCGGCAATACCATTGGAACCAGCCGCGCGGATCATCCCTGCGAATCCAACCCTTCTTTCGCCACACGGACAAAGGCTGGCTGGCATCGACGCCGAAGAAGTTGAGGGAAGAATCGCGCATGTCCCGCGACAGCTTCGCGCCTTCAAACCAGCTCGCGGGAAACTCCTTCCGCGTGTCCGTCATGTACTTGCCGCCGAACACGCCGAGGCGGAGCATTTCCTTCGGCGTGAGTTCAGGTTCGAACCCGGGCGCGAAATCCCGGCCAAGGCGAGCGCTCAACTCGTAGCGATACCCCTTCTGCATCCGGTCGTTGACGGTGACCGTGTGCTTTCGCATGGGTTAAAGCGGCACTCCGAGCTGGCAGACGCGCTCGCCCGCCGAGACGATGGGGAATGTGGCCACGCGGACCACGCGTCCGGACAGAGGTGCCCTCACCTCTTCCACCTTCTCGCCGAAGACGTTGGTGACGATGCCGACGATCTGGCCTTTCTTGACCTCGTCGTTCAGCTCGCACAGACGCTGCAGCAGGCCGGCGCGGTTCACCCGCACGACGGCTTGGTCCTTGATGACCATGCAGCGCCCGATCTTCTTCACCTTGCCGGACAGCATGCCGATCTTGCACATCACGTTGCGCAGGCCCGCCAGCGCACGCTTGGTGTCCTCGGGGTGGATGTGGCTGCCCTCGCTGACTTCGACGCCGAAGGCGATCTTGCCCTGGCGAGCCAGCACGACATGCGGACTTTCCTCCATCACGTAGACGCCCTTTTCCGTATAGAGGATGAAGTCGGGGCCGAAGATCTTGGCCAGCTCCAATGCCTGCTTCGCGGCCTTGCCCACGCGCGGCGGCGGCATGAAGGCGAACGGCGCGTAGCGGCCACCCGTGGTCGGCGTATGGATGTCGATGATGTAATCGGCGTGGCGCATGAACTTGGTGTGGATCGCATAAGCCACACGCGCAGCCGTATTGCCCAACGGATCGCCCGGGAACGCGGCCCACGGGTCGGCCGGGCTCTGATCCAAAGGCGACCGCAAGAACGTGCTGACCGCGTAACGATGCTGGGCCTGCACAGCCAGCGGATTCTGGACCGGCAGGATGATGACCGTGCCCTTCAGCGCCTTCAGGTCGGTCGCGTTGGCGAACTTGGTGACGATGTCGATGCCGTTGATCTCATCGCCATGGACGCAGGCCCCCAACAGAAGGACCGGCCCGGGCTTGGCGCCGCGCAGCACGATGACCGGAAGCTCGACCCAGCTTCCGTCGGCCTGCTCGGCCACGGGCATGCGCATATGCTCGCGTGTTCCACGTTTCAGCGCCATGCCTTCGATGCGGAGCGTCTCGTCCGATGCCGTGCGTGCCATTTTCTTCCCCTCGCTGCAGGAATTCTATTTCTTGCCGTCCAAGGACAGTGCGCGCTCGGCGCCCGCGACCAAGCTTTCCACCATGCGCGTCAGCGTCCGGAAAGCACGCGCGTCGATGCTGCCGAACACCTCGTCGTTGATCGTCTGCAGTCGCGGCGCGAAGGCCGCCAACACCCGATGCCCGCTGGGTGTGACCGACAGTAAAACCCCGCGCCGGTCGACCTTGCTGTCGCGCTTGGCCAAGATGCGCTTGCGGATCAGCTTGCCAGCCTCGGTCGTGACGAAGGCCGGTGTCACCCGAAGTTTGCGCGCGATCGTCGAAACATTGACGCCGTCCCCCCCCTCAAAATGGGCGACGGCGAGAAACAGACCGAACTGCGGGCCCGTGATGCCAAGCTGCCGCGCCATCCGCGCGCGCAGCTCGATCAATTGGCTGGCCATGGCATGAAGGTTCGCGATGAGGCCGCGGAACGCATGGTCCGAGCCGCCAACCAGCAAGGCCGGGCTGCTGACGGACAGCGGCACTTTTAAGCGGCGGTTGTTCTTCTTTCTCATCGTCATGCGGTCCGATATTCCTCCGGTACGTCGTAGCTGGCCAGAAGCCTGTCGAGAACCCCGGCCATCTCGCCCCAGGGGCATTCCCGGAAGCTGTGATTGCGCACGACGAAGGATGGACCGGCGTAGAACTTCTCGTACTGCATGTGCCGGCCGCCGAACTCGGAACCGACCAGGTCCCAAGCCAGCTTGAACAGCTTCATGCGATCGAGGGCCGGTTGGCCGGGCGTCGACCAATGGCTTTCGAACGTACCGCGCGTGGCCTGCTCCAGCACCGAGATGTCCGCCGGCATCATAAAGACGCCGCCGCCCATCAGCTCGCGCAGCGTATCGCATAGCATCGGGTAGTTCTCGGTGCACCAGGACAAGGCGCCGTACATGTAGCGGCGGTTGAACGAGACGTAGCCGTTGCCCAGATCCTCGTGCGCCATGCACTGGCCGTGGACCATGGCCGCGATGGTGGCCTCGTAGGCCGCCAGGCGGCCTAGCGTCTCCTGCACGGCGGGAATCTTGATCGTGCCGTTGACGTCGGCGATGCGGCGGGCCAGGGCCAGCATGAGCCGCAGCTTGGACCAGAAGCGCACGTTCGACTGGTGGTTGCCGAAGCAGTGCGAAGGCGTGCGGATGTAGATCTCGCGCGACAGCCCGACGTGGTTGTGAACGAAAACGTTCTCCCACGAAACCTTGACGCCGCGGCACACGACGACCGCGTCCGTCTCATCGAAACGATGGGACAAGGGATTGTCGAACTCGCTGTCGGCGCCAAGCTCCAGGGGCTTGCGCGCCCACAGGCTCATCCCTTCGGCGGCGACCGGCACGGCGCAAGTGATCGAGAGCGCCTCCTGCCCCGGCCCGAGCGGCTGCAGGTTGCCGAGCCAGATTTCGTCGGCCAGCACGCCGCCGGTGGCGAGCGTCTTGATGCCCTCGATGGTGACACCAGAGTTGTCCTCACCGACCACGCGGAGCGACGGCGAGACATAGCCGGGTTGACGTTGACTGAATTCCGGATCGCGTCCGCCCTGGGGCGGCAACACGGCATAGGCGATGTAGCTGTCGGCGGAGCGGGCGCGCCGGTAATAGCCGAGAAGATTGTCCCGATACTCGGGCTGGAAGACCTCCGGCTGGAGGGCCAGGCCGGCCACGAAGCTGGCCACATGGTCCGGCGAACGACCGAACAGCCCATAGGTCTGGTCGGAGATGAGTTTGTGCGCGCGCGAGCGCTTGAGCAGATCGTCCCGGTCGCGCGGCAACAGGTAATACATGCTGTGGCGCTCGCCGTCCTCCTCGTAGGACAGCGAATCGCGGTGGGCCGGATCGCGCTTCAGGTCGTAAAGGCCCGCCACGGTGCGGGCCGCGTTTCTGAAGGCCGGATGAGCGGTGACGTCGGCGACCTTCTCGCCGCCGACGTAGACGACGCGCCCGTCGCGCAACCCATCGAGATAGTCAGCACCCGATTTCAGCACCGTGCCCTCCCGCCGCATAATACTTAGTAGCTTAATTAACTATCAACCATATGCAAACATAAAAAAGGCCGGCGGGAATGGCGCCCGCCGGCCCAGCCGTCGAGTTGCGGAGGGATGCGCTACTCGGCGGCGGCGAGCGCCAACGGGTCCTTGCCGGTCTTCTGCAGCCAGCGATAGACCGGTGGAATGACGTCGCCGATCGATTCCACGGCCACGTCCACGAAGCTCGGGCCTTTGGTCGCGAAGGCCGCGTCGAGTGCGGTCTCCAGCTCCTCCGGCGTCTCGGCGCGGAACGCGGCGACGCCGAAGGCCTCGGCCACGCGGCGCATGTCGCCCGGATTGAAGTCGACGGAGACGAACGTCTCGTTGGCGCCAGGCCGCGCGTGGACACGCTGCAGCGCCTTGATCCAGCCGAAGCAGGCATTGTTAAAGTGGATCAGCACGGCGGGTACTTGCAGCCGCACCAGCGTTTCCAGCTCGCCCGCGGCCATGCCGAAGGAGCCGTCGCCGAACAGTCCGACCGGTCTTGCGTCGGGTCGCGCGAGCCAAGCCGCGACCACGGCGGGAATGGCATAGCCCAGGCCGCCAAAGGCGCGCGGGATGACCAGGCTGGAGCCCTGGCCGTTGAGGCGCAAGAAGCGCGTCGCATAGGGCGTGGGCGTGCCCGCGTCGGAAAGGACGATGGAAGGCTCGGGCAGGCGCTTGTTCACCGCGGCGATGACTCGCTGGGGCTTGAGCGGCATGGCGTCGGATTCCAGTTCGTCCTTCACCGCGTCCCAGAACCCGGCGCGGTCGCGGTTGAGTGAGGCCACCCAGGCTTCCGTGCGGCGCGGGTCGCGCGGGGCCGCGGCACGCAACAGGTCTTCCAGCACGAGGCGCGCGTCGCCCGCGATGCTGAGGGCGTTGTCGAAGGTGTTGGCCAGGATCTCGGGGTCGCTATCGATCTGCACGATGCGGCGTGTCTTGGCCGGCGCCGGGAAGGTCCAGCCGATGCTGGCCACAGACCCCATGCGGCAGCCGATGTAGACGGCCAAATCGGACTCATCGAGGGCGCGATGGGCATGGGGATGGAAGCCGTTATCGCCCACTACGCCCATGGCGAAGGGATGGTCGTCCGGGATCACGCTCTGTCCCGTGATGGTGGTGACCACGGGCGCCGCGAACCGCTCCGCCAGCGCCAGGATCAGTTCACCGGCCACACCGCGGTTGGCGCCGCCACCCGCCACGATCACGAGCCGCTCGGCGACGGCCAGCCAATCGGCCAGCCGCGCCACCGATTCCGCCTCGCCTCGCGTGGGATAGGTTGGCGCGCGGACGCACTCGGTCTCGACGCGCAGCGTCACGCTGGGCGACACAGGCTCCACCATCACGTCCTCGGGCAGGGTGATCTGCACGGCGCCAGGCTTACCCGAGGTCGCGGCACGGAAGGCGCGGCGCACGGTCTCCGGCAATTTGTCAGCCGACTTCACTTGTACCGACAGCTTGGTCACCGGCTCGAACAAGCGCACGCAGTCCAATTCGGTCAGGGTCGCACGCCCCTCGCCCGCCAGCGGAATGTCGTTGATGAGGAGGATCAGCGGTACGGACGAGCTGTTGGCTTCGGCCACGCCGGGAATCGAATAGAGTACGCCCGCCCCACTTGGGCATTCGCAGACACCGGGTTTGCCGGTCAGCCGCGCATAAGCGTCGGCCATATAGGCGGCGGAGCGCTCGTCGCGCGCCAGCACGTGACGGATGCGCCCGCCCGCGTCCCGGATCGCGTGATAGAGCGGTACGTTGGTATCGCCCGGCACACCGAAGATGTATTCGACGCGATAGTCGATCAGCATTTGGACGAGGGCTTCGGCGGCGTTCATAAACGTCTCCCGGTTGCGTGACGCCAGGATCGGCGGCCAGCGCGCCGAATGAAACTTGCGGAACGTCAGGAGGGACCACCGTTCTGGCAGGAAACACCCGCGATCCGCCGGAAACAGGCTTGCCGGGGTTCGCCCGCCCCGGTATCGGTTGCCCATGAGCCGCCCCATCAACGACGCCAAGGAACGGCAACTGATCAGCCTTTTGCGCGTGAACGCGCGGGAGTCGCTGACCAATCTGGCCAAGCGCCTGGGCGTGTCGCGCAGCGCGGTGCAGGAGCGCCTGGCGCGGCTCGAGCGCGACCGCGTGGTGGCGGGCTACACGGTCGTGATGGGCGACGGCGCCATGCCGGGCGCGCTCAAGGCCCATGCCTTGGTCGAGATCGACGCGCGCCATCTGGCCGGTATCGTGCGCGCCCTGCGCGGCATGCCGGAGGTGCGCCGCTGCAGCACGGCCAGCGGTCCGTTCGACCTGGTGGTGACGGTCGAGGCCATGACGTCGGAGCGACTGGACCAGACGCTCGATTCGATCGGCCAGCTGACCGGCGTGAAACGCACCGCGACGACCGTGCTGCTGGCGGATAAGTTCGAGCGCTAAACAACGGAGAGTGATGCCATGCCGAAACCCTTAGCGCGCGCCGCGGCGCCCCTGCTCGCTCTCCTGGCTCTGGCCGCATGCCAGCAGGACGAAATCCGCGCGCGCGGCTCGCAGGGCGGCGATATCGTCCGCGGCAATCCGTCTGGCGTTGCCGATTGCGCGGCGAAAAGCTTCGACAGCCAGACCTGCGGTTTCCTGACCGCCTGTCCCAGCAGTGTGGTGACCGTGACGCAAGGCGGTGAGAAGGCCAGCGTGGAGAGCAAGGTCGGTACGAAGAGCGTATGGGTCGTCGATCTGGCCGGTCGGCCGGGCGATGTAGTGGAGGCCACGTATTATTTGACCAGCGCGGCCTCCACGGACACGCAGGGCGGCATCGCGGCGATCAGCCGTATCGTCCAGGCTTGCAGCAAGCCGGTGCCTTAACGGCCCCGTTAGTACGACGCTTCCGCGAAGATATTGACCGGCAGTTCTGCAACCGAGGCGGTGTTGGGTAGCGCCAACAACATGGCGACCATTTCGGCCAGCGTCTCGGGATCGATCTTGTCTTCCTTAGCGATGCCGGTTCCCTCGCCCATGTCGGTGTCGATGACGCTGGGACACAGGGCCGTAGCGCGGACGCCGTGCTCGAACCCTTCCTGGCGAATGGCATGCGTCAACGCGACAAGCGCGAACTTGCTCATCGAATAGCCGAAATAATCCGGCCGGCGGACGCGCAGGCCCAGAAGCGAAGCCACGTTGACGACCCGCCCCTGTCCGCTCTTCTTGAGATGCGGCAGGGCCGCGCGGGTGAGAAGAACAGGCCCTTTGGCGTTGACCATCCACATCTCGTCGAGCTGCGCCTCATTGGCGGCTTCGACGCTGAATGCGTGCAGCACGCCGGCATTGTTGACGAGGCCGTCCAGCTTGCCGAAGCGCGCGACGGTGGCGGCGACCCAGGCGTCGCCCGTGCGCGGATCCTTGGCGTCGTGCTTGTGGAACAGAACGCGCGCCTTATCCAGGCTGCCATGCACCTTTTCCAGCGCGGCGGGATCGCGAGCGCCAAGGCTCAGCGTATAGCCCTCGTCGTGAAGGCGAGCGGCGATGACGCGGCCGAGGCCGCGCGCGGCTCCACTGACCATCACGACCCGTCCAGCGGTTTTCAGCATGGCAGACCCTCCCGGCGCGGAGCCTCGCGCGGGCGGGTGGTCTTATCCAGGAGAAGTTGGTTCAGGCGCGCTCGGCGACGGGGGCGTTGGCGCGGACGCGTTCCATCACGGGCGTGCGCTGGCCGGTCGAGAGGCGGTCGTAGAGGCGGCGGATCATCCGACTGCCCACGGTCGTGCAGGTGAAGGGAAATAGCCCGTGAAGGATGCATGCCAGCCCGCCCAGGATCATCCAGAGCCCGGTCGCCGAAGCGAAACGGAGATGTTCGGTGTAGGTCTCGCTGACCGTGGCCGGGTGGGCGGTAAAGGGGTTCTGCAGTTCCATCGCGAGATCCTACCGTTCGTGAATGCCGACAAATCCCAGCATCGCACGGGTTGCTTAGAAGCGGCGACCAAAGTTGAGCGCAGAACTTCTATATATTAGAATGAAATTCTACTAATTTGATGAAAGAGGGAATTCCATGCGCCTCGACGCAATCGACCGCCGCATCCTGGACGCCCTCCAGGCCGACGCCACCATCCAACTCGCCGACCTGGCGAAAGAGGCAGGCCTGTCGCCCACGCCCTGCTGGCGGCGGGTGAAGAATCTGGAAGAGGCTGGCGTCATCCGCTGCCGTGTGGCGCTGCTCGACCGGGCGAAGCTCAACCTCAACGTCACGGTCTTCGTCGCCATCCGCACGAACCAGCATACGCCTGAATGGCTGGAGCGGTTCGCGCGCGCGGTGCTGGAGATTCCGGAGGTGGTCGATTTCTACCGCATGAGCGGCGACATCGATTACCTGCTGCGCGTCGTGGTGCCGGACATCGCCGCCTACGACGAGGTCTACAAGCGCCTGATCAAGCGCATCGACCTCTATGACGTCAGCTCCAGCTTCGCCATGGAGGAGATCAAGTGCACGACCGCCCTGCCCGTCCGCTATGCGGACGCTGTGCCGGGGGAAGAGCCCGTCCGGCCTAGGAAGGCAGCACGGCGACGGCCGAAATCTCGACCATGAGTTCCGGGAAGGCCAGGCCGGCCACTTCGACGATGGCGCTGGAGGGACCGCCCTTCGGCCAATGCTTCAGGCGCGCATCGCGGATCTCGTCGAGCACCCGGATGTCGGTCACGTAGACGATCACCTGGACCACGTCCGCCATGGTGGCGCCGTTGGCCTTCAGGATGGTCAGGACGTTCTTCAATGTCTGTGCCGCCTGCTTGGCCGGATCGCCCTTGCCGACGATGCGGCCCTTGGCGTCCATCGAGACCTGGCCCGAGACGAACAGCAGCGGCCCGGATTCGACCCGCACGCAGTTGGAATAATAGCCACGGATGGGTGCCGGCACGCCCGGCGGATTCCACGAACGCTTGCGTCCCTTGGTGGTCTTCTTCTTTGCTTTCGTCGTCATGATCCCCTCCCTCGTTGCATTCAGCTGAACTTACAAGTCAGGCCGCCGTCCACGACGATGCCCTGGCCGGTGATGTATTCGGAATCGTCCGAGGCAAGGAACAGCGCCAGCTTGGCCACGTCCCAGCCCGTGCCCGCGCGGCCATAGGGTACCGAGGCGTCGCGGTTCTTGAGGAACGTCTCCAACTCAGCGGGCTTCATTTGTTTCTCCCAGCGCGTCGTCATCATGGGCGTGTTCATCATGCCGGGCAGGATAGCGTTGCAGCGGACCTTCTTCTTGCCGTGGTCCAAGGCCACGCCGCGGGTGAAGCCCAGGACGCCGGCTTTGCTGGTGTAATAGGCGATGAAGGGCCGGCCGTTGTGGCGGATGGCTGAGATGGACGACAGGTTCACGATCGCGCCGCCGCCGTTCTTCTCCATGATGGGCACGACGTGCTTGCAGGTCAGCATCATGGATTTGAGGTTGACCGCCATGGTGTGGTCCCACTCTTCCTCCGTCACACCGACCACGTCGCTCGTATCCGTGATGCCCACGTTGTTGTGCAGGATGTCGATGCGGCCATAGGTGTCGAGGCAGCGCTTCACCAGCGCCTCGACCTCTTTCGCCTTGGTCACGTCGGCCTGATGCGCCGTGGCCGAGCCGCCTTCCTTCTCGATGACGGATTTCGTCTCCTCGGCCGCGGCCAGACTCTGATCGACGCCGAAAACCTTGGCGCCTTCGCGCGCGAACAGCACCGCCGTGGCCTTGCCGTTGCCCCAGCCGGGCCCGACCGAGCCCGCGCCGATGACGAGGGCCACCTTGCCCTTGAGACGATCGCCCATTTCGTTATCTCCCATGGATTGCGGCCCGATACTCGCCGGAAGCCTGCCATGCGGCAAGAAGGCCTGTCTTTCCGCCAAGTTCGGATTGCTAAACGGGAGGCAGTCGCGGCGGCCCGCCATGCGCAAAACGCAGGTTCACAAAGCTTGCCGGACGTTATGGGCGCGTTATAGTCCCCCGCGAATTCCGCAGGCGGAGACCACATGAGCACGAACAAGAATTCCGCGCGCGCCGCGCGTAAGCCCCAGACGCGTCTCGGCGTCGACATCGGCGGCACCTTCACTGACGTGGCGCTGGAGATCGGCACCACCCCCTACACAGCCAAGACGCTGACCACCCATGGCGCGCCCGAGCGTGGCGTGCTGACGGGCATGGCCGAGGTGGTCGCTAAGGCCGGCATCAAGCCGCAGGACGTCGATATCATCATCTATGGCACCACGCTCGCCACCAACATGCTGATCGAGCGGCGCGGCGCGAAGACCGCGCTGGTGACGACCGAGGGTTTCCGTGATTCGATCGAGATGCGGAACGAGAACCGCTTCGAGCAGTACGACGTCAACATCGACCTGCCCGAGCCGCTGGTGCCGCGCCATCTGCGCTTCCCCATTCCCGAGCGCCTGACCGCCCAGGGCCGCGTTCTCTTGCCGCTGCGCGAGGATGCCGTCGAGGCGTTGATCCCGCAGTTGGAGAAGGAAGGCATCGAGTCGATCGCGGTCGGCTTTATCCATTCGTATGCCCACCCGATCCACGAGCAGCAGGCGCGCGACATCCTGGCCCGCCGCCTGCCTAAGATCTCGATCACGCTGTCCTCGGACGTCTCGCCCGAGATGCGCGAGTTCGAGCGTTTCTCCACGGCCTGCGCCAACGCCTATGTTCAGCCGCTGATGAGCCGCCATTTGACGGCGCTTGGCCACGATCTGAAGGCGGCCGGCTTCGACTGTCCCCTCTTCCTTATGCTCTCCGGCGGCGGCATCACCACGCTGGATACGGCGATCCGCTTCCCCGTGCGCCTGGTCGAATCGGGCCCGGCCGGCGGCGCCATCTTCGCCAGCCACGTCGCGCACCAGTGCGGCGCGAAGAATGTGGTTTCCTACGACATGGGCGGCACGACGGCCAAGATCTGCATGATCGACGCCTTCCAGCCGCAGACCTCGCGCACCTTCGAGGTCGCGCGCGTCTATCGCTTCATGAAGGGCAGTGGCTTGCCCTTGCGCATCCCCGTCATCGAAATGGTCGAGATCGGCGCGGGCGGCGGTTCGCTGGCTCATATCGATTCGCTCGGCCGGATCGCGGTTGGTCCCGAAAGCGCGGGCTCCGAGCCCGGCCCGGCCTGCTATGGCCGTGGTGGCACCAAGCCGGCTGTCACTGACGCCGACGTCATTCTGGGCAAGATTGACCCCAACAACTTCGCCGGTGGACGCATGACGCTGGACCGCGACAGCGCGGGCAAGGCCCTCATCGCCGAGGTCGGCAAGCCGCTCGGTCTCGAGCTGCCCCATGCGGCGCTCGGCGTGTCCGAGATGGTCGACGAGAACATGGCCAACGCGGCCCGCGTCCACGCGATCGAAAGCGGCAAGGACATCGAGGTGCGCACCCTGATCGCCTTCGGCGGTGCTGCGCCCATTCATGTCTCGCGTCTGGCCGAAAAGCTGGCCATCCCGCGCGTCATCATCCCGACCGGCGCGGGCGTGGGCTCGGCCATCGGATTCCTGCGTGCGCCGGTCGCATACGAAGTGATCCGCAGCCACCACCAGCGCTTGTCGAAGTTCAACGGACGCACGGCCACGGCACTCATCGCCGAGATGCGCGCCGAGGCCAAGAAGGTCGTGGAGCCCGGCGCCGCCGGCGCCAAGCTGGTCGAGAAGCGCATCGCCTTCATGCGCTATGTCGGCCAGGGTCACGAAGTGGCGGTCAACCTGCCCACCGACAAGTTCGGCGCCGACGCGGCCAAGGCGCTGCGCAAGGCGTTCGAGAAGTCGTACAGCGAGCTTTACGACAGGACCATCCCGCATCTCGACGTCGAGGTGCTGACTTGGGCCCTCCTGCTCTAGACGCCGTTGCCCAAACCCAAGGCATTGCCGGTCTCGAAAAAGAAGATCAAGGCCAAGCCCATCGGCAAGCGCGAGATCATCGACCAGGCTACCGGCCGTTTCGTGACCGCCTCCGTCTACGCCCGCGCCGATCTGATGCCCGGCTCCGTCATGCCGGGTCCGGCCGTGATCGTGGAGAACGACACGGCGACAGTCGTGGGCAAGGCCTATGATGCGAGCATCAACGGGCTCGGATATATTGTCCTGGACCACCGCACGCTGGGCAAAAACGCTCGCTGACGTGGTTTTGAAACTTGAAATGATCCCTCGTTAGAGGACCCGACCATGGCCAAGAAGATTGACGCCCTCGCCCAGATCCACATGCAGGTCATGTGGAACCGCCTGATCTCCGTCGTGGAGGAACAGGCGCAGACCCTGGTGCGCACCGCCTTCTCCACCTCGGTGCGCGAGGCAGGCGATCTGTCGGCGGGCGTCTTCGACGAAAAGGGCCGCATGCTGGCCCAGGCTGTGACCGGCACGCCCGGCCACATTAACTCCATGGCCGAAGCGGTACCCCACTTTATCGCCAAGTTTCCGCTGCACACGATGAAGCCGGGCGACCACTTCATCACCAACGATCCCTGGCAGGCATCAGGCCATCTGCACGACTTCACCGTTGTCTCGCCGACCTTCCACAAGGGCAAGGTGGTTGCGCTGTTCGCCAACACGATCCACGTCGTGGACATTGGCGGCCGCGGTTTCGGCCCCGACGGACGTCAGGTGTTCGAGGAAGGCATCAATATCCCCATCATGCACCTCTTCAAGGAGGGCAAGGCCAACGAGACCTTGATGGAGATGATCCGCACCAACGTGCGTGAACCCATGCAGGTCGAGGGTGATCTGTTCGCCGCCGCGGCCTGCAACGACACGGGTTCCAAGCGCCTGGTCGACATGATGACCGAGTTCGAATTGAAAGACCTGAACAAGCTGGGCGGCTTCATCATCGAATCCTCGCGCAAGGCGACGATCGAGAAGATCAAGAAGCTGAAGCCCGGCATCTACAAGAACACCATGGTGACCGACGGCTACGACGCGCCCGTCACGATCGTGGCCGCCCTCACCGTCACCAAGGACGAGATTCACGTCGACTATGAAGGCACGTCGGGCGCCAGCCCCTATGGCATCAACGTGGTGTTCAACTACACCAAGGCCTACACCTGCTTCGGCGTGAAGTGCATCGTGGCGCCGGACATTCCGAACAATTACGGCTCGCTGCTGCCCATCACCTTCTCAGCGCCCCTGGGCTCGATTCTCAACGTCGAGCGCCCCTGGGCCGTGGCCGCGCGCCACATCATCGGCCACTGCCTGCCCGACACGGTGTTTGGCTGCTTGCACCAGGTGGTGCCGGAAGGCGCCCAGGCCGAGGGTTCGGCCAGCCTGTGGAACGTGCAGCTGCGCGGCGGCCCGTCCGTCTCCGGCGGCGTGGCCTACAAGGGCAACATCCCTGAATTCGAGATGCTGCAGTTCAATTCCGGCGGCACCGGTGCGCGTCCGACCAAGGACGGGCTCAACTCGACGGCCTTCCCCTCCGGCGTGCGCGGCATGCCGGTGGAGGCCAACGAGGCCATCACTCCGGTCGTGTTCTGGAAGAAAGAGCTGCGTCCTGATTCCGGCGGCGCGGGCACCCAGCGCGGCGGCCTGGGCCAAGTCATCGAGATCGGCGGCATCGACGGCATCCCCTTTGACGTGCTGGCCATGTTCGAGCGTTGCGACAACCCGGCCCATGGCCGCGCCGGTGGCGGCACGGCCATGTCCGGCCGCGTCTCGCTGAAAAGCGGCAAGCAGATGCGCGGCAAAGGCCGCCAGTCGATTCCGCCCGAGGACAGGTTGGTGCTCGAGCTTCCCGGCGGCGGCGGCTTCGGCAACGCGATGAAGCGCGAACCTAAGCGTGTCGCGAAGGACGTGAAGAACGGTTACATCAGCCGCGAAGCCGCCAAGCGCGACTACGGCGTCGCCCTGCGCGACGATCTGTCGATCGATGACGAGGGCACCAAAAGCCTGCGCACGCAGCGGGCCGCGGAGTAACGCTTCATTTATCTTCGAAATACGAAAGGCGCCTTTTTGTTTTGCACCGAGGCGTGGGCTTCGTCAGCCACCCTTCTCCGTCGTCGGGTCGATCATCTTGCGGACTTCGGTGATTTTGATCGCGGGGAAGCCGCTGATCTCGGCGTGCTTCTTGATGATGGCCTCGTCCTTGGCCAGGTAGACGCAGAAGGTTTTGTCCGCGGCCACGAAGCTTTCGACCCATTGGATGTCGGGGCCGAGCTGACGCAAGGCGTCGTTCGACGTGGCCGCCGCCGCGCGCAACTGCTCGCGCTCCAGGCTGCCGACCTTGGGGATGTCCCGCTCGATGATGAACTTGCGCAGTGCCATGGGTGATCGTCCTCGTTGGTCGATAATTTGAACCTGAGGGATATGTTCCAGCCGGCGCGAAAAGACAACCTCCGGCCTTTCACGTTCGCGTTACCGCCGCAGCTTTTCCCGATTTTCCCGGCGTGGATAGAAAAAGACGTTGTCGCCACGCGCGGGGGTTCGAAAACCCTTTACCCACCGGGCGTTATCGCACCGTATCCGAGCGTGCCGATTGATATGCGATAGGCCGTTCGGCCTATGCTTTTCCTGGACGCAGGGGGCCTGTCCTAGGATGCTGCGAAGCATAAAGCCGCGCGCGTCCGCGCAGCGGTTCCGGGTTCAGAAAAAATGAGGGGGTTCTCCATGCACAGTTTCGGACGGTTCGTCACCGCGGCCGCGGCGGCATCCATGCTGCTGGCCGCGCCGGGCGCCTTCGCCCAGACCAAGGAATTCGAGGGCGTTACGCTCAACATCAACGGCTTCGGCACGGCCTTTGACGACGTGCTGAAGGAGACCATCGCCAAGCCGCTGAAGGAGAAGTACGGCATCGAGGTGGTCTACAACCCCGGAACCTCCACCGCCGCGATGGCCAAGCTGATCGCGTCCAAGGACAAGCCGCCCTACGACCTGCTGATGGTCGACAGCCCGAACATGCCGGACCTGATCGTGGCGGACGTGATTGAGAAGATCACGCCGAAGGAAGTTGTCAACACGGCCACGCTCTATCCGCAGCTCAAGGAGTTCGGCGACTACGGTATTCCCTTCGTGATCTCCTCCATGCCGCTCTACTAAAACACCGAAAAGATCAAGACGCCGCCGACGTCGATCGCAGACTTGGCCAAGCCCGAGTACAAAGGCCGCGTCGTCATGTTCAACCTGGAGAACAACGGCGGTATTCTGAACCTGCTCGCGCTGTCCGAGTCCAACGGTGGCGGCGTAAACAACGCGGCTCCGGGCTTTGCGGCCTACGAGAAGATCAAGCCGAACCTGGCCGCCACACCGCCTTCCACGGTGACGATTTACCAGCTCATCGAGCAAGGGGAAGGCTGGGTCGGATCCTACTGGAACGGCCGCATCCTGATGCTGAAGAACAAGGGCTTCCCCATCGAGATGGTGATCCCGAAGGAAGGCCTCTATTCCAACCAATCCTACGTCAACCTGGTGAAGGGCCTGCCGCCGAAGCAGCGCGCAGCGGCGCTCAAGTATCTCGAATTGGTTC
>JAPLOM010000056.1:20479-30463 GCA_026400755.1 Alphaproteobacteria bacterium
CGTTGATGGCGAAGAACGTCTATTACGCGCCGACCAGCTCGGCCATCAAGCTGCCGCCCGAGGTGGCAGCCCAGGTGATTCCCTATGGGGAAGCGCAGTTGAAGCAGGTGAAGTTGACCGACTGGACCACGGTGTCCAAGAACCGCTCCCAGTGGATGGAGCAGTGGAACAAAGCGATGGCCCGCTGATCCTGATCCCTTCGGTTTAGGATTCGACCATGGCCGCGCGCGTTCAAGGCGCAACGGACCGCACGTCCCGGCCGGCACGGCGCACGCTCGCCCTGCTGGCCGGGCCGGCGGCCGTCTTCCTGCTTCTGTTCATGCTGGTTCCGCTCCTCTCCCTGGTGCGGACGAGCCTCTACGATTCCGACAAGTCCTTCGGCGGCGCGGGCTGGTCCTTGCGTCATTACGTCCGCTTCCTGGGCGACGGGTTCTATGTGTCCGTCCTGGGACAGACGCTTGTGTACGGGCTGATCGTCTCTCTGTTCTGCGTCCTGGTCGGTTTCCCGCTCGGCTATTCGCTGGCGCGCATGAGCCCGAGCGCGCGGCGCTGGCGCATCCCGATGGTGATCCTGCCCCTCACCCTCAGCCTCGTGGTCAACGTGTTCGGCTGGCTGATCATCCTCAGCCGCGGCGGATTGGTGAACAAGGCGCTCCTGGGCCTCGGCCTGATCGACGCGCCGGTGCAGCTCCTGTTCTCGTCGTTCACCGTCATGCTGGTGATGGCGCAGACCTTCCTGCCCTTCATGGTGCTATCGATCATGAGCGTGGTGGCCCAGATCGATCCCGCGCTGGAGCAGGCCGCGGCCAATCTGCGCGCGGGCCGTTGGACCACCCTGCGCCGCGTCGTGCTGCCTCTCGCCCTGCCCGGCATCCTGGCGGGCTCCACCCTCGTCTTCATCCTGACCGTCTCGGCCTTTATCACCCCGCGCCTGATCGGCGGCACGCGCGTTCAGATGCTGGGCAGCATGATCTACGAGCAGACCTTGGTGGTGCTGAACTGGCCCTTCGGCGGCGCCATGTCGCTGATCCTCCTGGCCATCGTGTTCATGTTCGTGGCCGGGGTGAACCGCCTGTCGCGCACGCGCTTCTCCGAGACGCGGAACTGACCGTGGATCGCATCCTTCATCACGCGACGAACGCGAGCGGCATCGCGCTGCGCGCCGCGATCTACCTGTTCCTGGCCCTGCCCGCGATCGTGGTGATCTGCGCCTCGCTCAATCCGGTCGACTTCTTGGCCTTCCCGCCCCAAGGATTCACGCTCAAATGGTATTGGGCGGCCTTCGCCAGCAAGCCGTTCATGGACAGCCTCTCGCTCAGCACCCAACTCGCGCTGCTGGCGACCGCGGCGTCTCTCATCATCGGCACGCCCGCGGCCTATGCCATCGAGCGCTTCCGCTTCCGCGGACGCGGCGCTCTCCAAGCCTTCGTGCTGTCGCCCATGATCGTGCCGGCCGTGGTGCTAGGCATCGGTCTCTTGCAGTTCCTGGTCTGGGCCGGGCTCAGCCAGTCCTTCGCCGCCCTGTTCCTGGGCCACATCGTCATTACCCTGCCCTATGTCGTGCGCACCATGACCGCCAGTTTCAGCCTGTTCGACCGGGCGTTGGAGCAGGCCGCGATGAACCTCCGCGCGCCGCCGCTCACGGTCGTGCGCCGCGTGACCCTGCCGATCCTCCTGCCCGGCCTGTTGTCTGCCTCGGTGTTCGCCTTCGTGACCTCGTTCGGCAACATCACGGTCTCGATCTTTCTGGCCCATGGCGGGCGCGCGACCCTGCCGATCCAGATCTTCACCTATGTCGATTACGGCTCGGACCCCACGCTGGCCGCCGTCTCGACCCTCGTCATCCTGGTCACCGTGGCGCTGCTCGCCGTCGTCGAGCGCGTCGCGGGACTGCAGAAGGTGGTCTAGCCCATGAACGCGCCCGTCCTGTCGATGAAGTCACTGCGCAAGGAATTTGGCCGTATGGTCGCGGTCGATGATTTGTCCATCGACGTGCCCAAGGGCGAGTTGGTCTGCCTTCTAGGGCCGAGCGGCTGCGGCAAGACGACCACCTTGCGCATGGTCGCGGGTTTCGTCGAACCGACCGCGGGCCAGATTCGCATCCAGGGCCAGGAGGTCACCCGCCTGCCGCCCTACAAGCGCGACACGGGCATGGTGTTCCAGAGCTATGCCCTGTTCCCGCATCTGAGCGTGGCCGAAAACGTGGAGTTCGGCCTCAAGAACCTGAAAGTGCCAGCAGCCGCCCGAAAATCTCGGGTCCAGGAGATGCTGCAGATGGTAGAGCTGGGCGCCCTCGGCGGCCGCCTGCCGCGCCAGCTCTCGGGCGGCCAGCAGCAGCGCGTTGCCCTTGCCCGGGCCTTGGCCATCCGCCCCGCCGTGCTGTTGCTCGACGAGCCGTTCTCGAACCTCGACGCCCAATTGCGCGTCCGTATGCGCGAAGAACTGCGCGGCCTGATCGGCAAGCTCGACACGACCACCCTGTTCGTGACCCACGACCAGGAGGAAGCCCTGGTCCTGGCTGACCGAATCGTGGTGATGAACGAAGGCCGCGTGGATCAGGTGGGCCCGCCGCGCGAAATCTACGACCGGCCGCAAACGCGCTTCGTCGCCCAGTTCATCGGCCTGTGCAACTTCATTCCCGCGACGGTGACCGAAGTCATGGGCGATGCCCTGGTGCTCGAGGCCGACCAAGGTGTGCGATTGCGTGCCGCGCGCGGGGCCAACGCGCCCACGGTGGGCGGCAAGGTCATGCTGGCCGTGCGGCCGGAAAATGTGCGCATCGGCGGTGCCGGCCCGGGCGACAACCGTGTGCCCGGCCGCGTGCGCACGGTGACCTATCTCGGCAAGGCCAGCCACGTCCGCGTGGAGGCTGCCGGCGCCGATCTCCTGATAGAGGACCACGGCGCCCGCTCCGGCACCCTCGAACCCGGTGCAACAGTAGAGTTGGCCATCGATCCAGAACGCGTGCTGGTGCTGCCGGGCACTTGAAGATCACACCCTTCGAAGAGCCGAACCGCATAGACTCGGTCGTCAAATCCCAAGATTAAGGGTTTGGGCTGGGCGGAGCGTGGACTTGAATCGTCAACTGGCCAAACGGGCTCTTCAACGCGCGCTGTCCGCGCTCGGGCCCATGACCAATCGTGTCGTCAGCACCGCGCTGTGGACGACCGGTCTGGATACGCTCAAGGCGCTCGGATTTTCTCCGCGGACCGTCTTCGACATCGGGGTCGCGGCCGGAACGGACGATCTCTACGACGCGTTTCCCACCGCGGAGTTCTTTCTGGTCGATCCCACCCGAGAATCGCGCCCGCATATGGAGAGGATCGCCCGCCGCCTCAATGCACGCGTCTTCAACTTCGCGCTCGGCGACGTCGAAGGCGAGCAAGAGATCGAGGTTCGGCTTGATGACATCCAAGGCGCAACCTTCTTCAAGGAGTTCGGCTCCCTCGGAGTGACGGAGCGCTACCGCGTGCCCGTGAAACGGTTCGACAGCGTTTTCTCCGAGTTCGCGCGCCCCGCCCTATGCAAGATTGACGTTCAAGGATCGGAATTGAACGTGCTTCAGGGCATCGGCGCACGGCTCGATGACCTCGACGCCTTCATCGTCGAGGTCAGCACGATCCCAACACTGCAGGGCGGACCGGACGCGTTTGATATCATCGCGTTCTTCAAGCGGCGTCGCTTCGTCATCTTCGACCTGTTGGGCGCGACGCGCCGGCCCGTCGACAACGCGCTGGCGCAGATCGACCTCCTGTTCGTGAAAGAGGACTCCGGATTGCGCGCGGATCGGCGTTGGCGCGCCGACTAAGTCTTCGACAGGTTGGGTTACCCAACTCCTTGGTACTTCAGCACCGCGAATATGCCGCGTTCCATGTGGTAGAGGTGATGGCAGTGAAACGCCCATAGGCCGGGATTAACCGCGTCGAAGGCGACCGTCACCTGGGTATCCGCCGGCAGATAGACCGTATCGCGCCGCGCGCCTTCGAAACGCGCCCCATTGATTTCCACGACCTGGAAGTGGTGCCCGTGCAAATGCATCGGGTGGGTCATGCCGCTGACGTTCCGCATGGCCAGCTCGACGCGCTCGCCCTGTTTCACCTCCAGCGCCGCGCCCTTCAGGTCGATGCCCCATTGATAGGCGGCCATATCGCCGGTCAGGTCCATTTCGATGCGGCGGTCGGCCGCGCGCGGCGCAAAACCTGAGACGGCGCGCAATTGCCGTTCCAAGCCCAGGTTGAGCAAAGGGCCTTCGTCTTCGGCGACGGGGTCGATCTTGCGCACCTCGGCACCCGGCGGCGCCAGGATGATGCCCGTGCGTTCAGGCGCGCCTTCGCGCAGCGCCAGCACGGGCACGGCGCTGTCCGGCGGGATGCGCAGGCGGATGTCGATGCGCTGGGCGATCGCGATCGGAAACCGGTGCCCCAAGATGGGTTGGACCAAATCTCCATCCACCGCGATCAGTTCGCCCTCCACGTCACCCAGATCGATCGTGTAGTTGGTCGCCGCCGCGGCATTGATGATGCGCAAGCGGACCTGCCCCTCCTTTTCCACCGTGACGACGTGCGGATCGTTGAGCGTGCGCTCGCTGGCCAGGTAGGCGTCGTAGTCGATGTCGTTCACATCCATGCGGGCATGGTTCATGGCGGGCATAGGCGCCGACGGCGCCATGGGCATCGCATGGCTGGCGTGACCCGCGCCGGGCATCGGCGCGCCGCCGGTCAGCTTGGCCATCAGCTCCTCGGGCGGCGTGAAGGAGAAGTCATGCAGCATCATGACCACCTCCTGTTCACCAGCCCTGTGGTCCTCGGCCTTGCGGACGATGAGGGGCGCCGACAGAAAAATCTGTTCCTGTAATCCCACATGGGAGTGCATCCAATGGGTGCCTGAGGGCGCGACCGTGAAGTCGTAACGGACGCTTTTTCCCGGCTGCAGCGCGGGCGCGCTCACATTCGGCACACCATCCTGGCGCCACAGAAAGCGCTCGCCCTCGCGCATGACCAGCCCGTTCTGGTTGAGGCTGCCGGTCGCGCTGACCAACCGCATAACCGCGCCCGGCCGCCCGTCGACATAGAGCGTCGATTTCTCGGCGCGAAGCTGCACCGGCACACCCGTGTCGAGTTCCGGCTGGCGCAACCATTGGATGGCGCCCGCCGCGGCGCCTGCGGCCACAGCGCCCGCGCCGACAAGGACAGCGCGGCGGGTCATGTTCGACACGGAAGTCTCCGTCTAAGGGCGCCAGCGATACTTTTAGTCTAACTCGAAACCGATGCTCAGTAGCCGCCGCCCGTTTGTGCAGGCGCGCCCGCGGGAATCGCGTCGAAGGCAATGGAGATGCGCTCCTCATCGCTTTCAAACGGCACGGTGTGATGCCAGAAGTAGGACGGGAACAGGATCAGCATCCCCTCTTCCGGCTTGAACGAGGCCATCAGCGCGGGCTCGGCCACCTTGGCGTCGGGCACATCGAGCAGCGGATGGCCGAAGCGGATATGGCCTGCCTCGTCCGCGCCGCCATCCCGCACGGTCTTCGGCACGCGCACGTAGTAAACGCCGCTGACCGCGCCCGCCGGATGGAAATGTGGGGTCTGATGGCCGCTGGAACGCAGGATCACGGCCCAGCCGTGCAGCTTCCACGACGCGGGCGGCTTGGGGGCAAATTTGTATTTCGCGGACGCCAACACGGTCTTCATGTAGTCGGCCACGGAGTCTTCGAAAAACCGCTGCAGCGCCGCGATCGGCGCATCGGGCGCGTTCAGGATCTCCATCGTCTGGCTGCCGTATTTGGTGGCCTTGGCCGGCGGGTCCTTCATCAGCGTCGGATGCGCGTGGGCGTAGGCAGACAGCGCCGCGTTGAGGGCGTCGGTATCGGCATAACCCACGGGTCGCGTCAGCCGGTACGGCTTGAGGAGCGCGGGATAGTCGAGTAGCAGCTTGGCTTCGTCGCGCTTGCCGATCTGCTGAAGCGCGATGGAGAAATGGCCGAGCGCGCCGACATGCCCGGGATGCTGCTCCAGCACTCGGCGGTAGGCCGCCTCCGCGTCCATTGAGTCGCCAACCGCCTGGAGGCTTTGCGCTAAATTGACCTGGGCCTGGAGGTTCGTGGGGTCGAGGGCGGTCGCGCAGCGCAGCGCTTCGACCGCGCCCGTAGCGTCCTGTTTCTCATGCAGCGCCGCGGCCAGGTTGATATGAGCCTGGACCAGGTCGGGCGCAGCCGCGATCGCGCGGCGGTAGCTGACGATGGCCTCGTCGACCTTGTGCTGGTTCTGCAGCACCGAGCCGAGATTGAGGTGAGCGGCGGCCGAATCGGGGTCGAGCGTGAGTGCGGCGCGGTACGCTTCAGCGGCTTCGTCGAAGCGGCGCTGGAGCGACAGCACGTAGCCCAGGTTGTAGCGCGCGGCATATGAATCTGGCGCCAGATCGGCGGCCTCGCGCAGCACGGAAACGGCTTCGTCATAGGCCGCGATCCCTTGCAGCATGACGCCCAGGTTGACGCGGACGTGCGGGCTCTTGGGGTCGGCCGCCACCGCGCGGCGATAGGCTTGGACGGCGTCCGCCATGCGACCCAGATCGCGCAATGCATTGCCCTGGCCGAAGTGGCCTTCCGCTAGATCGGGGCGCAACGCGGCCAGACGTCCGAAGGCATCGGCGGCCTCCTCGGCGCGTTGCGCGGCCAGGCTGGCATGGCCCAAGGCGCGCAAGCCGAGCGGGTTATCCGGCGCGAGACGAACAACCTCGCGCAAATGCGCCAGCGCCTGGTCGTTGCGGCCGGTCTGGACGAGCAGCATGCCCAGGAGGTAACGCGGCTCGGACGCCCCTCCGTCGGCCGCGATCAAGCGCCCATAGACGGCCTCGGCCTCGGCGAAACGCCGGGCTTTATGGTGCTCCTTGGCGGCGGCCAGCAGGGCCTGGGCATCTTCGGTCGGGGGCTTGGTCTGGCTCATCGCATCATCCGGCGGTTCCAGAAAGACATAGCCGGTCCCGCGCCATGGTCAAAGCGTCCGGAGTGGCGGCCTAGACCCGTGCGGCCTGCGCATGGATGTTCGATGGGCACCGCATTTCTCATTTTCGCCGGATTGGGATAATATCCCGCCCATATTCGGGGGCTTTCAATCGAGGACGACCCATGACCGTGATGACCAAGCCGCAGCTCGACGAAATTCAGCAAGCGCGCATCGACATGGCGGCCGCGTTCCGCCTGGCCGCGCGTTTCAAGCTCGAGGAAGGCATCGACAACCATTTCAGCTATGCAATGCCGGGCAAGGAAGAGCGCTACCTCTTCAACACTTATGGCAAGCATTGGTCCCGCATGAAGGCGTCCGACATCATCGTGGTCGATGGCGAGGGCAAGACGATCGTGGGCGATGTTCCGGTCGAGCGCTCGGCCTTCTGCATCCACGTTCCGATCCATCAGGCCAACCCGGATGCCCGCGCGGTGTTCCACACCCACATGCCCTACGCCACGGCCATGTCCATGCTGGAAGACCACAAGCTGGAGCACAACGAGCAGAACTCGCTGCGCTATTACAACGACACGGCCTATGACGACGACTACACCGGCCTAGCCCACGATCCGGCCGAAGGCCAGCGCTTGGCCAAGGTGATGGGCAAGAACAAGGTGCTGTTCATGGCCAACCATGGCGTCACCGTGGTCGGCAAGACCATCGCCGACGCTTTCAGCGACACTTATTTTCTGGAGCGCGCCTGCCAGGTGCAGGTGCTGGCCATGTCCACAGGCAAGAAGCTGCGCCAGACCAACCCGCAGATCCAACACAAGACCAAGCGGCAGTTCGACGAGGAAGCGGCGCCCTATTTCCCGATGTTCTTCGACGCCATGAAGAAGATCCTCGACGAGGACGAGCCCGAATACAAAAACTGACCTCTGTTCCGACCCGAATAAAAAAGCGGCGACCCGAAGGCCGCCGCTTTCGCATTCCGATATCAGTATTCCCGATTACATCTTCGGCCAGACCGCGATGTCGGTGATCGGCTCCGCCGTGCCGTCGATCTTGCCCAAACGCGAGGCTTTGCCGTTGTCCAGGTTGACCGAATACAGCGTGTTATCGGCGACCATCCAACCCTTGTTGCCCATCTTGCCGTCGGACTCAATGTCGAAGGCGACCGGACCTTTCGCATTGACGCCCAGCTTCCCGACCGTGTTCAGGGTGCCGTCGTTGGGCGGGGCCTGCTTCACCAGCACGTCCATGGGAACGTCGATGTCGTAAAGGATCGTTTCCTTCGTTCCCTTGTATGAATTGGTATAAGCACCCGCGCCGATCTTGGCGGTCTTGCCTTTGTTCATGTCCACATCGGCATACTTATGACTGCCGTCCTTGGTGACCGCGCCGTCATCCACGTTCGCGCGCAGGCTGGTACCGTCGCTGCCCATCACCCGCAGGCGGTCTGCGGCTGGGTTGAAGTCCACCGTCACCATCACCTCGACCGGAACCATCACTTGCAGCTTGCCCTTCGTCGTGGCCGCGCCGGTCGCGGGGTCGATCGTCACGATCGTGCCGTCCGAGGTGATGCCATAAAGCTTGCCGTCGGACGGGCGCACGTCGATGCCGACCAGGCCCTATGCGCCCTGGACGGTCACGGCCTTGGTCACCTGGCGGGTATCGGTGTTGACCAGGAGCAGTGTGTTGCCCCCGACCAGGCTCACCAGCGTCGCTGCCGATGCACTTTGGGCGAAAAGAACCATTGCCAGGCCGGCGGCGCCGGTCAGAGCCTTGCGAAACGGAGCATTCATTCTGTGTTCTCCCATAGGGTTGGACCCGGGCTTGTGCCATGCACAACCTGTATACGTTACGTTGCGGTTATGGGATCGGATTTGCGCCGGACGAATTAATTTCACCGGCTTAGAGCAAGGCGGTCGCGATCTCGTCCCACTCGGCCTGCAGGCTTTTCTTGGACGGCGCGCGCTTGGCCCTGCCGTACCAATAGCCCGCGTTGTTGAGATCGCCCTCGACCCGGTGGAGATGGGCGTGGACCCAGGAGCCTGTCTCGTTCTCTTCCTTCTGGGCCAACTCGTGCGCGGCAGTCCAATTGTCGTTGACCGTCCAGCCGCCCTTGGCCACCAGCCAAAGCGCGTGCAGCGGCCGGCCGAGCGCCTTCGGCGGCTCCGTTCCGGTCAGGGTGGCCTTGAAGGATGTCAGATCCATGGTCCGATGATACGCGATTTCGGCCCGCCGCGGCGATGCTATGCTGGCCCCTCCCCGTTCGCCAGCCGAGGTGCGCCATGGCCGTCGTGATCTACCACAACCCCCGCTGCTCCAAGTCCCGCGAGACGCTGGCGCTGCTGGAAGCCAAGGGCGCGAAGCCAAAGATCGTCGAATACCTCAAGGAGCCGCCGAGCGCCGCTGAACTGAAAGCGATCCTGAAGAAACTGGGCCTGGCGCCGCGCGAACTGATGCGCCGCAAGGAGCCGCCCTATGCCGCGCTGAAGCTAGACAACCCAAAGCTGTCGGACGACGCGCTGGTCGAGGCCATGGTCGAGAACCCGGTCCTGATCGAGCGGCCCATCGTGGTGAACGGCGCCAAAGCCGCCCTCGGCCGTCCGCCGGAGGACGCGCTTAAGATTCTTTGACCGGCGCCTTCCGCGCCAGGCTGCGGATGATGGCGATCATCTCGCGGTGCGCGTCGCTGGCGGGATTTCGGAATTCCTCAACCGTGTAACGGTCGGCCAGGTGGTGCAGCCGCACCATCTGGCGGAAGCGCTGCCGCCTGGTGAGCGCCAACTCCGATGAGCGGCGCTTGAAAAAGATCTTACGCAGCTCGCCGTCGCCGAACAGGCGCGATAGTTCCGCGCCGGTCACATAGACCGCGAACAGCGTGATGATCCAGAGCTGCGTCGCGATGAAGCGTTGCCACGAAAAAGTATTCAGCAGGTGATCGACGAAGGGCCCCCAATCACCGTGGCCGATGAACGGAACTGCTGCCTCGATCAGCCGCGCGAAGAAAACCAGCACCACGTAGAAGATCGTCTTATAG
>JAPLOM010000066.1 GCA_026400755.1 Alphaproteobacteria bacterium
AGGCCGCCGGCGAAGGCCAGCAGAAGCGCATAGGGTAGCCCCACTCCGCCGACGTCGCCTTCGGTCGAGCCGATCACCGCGCCGGCTGGCGCAGGATTGGCCACGAAGGCGAAACGGTGGACTTGGCCGCCTGCACCCTTCCCTTCCGTCAACTCGGCCACGCCGGTCAACTTTTCACCGGACTTCAGACCCAGCACACCGCGTTGCAGATCGACGACGAGCCCATCCGCCGTCGCGCGGCGCTTCTGCGCGGCGCCGTTTTCGACCGCATCGAGCTGTTCGGGGAAGACGAAGGAATCGGACACGGAGGCCGCCATCTCCTTCGGCATGGCCAGCGCCAGGCGGAAGCCGTCTTTCGTCGCGGCATAAGAGGCCGGCCAAGGCGCGGGCTGCGGCAAAGCGGCGCGCGCTTTGGCGAAATCCGTCGCGACGCCCGGATCGGCGCGAGTCTCCGTGGCGAGCGGAACAGTAATTGTGAGCGACGCTTGCTCCGGCACGCAGATCTGCGAGCAGGCAAGCCAGTCGGCCTTAGCCGTCACGTCGAAACTTACGCCAAGCGCCGCGCTGGCCGGCACCTTGATCTCCGTCAGCAGCCACGCCTCATCGGCGTAGCCGAAATTGACCAGATGGCCGAGGGGAAAACGGATCGGAGCAGGCCAAACGATAGGGCCCGCTTCCGCGCCCGGCGGCAGCGTCCAGGCGATGGTCGTGGGGACGCCCGAATCGCCAGGATTGATCCAGTAGGTGTGCCAGTGCGGTTTGATTTCCTGGCGCAACGCGACCCAGAACGTGTCGCCCGGCCGCACCGAGGAGACCTCGGAAACGAGCGTGACTCGGACATGATCGCGCTGAACGGGATTCGCGGACGCGCCCGCGAAAGCAAGCACCGCAAAGAGGGGCGCCAAGAGAATGGGTAAGAAACGACGCACGCAATCACCCCGCCAGCGACCTGCCGCTCATATGTGCGGCCAAACATGACGAAATCAAGGCAAACGGCGGCAAAATAGCTTCCACCGCCCAGCAAAGAACAGTCGCACTCTGCTGAAAAAGCTTCGCTTTTCGCCTCAACCCGGGCGTACGATCACGAATTGTTGAAATCGAATGAGGGAGTTTCCGTGCGGTTCTCGCGCTCGTGTTTTGCTCTACTTTTTTTCGGCCTTGTCTTGACGGGCTCGCTGGGTGCGCTGAGGGCGCAGGGCTTGATGGCCGACCCCATTGCCCCGTCCTATCTCTTCATGCCGGTCGACGAGAACACCACCCAGACGAACGCCCAGGCATTCGACAACCACGACGCCGACGGCGACGGCGTGCTGACCCGGAACGAATATGACGGCGCGACATCCCAGGCCTTCAAGCAGTTCGACAAGAACGGCGACGGCCAGATCACGCCGGACGAGGTGCCGAACACGCCCCAAGCTCAGAAAACGTTCAAAGCTATGGACAAGAACGGCGACGGCGTCGTCACCCAGCAGGAATTCCAGATTCACTCCGCCGAATGGTACGAGCAGCACGATCTGAACAAGGACGGATCGCTGAGCAAAAGCGAAGCCACCGGCGGGCAGTGATTGAGCGCGGACGCCGTCCATACCTTGGAAGGTGCACCCGTTAATCTCAAGGAGATGTCGATGACGAAGCCGAACTCCCCACGTCTTCTTGCCACCGCGATCGCCGCCACGATGTTGGCCGGCATCAGCGGCGCCAACGCCCAGATGAACTACGGCCCGCCGCCGGTGATCCCGCCGAATATGCTGTTCAACGGCATGGACACGAACAAGGACGGCGCGGTTTCGAAGCAGGAATATCTCGATAGCTACGCGAAGAAATTCGACGCGATGGACAAGAACAAGGACGGCAAGATCACGTCCGACGAAATGCCCACGAAAAACAAGGGCAAGCCCAACGCCGTGTTCGACGAGATGGACGTGAACAAGGACGGCACGGTCACCAAGCAGGAATATCTCGACTACTATGCCAAGAAGTTCGACGCCGCCGACAAGAACAAGGACGGCAAGCTCACCAAGGACGAGCTACAGAAGAAGAAGAACTAGCGTGCCAGGGAACGCCCGGTCGCTGGGCTTGTGGGTTCAGCGCGGCGGCTGCGGCGTCAGGTAGTTTTCCGCAAGCGCGTGATAGACGCTCTTCGGGCACACCATCCGCGAGCAGACATACGCGATCAGCGCGGCGCCCATCAGGGGCACCAGCATGCCGTAGTTCTGCGTCATCTCCGTCACGATGACGAAGGCCGTGATGGGTGCCTGAACGACGCCCGTGAAATACGCCACCATCCCGATCAGCACCACGGCCTTGAACAACTCGGGGCTGAACAGCGCCGCGATGTTCATGCCAAAGCCCGCGCCGACCGCCAGCGACGGCGAAAACAGGCCGCCGGGAAGGCCGCTGATGGACGACAACAGCGTCGCGCCGAATTTCAACAAACCGAAACTCCACCCCGCCCCTTCATCGCCCTCAAGCAACGCGCGCGCCTGGTCATAGCCGGTGCCATAGACAGAACCCTGCGACAGAAAGCCGATGAATGCGAAGGCAAGACCGCACAGCACCGCGAAACGAACAGGATTGCGCTTGCACCACTGGCCGGCGCGACCCCGAAAGCCTCGGATGATGACGATGAGAAGCCGGCTGAACAGACCGCCCGCCAAACCGCCCAGCACGCCGCATACCGGAACGACGATCCACGCATCGATGCCATCCAGGGTCGCCTGGCTTTTACCGAAATAACTGTAATTGCCGAGGATCATGGCCGAGATCAGCCCCGCGACCAGAACGGCCGCGATGACCAGGCGGCTGGTCTTGGGATCGAACGAACGGCTCAACTCCTCGATCGCGAAGATGATGCCGGCCAGCGGAGCGTTAAAGGCGGCGGCGACGCCGGCGCCCGCACCGGCCACGATCAGGCCGCGCTGGCGCCGTGGCGTCATCCGCCCGATGGCAAACATCACGGCCGCGCCGACCTGCACGGTGGGTCCCTCGCGCCCGATCGATGCGCCGCAGACAAGGCCCGCGAGAGTCAGGAATATCTTGCCGATGGCCACGCGCAAGCCCACCAGCTTCTGCCGCGCGGCCGGATCGCTCAATTCGCGCGCCGCGATGGCTTGCGGAATGCCGCTGCCCTGCGAATTCGGAAAATACCGGTTGGCCAGGAACACGATGAGCCCAAAGCCAACCGGGCAAAGGATCAGCGGTGCATAAGGCCAGGTCGTGCGGATCAGATGGTTGGCCGTGTGGGCGTAATCGGCCATGACGGTGAAGGCGATGGCCACCAGGGCCGTAACCGCGCCACCCATCAGAAATACGAACCGCCGCCGCCAGCGGTGACCTAGAAGTCGCGCGAGACGCCGGTAACGAGTCGTCTTCGCCGCTAGCGACATGGCCTCTCCGGCTGGATCGCACGGAAAACGACCGCGGCCCGAATCTGGACCGCGGTCGAATAGCGAGGATTAGAACGTCTGCGCGCCCTTGACGGCCGCGAGCGCCGCGTTGGCGACTTCAACATCCTGGTCGCCGGTGCCCGAGCCGACACCGATGCCGCCGACGCACTTGCCGTCGACGATCACGGGCAGGCCGCCCTTCAGGTTGGTAAAACGGCCGCCGGTGGCCAGACCCATCAGGTTCTCGGCGTGCGGCGGCGTCTTGCCCGTCGGGCCTTTGGACGACGCGGCGGTGCGCGCCTTGGCGGTCGCCGTCTCGATGGACAGGACCTTGGCGCCGTCCATGCGCGAGAAGGCCAGAAGATTGGCGCTTTCGTCGACGATGGCAATGCACTGGGGCACGCCCATGTCCTCGGACTTCTTCACGGCGGCGGCCAGCATCTTCAGCGCGCCTACGTGGGTGAGCTTCAGCGTCGAAACGGTATCGGACATGGATATCCCCTGTATGAAATGTCGTGGCGGCGGACTTTAGGCGCTCGCCTCGCCCGCCGCAACGCCGCCAGGGCTAATGGCCTTCCGCAGCGGATTTCTGGATCACGGCCTGGATTTCAACCCGCCCCGCGCGCTCGAACACCAAGGTCATAGGCAGCGTATATTCATGGCGCAGCGGCTCCTTTAAATCGACCAGTAGGACGCGCATACCGCCCGGTTGCATTGCGACGGTCTTCTTGGCGCCCAGCTCCACGGTGGAGATCGGCTCATAGGCCACCGCGCCGCCGCCTTTCTTGGCCTTTTGGATTTCAACGCGCCCCGCCGCCTTGGCCTCGACCGCGATCAGCCTGTCGGCCTCGAGCCCGGCATTGGTCAGCGTCATGTAGACGGGGCTCGACTTGCCCTCCGCCGCAACCGTGGCCCAAGGGTGCATGACCCGAATATCGCCGTGCGTGAAGCCGTGAGCCAGGACCGCACCGGGGAGCGCGAGCAACAAAAACACCGTCAGAATGGCGGGGTGGCGAAACATACCTAAGGCTCCGATCTAAATTTTCTCGGCGTAACCTGGTGTCGGTTGCACGATTGGTCAATTGTCAGGCATCCGCCCCGGCGCTAGATTGCGCGTCCTTCAATCGGTGGACGAATGCGCCCAAGAGTCTCGCGATCGATGTTCAGGAAGGCCGGGCGTATATCGCTGTTCGGCGTCTGGCTCGCATCCTTCGCGCTACTCCTGCAGATGGTTCTGCCGCTCGTGAACCGGCCGGCTTCGGCCGAGGGCACCGCCCTGCCCTTCGCCAACGACCTGGTCCTCTGCACCGCCCATGGGCTCGCGAAGGTGTCCGATACGGGCGCCTCGCATGACGACACGGACGCAGCGCGGACGCCGAATTGCCCGCTCTGCCAGGTTTGGCAGAGCCTCGGCAGCGCAGTGCCGGGTTCGGCCGCCAACCTGCTAGGACCTGCTTACGAGCCCAGCGCCGACGCGCGCGCGCCCGTTCACGCCGCGTTGCCCCGCCTCCATCTCGACCCACTCCAAGCCCGCGCGCCTCCTCTGACAGCCTGAGACGATTCCCGCCGCCTACGCCGGCCCAAGGGCACGGCGATGCGCGGCGTTCTCGGCCAGCCTGTCAGGAGTTGCCATGAATACGCTATCGATGCGCGCGGCGTTTGCCGCCGTCTTTCTCGCCCTCGCGTGCACCGCCACCCAAGCGGCGGACGCCAATATCACCCTCCAAGATGCCCACGCGCAAATCGTGTTCGGCGCCAAGGTCGGTGCTGCCTACCTGCGCGTCACCAACGGCAGTACGGAACCCGATCGCCTGGTCGCGGTTTCGACCCCCATGGCGAGCAAGGCCGAGCTTCACTCCGTCATCGACGACAACGGCGTGATGAAGATGCGGCTGGTCGAGGGGATCGCGCTGAAGCCCGGCGAGACCGTCGAACTGAAGCCGGGCGGATTGCACGTCATGCTGATGGATATCCAACCCGGCCTAAAGCCGGGCGACACGATCCCCCTGACTTTGACGTTCGAGAAGGCCGGCGTGAAATCCGTTTCGGCTTCGGTCGACAAGCCCGCGCACGGGCACTGAACCCACGCGCGATGCGAGACGGATTTCCAAAGGATGACACACGAATGAAGATCGGAACCGACGCGCACAAGGAGCTGTTCTGCCGAAGCTTCATGACGGCGCACAATCCCTACATTGTCGCCAAGCTGCCCTGGCCGGAGCTGGACGAGGCCAGCCTGGCGCGTCTGCGCTCGGTGCCCTTTTGGGACGAGGTCTTCTTCGCCGAACGCCGGGCGGGTGCCATGGTGCGCGCTTACGCGGAGACCATCCAAGACCCGCTGGTGCGCGAGGCCATCGACCTGCAAGGTTTCGAGGAGGCGCGCCATGCCGGCTTGATCCGCCACATGATCGACCTCTACGGCATTCCCGCCTCCGACCGGCCGGTCTCCAAGCTGCCGGCGGACATCGAGGCGGGCTTCCTCGATTTCGGCTTCGGCGAATGCGTGGATTCCTTCCTGGGCTTCGGCGCCTACAGCTTCGGAAAACGCGCGAAGTTCCTGCCCGATTCCCTGTTCGCCATCCTCGCGACCCTGCTTGAGGAGGAGGTGCGCCACATCGTGTTCTTCGTGAACTGGGTGGCTTACCGCCAGGCCCAGCGCGGCCGTGGCGCTGCACCCTTGCGCGCGCTCCACTCCCTGTGGTTCCACGGCCGTGCGGTCGCGCGCCATGTCCAGGACATTCGCGACGGGCAGAAGAGCAAGACGGAAGCGCCCGCCGAGGAGCGTGACCGGGCCAAGTTCTCGGCCACCCAAGCCGATATCTTTCCAGGCGGCTTCAACGCCCGCGCTTTCCTGGCCGAATGCCTCAGCGAGAATACCCGGCGGATGGAAGCGTTCGACCCGCGCTTGCTGCGTCCGTCGGTGATGCCGGGCTTGGCCCGTGGTGCCCTGACCGCCCTCAACCTGTGGCCGGGCAACTGGGGCAAGCCCGTCACCGTGAGCAGCACGATCTAAGATTATTTGTTGCAATTTATCAGATGCTTATAAAAATATTCTTCCGAGTGAGATCAATGCGTAACCGACTCAACGATGGGTGCCGCGCGTGACTGGGGAGATGATGAGCGTTCAGAATCGCACAAACGCCCGAGCGGCCCCGCTGCGCCTCGGCTCGGACGGGCATAGGCAGGCGTTCTGCCGGATGTTCCTCGATACGTTCGATCCGTATAAACCGGCGATCATCGCCTGGCCTGAACTCGAGCCGGATGCGTTCAAGCGCCTGACCTCTCTGCCTATCTGGGATTTGGCGGTCCAGACCGAGGGCAAGGCCGCCCTACGGATGAAGTACTACGCCGAGACCCTGACCGATTCCTTGGTCAAGGAAGCCATCGCCCTCAACGGCTTCGAGGAACAGCGGCATAAGGACGTGCTGCATCACATGGTCACGTTCTACGGGATCAAGCTGGAGCCCGAACCGCCCTACCAGCGCTGGCACGGACCTGAACAGGGTTTCATGCGCACCGGCTTTGGCGAGTGCTTCGACAGTTTCTTTGCCTTCGGCCTGTTCGCGCTGGCCAAGCGCTCGGGCTTCTTCCCGCCTGTCCTGGTCGAAACCTTCGAACCGGTCATCCAGGAGGAGTGCCGCCACATCCTCTTCTTCACCAATTGGGTGAAGTGGCATCTGCGCAACCTTCCACCGCTGCGGCGGGTGATCTTCCTGGGCTGGTGTGTCCGCGTGTTCATCGACATCGCGCGGGACCGCCTGGGCACGGCCAAAGACGTGGGCGGCGGCGAAAATTTCACGGCCAAGGGCCATGAGGAGCTAGGGGCGGATATCAATCCGCGCGAGCTCCTGGAAGAGTGCCTGATCGAGAACGATCGGCGCATGGCGCGCTACGATGCGCGCTTGCCGCGCCCGAAGCTGGTGCCACGCCTAGTGAAGATCGCCCTCTTTTTCATGCCGCGCGTGAAACGCTCGGATAAGACCGAAACGGCCGGGGAGCGCGCCTAATATGCCGCGCCCGTTCGCCCGCGTATTGGCCGTCACGGCGGTCTTGGCCATCATCGCAGCCGGCGCAGCGCTGTGGACCTTCTTCAACGCGCCCTCGCCCCAAGTCACATCGTCCGGCACGGCCTCGGTCGGCGGCCCCTTCACCCTGGTCGACCAACAAGGGCGCACGGTCACGGACGAAGCGTTCCGCGGCCGTTGGATGCTGGTATTTTTCGGCTTCACCCATTGCCCGGATGTCTGCCCCACGGCGTTGAACGACATGTCGGCGGTGCTCACCGAACTCGGTACCGCATCCGATAAGCTTCAGCCGATCTTCATCACGGTCGATCCCGAGCGCGATACGGTCGACGCCATGTCGCAATACGTGGCCAACTTCGACCCGCGCATCGTCGCCTTGACCGGAACGCCGGAACAGATCGCCCAAGCCGCCAAGGCCTATCGCGTCTATTACAAGAAGGTGCCGCAAGGCGACGATTACACCATGGACCACACGGGGATCCTCTATCTGATGGATCCGCAGGGAAGGTTCATGACCCATTTCACGCCTAACACCACGCCGGCCGACATGGCCGCGCGCATCCGCAAGCTGCTTGGGTGACGCGCATGCGCGAGCGCCTGGCCGCCATGGCGCGCTGGCTGGCCATCTTCGGTCTGCTGTTGCACATGGCCGTGCCCATGGCGCACCGCCCGCCTGGCGCCGTCGCGGCCTCTGCACCCCTGGCCGCGCATGTCATGGATGGCACGGGCCACTCGGCGCACGGCCACCATAGCGATCATGCAGCCGCCAGCCCGGATGCGCCCGCGCCCAAACCCGCAAAGCCTGGCCACGACCGGCCAATGCAGTGTCCAATCTGCCAAGCGCTGCAGTCGGTGGCCCAGCCCTGCTGCCGGCCACCTTCGTATTCCAAACACCCGACATCGTCGGCGTCGTATTCCAAGCGTCCGCGTCCGATGTCGCGGTCCAACGGTTCGCCAGCCCGCTCCAGGCCCGCGCGCCGCCCGTCACAGGCTGATCACGCCTTGCCCGCTTCCCTGCGGGCTCCAACCACGTTTTCATCAGGAGCAATAAATGACTCGCTCACGTTTGCGCGCGGCCGCGGCCGCGCTCGGCCTGCTGGGATTCGCCGGCACGGCCTTCGCCCACGCCACCATCGAAACCAAGCAGGCCCCGGCCGACAGCTACTACAAACTGGTCATGCGCGTTCCCCACGGTTGCGACGGCTCGCCGACGCTCAAGGTCCGTATCCAGATCCCCGACGGCGTCACGGGCGTGAAACCCCAGCCGAAGGCAGGCTGGAAGCTGGAGATCGTGAAGGGCAAATTGGCCCAACCGATTCCCGACGGCCATGGCGGCCAGATCACCGAAGGCGTCAAGGAGGTGATTTGGACCGGCCAGTTGCCGGACGAGTACTATGACGAGTTCGCCATGCGCATGAAGTTGCCGGATCGTCCGGGCGAGACGCTCAACTTCCCCACCGTGCAGGAGTGCAAGAAGGGCTTCGCGCGCTGGATCGAAGTGCCCGAAGCCGGCAAGAGCATGGAGGACTACGCACACCCCGTACCGCAAGTGAAGCTGTTGCCGAAATCCTAAGAACCGCGAAGGAAGTCCGGCGGAGCACGTTGCTCCGCCGGACTTATCGGCCAACCATGATGAAACGCTCGACGATCCTCGTCCTGTTTCTCGTCTTTCTGTCGTTCACGCCGAGCGAAGGACGGGCGCATGCGCTGCTGATCGGCAGCGATCCCAAGGATGGCGCCGTCCTGAAGGATGCGATCGAAGCCGTCGTGCTGAGCTTTAACGAGGCCGTCGTGCCGGTGGACGTGCGCGTGCTCGACGCCGCGGGCTCCGCCATTGCCGAGACGCGTAACGTGCGCGTGCGCGATTCCGAGATGCGCATCATCCTGCCGCCGGAGATGCCCAAGGGTACCTATCTGGTGACCTACCGCGTTCGCTCGGGCGATTCCCATCCCGTCGCCGGGTCGTTCTATTTCTCCATGGGTTACGCCACCGACCATCCACCCGTAGCGCCAGAGACGCAGGCCTTGGAAGGTATCTGGCGAACCGCCGACTGGACCCTGCGCACGCTCAACTTCGCGGCGTTGACCGCTGCCTGCGGCGGCGCCTTGTTCGCCGTCTTCGTCACGGGCGGCGCCTCACGCTGGCTCCGGCGCTACGTCCTCGTCTCGGCAGCACTGACCGCGCTGACCGCCGCTTTCGATGTGGGCGTGCATGGCGCGCTTCTAGCTCTCACGCCGCTCGGTGAGTTCTTCACGCCACGGCCCTGGCAAGTGGGCGGCGAGACGAGCCTGGCACCCGCGGCCGCCATTGCCATCTGTCAACGGCGGAGTAAAAACCGGCCAGTGTGGCGGAGCAAAAGCAGGCCAGTAGCGAGGGGAAGCGCCGACATGCAAAGGGGCCCGATCGGGCCCCTTTGTATGTCGCGGCGAAACTTTTGCAATACTACCGGCTGGTGA
>JAPLOM010000008.1 GCA_026400755.1 Alphaproteobacteria bacterium
CAGAGGGCCGCCGCCAACGGGGACGTCCCACGTCCGGGACCGGTCCCAAGATCAGTTCGGGCGGCCGAGAACGGCGAGTTTGGCCTGTTCGACGGCCAAGCGCGCCTCGAAGGGTGCGCGCTCGGTCTCGGAATCGGCATCTCCGATGTCTTGCTCAAGCTGGCGAATCGAGGCCTCGATGGCGGCGCGATCCAGCTTTTCGACCGGCACGGCTTCGTCGGCCAGGACCGTCAGGCGTTCGGGCGTTACCTCGGCGAAGCCGCCGCCGACGAAGATGCGCTGCTTCACCTTGTTGTTCTCGTAGACCTCGATCACGTCCGCGCGGACGGTGGACGCAAAAGGCGAGTGTCCCGGCAGGACGCCAAAGTTGCCCTCCGTGCCGGGCACGACGACCATCTCCGCCCGCTCCGAGAGGAGCAGGCGTTCCGGCGAGACCAGTTCAAACTCGAAGGTGTCGGCCACGATATCCTCGATCCGGCTTTAGGCGGCTTCCGCGGCCATCTGCTTGGCCTTCTCGAAGACCGTCTCGATGGTGCTGACCATGTAGAACGCGGCTTCGGGAATGTCGTCGCATTCGCCGTCGCAGATCATCTTGAAGCCCTTGATGGTGTCCTCGAGCTCGACGAAGACGCCCGCGCGGCCGGTGAACACCTCGGCCACGTGGCAGGGCTGCGAGAAGAAGCGCTGGATCTTGCGCGCGCGCGAAACCGTCGTCTTGTCCTCTTCGGACAACTCGTCCATGCCCAGGATGGCGATGATGTCCTGCAGCGACTTGTAGGTCTGCAGGATGCGCTGTACCTCGCGCGCGACGCCATAATGCTCGTCGCCCACGATGCGCGGATCCAGAATTCGCGAGGTGGAGTCGAGCGGGTCGACGGCCGGATAGATGCCCAACTCGGCGATCTGTCGCGACAGAACTGTCGTCGCGTCCAAGTGGGCGAACGAGGTGGCCGGCGCGGGGTCGGTCAAGTCGTCGGCGGGCACGTAGATGGCCTGCACCGAGGTGATCGAACCCTTCTTGGTGGTGGTGATGCGCTCCTGCATCTGGCCCATGTCGGTCGCCAAGGTCGGCTGGTAACCCACGGCCGAGGGAATGCGGCCGAGAAGTGCCGAGACCTCGGAACCCGCCTGGGTGAAGCGGAAGATGTTGTCCACGAAGAACAGCACGTCCTGGCCCTGGTCGCGGAAGTGCTCGGCAACGGTGAGGCCCGACAGCGCCACGCGCATACGCGCACCCGGCGGCTCGTTCATCTGGCGCCGTCCAGCTTGATGACGCCCGATTCGATCATCTCGTGATAGAGGTCGTTGCCTTCGCGCGTACGCTCACCCACGCCGGCGAACACGGAGTAGCCGCCGTGCGCCTTTGCGATGTTGTTGATGAGCTCCATGATGATGACGGTCTTGCCAACGCCGGCGCCGCCGAACAGGCCGATCTTGCCGCCCTTCGGATACGGCTCCAGAAGGTCGATGACCTTGATGCCCGTGACGAGAACTTCGGTCTCGGTCGACTGGTCGGTCAGGAGCGGCGCGGCCTTGTGGATCGGCGCCCTCTTCTTGGCGTTGACCGGGCCGCGCTCGTCGACCGGCTCGCCGACGACGTTCAGGATGCGGCCGAGCGTCTCCGGGCCGACCGGAACGGTGATCGGGCTGCCTGTGTCGACGGCCTCCTGGCCGCGCACCAAGCCTTCCGTCGTGTCCATGGCGATCGTGCGCACGACCGAGTCACCCAGATGCTGCGCCACCTCGAGCACTAGCGTCGAGCCCTGATGCTGGACGTGCAGTGCGTTCAGGATCGCCGGCAGCTCGCCGTCGAACCGGACGTCGATGACCGCACCCAGGACCTGCGTGATCCGACCGACGTTGTTCTTCGCCATGATGTGCTCCTTGTCCTTCCGCCGACGCGCCTAAACGGCTTCCGCGCCGGAGATGATCTCGATGAGTTCCTTGGTGATCTGCGCCTGCCGCGTGCGGTTGTAGCGCGTCGTCAGTTTGCCGATCATGTCGCCCGCGTTCCGCGTGGCGTTCTCCATAGCCGTCATGCGCGCGCCCTGCTCGCTGGCATTGTTCTCCAGCAGCGCACGGAACACCTGGATGGCCAGGTTGCGCGGCAGCAGCACGTCGAGGATGTCCTCCTCGGACGGCTCGTATTCGTAGATCGCGCGCGCGGCCGGAGCGGCCTCCGCCGGCGTGGCCGCGGGCTCGCCGCCAAATGGGATGAGCTGCTGGCGCGTGACGATCTGGGACAGGGCCGATTTGAATCGGTTGTAGATGATGGTCGCGACATCGAACTCGCCGGCCGCGAATAGCTCGCTGACGCGCTGGGCGATCTTGTTCGCCGCGGGGAAGCCGAGCCGAGGACGGTCGACCTCGGTGAAGCTGTCGATGATCATGCTGCCGTACTGGCGGCGCAGCGCGTCGCGGCCTTTCCGGCCGACGCACAGAATTTTGACCTTCTTACCCTCGGCCAAAAGGTCGCGGATCATGTGCCGTGCCTCGCGCACGAGCGAGGCATTGAAGCTGCCGCACAGGCCGCGATCGGCGGTAGCCAGGATGACGAGATGTGTGTCCGCCTTGCCCGTGCCAGCCAGCAGGCCCGGCGCGTCGGGACGGCCTGCGAAGCTGGCGCCGAGCGAGCCCAACATGCGCTCCATGCGCTCGGCATAGGGCCGCGCGGCCTCGGCCGCTTCCTGCGCGCGGCGCAGCTTGGCGCCCGCCACCATCTTCATGGCGGACGTGATCTTCTGCGTCGAACGGACGCTGCGGATGCGCAGGCGGAGGTCTTTGAGACTGGGCATCGTTTCCCGCTATCGCCGGAGGAGCCGGACGGCGCTCAGGCGAAAACCTTGGCGAAGTTGTCGAGGAAGGCGATCAGCTTCTTCTTCGTGTCGTCCGAGATCGCCTCTTCCTTGCGGATGGTGCCGAGGATCTCCTGGCCCTTGGCGCGGAGGTCGTCGAGCAACATGTCGAGGAAGCGCGTCACGTCCTTGACTTCGATCTTGTCGAGATAGCCGTTCACGCCGGCGAAGATCGAGGCCACCTGCTCTTCCACCGGCAGCGGCACATATTGCGGCTGCTTCAGCGCTTCCGTCAGACGCGCGCCGCGCGCCAGAAGGCGCTGGGTCGAAGCGTCGAGGTCGGAGGCGAACTGGGCGAAAGAAGCCATTTCGCGGTACTGAGCCAGCTCCAGCTTGATGGTGCCGGCAACCTGCTTCATGGCCTTGGTCTGGGCGGCGGAACCGACGCGGCTGACCGAAAGGCCGACGTTCACGGCCGGACGGATGCCCTTATAGAAGAGGTCGGTTTCCAAGAAGATCTGACCGTCGGTGATCGAGATCACGTTCGTCGGGATGTAAGCCGAAACGTCGTTGGCCTGGGTCTCGATGACCGGTAGCGCGGTCAGCGAACCCAACCCGGCCTTCTCGCCCATCTTCGCGGCGCGCTCAAGCAAACGAGAGTGCAGATAGAACACGTCGCCCGGATAGGCTTCGCGGCCCGGCGGGCGGCGCAGCAGCAGCGACATCTGGCGGTAGGCGACGGCCTGCTTGGACAAGTCGTCGTAGAAGATGACCGCGTGCATGCCGTTGTCGCGGAAATACTCGCCCATCGTGCAGCCCGTATAGGGCGCCAGGAACTGGAGCGGCGCGGGCTCGGAGGCCGTGGCCGAGACGATGATCGTGTAGTCGAGTGCGCCGTTCTCTTCGAGTGTCTTCACGATGCGCGCGATCGATGAGCGCTTCTGGCCGATGGCGACGTAGATGCAATAGAGCTTCTTCTTCTCGTCGCCGCTTTCGTTGTAGCGCTTCTGATTGATGATGGTGTCGAGGATGATGGCGGTCTTGCCGGTCTGGCGGTCGCCGATAATCAGCTCGCGCTGGCCGCGGCCGATCGGAATCAGGCTGTCGACGGCCTTTAGGCCCGTCTGCATCGGCTCGTGCACCGAACGACGCGGAATAATGCCCGGCGCCTTCACGTCCACGCGCTGGCGGTTCTTGGAATTGATCGGGCCCTTGCCGTCGATCGGATTGCCCAGCGCATCGACGACGCGGCCCAGCAACTCCTTGCCCACCTGCACTTCCACGATGGCGCCCGTGCGCTTGACCGTGTCGCCTTCCTTGATGTCGCGGTCGTCGCCGAAGATCACGACACCGACATTGTCGGTCTCGAGGTTCAGCGCCATGCCCCGGATGCCGCCGGGGAACTCGACCATCTCGCCGGCCTGGACTTTGTCCAAACCATAGACGCGGGCGACGCCGTCGCCGACGGAGAGAACCTGGCCCACCTCGGCGACATCGGCCTCGGTGCCGAAGTTCTCGATCTGGTCCTTGAGGATGGCGGAAATTTCGGCGGCGCGGATTTCCATATTACGCGACCCCTTTCATCGCAAGTTGGAGACGCTGCAGCTTTGTGCGCAGCGAAGAATCGAACATACGCGAGCCCACCTTGACGACAAGCCCGCCCAGAATGGACGGATCGACTTTGACGTCGAACGCAACCTTGTCGCCCGCGATGGGCTTGAGAGCTTGACCGAGGGCCTGCATCTCGCGCTCGGCCAACGGCTGGGCGGTGCGGACCTCGACGGTGACTTCGCCCCGGCGCGCGGCCAAAAGGCGCAGGAAGGCTTCGGCGATCTCGCCGAGCGCGGCCAGACGGCCGTTCTTGGCGATGACGGCGACGAAGCGGCTGACCAGATCGGTGACGCCGGCCTTGGCCAGCACGGCCGACATAGCCTTGGCCTGCTTGTCGCGGCCGACGATGGGGCTGGCGACCAGGCGGCGCAGATCGACGCTCTCGCCCAGCAGCGTTTTGACCGCTTTCAGGCTTTGGGCCGTGTCGTCGAGCTGGTTTTTCGGCTCCGCGAGCTCATAAAGCGCGCCAGCGTAGCGCGTCGCGACGGCCGACAAACCGGTTGCCTCGGATGCCAAAGAAACAGTCCCCCTCAACCCCGGGATTTACCGGGACAACCCGGCGCGCTGGTGGCGGGGATTGCCCGTTCGGACCAGAGAAACCGGCCCGAAAAGCGGGGGTTTCGTAACATAGTCGTTACGCCCTGGCAAGCCGCCGACCATGGCGTTTTTCCTCAAGTTTTCCGCATAGTTCCCGCATCTGCACTATGTCCAGAACAGCGCGTTTCGCGCGCCATTCTAGAGGAAACTATAGGGGTCGATATCGACCTGGATGCGCACCCCCGTGGGCACCTTCACGCCCGCAAGCCACGCGCGCAGACGGCCGTGCAGATTGGCCTCCTTGCGCGCCTTCACGAGCAGGCGCCGCCGGTGCCGGCCGCGCAACATCGCGAAGGGCGCCGGAGCCGGGCCCAGCACCTCGATCCCCTCCCCGCGCGGCGCGCTTTTGCCGAGGGCGCGGGCGACCTCGTCCACCCTGCGGCCGTCGGCGCCGGAAACGATCAGCGCGGCCAAGCGCCCATAAGGCGGCATGAAATGGGCACGGCGCGTCTCGCTTTCGGCGGCCAGGAAGCCGTCGCGATCGCCGGACAGCATGGCCGCCATGACCGGATGGTCGGGCATATAGGTCTGCAGCAGCACCCGCCCCGGACGCTCGGCCCGGCCGGCGCGGCCCGCCACCTGGTTGAGAAGCTGAAAGGTGCGCTCGGAGGCACGCAGGTCGCCGCCCGCCAGGCCCAGGTCGGCATCGACCACGCCGACCAGGGTCAGAAGCGGAAAATGGTGGCCCTTGGCCATGATCTGGGTGCCGATCACGAGATCGAGCTGATGGTCGCGAACTTGGCCGACCAGCTCTTCCGCCGCCGCCGGGGTTGCGACCGTGTCGCTGGCCATGATGGCCAGACGCGCCTGGGGCATGAGGGCGACGACCTCTTCCGCCACGCGCTCGACGCCCGGCCCGCAGGCCACCAGCGCATCGGCCGCGCCGCATTCGGGGCAATTGCGCGGCGCGGGCATGCCCGTGCCGCAATGATGGCACATGAGGCGCCCGGTCAGCCGGTGCTCCACCATCCAAGCAGTACAGTGCGGGCATTGGATGCGATGGCCGCAGGCACGGCAGAGGGTAAGCGGCGCATAGCCACGGCGGTTGAGGAACAACATGGCCTGCTCGCCCGCCGCGACCGTCTCGGCCAGGGCCTGGCGCAGAATGGGCGACAGCCACGATTGGCGCGACGGCGGGTGTTTCCGCATGTCGATCGCGGCGACATGAGGCATGGCCGCGCCGCCATGGCGCTCGGGCAGTTGCAGGGCGCGATAGCGCCCGGCTTCGACGTTGGCCAGCGTCTCGAGCGATGGCGTGGCCGAAGCCAGCACGACGGGAATGGCGGAGGCGCGCGCGCGCACCACGGCCATGTCGCGCGCGTGGTAGGCGACGCCGTCTTCCTGCTTGTAGGACTGGTCGTGCTCCTCGTCGGCGACGATCAAGCCCAATTTCGGGAAAGGCAGGAACAAGGCGCTGCGCGCGCCGACCACGACGCTGGCCGCGCCTTCGGCGACCGCGCGCCAGGTGGTGCGCCGCTGGGACGAAGTCAGGTCCGAATGCCATTCGGCGGGCGGCGCGCCGAAGCGCGCGCGGAAACGCTGCAGCCACTGCGCCGTCAGCGCGATCTCGGGCAAGAGGACGAGCACCTGGCGGCCCCGGCGCAACGCGGCGGCAACGGCCTCGAAATAAACCTCCGTCTTGCCCGAGCCCGTGACGCCGTCGAGCAGCGCGACGCCGAAGGCATCCGCCTCGACCATTTCGACCAGCGCGCGCGCAGCGTCCTGCTGTGGCGACGAAAGCGTGGGGCCCGGATGGTCGGGATCGGGCACGCCGGCGATCAAGCGGGGCGGCAGCATGACGGGCTCGATCAGCCCCGCATCGGCCAAACCCTTTACGACCCCCACCCCCACCCCCGCTTCGCGCGCCAGTTCCGCCGGCAAACGCGGAGGACCGTCGGCCAGGACGGCCAGCACGCGCCGCCGCGCGTCCGTCAGCCGAACGTCGTCACGTGTGGCACTCAGGCGATAGGCCAGGATCGGGCGCGGCGGATCGAGCGCGGCCGATACGCTCATGGCCATGCGCAAGACGGCCCCCGGCGGCGATAACGTATAGGCTGCCACCCATTCCACCGTTTTGGAGACGGCAGGCGGCATGGGCGGCACGTCGATGGGTCCGACAACGTCCTTCAGCTTTTCCGGCGCGACCTCGCCCGTGCCCGCGCCCCAGACGACGCCCAGTTCCTCGCGCCGTCCCAACGGAACGACGACGAAATCGCCGGTCTGTAACGTCATGCCTTCGGGAACGCGGTAGTCGTAGGCGCCCGCCAGCGGCAAAGGCAGCAGGACCTGGACCTCGCACGGTCCCGCGAAACGCGCGGGCGGATCTTGCGCGTCGGGCACGGGTCTCGAACTGGTCTCGGAGTCGGGCATCGGCTATACACTAGATAAGGATCGCCGAAGGCTCCACGGCAACCGGGATGGGTCGTCCCCGAGCTCCCATTTCCGCTCCGATGCCCGGAAGCGCGATCGAGGATTTTGCACGGGGACCACGCGCATGAAGTTCTTCATCGACACCGCCGACACCAAGGCCATCCGCGACCTGGCGTCGTCCGGCCTGGTCGACGGCGTCACCACCAACCCCTCGCTGGTCGCCAAGACCGGGCGCAAGTTCGTCGACGTGGTGGCCGAAATCTGCGCCATCGTGCCCGGCCCCGTCTCGGCCGAGGTGGCGGCGACCGATTTCGACACGATGCTGAAGGAAGGCCGCCACCTGGCCCGCATCGCCAAGAACGTCGCGGTCAAGGTGCCCCTCACTGTGGATGGGCTCAAGACCTGTAAGGCGCTGTCCTCCGACGGCGTGATGGTGAACGTGACGCTGTGCTTCTCCGCCGCCCAGGCCATCCTGGCCGCCAAGGCCGGCGCGTCCTTCATCTCGCCCTTCGTCGGCCGCCTGGACGACGTGGGCGCCTCGGGCATGGCGTTGATCCAAGAGATTTGCACGATCTACCGCCAGTACCCCGCCTTCAAAACCGAGGTTCTGGTGGCCTCGATTCGTAACCCGAACCACGTGATCGACGCGGCCAAGATGGGCGCCCATGTCGCGACCCTGCCGCCCAACGTGCTGCGCCAGCTTTACGCCCACCCGCTGACGGACAAGGGCTTGGCCGTGTTCCTGGCCGACTGGGCCAAGACCGGACAATCCATCCTGGACGATCAGCCAGAAGAACGACGCGCCGTTGCAAAAGCCAGATGACGCCAAGCCGGCCCGCGGGGCCGCACCGACCGCGCGCCAGGTGGTGGAGTATCTGCGCCGCCACCCAGATTTCCTTGCCCAGCATCCGGAGCTTCTGACCGGCGCCGCGCCGGGCGCCCCCGTGCGCGCGGACGGCGCCGTGGACATGCAGCATTTCATGTTGAAGCGCGCGCAAGGCGAGTTGCGCGCGCTGCAGGACGCCCACGCCGATCTGGTCTCCACCAGCCGCGCCAACCTGACCAGCCAGAAGCGAATTCATCAGGCCGCGCTCGCGCTGTTGGCCGCACCCGGCTTTCCGCAATTGCTTGAGGCCGTCACGACCGACTTGGCCCTACACCTGGAGGTGGATGCCGTGGCGTTGTGCGTCGAGGCCGTGGAGGGCGCGCCCAACCGCGTGCCCATGGGCGGCATCTCGATCCTGAAACCCGGTACGGTCGATCATCTGCTGGGTGAAGGGCGCGAATCGCTGCTGCGCCCCTATATCGCGGGTGACCGCGCGCTGTTCGGGCCTTCCGCCGGCCTCGTGCGCTCCGACGCCCTGTTGCGCCTCGACCTCGGCAGCCGCGCGCCACACGGCATCTTGGCCTTCGGTTCGCGGAACGAGGGCCGTTTTCAGCCGGGCCAAGGCACCGAGCTCCTCATCTCCGCTTCAACGCGGCGGCCGACCTGGCCGCGGCGATCGACGGCTGGCGGGCGTGGCTTTCCCACGAAAAGCGCGCCTCGGACCACACGCTGTCCGGCTATGGCCGCGATCTTTCCAGCTTCCTCGACGCGATGGCCGAGCATCTGGGCGGCCCGCCGTCGCTGGCCGATCTGGCCGCGATGCGCACGGCGGATTTCCGCGCCTGGCTGGCGCGCCGCACGGGCGAAGGCTTGGCGCGCAGCTCGCTGGCCCGCGCTCTGTCCACCGTGCGCGGATTCTTCCGCTATCTGGAGCGCAACGGCCTGGCGTCCAACGGCCAGATCGCGACCTTGAAGACGCCGCGCCTGCCGCAAACCGTGCCGCGCCCGCTGGCGCCGGACGACGCGTTCGCGCTGATCGCGGAAGCGGAAATGCTGGACACGCGTCCCTGGGTCGCCAAGCGCGACTTGGCATTGTTCGCGCTTCTCTATGGCTGCGGCCTGCGCGTGGGCGAAGCGCTGTCGCTCGATCGCGGCCAAGCGCCCAAGGGCAAAACCGTCACCGTGCGCGGCAAAGGCAACAAGCAGCGCATGGTGCCCGTGCTACCCGTGGTGCGCGACGCCATCACGGATTATCTTAAAGAGTGTCCCTTCCCCGCCGCGGCAGACGCGCCGCTCTTCTTCTCCCTGCGAGGCAGGCGCCTCAACGCGCGCGAGGTGCAGTTGCGCATGCAGAAGCTGCGCAAACTTCTCAACCTGCCCGACACGGCCACGCCGCACGCGCTGCGCCACAGTTTCGCGACGCACCTTTTGGCTAGCGGCGCCGATCTGCGCGCGATCCAGGAACTCTTGGGCCATTCCTCGCTCTCGACGACCCAGCGCTACACCGAGGTCGCGGACGAACAGCTTCTACGCGTGCACCAGATGGCGCACCCGCGCGCGAAGGGCTAAGCGGAAAAAATCAGAACGGCCGATCGCCCGCGACGGTGGTGCGGTGCATGCGGCGGTGCATGTTGGCGTCGTAGTCGATGACCACGTAATGCATCGTCGCGCGCTGGTCCCACATAACCAGATCGTCCACGTTCCAGCGGTGGCGGTAGATGTGCTCGTGCTGGGTGGCGTGGTTGACCAGGTAATCCAGCATCGGCTGCGTCTCTTCCTCCGTCATGTCGATGAAGTTGATGACGAAGGACGGATTGACGAACAGCGCCTTGCGGCCCGTCTCCGGGTGGGCGCGGATGGCCGGGTGGATCACCGGCGGCGGGATTTCCTTGATCGGCACGTTGTAGCTTTTGGCGTTGTTGCGCCGCTGCAACCGCGCCGCCGAATGCATGGCCTTGAGCGGATCGAGCATCGCGCGCATGCCTTCCGACAGCGTGTCGTAGGCCTTGTACATGTTGCAGAACATGGTGTCGCCGAAGCCTTCGTCGATGGCGCGGCAATAGAGCATGCCGAGCTTGGGCGGCACCTCCTTGAACGTCATGTCCGTGTGCCAGACATCGTTGCGGCCGTTGAAGAACTGGCCGGCCTTGTGCTCCAGCACCAGGATGTCGCGATAGCCCTCCATCTCCGCGCTGCGATAGAGCGGATGGGGCTGGATGTCGCCGAAGGTCTTGGTGAAAGCGATCTGCTGGTCGTTGCTGATCGTCTGCTTGGGGAAGCAGAGCACGAGATGTTCGAGGAACGCGCTGTTCAATTCCGCGCGCAGCTCCTCATCCATCGGCTGGGCCAGATCGACGCCCGTGATCTTGGCGCCCAGCGCGCCGCACATGCGGCGCAACTCGAAGCGCTTGTACGCCGTCGTGGGGGTGCGCCTCTCGATCGTGTCCATCTCGACCTCCTTGGCAGCCTGTCGGAAGGTGGAAAGTCTACGCCCTTCGCCCGCTGCGCGCGAGCAGGGCTACCAGCGCCGCCCCCACCACGCACATCGCAGCCGAACCCGCGAAGGCCAGGCCCCAAGCGCCCACGCTGTGCCCGCCGCCCGCATGGTCGAGGACGTAGCCGAAGACCAAGGGGCCGAGGAAGCCTCCCAGAAAACCGAGACAGGAATGGAGCGCCATGGTGGCGCCGCGTCGTTCGGGTTCCGCCACCTGGACGGTACCCGCGGTGACGGAGCTCGCGTTGCAGCCGATCAGGACGCCGAACACGGACGCCACGGCCAGCACCACCACGTAGGGCGAGGCCGCCAAGTAGCCGAGCGGCAAACCCACCACGGTCGCGGCGAAGAAGAAGATCACCATCACGCGCACCGCGCCGTGCTTGATGGCCATCTCGTTGCCCAGGATCGTGGCCGGCAATCCGAGCAGGTTCATGATCGCGGCGCAGGTGACGGCGCTCCAAACCACACCGCTTTCGCCCTGCAACCCGCCCGCGAATTCCAAGAACGCGACCATCCAGGACCGGTTGGCCGACAGGACCCAGACCACGATCAGATAGGCCAGCATGAAGCCGAGGGCGGCGTGGTTGCGCAGCACGGGGCGGAAATCGAGCACGGCCAACGGACTGGTCTTAGGCCCGGGCTTGGGCGGCGTCGCGGGCACGGTGAACAGGATGAGAAACAGCGCGGCCAACGCCGACACGCCGCCGAGACCGAAGGCCCAACGCCAATCCATCAAATCCTCGATCACGCCGACAAAGACGAACGACAGGCTGGAGGATGCCGAATAAGCCGCCGTGTAGATGCCGACCACGCGCGCGCGCTTTTCGTCGCTGGTGCGGTCCGAAAGCATCTTGAGGCCGGGCATGTAGGTGCCGGCCAGGCCGATGCCGCCCAGCGCGCGGAAGGCAAAGGCCGACCAGAACCCGTCGGCGAAAAATGCGTAGCCCAATGACGAGACGGCGCTGAGCGCCATCGCGGCCAGGTAGATGCGCCTTGGATCGACACGGTCGGTCATGCTGACCAGGAACGGCACGGCCAGCGTATAGCCCGCGAAGTAGATGCCGCTGATCCAGCCAGCTTCGGCGTTGGTCAGGCTCCACATGCGGATGAAGTCGGGCAAGATCGCGGCCACGCCGGCATAGCTGGCCATGCTCAAGATTTCCGCCACGCAAACCGCGACCAGGATGCGCTTGTCGATCATGCCGTCTTCTCGCCCTCGCGTGGCGCAAGCCACGCCAGCGCCAAGGGGCCCAGTGCCACACCCAGACCCATCGCCGCGAAACCGAGACCCCAGGCCAAGAGGCTTTCGTTGCCGCCTGCCACGTCGAGCACGATGCCGAAGAACAAAGGACCGAAGAACGAGGTGGCGAAGCCGACCGCCGAATGGATGGCCATGACGGCGCCCCGATTCTCGGGCGTCGCGGCGGCAACCGCGCCGGCCGTAACGGTCGCGGAATCGCCCGTGACCAGGACGCCGTAGACCATCAAGAGCGCGACGACCAGCACATAGGGCAGGAACGCGGTGAAGCCGATGAAGAGTGAGACAGCGGCGGATGCCAGCATCACGATGCTGGCGGTGCGCCGACGGCCGAAGCGCACGGCCAATTCGTTACCCAAGATCGAGGCGGGCACGCCGAGCAGGTTGATGACAGCGGCCGTGGCGGTCGCGCTCCAGATCGTGGCGCCCGGTGTTTGCAGCGTCGCGCTGAAGGTCAGGAACGCGACGAACCAGGCGCGGAAGCCCAGCAGTTCCCAGCAATGGGCGCCATAGGCCAGCACATAGGCCATGGCCGCGCGGTTTCGGAAGACGGGACGGAAATCGAGGAAGCGCGCGACGGACGCGGCTGCACGCGCCATCGGCGTGTGGGGTGCGACAGTCAGCGCGACGGTCGCGAGCGCGGCCAAGGAGCCCAGCGCCGCGGCCGCGAAGGCCCAGCGCCAGAGCGCGACATCGGCCACAGCACCCGCCATCCAGATCGACAAGCTGGAACCGAGGCCGAAGCTCGCGGTGTAGACGGCGATCATGCGCGACGGGTTCTTGGCTTCGACCCGGTCGGTCAGCATCTTGAGGCCGGGCATATAGGTGCCCGCCAGGGCAATGCCGGCCAATGCGCGCAGGAGCAGCGCGGACCAGAATCCGTTCGCGAGCAGCGCGAATGCCGCCAACGCGACGGCGCCGAGCACAGCCGACGCCATATAGACGCGGCGCGCATCCATCCGATCCGTAAGCCCGGCCAGGATCGGCACCGCGACGGCGTAACCGCCGTAATAGATGCCGCTGATCCAACCGGCCTCGGTGTTCGACAGGCCCCAGACGTCGAAGAAGAGCGGCACCAAGGCAGGAAACGTGCCGACGCCGGCCAGGCTGAAAATATGCGCAAGACACGCGGCCGCGACGAGCTGTCTGCCCCCGAGATTACGCATAGCTCACGACCATCGGCGCCACCACCAGGCGCGGATTCGTCCGCCGCGTTCGTCCAGATGCGATTCCATGCGTTCGAGACGCGGGCGCAATTGCGGGAAGCGGCGGAGAAGCCAGTCCCGCTTGCAGCGCGCCCATTCCGATTCGCTGGAGAGAAGCCATAGGCCGATGGCGATGAAAAGGATGCCCTGAAGGAACGGCAGCACGAGGCCCGCGACGCCGAGGACGAGGAAAATCCATCCGAGGATCAGCTTGAACCAATTGGCGCGATGGGGCGCGCCGCTCTTCCGATCCTTGGTCACTCGTTCACTCTAAGCCAGGCTTCGGGCGCGGGCGAACCGCAAAGGGCGCAATGCGCTACGGCTCAGATATGGATGGGGCGGCCGTCCACCGCGAGGGCCGCTTCCTTGACGGCTTCGTTGTAAGTCGGATGGGCGTGGCAGCTGCGCGCGATGTCCTCGGCCGCGCCGCCGAACTCCATGGCCAGCGTGCATTCGTGGATCACGGTGCCGGCATCCGGCCCCATGATGTGCACGCCCAGCACGCGATCCGTTTTCGCATCGGCCAGGATCTTCACGAGGCCATCCGTGTCGCCCGTGGCCTTGGCGCGCGAATTCGCCATGAAGGGGAACTTGCCGACCTTGTACTCCGTTTTGGCGTCCTTCAATTGCTCCTCGGTCTTGCCGCCCGAAGCCACTTCGGGCCAGGTGTAGACCACGCCGGGGATGAGGTCGTAATCGATATGGCCTTTCACGCCGGCCATGCGTTCGACCGCGACGGTGCCCTCGTCCTCGGCCTTGTGCGCCAGCATGGGGCCGGGCCGCACATCGCCGATGGCATAGATGCCGGGTACATTGGTCTGGAACTCGTGGTCGGTCTGGACGAAGCCGCGCTTGTCGAGTGCGACGCCCAGCTTGTCCAAGCCCAGCCCTTCCGTGTTCGGGCGGCGACCGATGGCCAGCAGCACCACGTCAGCCTCGATCGTTTCGGACGCACCGCCCGCAGCGGGCTCGACGGTGACGGCGACACCCTTGGCGCTCGCCTTGGCCGAGGTGACCTTGGTACCCAGACGGAACGTGAAGCCCTGCTTCTGCAGCACGCGCTGGAACTGCTTGGCGATCTCGCCGTCCATGCCGGGCGTGACGCGGTCGAGATACTCGACCACCGTGACCTTGGCGCCGAGACGTGCCCAGACCGAGCCCATCTCAAGGCCGATATAGCCCGCGCCGATCACGACCAGATGGCCGGGCACCTTGTCGAGCGAGAGAGCGCCGGTCGAGGTTACGATGCGCTTCTCGTCAACCTCGACACCGGGCAAGGGCGTCGATTCGGAACCGGTCGCGATCAAGATGCGCTTGGCGGTGAGTGCGCGCGCGCCGCCCTTGGCGTCGGTCACTTTCACCTGACCCGCCGCTGGGATCGTCGCCGTGCCGGCCACCCATTCGATCTTGTTCTTCTTGAACAGGAAGGCGATGCCTTTGGTGAGAGTGTCCACCACCTTGTCCTTACGCGCCATCATGGCGGGCAGGTCGAGCTCGACACCCGAAACCTTGATGCCGTGCTCGGCGAAGGAATGCTTGGCTTCGTGGAATTTCTCCGACGAGTTCAACAGCGCCTTGGAGGGGATACAACCGATGTTGAGGCAGGTGCCGCCGAGCGCGACGCGTTTTTCCACGCACGCCACCGACATGCCGAGCTGGGCCGCGCGGATCGCGGCGACATAGCCGCCCGGACCCGAGCCGATCACCACCAGGTCGAAGGAATCAGCCATGGCCCGAACCTTTCGCCGTCACATGTCCAGCAGGATGCGCTGGGGATCTTCAAGACATTCCTTAATGCGCACCAAGACGCTGACGGCCTCGCGCCCATCGACGATGCGGTGATCGTAGGAAAGCGCCAGGTACATCATCGGGCGAATCTCGATCTTACCGCCGATCACGACGGGCCGTTCCTGGATCTTGTGCATGCCCAGGATGCCCGACTGCGGCGGATTGAGGATCGGCGTCGACAGAAGCGAGCCGTACACGCCGCCGTTCGAGATGGTGAAGGTGCCGCCGGTCAGGTCTTCGATTGTCAGCTTGCCGTCGCGCGCCTTCTGCCCAAGGCCCGCGCTCGTCTTCTCGATCTCGGCGAAGGACAGACGATCCGCGTCACGCAGAACCGGCACGACCAGGCCCTGCGGCGTGCCGACGGCGACACCGATGTCGTAGTAGTTCTTGTAGACGATGTCGTCGCCGTCGATCTCGCCGTTGGCGGCCGGGAATTCGCGCAGCGCCACGATCGACGCCTTGACGAAGAACGACATGAAGCCCAGGCGCACGCCGTGCTTCTTCTCGAACGTCTCGCGGTAATGCAGGCGCGCCTCGTTCACCTTCGTCATGTCCACCTCGTTGAAGGTGGTCAGCATGGCGGCGGTGTTCTGGGCCTGCTTCAGCCGCTCGGCAATACGCTTGCGCAGGCGCGTCATGCGCACGCGTTCTTCGCGCGCGGCCTGCGGGCGCGGACCCGACGGGGCGGCGGGAGCCTGGGGTGCGGGCGCTTTCGCGCTGCTTTCAAGACTGGCCAGCACGTCGCCCTTGGTCAGGCGGCCGTCTTTACCCGTGGCCGGAATCGCTTTCGGATCGAGCTTGTTCTCTTCGACCAGCCGCTCGACGGAGGGCGCGAGCTTCGCACCTTCAGCCTGCTTCGCCGCAACGGCGGGCGCGGCGGGCTTGGGCGCTTCGGCCTTCGCGGGTTCCGCCTTGGCGGTCGCGGGCTTGGCGACAGCTCCGCCTTCGCCGATCGAACCCAACAGCGCGCCGATGGCGACGTTCTCGCCCTCGGGCACCTTGATTTCGGCCAGCGTGCCGGCAGCCTTGGCATTGATCTCGACCGTGACCTTGTCGGTCTCCAGCTCGACCAGCGGCTCGTCCATCTCGACGCGCTCGCCGACCTTCTTGAACCAGCGCGCGACCGTGGCTTCCTTCACGGATTCGCCGAGCGTGGGAACGGTGATGTCCGTCGCCATCGTTTTCTCTCCACATGCGACCGCGCCTGAGAGCGGCGCGGCGTCAGAACGTCAAAGCTTCTTTCACCAGCGCCTGCTGCTCCTGCGCATGGCGCTTGGCGCTGCCCGTCGCGGGCGAGGCCGCCTCGGCGCGCCCGATATAGCGCGGACGCTTCGACTTCGTGCCGCCCTCGGCCAAGACGGTTTCGAGGCGCGGCTCGACGAAGGTCCAGGCGCCCATGTTCTTGGGCTCTTCCTGGCACCAGACCACTTCGGCGTTGGGAAAGCGCTTCAATTCGTTGGCCAGGACCTGGCCCGGGAACGGATAGAGCTGCTCGACGCGTAGGAGATAGGCCTGCTTCGCGCCTATCTGTTCGCGCGTCTCGAACAAATCGTAGAAGACCTTGCCCGAGCACAGAACGACCCGCTTGATATCCTTGTCGGGCAAGGGATCACCACGATCCACCAGGATGCGGTGGAAGGTCTTGCCCGGCCCCATGGACTCAAGCTTCGACACCGCGAGCTTGTGACGCAGCAGCGACTTGGGCGTCATCACGATCAAGGGCTTGCGGAAGTCGCGCCGGATCTGGCGGCGCAACGCATGAAAATAGTTTGCCGGCGAGGTGATGTTGACCACCTGCATATTGTCTTCAGCGCAGAGCTGCAGATAGCGCTCGAGTCGCGCAGAGGAGTGTTCCGGTCCCTGCCCTTCGTGACCGTGCGGCAGCAGCATGACTAGGCCCGACATCCGCAGCCACTTTGATTCACCGGACGAGATGAACTGGTCGATGATGACCTGGGCGCCGTTGGCAAAATCGCCGAACTGCGCTTCCCAAAGGACCAACGCCTTGGGTTCGGCCAGGCTGTAGCCGTATTCGAAGCCCAGCACGGAGCCCTCGGCGAGTGGGCTGTCGATGATTTCGATCGGCGCCTGGCCGTCCTTGATGTGCGCGATGGAGACGTATTTGTCCTCGTTCATCTGGTCGATCAGCACGGCGTGGCGCTGGGAGAAAGTGCCACGGCCGCTGTCCTGGCCGGAAAGGCGCACGGGCGTGCCTTCGGCGCAAAGCGTGCCGAACGCCAGCGCCTCGGCGGTCGCCCAATCGATACCCTCGCCCGTTTCGATCGCCTTGAGGCGGCCTTGCACGATGCGCACGACCTTGCGGTTGGCATCGAAGCCCTCGGGGATCGTGCAGATCTTGCGGCCAATGGCGCGCAGCTCGTCGAGCGGCACGGCCGTCTCGCCGCGCCGGTCGTCGGCCGAAGCCAAACGCATGCCGGTCCATGCGCCCTCCAGCCAGTCGGCCTTGTTGGGCTTGTAGGTCTTGGCGATCTCGAAGGCCTTGTCCAATTCCGAGAAGCGCTCGGTGACCAGCCCTTCGGCGGCGGCCTCGTCGACCACGCCTTCCTGCACCAGCCGCTTGGCATAGATCTGCCGCGTGGTCGGCTGAGCCGCGATCTTCCGGTACATGATCGGCTGCGTGAAGCTCGGCTCGTCGCCTTCGTTGTGGCCGTGGCGGCGATAGCAGAACAGGTCGATCACCACGTCCTTGTGAAACTTCTGGCGAAAATCGGTGGCCAGACGCGTGGCGCGCAAGACCGCTTCCGGGTCGTCGCCATTGACGTGGAAGATCGGCGCCTGGATCGCCTTGGCGATGTCCGAGCAATAGGACGAGGAACGGCCGGCCGACGGCGAGGTGGTGAAGCCGATCTGGTTGTTGATGATCAGATGGATCGTGCCGCCGGTGCGGTAGCCCTTGAGGTCGGAATAGCCCAGCACCTCGGCCACCAGACCTTGGCCCGCGAAAGCCGCATCGCCATGGATCAGCAGACCCATGACGCGCTCGCGCGCCATGTCGCCCTTCTGTGTCTGCTTGGCGCGCACGCGGCCCATGACGACAGGGTCCGCGGCCTCCAGATGCGAAGGATTGGCCTGAAGCGAGAGGTGCATCTTCCGGCCCAGGATCTCGCGGTCGGACGAGGTGCCAAGATGGTATTTCACGTCGCCCGATCCCTGGACATCCTCGGGATTGGCGGAGTGGCCTTCGAACTCCGAGAAGATGGCCTGGAACGGCTTGCGCATCACGTTGGCCAGCACGTTCAGACGGCCGCGATGGGCCATGCCCAAGACGACCTCTTCCACGCCGTGCTGCGCCGCGCGCTCGAGCACGGCTTCCAGCGCCGGAATGCTCGATTCGCCGCCGTCGAGGCCAAACCGCTTGGTGCCGGTGTAACGCTTGTCGAGAAACTGTTCGAAGGTTTCCGCGACGGTCAGCTTTTTCAGGATCCACTTCTTCTCGTCGGCCGAGAGCGGCGGATCGTAGGGCGCGGCTTCCACGCGCTCCTGAATCCAATCCTTCTGCTCGGGATCCTGCATATGCATGTATTCGATGCCGATCGTGCCGCAATAGGCGGCGCGCAGCCGCGCGATCAGTTCGCGCAGAGTGGCGGTTTCCACGCCGACGGCGTCAAAGACGAAGATCGGGCGGTCATAGTCGGCGTCGGTGAAGCCGAGTGTGCGCGGGTGAAGCTCGAGATGCTCTTGCTTGGCTTCGAGGCCGAGCGGATCGAGCGTCGCTTCCAGATGGCCGCGCACGCGGTAGGAGCGGATCAGGATGCGCGCGCGAATCGAATCGAGACAAGCCGCGCGCAGCTGGTCGGCGGAAACTCCACCTTTGGCGGCGGCCGGCGCGGCGGCGCCATTCTTGGCCCCGATGACGGCGCTGTCGCGCGGCGCCCAACTGGCGCCGCGGCTGTCGAGAAGAAGTGTGCGGGAATCGTCGTCCAGGCTCTTAAAAAAATCCGCCCAACTCGAATCCACCGAGCGCGGATCGTTCAGATAGCGCCCGTAAAGCTCCGCGATGAAAATCGCGTTGGCGCTGTTCAGCAGCGAGTCGCGATCTAGCGCCATCGTCGTGCGTCCATGCGAATGGAGGAACGGCGCATGCGGCTCAGCCCTTCAGCGCCTCGACCATGGTGGCGCCGAGCGCCGCCGGCGAATCGGCGACCTTGATGCCCGCGGAACGCATGGCCTCGATCTTGTCGTCCGCGCCGCCCTTGCCGCCCGCGATGATCGCGCCGGCATGGCCCATGCGGCGGCCCGGCGGCGCCGTGCGGCCGGCGATGAAGCCGACGACCGGCTTCTTGCGCTTGCTGGCCTTCAGGAACGCGGCCGCGTCTTCCTCGGCCGCGCCGCCGATCTCGCCGATCATGACGATGCCCTTGGTCTCGTCGTCGCCCAGAAACAACTCCAGACAATCGATGAAGTTCATGCCGCCCACGGGATCGCCGCCGATGCCGATGCACGTGGTCTGGCCCAGGCCCGCGGCCGTCGTCTGGCCAACCGCTTCATAGGTGAGCGTGCCGGAGCGCGAGACGATGCCGATCTTGCCACGCAGATGGATGTGGCCCGGCATGATGCCGATCTTGCACTCATCGGGCGTGATGACGCCGGGGCAGTTGGGGCCGACCAAGCGCGAGCCCGAATTGGCCAAGGCGCGCTTCACGCGCACCATATCGATGATGGGAATACCCTCGGTGATACAGACGATCAGCGGCAGCTTGGCGTCCAGCGCCTCCAAGATCGCATCGGCTGCGAAGGGCGCCGGCACGTAGATCACGCTGGCCGTAGCCCCCGTCTTCTTCGCCGCCTCCGCGACGGTATCGAAGACAGGCAGGTTCAGATGCTTGGTGCCGCCTTTACCGGGCGTCACGCCGCCGACCATCTTGGTGCCGTAGGCGATGGCCTGCTCGGAATGGAACGTGCCCTGGGCGCCGGTGAAACCCTGGCAGATGACCTTGGTGTTCTTGTCGATCAGAACCGACATCAGGCGGCCTCCTTCACGGCCTTCACGACCTTTTCGGCGGCATCCGCCAGGTCGTCCGCGGCCAGGATCTTGAGGCCCGATTCGGCCAGGATCTTCTTGCCCTGCTCCATGTTCGTGCCCACGAGGCGCACGACCAGCGGCACCTTGAGCGCCAACTCGCGCGCGGCGGCCACCACGCCGTCGGCGATCACGTCGCAACGGACGATGCCGCCGAAGATGTTGACCAGGATGCCTTTCACGTTCTTGTCGCTGAGGATCAGCTTGAACGCGACCGTGACGCGCTCCTTGGTGGCGCCACCACCCACGTCCAGGAAGTTCGCGGGCTCGCCGCCATAGAGCTTGATGATGTCCATCGTCGCCATGGCCAAGCCGGCGCCGTTGACCATGCAGCCGATGCTGCCGTCGAGCTTCACATAGTTGAGGTTGTGCTTACCGGCCTCGAGTTCGGTCGGATCGATCTCGTTCTCATCGGCCAGCGCCTCGATGTCCTTGTGGCGATAAAGCGCGTTGTCGTCGAAGTTCATCTTAGCGTCGAGCGCGATGACCTCGCCCTTGCCGGTGATGACGAGCGGGTTCACCTCGAGCAGGCTGGCGTCCAGCTCCACATAGGCGCGGTAGAGCGCGTGCAGGAACTTGGTCGCCGACTTCACCTGGTCGCCTTCGAGGCCGAGCGCATAGGCGATGCGGCGCGCGTGGAAGGGCTGCATGCCGACGGCCGGGTCGATGGCCACGCGGGTGATCTTCTCCGGCGTCTTGGCCGCCACCTCTTCGATGTCCATGCCGCCTTCGGTCGAAGCCATGAAGGTGATGCGGCTGGTCTGGCGGTCGAGGAGCACGCCGAGATAGAGCTCGCGCTTGATGTCGCAGCCTTCCTCGACATAGACGCGCTTGACGATGCGGCCCTGCGGACCCGTCTGGTGCGTGACCAGGTTCATACCCAACATTTTCTTGGCCGCGGCGGCGACGTCGTCGACCGACTTCACCACCTTCACGCCGCCCGCCTTGCCGCGACCGCCGGCATGGATCTGGGCCTTCACGACCCAGACCGGGCCGCCCAGTTCCTTGGCCGCCGCGACGGCCTCTTCGGCGGTGAACGCCGCACGGCCCTTGGGAACCGCGACGCCGAAGCGCGCCAGCAGTTCCTTCGCCTGATGCTCATGGATATTCATGCGGTCTCGCTATGACGATGTGTCGTGGATCGGCGAAGAGTGCGCGGCGTCAGGCTTTCTTGGCCTTCTGTTCGGCCAGGATGCGCTTGGAAGCGTCCACCAGACCCTGCACCGAGGCCACGGAGTGGTCGAACATCTTCTGCTCTTCGGCCGTGAGCTTGATCTCGACGATGCGCTCCACGCCGCCCGCGCCGATCACGACCGGCACGCCGACATAGAGGCCCTTCACGCCGTATTGGCCGTCGAGCTGCGCCGCGCAGGGCAGGACGCGCTTCTTGTCTTTCAAATAGGACTCGGCCATCTCGATCGCGGACGCGGCCGGCGCGTAGAACGCGGAACCGGTCTTGAGCAGGCCGACGATCTCGGCACCGCCGTCACGGGTGCGCTGGACGATCTTGTCCAGCTTATCCTGGGTGGTCCAACCCATGGCGACCAGATCGGGCAACGGAATACCAGCGACCGTGGAATAGCGAATCAGCGGCACCATCGTGTCGCCGTGGCCGCCCAGCACGAACGCCGTGACGTCCTTGATCGAGACCTTGAACTCGTCGGCCAGGAAATGGCGGAAGCGGGAGGAGTCGAGGACACCCGCCATGCCGACCACGTGGCTCGAGGGCAGGCCCGTCACCTCGCGCATGACCCAGACCATGGCGTCGAGCGGATTGGTGATGACGATGACGAAGGCCTTGGGGCAATGACGCTTGATGTTCTCGCCCACCGTCGCGATGACGCCCGCGTTGATGCCGATCAGATCGTCGCGGCTCATGTCCGGCTTGCGCGGCACGCCCGCGGTCACGATGACCACGTCGGCGCCCGCCAGGGCGGCGTAATCGGTGGAACCGGAAAGCTCCGCGTCGAAACCGATGACGGGCGCGGCTTGCGCGATGTCCAAGCTCTTGCCCTTGGGCATGCCTTCGGTCTGCGGGATGTCGATCAGCACGACGTCGCCAAGTTCCTTGAGACCCGCCAGCAATGCGAGCGTGCCGCCGATTTGACCCGCGCCCACGAGCGCGATCTTGTTCCGTGCCATGTCGGGCTCCCGCCTCTTCGATCCGTGCAGATATTTATATGGTGAGGACGTGCTGCAATGCACATCTTCGCCTGGCCGCCGCCGGAATGACGATACCGGTTCCAGGGGGTCCGGGCGCGCCGTAGGTAGCCGTATTCTCCTATAAACGCAAGGGTTTGGGGGTGGTCGGCCGGGTATCAGGCCCCCACCTGGACCGCTATGATCTTCATACCCCTATGACGACAGCGTGACGCTCGCGCCATGACGCCGATCGAATTCCTGTACCGGGGCGCCCGGCGCGACCCTGGCGCGGTCGCGGTGACCTTTCACGGCGAGAGCCTGACCTACGCTGAGCTGATCCGGCGAGTCGATGCGCTGGCCGCCGCCTTCCGTGCGATCGACCCCACGCCCCAGTCGCGGGTGGGCGTCTGCGGCTTCAACACGCCGGAGCACCTGATCGCACTTTTGGCCACGCTCGCCGCGGGCAAGGTATGGGTAGCCCTGAACCCCATGAACGGCCGGGCCGAGCTCGATTCTTTCATCGCGGCCACCCGATCTTCCATCATCGTGGCCGACCAGGATTGCGTGGACCGCTTCACGCCCGGCGAGGCCAAGGTGATCCTCGGCCGCCAGAACGGCGCGCCCAAGGATGGCGACGCGCGGCTTCACGATCTGATCACACGTCACGACGGTGAGGCGCTGACCCATCCCGACCTCGCGCCCGACGATCTGATCGCGCTCAAATTCACCGGCGGCTCGACGGGCAAGCCCAAGGGCGTGATGCAAACCGTGCGGGTGTGGAACACGGTGATCGCGAACCAGCTTCTCTGCGTCGGCTTCGATTCGTCGACGCGCCATCTCATCGCGTCGCCCATCACCCATGGTTCGGGAACGTATGTGCTGCCGACGCTCTCGCAAGGCGGGCGGATTGTGCTGATCGAACGGGCACGCGCCGCCGACGTGCTGGATACGTTCGAGCAGGGTGCAACGGGCTCATTCCTGCCGCCGACCGTGATCTACAACCTTCTGGCAGAGCCTGGCGTGACCGAGCGACGCTATCCCGGCTTGAAACACCTTATCTATGCGGGCGCGCCCATGCGCGTGGATCAGATCCGTGCCGCGCGACGCGTCTTCGGCCCCGTGCTGGAGACGACCTTCGGACAAACGGAATCGCCCCAGATCATCTCGTTCCAGCGCGCTACGGATTTCGACGACGACGCCAACCTGGAATCCGTCGGCCGCGCTGCGCCGCTCAACCGCGTCGAGATCATGGACGAAGAAGGCCGCATCCTACCGCCCGAGACGGAAGGCGAGATCGTGGTGAAGGGCGACATCGTGATGAAGGGCTACCTCGATCTGCCCGAGGAAACCGCGAAGACCATCGTGGACGGCTGGTTGCACACAGGCGACATTGGCGTGATCGACGGGCGCGGATACCTGTTCATCAGGGGCCGCCGCCGCGAGGTCATCATCAGCGGCGGCTTCAACGTTTATCCCGCCGACGTGGAGGGGGCGTTGGGCCGCCATCCGTCGGTGAAGGAATGCGTGGCCTTCGGCGTCGAGGACGAAAAATGGGGCGAACGCGTCGAAGCCGCCATCGAGCTGCACGACGGCGCGCCGGCCGACATCGCCGCACTTTCGGCTTTCGTGCGCGAGCAGCTCGGCCCGATCAAAACGCCGAAAGCGATCCACACCGTCGCCGCCCTGCCGCGCAGTCCGGTGGGCAAGGTTTTGCGCGGCGAAGCCAAGGCCATGATCCATGGCGCGCCCACGCGCTAGATTTCACCGAACGCGAAGATCCGAGAAAGGAACACCATGCCCGCCACGCCCGAGACGCGCCTGTGCCACTACACCAACGACGCCATCCATGTGCGCGACAAGAACCTGGTCGAGGATCTGATCGGCAAGGTCGACTTCACCGAAGGCCTCTACTTTTTGATCTTCGGTCGGATGCCTTCGCGCGCCGAACGGCGCATCGTGGACGCCGTGCTGGTCACGCTGATGGAGCACGGCATGACGCCGTCGGCCATCGCCGCGCGCATGGTCTATGGCAGCGGGCCAGAGGCATTGCAGGCGGGCGTGGCGGCAGGCCTGTTGGCCGTGGCCAGCCAGTTCGTCGGCACCATGGAGCCGGCCGCCAACAATCTGCGCGCCCTCGTCGCGGCGGGCGACGGGATGCCGGACGCGGCGCGGCGCATGGCCGACGAATACCGCGCGGCGAAAAAGCCCATGCCCGGCTTCGGCCACCATCTGCACAAGCCGGACGATCCGCGCACGCCTAAGCTCTTGGCGTTGGCCGAAGCCGAAGGCGTGCCGGGCAAGCACATCAAGGCGTTGCGCACGCTCTCCGCCGAGGTCGACCGCGCGGCGGGCCGGCACATTACGGTGAACGCCACGGGCGCTATCGCCGCGATCCTGTCCGAAATCGGTGTCGAGCCCGAGATCATGCGCGGCCTGGCGGTGATCAGCCGCTCCGCCGGCCTGGTCGCCCATATCCGCGAGGAGCAGAAGAGCCCTTCCATGCGCACGATCTGGGAAACGGTCGAGGAGGCCGTGCCCTATCGGCGGGATTGACGTTGGCTAGAACGAAATTCGTACGTGGGAACGGGGATAAATCGCTGCGATGCGACCCTCTCCGGCCGCTCTTGCGGAGGGTTCAACTCGCTTCGCGAGTTGAAGGTGCGAGCGTGAGCGAGGGGGTGAGGTAAGTGTCTCAGGCGGTGCCACCTCACCCTCCCGATCATTCCGTGACCGGGCCCCTCCCTCTCCCCCGCAAGCGGCGGAGAGGGATAATTCTTCAGCGACCCCTGATTCGCCCTAGCGCCCGCCCGAGACGCGCAGGATCGAGCCGGTGACGTAGGACGCCTTCTCGGACAGAAGGAACAGCACCGTCTCCGCGACCTCCTCGACCGTGCCCGCGCGCTGCATGGGAATGTTGGGAATGATCTTGGCCTTGCGGCCTTCGTAGTGGATATCCGTCTCGATATAGCCGGGGCTGACGGCGTTCACGCGCACGCCCTCCAGCGCCATTTCCTTGGACAGGCCGTAGGTCAGCGTGTCCATGGCGGCCTTGGACGCAGCGTAGTGAATGTACTCGTTGGCGCTGCCGAGCGTGGTGGCCGCCGAGGCGATGTTGACGATGGCGCCGCCCGCGCCGCCGAAACGCTTGGCCATGCGGCGCACGGCTTCGCGCGCGCAGAACAGCGGGCCTGTCGCGTTGACATCGAAACTGCGCGCGATGTCGGCGAAGGTAGAGTCCTCCAGCCGTCCGACCGAGGCGATGATGCCGGCGTTGTTCACGAACGCCGTCAGTCGCCCCAACTCACGGTCGACCGTCTCGAACAGGCGCAGGATATCGGCTTCGCGGCTGACGTCGGCCTGTATCGCGATGGCGCGCCGCCCTTGGCGCTTGACGTCGGCCACGACCGCCTCAGCCTCCGCCTTACTCTTGTTGTAGTTGACCGCCACGTCGTAACCGTCGCGGCCGGCCATGCGCGCGATGCCCGCACCGATGCCGCGGCTGCCACCTGTCACGAGAAGAATCTTGCTCATAGCTCGGGCTCCCCATCCGCCAGCCACTTCTTATATTCCGCCGTGGTCGCGTCGTTGGGCGGATAGGTGCCAACCAAGGGCGCACCTTTGCGGATTTTCATGGTCAGGAACCGCTCCTTGCGCTCCTGCTCCCAGCCCTCGGCAGCCACCTCGTCGGCCAGATGGCGCGGCAGGCAGACGATACCGTCGCCGTCGCCCACGATCAGGTCGCCCGGATAGACGGAGACGCCCGCGCAAGCGATGGGCACGTTCATATCGACCGCGTGGTGGATAGCCAGGTTGAGCGGCGCGGACGGCGCGCGGCAGAAGACGGGGAAATCCAGCTCGGCGATCTCAGGCGTGTCGCGCAAGCCGCCGTCGGTCACGACCCCCGCCGCGCCACGCACCATCAGGCGCGTCATCAGGATGCCGCCGCCGGATGCCGCGCGCGCGTCGTTGCGGCAATCCATCACCAGCACATGGCCCGGCGGCACAGCCTCGATCGCCGCGCGCTGCGGATGCTTCGGGTCCTGGAACACTTCGATCCGGTCCAGATCCTCGCGCGCGGGGATGTAGCGCAGGGTGAATGCTTCGCCCACCAGGCGCGCCGCGCGCGGATTGACCGGACGCAGGCCGGTCAGGAAGACATTGCGCAAGCCCCGCTTGAACAACGCCGTCGTGAGCGTCGGCGTGCCCACGTCCTTGAGCAGCGTCTTGGTCTTTTCGCCGAGTGGCGCCATGCGCGTATCCCCTTTTCCAAACCCGGCGCCGATCCCAACCGATCACACGGGCGCGCGCAAGTCAGGTGCCGGCCGCGCCCATCAGCCAGTCACGGAAGACGCGCACCTTGCGCAGTTCCGCCTTGTGCGGCGGACACACCAGATAATAGGCGAACTCGATCGGCAGGATGCGGTCGAACGGACGCACCAGGCGCCCGGCCTTGAGATCGGCCTCGGCCAGGGCGCTTTTCGCCAACGCCACACCGCGGCCCGACACGGCGGCCTCGATCACCAGGCTGGACTGGTTGAAGCGCAGGCCGCGATTCCAATCCACCTCGGCCACGCCCGACGCGCGCAACCACATGCGCCAATCCGGACAACTGGGGTCGTTGTCCGGGCTCATGTCGTGGATCAGCGTGTGATGGCGCAGGCTCTCGGGCGTTGTAATCGCGTGCTCGCCCTCGAGAAGTTGCGGGCTGCAGACCGGCAAGACCGTTTCGGTCATCACACGCTCGACCGAAAGCCCCTCGTAGCGTCCGCCGCCATAGCGGATGGCCAGGTCAACCTCGCCGCTCGAGAAATCGACCACCTGCATCGACGCCGCGATATGGACGTCGATCTCGGGGTGGGCGGCCTGGAACGTGTCGAGGCGCGGCACCAGCCATTTCGAGGCAAAGGAAGGCGCCACGCTGACGGTCAAGACGCCGGCATCCTCCAGATGCGACAGGCGCGCCATGGCCTCGGTCAGCCGGTCGAAGCCGTCGCGCACGCCGGGCAGGCACGTCTGCCCGGCCTCGGTCAGCATCAGCGCGCGGTGCAAGCGCCAGAACAGCGCCACGCCCAGGTGATCCTCCAACAACTTCACCTGCTGGCCGATGGCGGCCGGGGTGACGTGCAGCTCCGCCGCCGCTTTGGTGAAGCTCAGATGGCGGGCGGCGGCCTCGAAGGCACGCAGGGCGTTGAGGGGCGGAAGCGGTCGGGCCATAGGGGTATGATAAAGAATTTCTAAGTCGAATCGCAAGAAACTCTCGTTTGTCCGGCCTGTATAGCAGGACTACTTCTCAGCCTGACGCAAAAGCAGGGCTTTCCCGAGACATGTCCGCGACCAGCACCCCTTCCTTCGACCCGCGCGCCCTGCGCCACGGCGGCGTGACGGCGATGTGTCGAGACATGGTTTTCGCGGCCTGAGGCCGCGCGCGCCGGCCGGGCGTTCCGGCTCCAAGGAATTCACCGTCTTTAAGAGGAGCATGGAGCACCATGCGTAACGTTCTGAAATCCCTCGCCCGCGCGGCCCTGGCCGCCACTGCCGTGTTGGCCCTCACGGCCGGCGCTCATGCTGAGACGAAGAAGATCCGACTCGACTATGCCTACTACAACCCGGTCAGCCTGGTGCTGAAGGAGAAGGGCTGGGTCGAGGAAGAGTTCGCCAAGGACGGCGTCACCGTCGAATGGGTGTTGAGTCAGGGCAGCAACAAGTCGCTCGAATATCTGAACGGCCGCAGCATCGATTTCGGCCCGACCGCCGGCGCCGCCGCGCTGATCGCGCGCGCGAACAGCATCCCGATCAAGAGCATCTACGTCTTTTCCAAGCCGGAATGGACGGCGTTGGTGACCCAGAAGGATTCGCCGATCAAGACGGTGCAGGATCTGAAGGGCAAGCGCGTCGCGGTTACTCGCGGCACCGATCCCTACATCTTCCTGCTGCGCGCGCTCGACCTGAACAACATGACCGACAAGGACATCAAGGTCGTGCTGCTCCAGCATCCCGACGGCAAGACCGCGCTGGAACGCGGCGATGTCGACGCGTGGGCGGGCCTGGACCCGTTCATGGCCCAGGTCGAGGTCGAGAGCGGCGCGCGCCTGTTCTTCCGCGACGCCGACCTCAACACTTACGGCGTACTGAACGTGCGCGAGGACTTCCTGGCCGAGAATCCGGCCACCACGAGCCGCGTGCTGGCCGTCTACGAGCGCGGCCGCAAGTATGCCGTGGCCAACCCGGCCGAGCTGCGCGCGATCCTGGCCAAGGCCGCGAAGCTGAGCGACCCGGTCGCGGCCAAGCAGTTGGAGCGCACCGATCTGACCAAGCCAGCGATCGGTGAGGCTCAGCGCGAGGGCATCCTGGCCGCGGGCGTCGTGCTGCAGAAGACAGGCGTCATCGCGCCGGACGCGGACGTGAAGGCGCTGACCAACGCCTTGATCGACACGCGCTTCTCGGCGCAAGTCGCGTCGGGTAAGTGACGATGATCATGCTGACCAGCGAAGCAGCGGCGGTGGCCGATCTGGCCTACCGCGCGCCCGCCGAGGCGACGCCGCGCATCGCGCGCCGCGGCGCCCGGCGTCCGTCCGTGGGCAAGAGCCTCGGCCTCGTCCTGCCAACGATTCTGCTGGTCGCATGGGAAATGTTGTGCCGTACCGGCATCGCCGCGCCGAATCTTCTGCCCGCGCCGTCCGCGGTGCTCGGTCTGCTCTGGGCACTGATCGCCTCGGGCGAAATCTGGGGCCACGCCTCGATCACGCTGTTCCGCGTTTTCGCAGGCTTTGGCCTGGGCGCGCTGGTTGCCACCCTGCTCGGTGCGCTGACCGGCTATTCCACTACCTATCGCCGTCTGTTCGATCCGTTGCTCCAGGGCCTGCGTAATATTCCGTCGTTGGCCTGGGTGCCGTTGTTCGTGTTGTGGCTCGGCATCTTCGAAGCCTCGAAGATCGCGCTGGTCGCGGTCGGCGTGTTCTTCCCCGTCTATTTGAACCTGATGGGCGGCATCCAGAGCGTCGATCGCAAGCTGGTGGAAGTGGGCCGCATGTACCGCCTTCGCGGCTTCGGCCTGGTCCGCCGCGTGCTGGTGCCCGCGACCTTGCCGGCCTATTTCGTCGGCCTGCGTTCAGGCCTGGGCCTGGGTTGGATGTTCGTTTTGGCTGCCGAGTTCATGGGCGCCAGCGAAGGCCTGGGCTTCCTTCTGATCGACGGGCAGATGACCAGCCGGCCGGCCGCGATCATCGCGGGCATCCTGTTGTTCGCGGTGTTCGGCAAAGCGACTGACTGGCTGCTGGTGCGCGCGGGGCGGCCGTTCTTGGCTTGGCAGGACAGTTTCGAAGCGCAAACGGAAAGGGACGCCAATGCTGCGCGTGCGTGACCTTTCCAAGCGGTTCGAGTCGGGCGTCACGGCGCTGGAGCGAGTCGGCTTTACCCTTGAGCGCGGCGAGATCCTAGCCGTGGTCGGCACCTCGGGCTGCGGCAAGAGCACGCTTCTCCGTCTGATCGCGGGCCTCGACCGCCCAAGCGCGGGCAATATCTCCATCGACAACCAGGACGTGGACGGGCCCAACCCCTTGGTCGGCTTCGTCTTTCAGGAGCCGCGGCTGATGCCGTGGCTCAAGATTCGCGACAACGTGACCTTCGGCCTGTCGGGCCTGGGCGCGCAAGAGAAGAACGCCCGCGCATTACGCGCGCTGGAGGAGGTCGGCCTGGCCGATTTTGCCGAGGCGCTGCCGCAGCAATTGTCGGGCGGCATGGCCCAGCGCGTAGCCATCGCGCGCGCGCTGGTGACAGAACCCAGCGTCCTTCTACTGGATGAGCCGTTCAGCGCGCTGGACGCCTTCACGCGCCTTAACCTGCAGGATCACCTGCTGTCCATCTGGCGCCGGCACCGCCCGACCATGGTGCTGGTGACCCACGACATCGAAGAGGCTCTTGCCTTGGCCGACCGGGTCGTCATCATGCGCGGTGCACCGGGGCGCATCCACCGGACCATCGAGCTAAGGGAAGACCGGCCGCGCAAGCGCACGGCCACGGAGTTCCAGACGCTCAAGGAAGAGATCCTGGACGCGCTCCACCTGGTTCCCGCTTAAGCGAGAGATTTCATGGACAGCGAGAAGCTGCGCGCCACGCAGGCGCCGATCAAGGACCGTTACAAGCAGACGCCGGACGCCGCGCGCATCACGCTGAAGGCATCGGGCGCCCTGGACGATCAGGAGATCGCGTGCAATGTCGAGACCGGCAAGGCGCTGGTCGCCGCGGGCCTCCATCCCGGCACGGGCGGCAGCGGCGCCTTTGCCTGCTCGGGCGACATGCTGCTGCAGGCGCTCGTGGCCTGCGCGGGCGTGACGTTGAAGGCGGTTGCGACCGCCCTCGGCATCGAAGTGCGCAACGCCAAGGTGCTGGCCGAAGGCGATCTGGATTTCCGCGGCACGCTGGGCGTGGCCAAGGACGCGCCGGTCGGCTTCTCGGACATCCGCCTGCGCTTCGAGCTGGAATCCGACGCGGCGCCGGACCAGCTCGACCGTCTCCTGGCCCTCACCGAGCGCTATTGCGTCGTCTACCAGACCCTGCGCAACCCCGCGCGCGTCACGGTCGGCATCCGCACGAACTAGCGTTTCGCTGGAACGGAACCTTTAAAACAGAAACGGCGGCCGTAAGGCCGCCGTTTTACGTTTGCGCGCGGCGCCGGCGCTCAGGTGCGGCGCTCGACCATCAGCTTCTTGATCTCGGCGATGGCCTTGGCCGGATTCAAGCTCTTCGGGCAAGTCTTGGTGCAGTTCATGATGGTGTGGCAGCGATAGAGGCGGAACGGATCTTCCAGCGCATCCAAACGCTCGCCCGCCGCTTCGTCGCGCGAATCGGCGAGCCAGCGATAGGCCTGCAGAAGAACTGCGGGGCCGAGGTAACGGTCGCCGTTCCACCAATAGCTGGGGCAGCTGGTCGAGCAGCAGAAGCACAGGATGCATTCCCACAGACCGTCGAGCTTGGCGCGCTCTTCCACGCTCTGCGGCCGCTCGCGCTCGGGCGCGGGGCTGTCCGACTTCAGCCATGGCTCGATCGAGCGGTACTGGGCATAAGGTGCATCCAGGTCCGGCACCAGGTCCTTGATCACCGGCATATGGGGCAACGGGTAGATCTTCACGTCGCCCTTCATGTCCGCGCAGTATTTCGTGCAGGCCAGCGTGTTGGTGCCGTCGATGTTCATCGCGCAACTTCCGCACACGCCCTCGCGGCACGAGCGGCGAAAGGTCAGCGTCGAATCCATCTCGTTCTTGATCTTGATCAAGGCGTCCAGAACCATGGGCCCGCAGTGGTCCATGTCGACCTCGTAGGTGTCGAGGCGCGGGTTGTCGCCCTTGTCCGGATCCCACCGATAGACCTTGAACTTCTTGATGTTCTTCGCCCCGGCGGGCGCCTTGTGCGTCTCGCCCGTCTGGACCTTGGAGTTCCGGGGCAGGGTGAATTCGACCATCGCTTCGTCCTTCGCGTATCCCGCCGGCGCCCTAGTACACGCGCTTCTTCGGCGGGATCGGTTCGATCTCGTTGCTGAGTGGCTGCATGTGCACGGGCCGGTAGTCGATGCGCGTCTTGCCCGTATCGTCGCACCAGGCCAGCGTGTGCTTCATCCACTCGTGGTCATTGCGGTCCGGGAAATCCTCGCGCGCGTGGGCGCCGCGGCTTTCCGTGCGCGTCACCGCCGAGTTCATGGTGGTGACGGCCTGATAGAGGAGGTTTTCCAGCTCAAGGGTCTCGACCAGGTCGCTGTTCCAGATCAGCGAGCGGTCCTTGACGCGCAAGGCTGCGCGCTTGGCCCAGGTCTGAGCCAGCTTGTTGGAGCCTTCCTTCAGCGTCTCGCCGGTGCGGAAGACCGCGCAGTCACGCTGCATGATTTGCTGCATCTCGGTGCGCAGCGCAGCCGTCGGCACCTCGCCGTTCAGGTTGCGGATGCGATCGAAATAATCGAGCGCCTTGTCCGTCACACTTTGCGGCAGCGGCTTGTGCTTCTCGCCCTTGCGCACGGTCTCGCCGCAGCGAATGGCCGCCGCACGGCCGAACACCACGAGATCGAGGAGAGAGTTGGAGCCCAAACGGTTCGCGCCGTGGACGGAGACGCAAGCCGCCTCGCCCACCGCCATCAGGCCAGGTACGACCGCGTCGGGATTGCCGTCCTTCAAGTGCACGACCTCGCCATAGCGGTTGGTCGGCACGCCGCCCATGTTGTAGTGGCAGGTGGGCTGCACCGGTATCGGCTCCTTCGTGGTGTCCACGCCCGCGAAGATGCGCGCCGTCTCGGAGATACCCGGCAGGCGCTCATGGATGATCTTCGGGTCCAGATGCTCGATGTGGAGATCGACATAATCCTTGTTGGGGCCGCAGCCGCGCCCCTCGCGGATCTCGATCGTCATCGCGCGGCTGACCACGTCGCGGCTGGCCAGGTCCTTGGCGTGCGGCGCATAGCGCTCCATGAAGCGCTCGCCGTTCGAGTTCGTTAGGTAGCCGCCTTCGCCACGCACGCCTTCGGTGATCAGGCAGCCCGCGCCATAGAGGCCGGTCGGATGGAACTGGACGAACTCCATGTCCTGGACCGGCAGACCGGCGCGCAGCGCCATGCCGTTGCCGTCGCCCGTACAGGTGTGGGCGCCCGTGCAGGAGAAATAGACGCGCCCGTAGCCGCCCGTGGCCAGGATGGTGGTATGGGCGCGGAAGCGGTGGATGGTGCCGTCGCACAGGTTCCACGCGATCGCGCCGCGGCACGAGCCGTCGTCGTCCATCAACAGGTCGGTCGCGAAATACTCGATGAAGAACTCGGCGTTATGCTTCAGCGCCTGCTGGTAGAGCGTGTGCAGGATGGCGTGGCCGGTGCGGTCGGCCGCCGCGCAGGTGCGCTGGGCGGTGCCTTCGCCGTAATGGGTGGTCATGCCGCCGAAGGCGCGCTGGTAGATCTTACCCTCGGGCGTGCGCGAGAAGGGCACGCCGTAATGCTCCAGCTCGATCACCGCGGGCACGGCCTCGCGCACCATGTATTCGATCGCGTCCTGGTCGCCGAGCCAGTCGGAGCCCTTGACCGTGTCGTACATGTGCCAGCGCCAATCGTCCTCGCCCATGTTGCCGAGCGAGGCGCTCATACCGCCCTGGGCCGCGACTGTGTGGCTGCGCGTCGGGAAAACCTTGGAGATGCAGGCCGTCTTCAGCCCCTGCTGGGCCAGGCCAAAGGTGGCGCGCAAGCCCGAGCCGCCAGCGCCGATGACAATGACGTCGTACTCGTGGTCGACGATGGGATAGGCCTTGGGCATTTGCGGGCTAGCCTCCGAAGGCGATCTTGAGCACCGCGAAGACCGCGGCGAAGCCGAGGGCCACGGCGCCGAGCTTGACGAGGACGAGGCTCCCCACGCGCAAGGCGGGCTGGTGGATATAGTCCTCGATCACGACCTGCAGCCCGAGCTGGGCGTGATGGAAGGTCGCGACGACGAGCAGGATCATGAGGATCGCCGGCATCGGACGGGCCAGCCACGCCGCGACCTCTTCATAGGGTGCGCCGGCCAGCATGACGATCGAGACCACGAACCAGATGGTCAGCGGGATGAGTGCCACGGCGGTCAGGCGTTGGGCCCAGAAGTGGGCCGTGCCGTCATGGGCCGAGCCCAGATAGCGGACGCGCGACAGGACCGATTGGCGGGAATGGGATGGATCGGCCATCACAACGCCCCCATCGCGGCATAGGCCGCGATCCAGGTCGCGACGGTGACCAGGATGGAGACGGCCACGACCGTCCAGCCGGTGGCATAGGCCGTCTTGATCTCGAAGCCCAGGCCCAGGTCCCAGCCCAGATGCCGGATGCCGTTGAACAGATGATAGAAGAGCGCGTAGGACCAGCCGAACAGGAGCAGGCGGCCGAGCCAAGAGCCCAGGCATGCGCGCGCCGTCTCGTAGCTCTCCGGCCCCGATGCTGCAGCCAGCAACCACCACACCAGCAGCAAAGTGCCGACCGCCAGCGCCACACCCGTGATGCGATGCACGATCGACATCGCCATGGTCAGCTGCCAGCGATAGACCTGGAGATGAGGTGAAAGGGGCCGTTGATGGCTGCTCATCGCGTCATTCTCTCCCAAGTGAGCGGCCGCGCGGGCGACGCGCCCGTCCCCAGACGCTTGCCCTGCCGAAATCCCAAAGTCCCGCGCAAGTCCCTCTTGGCGGCCGTGATTATGGCCCGCGACCCTGCTTAGTCAACGACCGAGGCTTGAAATGCGCGCATCTTCACACCAGATATTGCGCATGATGTTCGCGTCCAAACACAGCCGCACCTTGCGCTCGGGCCGCCTGCACGCAGGCACGATAGCCCCGGAACCGGACGCCTAACATTTCGCGCCCCGGTTCAACCCGGGGCTTTCACCCAAGCCGCAATCCACAAAACGGCCACTTCGAGAGAAGCGGCCGCATGACCACGCCGCGTTCTCCGTTGTCGGAGCGCGCGGTGGGGACGGCGCCCTTCGGCGCACAAAGGAGAAGAAGACCATGGAACAGCAGATCGAAACCGCACCCGCCGCCCCGCCCATCGCCGTCACGCGAGAGGACCATGACCGCTTGGCCGATCTGGCCGCGGCCGCGTCCAACCGCCTGCACGAGGTCGCCGACCATCTGTCGGCCGAGCTGGCGCGCGCGCGGATCGTCGAGAAGGCGGCGCCGACGCTGGTCACCATGGGCGCGCATGTCTCGTTCCGCGACGAGGACAGCGGCGAGGTGCGCGACGTCACCCTGGTCTATCCCAAGGATCAGGATCTGGCACAGGGCAGCCTGTCGGTCCTGACGCCAGTCGGCACGGCTCTGCTCGGCCTCACCGCGGGTCAGTCCATCCCCTGGAGGACTCGCGACGGGCGTTGGAAGACGCTGACCGTGGTCAATGCCGCCCATCCGGCGGCAGCGTCCACGGGAGCGGAGGCCTGAGCGCTCCCCGCCCGCCCGATCCCCTGACGGGCGGGCGGGGATTGCCGTCCGTGGTGCATCGGTGAACGCGAATCGCCAGCGGTGGTGAATGCGGCACGCGCTGTGAATCGTTCGGTGGATAACGTGTGCGTCGATTGTTGGCACCGTCTCTTTCATGCACAAGAAAATCGCGCGAAGAGCAGGTATTCGCCTTGAGCGCTTCAACAAAAGCAAAATACCGTGAAGTCGGTACGCGAAAGTGTCGGAGCAAGCATCTTTCGCCGAATCGCGGCACAGGCCTTCGGGTCCGCCGCGCGCCGACGGAAGACGCAAGCCCGGGAACCGCTCTCCGCGTTCACGCGCGAAGGACGGTTCGGAGGATGGTCCGCACGCCGCAAGGCTGCGGGGCGTTCGCCGGGTGGTCCGGTTCCGATGCGATCTGGGTTCTGTTGCCGGGACCGCGGCGGGTTTCTTCGGAAACTCCCGCATGGCCGGCGGCGCGGTGGGCTCCGTCCGTGGAGCACGCCGAAGGAACCCGGCGGTTGGTCTTCCTCGTGAAGCACCACCGCTTGGTTCGGATCTCGCGATCCGGCACGGTGCCCTTCGGGGCCTGTCCGTGCGCGATGTCGGCCGGCTTGCCGGCGCGGACATCGAACGGATCGCCACCCGCCATCCCTCACAGGATGCGGATGCCGGGTTCCGGACACGGGGCGCGGACTCGGGTTCGCCTTTCGGGGCGCATCCGGTTTCGGCGGCGACCCTCCTCCGCGGGATTCGCCACCGGGCCCCGGCGCATGGTGTGAGGTCGATCGGGCGTTCGACCCGGTGAATCGAGTCCGTGAGCCTGGCGCTTCCTTGTGAAGCGGCGGGCAAGGCCAAGCGGTCCTGCTCGGGGGAAGCGCGGCCCGGTCTCGAGAGTCGGCGAACCCTTGCGGGACGCGCCGATGGTTTCACCGGGATTGGGATTGCGTCGGGGGTCGGGCCGGTTGGAGAGGCACGGGGCCGGTGGCGCTGTTCTTTCGCAGAGCGCGCGCCACGCGGGACGTCCGTCGAAGCTGCCTCACCGCTGTCGCGGCCCGGAGCCTTCACCGGCTCCAGAGGCGTCGGGAACGTGCCCTTGGGCACTTGCGCTGGCTTCGCGGCTGGGCGCACCCGACGCCTCTTGCTTTATCACAAGCGATTCCCGGTCGCAACCAACTCTTGTGGTTTGACCCTCTGCGGCAACGATATCTAGGTGTTTTCCAGCGCTCGGATCGCGGCCGCCAACGCAACCAAACGTTCGGCCTCCACGACATGCAGGTTCTCGATCAGCCTGCCGTCCACCACCACCACGCCCTGCCCCTTGCGGGCCGCCTGGGCGTGGGCAGCGATGATCTTCTCGGCGAAGGCGATCTCTTCCGCGCGCGGCGCGAAGGCTTCGTTGGCGGCGGCGATGGTCTTGGGATGGATCAGCGTCTTGCCGTCGAAGCCCAGCTCGGCGCCCTGCCGGCAGGCGGCGGCGAAACCCTCGGCGTCGTCGAGATCGAGATGGACGCCGTCGAGGATGGCGAGCCCGTGGGCACGCGCCGCGAGGACGCACAACTCCAAGCTCACGATCAGCGGCAAACGACCCGGCACATGCCGGGCGTGCAGATCCTTGGCAAGATCGGAGGTGCCCATGACGAAACCGGCCAAGCGCGCGTGGGCAGCGGCGATCTCGGCCGCGCGCAGGACGCCGCGCGGCGTTTCGATCATGCACCAGAGGCGAAGCGACTCCGGCGCGCCATTCCGCGTCAGCAGATCGGCCGCCTCGCGCACCGTCGCCGCGCTTTCGACCTTGGGCAGCAGCACCGCATCGGCGCGGCGGCGCGCGATGGCGGCGACATCGTCGCGGCCCCATGGGGTCTCGAGGCCATTCACGCGCACGATCAGCTCGCGCGAACCGTATCCGCCCGCCGTCAACGCCTCCGTCACCTGGTGTCGCGCGGCTTCCTTCGCATCGGGCGCCACGGCGTCTTCCAGATCGAGGATCAGCATGTCGGCCGGCAAGCCGCGCGCCTTTTCCAGCGCGCGGGCGTTGGAGCCCGGCATGTAAAGGGCGCTGCGGCGCGGTCGAACGTCCATGGCGATGCTCCGGCTGGCGGGACGCGGCGACTATAAAGGCCGATCCCCCTGTGGCAAGCTGACGCTACGCATGAACGTCCTTTCCATCCAATCCTCGGTCGCCTACGGCCATGTGGGCAACGCGGCGGCCACGCTGCCGTTGCAGCGCATGGGCTTCGAGGTTTGGCCGGTCAACACCGTCACCCTCTCGAACCATCCTGCCCATGGCGGTTTTCGTGGCCGCTTCGCCAAAGCCGCAGAGCTGCGCGCGCTGATCCAGGGCATCGGAGAGCGCGGCGTCTTCGCGCGATGCAACGCCGTTCTATCCGGCTATCTGGGTGAGGCGGCGAACGGGCCGGTCGTGCTAGAGGCCGTGGCCGCGGTGAAGCGCGCGAATCCCAATGCGCTCTATTGCTGCGATCCGGTGATGGGCGAGAAGGATCGCGGCGTCTATGTGCGCGCGGGCATTCCAGAGTTCTTCCGCGATCATGCGCTATCGGCTTCCGACATCGTCATCCCGAACCTGTTCGAGTTGGAGTTCCTGTCCGGCCGGCCGGCCGAGGACATCCCGTCCGTGCGCGCCGCGGCGCGGGCCTTGCTCGCGCGCGGGCCGCGTCTTGTCATCGTCTCGGGTCTGCGCGGGGAAAACGGTTCCATCGCCGTGCTGGCCGAGACGAAAGATGGCGCTTGGTTGGCCGAGACGCCCACACTCGACGTGGCCGCGCATGGCGCGGGCGACGCCTTCGCCGCCATGTTCCTCGGCCACTACCTGAAGCGCCCGAGCGTAGGCGCCGCACTGGGCCGCGCGATCTCCGCGCAATACGCGCTGATGCAAACCACGGCGCGCGCCAAGGGCAAGGGCGACCTCGCATTGATCGCGGCCCAGGACGCCATTCTCGCGCCAAAGACGCTGTTCAAAGCCAAGCGCCTGCGTTAGACAGGGGTTAACCCCGCAAAAGATGGGGAACGGAGACGGCAACGGGGACGTTTAGCCGGAAATGATCGGTTCGCTGTTCGGTACCGGCATCATCATCGGATTCGCCATCGCGGCACCGGTGGGCCCGGTGGGAGTGATTTGCGCGCAGCGCACGATCGCGCGTGGGCCTTTGGCGGGCTTGGTTTCCGGCCTGGGCGCGGCGGTTGCCGATTCCATCTTCGGTATGTTCGCCGCCTTTGGCCTTTCCATCGTCGCGCAATGGATCGTCCAGCATCAGGTCTGGGTACGCGGCGTGGGCGGCATCTTCCTCCTGGTGCTGGGCGTGCGGCTTTTGCTCCACAAGCATTTGCGGTCGGAGATGAAGCCCGCGCAAAGCGGCAACGGCTTCGGCTATTTCGCCTCGACCTTCATCCTGACCATGACCAACCCGATCACGATCATTTCGTTCGCCGGTATCTTCGCGGCGTTCGGCGTGATCGAGCGCGTCACGACGCTGGCCGAAGGTTGGATCTTGGTCTCCGGCGTCTTCGTGGGCTCTTGCCTGTGGTGGGTGATGATCGCCATCGCGGCGGGACTGTTCCGCCGCGCGCTCAGCATGGACGGGTTGCGCTATGTCGACCTGGTGTCGGCGGCCATCATGCTGGCCTTCGGAAGCTATGCGCTGATCAGCGCCATTCCGGGCTTCCGCGCGCTTCTCGGCTAGTTAAACAAGAAGGGCGCCGCCCGCGGGCGACGCCCTTTCCCATTCCATCCGGCCGGATCAGGCCGCCGTGCGCATGTAAGACTTGTCCAGCACCTCGGCGATCTGGATCGCATTGAGCGCCGCGCCCTTGCGCAGATTGTCCGCGACCACCCATAGGGTCAGGCCGTTCTCGATCGTCGCGTCCTCGCGGATGCGGCTGATGAAGACGTTGTCCTCGCCTGCACTCTCGGCGGGGGTGACATAGCCGTCGTCCCGGCGATGGTCGATCACGGTGATGCCCGGCGCCCGGCGGAGCGCGGCGCGGGCGTCGTCGGCCGACAACGGCTTCTCGAACTCGATGTTGATGGCCTCGGCATGGCCGACGAAGACCGGCACGCGCACACAGGTTGCCGTCAGCTTGATTTTAGGATCGAGGATCTTCTTGGTCTCGACCATCATCTTCCATTCTTCCTTGGTGGAGCCGTCGTCCATAAAGACATCGATATGCGGGATCACGTTGAAGGCGATCTGCTTCGTAAACTGTTCGCGCTTCATGGCATCGTTCACATAGATGCCGCGGGTCTGGCTGAACAGCTCATCCATGGCCTCGCGCCCGGCGCCCGAGACCGACTGGTAGGTCGACACCACCACGCGCTTGATGCGCGCGATGTCGTGCAGCGGCTTCAGCGCCACCACCAACTGGATGGTCGAGCAGTTGGGATTGGCGATGATGTTCCGCTTGGTGTAGCCGGCGATCGCGTGCGGATTCACCTCGGGAACGATCAGCGGCACGTCCGGGTCCATGCGGAACTGCGAGGTGTTGTCGATGACGACGCAGCCGGCCGAGCCTGCCTTGGGCGCATAGATGGCCGAAACCTTGGCACCCGGCGAGAACAGGCCGATGTGGGTGCCCCGGAAGTCGTACTTGTCCAGCGCCTGGACGACCAGATCGTCATCGCCGAAGGACACTTTCTTGCCGGCGGATTCGGCGGAGGCCAGGGCCACGACGTCCGTCACCGGGAACTTTCGCTCGGAGAGCGTTTTCAGCATCTCCTGACCGACTGCTCCGGTGGCGCCGACGACTGCGACCTTATAGGCCATGACACCTCTTCCTTTGTTCCGAACGCCCGGAAAATACCGAAGTTTCGCGCTTCAATTACGCAGGCTTTAGGGCGTTTTCAAGCGGAGTCCACGGATTCCGCCCCGATTCGCGGCAAAATCCGTCGGAACTTCCGTCTCAGCCGACCAGCTTGGCCAATTCTTTGCGCACGGCCTCGCCCATTTCCTTGGTCGACACCTTGGTCTTGCCCGGCTGCATGATGTCGGCCGTGCGGTAGCCCGCGGCCAGCACATTGGTGATGGCCTTCTCGATCATGGAAGCCTCGGCATCCTGGTCGAAGGAATAGCGCAGCATCATGGCGAAGGAGAGCAGCGTGGCCAGCGGATTGGCCAGGCCCTTGCCCGCGATGTCGGGGGCCGAGCCGTGGACCGGCTCGTACAGCGCCTTGCGGCGGCCCTGCTTGTCGGGCGCGCCGAGCGAGGCGGACGGCAGCATGCCGAGCGAGCCCGTCAGCATGGCGGCCTCGTCCGACAGCATATCGCCGAACAGATTGTCTGTGACGATCACATCGAACTGGCGCGGGTTGCGCACCAGCTGCATGGCCATGTTGTCGGCATACATATGGGACAGCTCGACGTCCTTGTATTCCTGATCGTGGAGCTTCTGGACCTCTTCGCGCCACAACACGCCGGCTTCCATCACGTTGGCCTTCTCGGCGGAACAGACCTTGTTGCCGCGCTTGCGGGCCAAGTCGAAGGCCACGCGCGCCACGCGCAGGATCTCGCTGGTCGTATAGACGTGCGTGTTGATGCCGCGGCGTTCGCCGTTCGGCAGCGTCTCGACACCGCGGGGCGAACCGAAATACATGCCGCCAGTGAGTTCGCGGATGATCATGATGTCCAAGCCCTTCACGATCTCGGGCTTAAGCGTCGAGGCATCGACCAGCGCGTCGAAAACCAGCGCCGGACGCAAATTCGCGAACAGCTCCATCTCCTTGCGCAGGCGCAGAAGGCCGCGCTCGGGCTTTTGCGCGAAGGGCAGCGAATCCCACTTGGGACCACCGACGGCGCCCAGCAGCACCGCATCCACGCCCATGGCATCGGCCATGGTGTTGTCCGTCAGCGGAACGCCGTGCTTGTCGATGGCGCTGCCGCCCACCAGACCTTCGGAAACGTCGAACGCGACCGTGCGCTTGGCGGCGAGCCAATCGATGACGTTGCGGACCTCGCCCATCACCTCGGGTCCGATCCCGTCGCCGGGCAGCATCAAGAGTTTCCGGTTCGCGGCCATGGCGTTCCCCGTCGTGCGTGTTGGTGGTGGAGCGGTGGTCAGGCCCGGGCGGTGTGGAGCCAGGGCTGATTGGATTTCTGCTTGCTTTCGAAGCCGTCGATCTCGGCGCCCTTCTGCAGCGTGAGGCCGATATCGTCGAGGCCGTTCAGGAGACAATGCTTGCGGAACGGCTCGACGTCGAACTTGATCGTGCCGCCGTCGGGGCCCTTGATCTCCTGCTTCTCCAGGTCGATCGAGACGACCGCGTTGGCGCCGCGTTTGGCGTCGTCCATCAAGAGGTCGACCTGCTCCTTCGGCAGCCTGATGGGCAACACGCCGTTCTTGAAGCAGTTGTTGTAGAAAATGTCGGCGAAGGACGTGGAGATCACGCAGCGGATGCCGAAATCGAGCAACGCCCAGGGCGCGTGCTCGCGGCTGGAGCCGCAGCCGAAATTGTCGCCCGCGACCAGGATCTGCGCCTTGCGATAGGCCGGCTGGTTCAAAACAAAATCCGGCTTCTCTGACCCGTCCGGGTTGTAGCGGACGTCGTTGAACACGCTCTTGCCGAGGCCCGTGCGCTTGATGGTCTTCAAGAAGCGCGCCGGGATGATGCGATCGGTGTCGATATTGGGCGTCGGCATGGGGGCAGCAACGCCGGTAAGGGTGGTGAATTTCTGCATGGCTCGCGCTTCCCTCAGCTCATGAATTCGCGCACGTCGGCGAAGCGGCCCTTGATGGCAGCGGCCGCTGCCATGGCCGGGCTCAGAAGATGGGTGCGCCCGCCGGGCCCCTGGCGGCCTTCGAAATTTCGGTTGGAGGTCGAGGCGCAACGCTCGCCGGGCTTCAGCTTGTCAGCGTTCATGGCCAGGCACATGGAACAGCTGGGCTCGCGCCAGTCGAAGCCGGCCTCGATGAGGATGCGGTCCAGGCCTTCTTCTTCCGCCTGCTGCTTCACCAATCCCGAACCGGGCACGACCAGCGCGCGGATGCCTGCGGCAACCTTGCGGCCCTTGGCGATCGCAGCGACCGCACGCATGTCTTCGATACGGCCGTTGGTGCACGAGCCGATGAAGACCGTGTCGATCTTCACATCCTGCATCGCCATGCCGGCCTTGAGGCCCATGTAGGAAAGCTGGCGCTCCATCGAGGCGCGCTTGTCGGCATCCTCGACGGTGGATGGATCGGGCACGTGGCCGGTGATCGGCACGACGTCCTCGGGGCTGGTGCCCCAGGTCAAAACAGGCGGGATCTCGGCGGCGCGCAGGGTGATTTCCTTGTCGTAGATCGCACCGGGATCGGAGGGCAGCGTGCGCCAATAGGTGACGGCCTGTTCCCAAGCCCCTGCTTTGGGCGCCATCGGGCGGCCCTTGATGTATTCGAACGTCACGTCGTCCGGCGCGATCAGGCCGGCGCGCGCCCCGCCTTCGATCGACATGTTGCAGACGGTCATGCGGCCTTCCATCGAAAGCGCGCGCACGGCCTCGCCCGCATACTCGATGACGTGGCCGGTGCCGCCCGCGGTGCCGATGGTGCCGATGATGGCCAGGACCATGTCCTTGGCGCCGACGCCCGGCGACAGCGCGCCGTCGACCGTGACGCGCATGTTCTTGGCCGGCCTTTGGATCAGCGTCTGGGTGGCCAGCACATGCTCGACCTCGGAGGTGCCGATGCCGAAGGCCAGCGAGCCGAACGCGCCATGGGTCGAGGTATGGCTGTCGCCGCACACGATGGTCATGCCGGGCAGAGTGAAGCCCTGCTCCGGCCCGATGATGTGGACGATGCCCTGGCGGATGTCGTTCATCCCGATGATGGGAACGCCGAACTCCGCGCAGTTTTTCTCCAGCGTCTCGATCTGCAGCGCCGATTCGGGATCGTCGATGCCCTGGGACCGGGGCGTCGTCGGCACGTTGTGGTCGGGCACGGCCAGCGTCGCGTCCGGACGGCGCACCTTGCGGCCCGCCGTACGCAGGCCCTCGAGGGCCTGCGGGCTGGTCACCTCGTGGACGAGGTGGCGGTCGATATAGAGCAGGCACGTGCCATCGTCGCGCTTGTCGACGAGATGGTTGTCCCAAACTTTATCGAACAACGTCCGCGGCTTGGTCATCACGCCAATCCTTGATCCCGATTCATCAATCCAATGAAGCGTTAGCGGCGGTCGGTCCGCTCGCGCTTCTTCTCCTTGGGCTTCTTGTCAGCCTTCGGCTTCTTCTCGGCCTTGGCCGCGACGGCCTGGGCCGCGCCCTGGGGCAGGGCCTCGGCGGCCACTTCGCCCTTGGCGAACGCTTCGCTCGCGGTCGCGGCACCATCGCCGCTCTGCACGATGCCGATGCGCTCGGCGATGCGCGCGCTCTTACCCGTGCGGCCGCGGAGGAAATAGAGCTTCGCGCGGCGCACGCGGCCACGGCGCATCACCTCGATCTCGGCGATGCGGGGACTGTAGAGCGGAAACACGCGCTCGACGCCCTCGCCGTAGCTGATCTTGCGCACGGTGAACGACGAGTTGAGGCCCGCGTTCCGGCGCGCGATGCACACGCCCTCGAACGCCTGGACGCGTTCGCGCGTGCCTTCGACAACCTTTACCTTGACCCGCAGCGTGTCGCCAGCGCGGAACTCCGGCACCGCGCGGGCGGCCGTCAGCTTCTGGACCTGCTCATGCTCGAGCTGTTGGACGATGTTCATGGTTCAACCCTTTCCTTCGCCGGCTCCGATCGAGCCGGGTTCGCGGCCCTTGCGGGCCATGCTGTAGCGCAGCCACAAATCGGGTCTGCGCGCCTTCGTCACTTCCTCGGCCTGGGCCTGGCGCCAAGCCCGGACCCGTTCGTGGTGCCCGCTCAACAGAACGTCCGGCACCGTTAGGCCCTGCCAGTCCTGCGGCCGCGTGAAATGCGGATACTCCAACAGGCCCGACGAAAAACTTTCTTCCTCCAGCGACTCCACCGCGCCCAGCACGCCCGGCAAAAGCCGCACGCAGGCATCCAGCAGGCAGGCCGCCGCGGGCTCGCCGCCCGACAGCACGAAATCGCCGACGCTCACCTCTTCTATGCCGCGCGCGTCGAGCACGCGCTGGTCCACGCCCTCGTACCGTCCGCACAGAAGAACCGGCCCCGGCCCGTCGGCCAGCGCGCGCACGCGCGCCTGGTCCAGCGCCGCCCCACGGGGCGACAGATAGATCACCGGTGCCTCGGACAGTCCCGCGTCCGCGCGCCGCCGTGCCACGAAATCGAGCGCGGCATCCACGACGTCGGGCCGCATCACAAGTCCCGGCCCGCCGCCAAACGGCGCATCGTCGACAGTGCCGTGTTTATTGCCCGCGAAGGCCCGGATGTCCACCGTTTCAAGGGCCCAGAGCTCGCTCGCCAGCGCCCGGCCGGGCATGGAAATGCCCAACGGTCCCGGGAACATTTCGGGGAACAGCGTGAGGACGGTGGCGGTCCAGATCATGCCGCACCTCCCTTCTTCCGCGCTGGCTTGGGCGCGTCGAGGAAGCCCGGCGGCGGCTCGACCACGAGCTTGCCCGCGGACAGGTCGACCACGGGCACGACGGCATCGGTGAACGGCAGCATGACGCTGGTGACGGAATTCTCGCCGATTTCCAGCACCTCGCCCGCGCCGAAATCGTGGACCGCGAGAACACGGCCCAAGGGCGCGCCGTCCTGCTTCTCCACCGGCAACCCGACCAGATCGGAGACATAGAACTCGTTCTCCGATTCCGTCTTAGGCAGCATGCCGCGCGCGATAAAAAGGCGCGTGCCCCGAAGCGCCTCGGCCGCGTCGCGGTCGGCGACGCCGGGAATGCGCGCAATGGCCTGGCCGCGCGCGGTGCCCGCGAGCGTCAACCGGAACGAACGCGCGCCGGCCTCGTCCGTGACGGGGCCGTAGGCGGCGATCGCCTCGGGCTGGGCCGTGAACGTCTTGATGCGCACGGCGCCCCTTACGCCATGCGCACCCGAGATCACGCCCAGGCACACCATTTTCGCGCGCTCCGTCATCGCACCCCGTTCTTAGGCCTCGGCCTCGGCGGCAGGCGCCTCGGCCGGTGTGGCCGGAGCCGCAGGTGCCGCCGGTGCTGCGGCGGCGGCTTCCGCCGCTGCCTTGGCTGCTTCGATCGCCTTCAGACGCTCCTGCGCCTTGGCCTTCGGCAGATGCGCCTTGGTGGTCTTGTTGATCACGGGCTTCTCAGCCAGGCCAGCCGCATGCAGGAAATGCGCGACGCGGTCGCTGGGCAGGGCGCCCACGCTCAGCCAATGCTTGGCGCGCTCGGCGTCGAGGATGACGCGCTGCGGATTGTCGCGCGTCAGCATCGGGTTGTAGGTGCCGATCTTCTCGATGAAGCGGCCGTCGCGCGGGCTGCGCGAATCGGCCACGACGATGCGGTAGAAGGGGCGCTTCTTGGCGCCGATTCGGGTCATACGGATTTTGAGCGACATGTCTTTGTAATTCTCCTGTTTCTCGCGGTGTCGGTTGTCTCTTGGTTTCGATTCGCCGGTAAAAATCTCGGGTAAAAAATCTCAGCGCATGGGGAAGCCGGGCGGACGGCCACCGCCGCCCATGCCGGGCAGACCAGCGCGCATCAGCCCCTTCTGGCCCAGCTTGGTCACGCGCTTCATCATCTTCTGCGTCTCGAAGAACTGCTTGAGCAGACGGTTCACCTCCTGCACGGAGGTGCCGGAGCCCGACGCGATACGCTGGCGGCGCGAGGCCTTGATGATCTCGGGCCGCTTGCGCTCGCCCTTGGTCATCGAGGAGATGATGGCTTCGTGGCGCTTCAGCATGTTCTCGTCGACGTTGGCTTGGGCCAGCTGCTTCTTCACCTTGGCGACGCCCGGCAGCATGCCGAGCAGGCCTTCGAGCCCGCCCATCTTGCGCATCTGACGGAACTGCTTGGCCATGTCGTCCAGGTCGAACTGACCCTTCTCGATCTTGGCGGCCAGACGCTTGGCGTCCTCTTCCTCGATCGTCTCGGACGCCTTCTCGACCAGGCTGACCACGTCGCCCATGCCGAGGATGCGGCCAGCGATGCGGTCGGGATGAAAGACTTCCAGCGCGTCCAGCTTTTCGCCGGAGCCGATCAGCTTGATCGGACAGCCCGTGACGCTGCGCATGGAAAGGGCCGCGCCACCGCGCGCGTCGCCGTCGACGCGGGTCAGCACGATGCCCGTGAGCCTCAAGCGCGCATGGAAACTCTGCGCAACGTTGACCGCGTCCTGACCGGTCATGGCGTCGGCGACCAACAGCGTCTCGATCGGCTGCACGGCCGCGTGGACCGCTTCGGCCTCCGCCATCATCGCGTCGTCGATATGCAGGCGGCCCGCGCTGTCCAACAGCACGACGTCATAGGCTTCCAACAGGCCGGTCTGAATCGCGCGCTTGGCGATGGCCACGGGCGGCTCGCCCGGCACGATGGACAGCGTCGCAACACTGGCCTGCACGCCGAGCACGGCCAGCTGCTCTTGCGCGGCCGGACGGCGCACGTCGAGCGAGGCCATCAAGACTTTCTTCTTCTGGCGTTGGCTCAACCACAGACCGAGCTTGGCGGTGGTGGTGGTCTTGCCCGAACCCTGCAGACCGACCATGAAAATCGGTACCGGCGGGTTGGCGGCCAGGTTGATGGGCACACTGGCGCCGCCCAACATCTCGACCAAATGGTCGTGGACGACCTTGATGACCATCTGGCCGGGCGTGACGCTTTTCAGCACGTCCTGGCCCACGGCCTTATCGCGCACGGAAGCCAGGAAATCCTTGACCACCGGCAAGGCGACGTCGGCTTCGAGCAGCGCCACGCGCACTTCGCGCAGCGCCGTATCCACGTCGCCCTCGCTCAGGGCGCCGCGCCGCGTCAGCTTGTCGAACACCGCGCCAAGGCGCGTGGTCAGGTTCTCGAACATCGTCCTACGCCAAACTCCACGAATGCCCAAAACGCCGTAACGCCAGTGCGCGAAACTCGCGGACTGGCGGACCCCGATCGGAGCAAAGCACCGAAATTGCTTTGGGCGGCGGGACCTTAGGCGGGCGGGTTGAGGGAGTCAACCAGCCCCGGGGAGGCTAGTTGGGCTTACAGCCCCCGACCGAGCCTGGCCCGCAACGCTTGCCGTCGGACCAGATGGCCCCGATGAAGGAGGCCCCCTCCAGAGTGGCTCCGGTCAAATCGGCCTTTTTCAGGGAGGTCCCGCCCAGATTGGCGCCGGTGAGGTTGGCCCCGACCAATTTGGCGCCCGCCAAGTCCGCGCCCGACAGGTCGGCACCGGTCAGGTCGGCACCCGAAAGGTCGGCACCCGCCAGGTTGGCCTGCACCATGGTCGCGCCGGCCAGATCGACCTTGGTCAGGACGGCCTTGCTCAAATCCACCTGATCGAGGACGGCCAGGCGAAGGCGCGCATCGGCCATCTGGGCGCCGGGCGCGCGGCTTTTCAAAAGCGTCACGCGTTCCATATCCGCGCGGGCAAAGCCGGCACCCGAAAGATTCGCGCCGGAAAACGCCCCGCCGCGCAGCTTGGCATCGTCCATCACCGCGCCCGTGAGGTCGGAATCGTAGAAGCTGGCCGAGAACATCTCGGCGCGGCGGAAATCGGCATGCATCAGGTTCGCGCGCGTGAAGACGCTGTCCTGCAACCGTGCACCCGCGAGATGGGCGTTCGCCAGCTTCGCGCCGGTCTTGTCGCATTTGCGCCAGTCGACTCCGTCGGCGGCCGCGTCCTTGCAGGCGGCGAACGCCGGAATCGCGAAAAGCGCGAACACCACCACGGCAACGATCACACCGGCGCGCATGCGCTACTCCTCTTCCTCGATGCAGCGACCGACCGAGCCGGTCGCGCAGATACGGCCGTTCGTCCAGCGCGCGCGGGTCAAAACGGCAGCGTCCAGCCGTGCGCCGTCGAGCTTGGCATCCTTGAAGTCTGCACCCACCAGATACGCGCCCGTGAGGTCAACGCCGCGCAGATCCGCGCGCATGAAACTGGCGCCCGGCAAGTTGGTGCCGTCGAGCGAGGCATCGGTCAGCACCGCGTCCATGAAATCCGCGCCCCCCATGAAAGCCGCGGAAAGATTGGCGTTCTGAAGCTTCGCGGATTTGAAGCTGGTGTTCTGCATGGTCGCGCCGCTGAGGTCCGCGCCCACGAGATCGGCCCCGGCCAGATTGGTGCCGGCCATCTTGGCATGCTTGAAATTGGCGTCGGCCAGATGCGCACCCGCCAGGGACGCGCGCGACTTGAGACAGAGATTCCAATCAACGCCGGGGGCCGGCGGATCGTCGCATCCCGCGCGCACGGGCGACGCGCCAAACGTCATCGCCAGCAGAACCAGGGCGAGTCCACGACGGGACATGGTCTTATTGAATGGGTGCGTCGGAAGACGAATGGCGGTGGCGGTGATAATGGCGGCGCGCTTTCGCGCGGTTGCCGCACACCTTCATCTCGCACCAACGCCGGGTGCGATTCTTGGTCTGGTCGAGGAACAGCCAGCCGCAGCGCTCGCCGCCGCATTCGCGCACCCGCGGCAATTCCGTGCCGGTCAGAAGTTCGGCCGCCGACCGCGCGATCGGCCACAGCATGGAATCGAGCGCCTCGGCGCCGTCCTGCCAGCGCCAGACAAAGCCGTCGCCGGTCTGCACGATGCTGCCATGCTCGACCGCGCGGGCCAGCGCCGCATAGACGACCGCGAGGTCGGTCGGATTGGCCGTGCGGCCGTGGGCCACATCGACGAAGACGCGATGGCTGGCGTCGCGCAGTTCGCGCGCGCGCGACACGGTGCGCTCGGTCTCCGGCCCGCGCCGCGCCGCCTTGCCCATGAGCGACTGGCCGACGCGCTCGTCCAACAGGTTCGCGCGCGCCGCCCAGGCCACCAGGTCGGCATAGTCGACCAGATGGTCGCGCTCGCCGGCCGCACCGCGGCCGCTGATCGTGTTGGCGAAGTCGAGGACCAGCCGGCCCCCGAGGAATTTCGCACCCGATGCTCTGACTGTTTCAATGGTCATGGACGGTTAGATTAACCGTCAAAAATACATTTGCAAGTCAGAACCGGGGCACCATCAAGCGCTGGGAAAAAGCCCAGAGATTCAATGATTTCGGCGGTGAATCGAAGAGTTTAGGGGCGGAAATGCTTGCTGAGGGCCAGCCCCTGGCGCTGGTAGGACGAGCCGATCGAGGGGCCATAGAGCTTTTCCGGCACTGCCAGCAGGCGCTCGAACACCAGCCGTCCGACCACCTGCCCATCCTCTAGCAGGAACGGCACGTCGTGGGAGCGCACTTCCAGCACGCCCTTGGCGCGGCCCTGCCCGTCCTCGGAATGGCCGAAGCCGGGGTCGAAGAAGCCAGCATAGTGGACGCGGAATTCACCGACGAGGGTATCGTACGCCACCATCTCGGCCGCGTGGTCCGGCGGCACGCTGACCGTCTCCTTCGACGCCAGGATGTAGAACTCGTCCGGGTCGAGAATCAGGTCACGCCGCGCGGTGACGTGGATGCGCTCCCAGTATTCGTCGGTCGCGTAATGGGCGATGCGGTCGAAGTCGATGACGTCCGTGTGCTTCTTGGCACGGTAGCCGACAAGGCCCCCGTCGTTCTCACCCGACAGGTCGACCGACATGGGCAGTGAGCCTTTGCCCAGCGAATCGCGGTCCAGCTCCACGTCCAGCAGCTTGGCTTCGTCCATCAGCCGTTCCAGCGCGGCCTTGCTGGCCACGGGCGCACCGCGGCGCAGGCGAAGTTGGTTGAGGCGCGAGCCCGTCCGCACCACCACGCTGAACGCGCAGGGCGAAATCTCGGCATAGAGAGGCCCGCGATAGCCGCGCCGGATGCGCTCGAACTCCGTCGAGTTGTCGGTGATGACACGGGTGAAGATGTTGAGCCGGCCGGTGGAGCTCTTGGGATTGCACAGGCCGGAGATGTCGCTTTTGAGCTGCAGATGCTCCTGCAGCGGCACGATATAGACGTTGCCGCGTTCCAGGATCGCGCCGTCGTTCAGGTCGATGCGCGTGGCGCCCAACTGATCGAGCCGCTGCTGCACGGTCGCGTTGCGCCCGGGCAGGAAGCTGGAGCGCACGCGATAGGCCACATCGCCCAGGCGCAGATCGACACTGGCCGGTTGGATCTGGGCGTCCGCGATCTCGGCCGTCGCGCACACGTCGCCGACACGGACCAACTGGCGGATCGCCTGGAACGGCAGGATTCCGGTGGTGTGCTGGGCCGCCTGATCGGGCGGGAAGAGGTTGCTGGAGGCTTGGGCCATCAGGTTCGGACGATATCAAATGGTGTCGGTTTGACAACGACTTGGGACAACGCGGTTGTCCCCAACCACGGCCGCGCGCAACCGATTGCGCGTGGGGAGCTTCGTTGGGTTATCCCCGTCTTTAGGACGGGATGACGGAGAGAACTTGGGGATAAAATGTGCGAATCCGCTGCGCGGCCTTCCTTGTCAGCCGGCCCGAAACCACATTATCTATAACCTTCTATCATTCGATCGCCCGTCCAGTGCCGCGAGGACAAGACCATGGCTCATGCGCTGCTCGAAGGCTCCTTCGTCGCCCTCCTGACCCCGTTCAACCAGGACGAGTCGGTCGACTATGACGGCTTCCGCACGCTGTTGGAGTTCCAGCACGGGCACGGGTCGAGCGCGGTCCTCTTGATGGGTTCGACGGGCGAGGCCTCGATGCTGACGCCCGAGGAAAAGGCGCAGATCGTTTCGCGCACGCTGAAGATGCGCCAAGGCAAGATGCAGCTTTGGTACGGCTGCACCGGCAACAACACGGCGTCTTCAGTCAAGCAGGTGAAGCACGCGTCGGCCGAGGGCGCCGACGGCGTGGTCATCACCATTCCGTCCTACGTCGTGCCGTCGGAAGAAGAGTCCGTGCGTTTCTTCCTGGACGTGGCCGATGCCTCGACCATCCCCGTCGGCGTCTACAACAACCCGACGCGCGTGAAGACGGATTTGTCGGCCGCCGCCATGATGCGCATCGCCGACCATCCGAACATCGTGCTGCTGAAGGAGGCGACGTCGCGCGGCGACCAGATCGCGCGCATCGCCGCGGCCAAGAAGCACCTGTCGATCATGTGCTGCGATTCGCCCAACCTGGGCCTGACCATGCAGGTCATGTCGCTGGGCGGCCACGGCACGGCCAACATGGGCGGCAACATCATCCCGCGCGAGATGGCCACCATCTCGACGCCGTGGAAGACGATGCAGGACATCGAGCGGTTCCGCGAAACCTATCTGCGCGTCCTGCCGCTGCTGCACTTCCACTATTCGGCGATCAATCCGGTCGCGGTGAAGTCGCTGGCCCGGGCGCTGGGCCTGCCGGCCGGTCCGTTCCGCAAACCGCTGCTCGGCCTGCCCGAGGACAAGCTGAAGGCAGGCATCGAGATCGTCCGCGAGCTGGGCATCGCCCAGCAGTACGGCTACAGCCTGGACGGTAAGGGCCGCGTCATCTCCGTGCCCCGCCGCACCGCCGCCGAATAGGCGTTCCGGCCGCGCTTTGCGATCGAGCGGCGGGCGAAAGCCCGCCGCTCGGCGTTTGTGGGTCCAATTCCCTTGGACTCCCGCTTCGGGAAGGCCATATAAACCCCGTCATGGCTGCACTTCCGTTCATCAAGATGCACGGGCTTGGCAACGACTTCGTCGTGCTGGACGCGCGCGCGCGCGACGTGGCGCTGACGGGCGGCCAAGCGTCTTCCATCGCCGACCGGCACACAGGTGTGGGCTGCGACCAGATCATCACCGTCGGCGCCGCGCGCAACGCGGGCGCCGATGCCTTCATGCGCATCCAGAACGCCGACGGCAGCGAGGTTGAGGCTTGCGGCAACGCGACGCGTTGCGTGGCCGACATGCTGATGCGCGAACGCGGCACGGACCGCGCGGTGATCGAAACCGTCGTGGGCCTGTTGCCCGCGACACGCGCATCGGGCGGCCGCATCGCAGTCGACATGGGGTCGGCGCGTCTCGACTGGCGCGAGATTCCCTTGGCCGAGGCATGCGACACGCTGCGTGTGCCCATCGCCCATGGCGCCTTGAAAGAGCCCGTCGCGGTCAGCATGGGCAATCCCCACGCTGTCTTCATCGTGCCTGATGCCGAGAGGGCGCCGGTCGCCGAAGCAGGCCCCATCCTCGAACATCACCGCATGTTCCCCCAGCGCGCGAACATCGAGTTCGTCCAGGTGCTGGATCGCGGCCGCGTGCGCATGCGCGTGTGGGAACGCGGCGTCGGCATCACCCAGGCCTGTGGCTCAGGCGCCTGTGCCGCCGCGGTCGCCGCCATCCGCCGCGGCCTGACCGATCGCAAGGTGCAGGTCATCCTGGACGGCGGCACGCTGGAACTGGAATGGCGCGAGGACGGTCACGTCGTCATGACCGGACCGGTCGCTACCAGCTTCACCGGCGAATTGCCTGCAAGCCTGATCGGCGGCGGCCGCACGGAGGCCGCGGCATGAGCGGCCCCGAGATCGTCACCTTCGGCTGCCGTTTGAACACCTATGAATCAGAAGTGATCCGCACGCTGGCCCACGGCCAGGACGATACGGTCGTGGTCAACACCTGCGCCGTCACGGCCGAAGCCGAGCGCCAAGCGCGCCAGACGATCCGCAAGCTGCGGCGCGAACGGCCCGAGGCCCGCATCATCGTCACCGGCTGCGCCGCGCAAATAGACCCCGCGCGCTTCGCCGCCATGCCCGAGGTGGACCGCGTCGTCGGCAACGCCGAGAAGATGGAAGCGCGCAGCTATGCCCGCGAGGGTGAGGCACGCGTGTCGGTCGCCGACATCATGACGGTGAAGGAAAGCGCAGGCCATCTGCTCGACGGGTTCGGCGCGCGCACGCGCGCCTTCGTCGAAGTCCAGAACGGCTGCGACCACCGCTGCACCTTCTGCATCATCCCCTATGGGCGCGGGCCAAGCCGCTCCGTCCCCATGGGCCGCATCGCCGAGCAGGTGCGCCTGCTGGCCGCCTCAGGCGTGCGCGAAGTGGTTTTGACCGGCGTGGATCTGACCTCCTACGGCACCGATCTTCCGGGCGCGCCTTCGCTCGGTCAGATGGTGCGCCGCCTGCTGGCCACGGTGCCGGAGCTGGAGCGGCTGCGCCTGTCCTCCCTCGACATGGTCGAGATCGACGAGGAACTGGTGCGCCTGATCGTTGAGGAGAAGCGCATTGCGCCGCATCTGCACCTGTCGTTGCAGGCGGGCGACGACCTGATCTTGAAGCGCATGAAGCGCCGGCACGGGCGCGACGACGCCATCCGCTTCTGCACGCGTATCCGCGCCGCGCGGCCCGAGGTGGCGTTTGGCGCCGATTTCATCGCGGGCTTTCCGACCGAAACCGATGCCATGTTCGCCAACACGCTAGCGCTGGTCGAGGAATGCGGCCTGTCCTATCTCCACGTCTTTCCCTATTCGGCGCGCAAGGGCACGCCCGCGGCCAGGATGCCGCAAGTGCCCAAGCAGGCGCGGATGGAGCGCGCGCGCCGTCTGCGCGAGGCCGGTGCTGCGTCGCTGGATCGTCATCTGGCACGCCGCGTGGGCAGCGAAGCGCGGGTGCTGGTGGAGAACGCCCGCTTCGGCCGCGATGCCGACTACGCGCCCGTGCGTCTCGACGGCGACGCGCCGGTGGGCGCCATCGCCACCGCGCGCGTGGCCCGCGTCGAGGGTGGCGAATTGCACGCCCATCTGACGGCGTAATTTTCCATGGCCAGTGACGGCGAGAAACGCGGCTTCTTCGGCCGCCTGAAGGCCGGGCTTTCCCGTTCCTCCTCGCGCCTGACGCAAGGCATCTCCGGGATCTTCACCGGCCGCAAGCTCGACCAGGCCATGCTGGACGAGTTGGAGGAGCTATTGATCGCGGCCGACCTCGGCCCCGCCACCGCCGCCACGGTGGCCAAGGAATTCGGCCGCACCCGCTTCGGCAAGGACATCGGCGAGACCGAGGTGCGCGAGGCCCTGGCCGAGGAGATCGCTAAGATCCTGGCCCCCGTGGCCGTACCGCTTTCCATCGACCCCGCGCGCAAGCCGCATGTCGTTCTGGTGGTGGGCGTCAACGGCACGGGCAAGACCACGACCATCGGCAAGCTCGCCAAGCAGCTTCGCGACGAAGGCCGCATGGTCATGTTGTGCGCGGGCGACACGTTCCGCGCCGCGGCCATCGAACAGCTTAAGATCTGGGGCGAACGAACGGGCGCCGCGGTGATCGCGCGCGAGCCGGGCTCGAGCGCCGCCGGCCTGGTCTACGACGCAATGGTGGAAGCCAAGGCCAAGGGCGCGGACGTTCTGGTCATCGACACGGCCGGACGGCTCCACAACAAGGCCGATCTCATGGCCGAGTTGGACAAAGTGATCCGCGTCATCCGCAAGCTCGATCCCGAAGCGCCGCACTCGACGCTTCTGACCCTCGACGCGACCACCGGCCAGAACGCCCACGCGCAGGTCGAGATTTTCCAGAAGACGGCGCCCATCACCGGCCTGATCGTCACCAAGCTCGACGGCACCGCACGGGGCGGCGTGCTGGTGGCCCTCGCCGACCGATTCAAGATGCCGGTGAACGCCATCGGCGTCGGCGAGGGCGTCGACGATCTGCGCCCCTTCGATCCGAAGGATTTCGCGCGCGGGCTGATGGGGCTCGAAGACTAAATCTTCACCCGTGCATCTTCGCGCCCTTGGTGATTTTGTCGACGATCTTCTTGTCATCGCGGAGGGCCAGTCCGACGACCTTCATCGCGTCCGGCGCGTATTGCTTCACTGTCGCGCGGTTGGCTTCGTCGTGCCCCGTCTTGAACATGTCCTCGATGTAGAGCGACAGGCGCACGCCGCGCTCCATCGCGCGGCCATAGACGGTGGCGATGGTCGACGCATCGGCGCCGAGCACGATGACCGGCTGGATCAGGAGCGAGTTGTAGACGTTGCCCGCCGCATCCTCGTAGGGCACGCCGATGATGCTGGGGTTGGCGCCGGCGATGCCGCCCATCAGGAATGCCGTGACATTCAGCTTCTGCCAGACGGCGAGGTCGTCGCGCAGGACGACCGCGATCTTGGTGTCGAACATGGTTCTATTCCATCGGCTGCGAAAACGAGTGGTCGTTGAAACTTAGCGCGGGAGTTTAACCGAGCCGTCGGGCGCGATCGTGAAGGCGGGATTCCAGGCGACCTCCCATGTATGGCCATCGGGATCGGCGAAATAGCCGATATAGCCGCCCCAGTCCGTTGCCATGCCGCGCTTGAGTACGCGGGCACCGGCATCTTCCGCCTCCTTGAGCAAGGCATCGACGTCATCTTTCACGCGGACATTATGGGCGATGGCGAAACCGCCGAAGCCGCGCGTGCCATCCTTCACGTCCATGTCGGCCGCCAGGGACGCGCGACTCCAGAGCGAGAGGATGATGCCACCCAACTGGAAGAACGCGACCTCGTCGCCGCCCATCTTGGACGCGGTCCAGCCAAGCCGTTCGTAGAAGCGGCGGCTGCGCGCGATGTCGTCAACGCCCAGGGTGATGAGGCTGAGACGCTGTTCCATGACGGTCCTCCATCCACGAGTAGCGGCGCATGTCAGGCATAACGACGCCAGGAGTGCTGAGGTTCATAGCCCAGCATGCGCTTCGCCTTGCCGTGGTCGAACAGCGTCTCGTGCTCGCCGAGAGCGCGCGTGATTTTCACGCCGGGAAAGATTTCGGCCAGCAGGTCCTTTGTGGGGATTTCCTTGGCCGTGTCGGCGGCGGAGATGATGAAGCTATCGGCGCCCTTCACATCCGCTTCGAGCGCCAAGCGGCAGGCCTGCGCCACGTCGCGCGTGTCCACATAGGCCCACAGCGAGGCCTTGCGGTCGTGCGGATCGCGCGCCAGCGCCGGGAAAGCGCGATAGTCGTCCGTATCGTTGACGTGGCAGAGGCGCAGGGCGGCGAACGACGTGCCGGGATTCCAGCGCGCCATCTGCCGGATCTCCTCCTCGCCCAAAACCTTGGTCAGCGCGTAGCCCGTCTCGGCACGCAAGGGATGCGCCTCGGTCACCGGCGCGAAGTCCGGCGGGATGCGCAGGTATGGCACGCCGTGGACGGTTTCGCTGGAGGCCCACACGACGCGGGACACACCGAGCAATGTCGCGGCGGAGAACACGTTGTGCGCGGTCAGCATGTTGGTGCGGTAGGTCACGGCCTCCGGCGCCGAACCCTGGTCCGGGATGGCGGCTAGATGAACGACCGCATCAGCCATGGCGAAGGGACGCCGCCGCTCGATGATGCCCGCGGCCGCCTTGAGCGCGTCGACGGCTTGGCCGAAATCCTCCAGATTCACCTTCAGGAACGGGCAGGCACGCTCGGGCGGCGCCACCGCGTCCACGTTCAAGACGCGATAACCATGATCCACCAGCTCTCGCACCACGGCCCGGCCCGCCTTGCCGCTGCCGCCCGTCACGACGACGTTTTTCATGCCCGCCCCCGCTGCCATCGGACGACGATCATAATGCCTGCCGCCGGCCGCTCCCATGGCCTGGACAAGCTTTCGCCACCCGGCCACCATCGCGCCTCTTCGCCGGGATCCCGGCGCGGCATCCTCCGCGGAGCTCCATGATCCTCCAGGCCCACGTCGTCGGCATCGTCATGGTGGCGGCCGTCGTGCACGCGACGTGGAACGCGCTGGCCAAGGCCTCGCACGACAAGTTGCACATGTATCTTGTCTCGAATGTCGCGGCAGGCCTGATCGGCGCCGTGGCGCTCCTGTTCCTGCCACCGCCCGACCGTTCGGCCTGGCTGATCCTGGCCGTCTCCGGGCCGATGCAGGTGGTCTACACCGCGCTTCTGTATAGCGCCTACCGGGTCGGCGACCTGAGCCAGGTCTATCCGATCATCCGCGGCCTCTCGCCCATGTTGGTGGCGCTGGGCGCTTTGGTCTTCGCGGACGAGGCGCTGTCACACCAACAATATGTGGGCATCATCATCGTCTGCGTGGGCATGGCGTCGCTGGCCTTCGGCCATCGGGGGCCGGGCATGAAACGCGATTGGCGTCCCCTGGCCTATTGCGTGATGTGCGCCGCGATGATCGCGACCTACACGGTGATGGACGGCATCGGCGTGCGCCGCTCGGGCAGCCCGTTCGCCTATGCCTGCTGGCTGTTCGTCGCCTATGGCGTGGGCGCCGCTTGCTGCTACCCCTTCCTGTCGCGCTGGCGCGTGCCGGTGCAGGTGGCACGGCGCACGGGCCGCGCGATTTTGGTGGGCGTGGGCGTGGTGACCGCCTACGGCTTGGTCATTTATGCCTTGAGTCTGGGTGCCATGGCGCCCATATCAGCCCTGCGCGAAACCAGCGTCTTCATGGCGGCCGTGATCGGCGCGGTCTTCCTGGGCGAACCTTTCGGGCGACGGCGCATCGTAGCCGCCGCCATCGTCACCGTCGGCCTTCTCATCCTCAACATCCCGTTTTTCGAATGACCCCACGCAAAGCCCCTCCCCTGGTGAAGCTCCTGATCGACGTGGGACCGTTGGTCGTGTTTTTCATCGTCTATTCGCGTGCGGGTCTGATGACCGCGACGGGCGTGCTGATCGGCGCCACGCTGGCGGCACTTGCCGCCTCCTATGCCATCGAGCGGCGCATCGCGCTGATGCCGCTGATCAGCGCGGGACTCGTGGCCGTGTTCGGCGGCCTGACCCTATGGCTGGCGGACGAGACCTTCATCAAGATGAAGCCGACCATCGTCTATCTCCTGTTCGCGGCAGCGCTGCTGGGCGGCTTGGCGCTGGGCCGGCCGTTCCTCAAACCGCTGTTCCAGATGGCGTTCCATCTGACCGACCAGGGCTGGCGCATCCTGACTTTGCGCTGGGGTCTCTTCTTCATCGCCATGGCGATACTGAACGAGATCATCTGGCGCAACTTCTCGACCGACATATGGGTCGAGCTCAAAGTGTTCGGCTTCCTGCCGCTCACGATGCTGTTCGCGCTGGCGCAGATTCCGCTCGTGCGCGCGCGGTCGCTGCCGGCCGAACCTAGCGCTTCTTGAGATAATCCGCGCTTTCGCCGGGCGGGTTGCCGCGCGGCGGGAAGTCTGACTGTCCACGCAACTCGTTGTGGTGCGTGAGCGCCCAGCGCACGGTCGGGAAGGCCAGGTCGTCCCACGGGATGTCGTCCCAGCGGAACAGCTCGGCCTCCAGCGTCTCGGGCCCAGGATTCAGGTCCGCCGAAGGCAGGCGCGCGCGATAGATGAGCTGGACCTGGCTGAGCCGCGGGATTGTATAGACCGCGAGCAGATGGTCGATCTCGATCTCGACGCCGGCCTCTTCGCGCGCTTCGCGGCAAGCGCCCGCAGCAGTCGTCTCGTGCAGCTCCAGATAGCCGGCGGGGAAGACCCAAAACCCCTTGCGCGGGTTGATGGCGCGCCGGCACAAGAGGATACGCTCCTCCCACGTACAGACGGCGCCCACCACGATCTTCGGATTGTCGTATTCGACATAGCCGCAGTCGGGGCAGACGAGACGCTCGTGCGTGTCGCCGTCGGGAATCGTCTTGAGCCAAGCGTCCTTGGCGGGGCCGGGACCAGACATAAGGCGAATCTGGCCCCGCGCGCCCCGCGCGGCAAGACCGCTCAGCCCGCGAAGCGCGGTTCAGGCAGGCCAGTGACGCCGGGCTCGAAGGCGAAGATGGCACCGGCCAAAGGCTCCTTCGCGAGCTCTGCATCGTCGAGCCCGTCGCGCGCGGAGGTGACATAGAGCGTGCGCAGATCGGCGCCACCGAAGCTGCAACTCGTGGGCTTGGTGACCGGCAGCATGACCGTGCGGTCGATGCGACCCTCAGGCGCATAGCGCACCACGCGCGAGCCGCCCCAGTTCACACTCCAGATAAAGCCCTCGGCATCGACGGTCAGGCCGTCGGGATAGCCCGTCTCCTCGGGCACGTCGGCCAGCGTGCGGCGGTTCGCGACCGCGCCGGTGTTGAGATCGTAGTCGTAGGCCCAGACGCATTGGGCGCGCGTGTCGGTGTAGTACATCGTGCGGTTGTCCGGCGACCAGCCGATGCCGTTGGAGGTGCGGATGCCCGTCTCCATCTTGCGCAGCGACAGATCGGGATCGAGCCGGTAGAGCGAGCCCAGCGGCTGGCGCGGTAAGCCGGCGAAATGCATCGAGCCCGCGAAGAAGCGGCCGCGCCGGTCGCACTTGCCGTCGTTGAAGCGATTCTCGGATCCGGCCTCGGGCTCCGTGATCGCATGTATCGCACCAGTCGCAAAGTCGAGCGCATGGAAGCCCCGGCGCAGCGCCAGGATCGCGCCGCCCTTCTGGCGCAAGGCGAAGGAGCCAATCAGGTCCGGCACCGCCCAGCTCTTCGTCCCGCCCGTGGCGGGATCGAAGCGCTTCATCGCCGGCTCCATGCTGTCGACCCAATAGAGAACTTGCTCGCGTGGGCACCAGACCGGTCCCTCGCCGAGCTGCGCCTTCGCATCCAAGGCCACGCGAATTTCACTCATGCTTCCCTTCTAACCCATGCACCGCGCGGGCAGAAGCGTTGCGGCGTTGTCGGTCGCGGGAGGGAGGTGGATATGCTTTGATCCCGCGCGATGTCGCCCCCCGCCCCGCTCACCTCCTCCGAACGCATCCTGGCCAACACCGGCATGGCGGCCTCCATCATCCTGTGGGGCTCCATGTTCCCGGCACTGCAGGTCCTGCTGCGCCATTGGGACCCGATCACCCTCACGGCCACGCGCATCTCGCTCGGCGGCCTCGTGATGCTGGCGTTCCTGGCCTGGCGCGAGGGGCGCGCCGCCTTCCGCAACCTGCCCTGGGGCATGCTGTGGCTCGTCGGCGGCGTCTGCATGACGGGCTACACCAGCTTCATGACCATCGGTATCTCGCTGTCGGGCGCCATCTCCGGCGCGCTGATCAGCGCGCTGAGCCCCGTGCTAGCCTCGCTGGTGGCGAGCCTCGTCTACGGTGAAAAGCTCGCGCGCGCGACGCGTTGGGCAGCGGGCGCGGCCTCGATCGGCGGCATCCTAGTGGCGTTGGGTGCGCCCGGCGGCAAGCTGGAGTTCCTGGGCGGCGAGGCGATGATGCTGGTCTCCATCGCCATGTGGACCTTCTACCAGTTCGGCTGCCAGAAACATCTGGCGCAGCTGACGCGCACGCAGACCACGACCTTCACCATCGTGACCGCGTCCTGCGTCCTGTGGCTGGCCGTGCCGCTGTCGAACCTGCTGTTCGATCACGGCTTGCGCGCGGATGTCGAGCCCGCGTCCCTGGCCCTGGTGTTCTATGCCTCGATGGTCTCCAGCGGCTTCACGATCCTGTTCTGGAACTATGCGGTCACCAAGTTGGGCGTGGCTGTAGCAGCCGTCTGCTACAGCCTGATCCCGGTCGTCTCGCTGGGCCTGACCGTGGTCGTGATCGGGAGTTTCCCGACGACGCTGCAGCTTGTCGGCGGCGCCGTGATCGTGGCCAGTTGCATCGCGGCTCAGATCGCGCAACTTCGCCGGCGCTGACGCGGCCCATCGTCCGCGTCGGGCGGATATGCTTCAATCACGCGGCATGGTCGATCCCGCCGCCACGACATCTCGTGAACGCGTCCTCGCCAACGCCGGCGTGTGGATCACGATCCTGGCGTGGAGCTCGATTTTTCCCGGCTTGCAGATCGTCCTGCGTGGCTGGCACCCGCTGGCCCTCGCACCCGCGCGTGTCGGCTTCGCCGCGCTGATCATGCTGGTCTATCTGGCCTGCACGGAAGGCGCACGCGGCTTCTCGCGCGGACTGCCGTGGACGCGGCTGTTCCTGCTCGGCGGCATCGGGATCAGCGGATACATGACCTTGATGTCGTTCGGGCTGGTTTACGCGGGCGCCGTCTCGGCCGCCATCATCAGCACGCTGACGCCCGCGGTCGCCGCGCTGATGGCACGCTTCGTCTATGGCGAGCGGCTGACCTCGACGACACGCTGGGCCGCCACGGCCGCGGTGCTGGGCGGCGTGATCGTGGCGCTGGGCGGACCGCGCCACGATGCGGATTTCCTGGGCGGCGAACTTCTCCTGTTCGCAGCCGTGGTCGTCTGGGGCTGGTACCAGTTCGGGTGCCAAAAACATCTGCTGCACCTGACACAAGGGCAGGTAACGACCTACACCTCGCTGACCGCGACAATCGCCTGCATCGCCGTCGCTTTGGCCGTCCAATACGGTTTCGGCCAGACGCTGGCCATGGATCTGTCCGCGCAATCCCTTCTTCTCGTCGCCTATCTGTCGATGGCGGCGGGAGGCTTCACGCTTCTGCTCTGGCACTATGCGATCCGGCGGCTCGGCGTGACGGTCACCGCGATCTGCTACAACACGACGCCGGTGCTTTCGCTGTGCCTGACCGCGATCCTGATCGGCGAACGGCCGACGCCGCTGCAAGCGGTGGGCGGCGCTATCATCGTGGGCAGCGCCCTGTTCGCCCAAGTGCGCGCCGAGCGCGACCGGCGCCGCGCTAGCGGAACATCTGCTTGATGGCGTCCATCTTCTCGAAACCGCGCCGCGTCTCCATCGACATGTCTTTGCTGCACACGTTGTCGAAACCCGACTGACGGATGCTGGCGCGCGTCACCTTCAACTGTTCGTTGAAGGTCTTGTCGTATTGCGAGCTGAAATAGTCGATGTCGGCGGTCCCGTAACCGACCTGGTACAGAAAGTCGTAAAGGCTGCGGATGTCCGAAGCCGCGAAGGACGCGCTGCCCGCGCAGGCCGCGGGCACGGCGGTGACGGTGGCGACCTCGCGCAGCATGTCGACCACACGGCCGCGGTTGGTCTTCAGCCGCGTTTCGGAAATCGTCGAGCCCTGCTTCTGGGTCTGCTGGCCCGCGGCCTGGCCCTGGAGCGCCTGGAAGTTCAACTCGGGCAGCTTGGCCATGGCCTGCTTGGGCAGCTCGCAGTTGTACCATTGCAGGATTTGCAGCGCGATCAGCTGATGCAACAGCGCGTTGTTCAGATAGGCTTGGCGAAGTTGGGCCAGTGCCATGTCGGCGTCGATCACGCCGCTGTTCTGCTCGACGGTCGCGATGCCCTGGCGATACTGCGTGAGCGCGTTCTCGCAGATCTGCGCGCCGTCGCCGCTGCGCGCGGCGCGCGCCTCAGGCGCCGAGGCCAAAAGGATCGCCACCAACGCGCAGAGAGACGCGGCGAAACGAGCCAGAAACGCGGTCCAGTGGCCTGCCATAGGATGAAGCCGTAGCCCGCCCCGCGCCGCCGCGCAAGCGTCAGGGGGCGTAGCGCACGCGCCAGATGACAGAGGCGTAGTCGTCGGCGATCAAGAGGCTGCCGTCCTTGGCCACCGCCAGGCCCGCGGGCCGGCCGCGGACCACCGCCGGGTCCTTGCCGCCCAGCCAAAAGCCGGAGGCGAAGATCTCATAATAGTCGGCGGGCTTCTTGTTCTTGAAGGGCACGCGCACCACGGCATAGCCCTGGGGCTGCGCCGCGTTCCACGATCCGTGCAGAGCCACGAAGGCGTCGCCTCGATACTCCGGCGGAAACTGGTCGCCATTGTAGAAGACGAGGCCCAGCGGCGCGGAATGAGAGCGGAACAGCATGTCGGGCACGATGGCCTTGGCCACCAGGTCGGGACGCTTCTCGGCCAGCTTGGGCTGCGGATGCGTGCCGATATAGGAGTAGGGCCAGCCGTAGAACCCGTCGCGCCTCACCTTGGTCAGGTAATCGGGCACCAGCCCGTCGCCCAACCCGTCGCGTTCGTTGACCGCGACATACAAGTCGTTGGTGCCGGGGTAGAAGGCGATGCCGACCGGATTGCGCAGGCCGCTGGCGAAGGTGCGCTGGCCGCTGCCGTCGGTGGCGAATTCCTGAACCGTCGCGCGCGGCGCAGGTTCTTCCTCCACGTTGCCGCGCGAGCCGATCGCGACATAGACGTGCTTGCCGTCTGGACTGAAGGCGATATTCCGCGTCCAGTGCCCGCCGGACGGGCCGAAGGCGCCTTCTGGCGTGATTCGCTGAGGCTTGCCGCGCGCTTCGGTGTCGCCCGGCTCATACGGAATCCGCCAAAGGCCGCGCGCGTCCGCCACATAGAAGAAACCAGACCGCGCAGCCATGCCGTGAGGTTGGTCGAACCCATCGGCGAAAACCGTTTCGGTTTCGGCCCGACCATCGCCATCCACGTCGCGCAGCAGCCAGATCTTGCCGCTGCGCAATTGCGTCGCGAAGACGTCGCCGTTGGGCGCGACCTCGAGCCAGCGCACCTGCGTGACCTGGTCGGCGAAAACCTCGCCCACGAACCCCTTAGGCACGATGAGATTGCTTCCGGCCAGCGTCTGGTGAAGCCGGGGCGGATTGGAGGCGCTGGGCGTCGCATAGGGGGCGGGCATGTCCTGGGCGCGGACTTCGATGCGCGTGCCGGGCTGCTCCTCGACCGCGACAGCATCACCGAACGAGCCGAGCCAGGCCGCCACCAGGGCCGCGGGAACGAAGATCGCACCGTGCTTCATCGGGAATCACCGGTTGCCGTCACCGAGCCCTTATCCTACCCGACCGTGGCGACAAAAAGGCGGGCCGGTCTCAGCTCCGTTTCACCGTCAGGGCGGCGACGCCAGGCAAAGTTTTACCCTCGAGCCATTCGAGGAACGCGCCGCCCGCAGTCGAGACATAACTGAAATCCTCGCCCACGCCCGCATGCGCCAGGGCCGCGACCGTGTCGCCGCCGCCCGCGACCGACAGAAGCGCGCCGCTTTTGGTCAGCTTGGCCGCATGGCGCGCGACCGCGTTGGTGCCCGCATCGAACGGCGCGGTTTCGAAGGCGCCGAGTGGGCCGTTCCAGACCAAGGTCTTGGCGCGCTCCAATTCCGCGTTCACGCGCGCGACCGTGGCCGGGCCCACATCCAGGATCATCATGTCGGCGGGCGTGGCGGCCACCGGCACGATACGGGTCTCGACGCCGGGCTTGAGCGCCGATGCCACCACCGCATCCTCCGGCAACAGGATCGCGCAGCCGGCGGCCTTGGCCGTTACCTCGATTTCGCGCGCGGTCTCGGCCATGTCGCGTTCGCACAGCGACTTGCCGACCTCGATGCCGCGCGCGTTCAGGAACGTGTTGGCCATGCCGCCGCCGATCACCAGCGCATTCACCCTCTTCACCAGGTTGCCCAGCAGGTCGAGCTTGGTCGAGACCTTGGCACCGCCGACGATGGCAACCACGGGGCGCTTCGGCGCCTCGAGCGCGCGGCCGAGATGCTCCAGCTCTTCCTGCATCAGCCGCCCGGCCGCATTGGGCAGAAGCTTGGCGATGGCTTCGGTCGAGGCATGCGCGCGGTGCGCAGCGGAAAAAGCGTCGTTGATGTAAAGATCGCCGAGCTTGGCCAGTGCGGCGGCGAAGGCCATGTCGTTGGCTTCCTCGCCCTTGTGGAAGCGCAGATTCTCCAGCACCAGCACGTCACCGTCTTTCAACGCCGCGACCGCTTCCTCGGCCGCGGGCCCGATGCAGTCCTCGGCGAAGGCGACCGTGCGGCCGCCCAACGCTTTGCCCAGCGCCGCCGCGATGGGACGCAGCGACAACGCCGCGTCACGTCCCTTGGGCCGGCCGAAATGCGACACCACGACGACGCGTGCACCCTTCTCCGCCAACTCGCGCAAGGTCGGCGCCAGACGGTCGAGGCGCGTCGTGTCGGTCACCTTGCCGTCGGCCACGGGCACGTTCAGATCGGCGCGCACGACGACGCGGCGGCCGCGAACGGATAGATCGTCGATGGTGCGGAAATCGGGCATGGGCTCGCTCGCTGTCTTTGGGCGCGGTCGGAACCAAGCACAGGACAGGACGATTTTCAATCGACCGGCGCGATTGCGGCCCGCCGGGAAAGCCTTTCTAATGGCGGAAGACTGCGACAGAAGACCACGCCGGCGGGGGGAGCGATGACCATCACCGTGGCGATCGTGGGCTCGGGGCCGAGCGGATTCTACACCGCCGCGTCTTTGCTCGAGTCCGGCGCCGACATCCAGATCGATATCATTGAGCGTCTGCCGACGCCGTTCGGACTGATCCGCGGCGGTGTGGCACCCGACCATCAGACCACCAAGCGCGTGATGAAGTCCTACGAACGCACCGCGCTGGCCGCGTCCGTGCGCTATTACGGCAACGTCCTGGTCGGACGCGACGTGAGTCTGGACGAGCTGCGCGAGACCTACGATGCGGTCGTGCTGGCCGTGGGCGCACCCTTCGACCGGCCATTGGGCATCCCGGGCGAAGACAAGAAGGGCGTCTATGGCTCGGCCGCCTTCGTCGGCTGGTACAACGGCCATCCGGATTTCCGCGACCTGGAGCCCACCCTCGACACCACGGGCGTCGCCATCATCGGCAACGGCAACGTGGCCATCGACTGCGCGCGCGTGTTGGTGAAGACGCGCAAGGAGATGTCGACCTCGGACCTCTCCGATCATGCCGCGGAGGCGATCGAGAAATCGCCCATCACCGACGTCTATATGTTCGGCCGGCGCGGTCCGGTCGAAGCCAAGTTCACCAATGTCGAACTGCGCGAGATGGGCGAGCTGGAGGACTGCCATGCGGTGGTCGATCCGGCGCAACTGCCCGACACGGTCACGGGCGAGATGTCCGACCGCGACCGGCGCCTGCGCGAAAAGAATCTGGCGACGCTCAAGGAATTCGTCGCGATTCCGCCTGGCGCCCGCAAGAAGCGCGTCCACTTCGCCTTCTACGCCAAGCCAATCGAGATCCTGGGCGGCGCCAAGGTCGAGGGGCTGAAGCTGGAACGCACCACGGTCAAGGACGGCCGCGCGGTCGACACGGGCGAATTCTTCGAAGTGAAGTGCGGCTTGGTCATTGCCGCCATCGGCTATACGGGCGAGCCCTTGGAGGGTGCGCCGTTCGACGCCAAACAGGGCGTCGTGACGAACCAGGAAGGGCGCATCGAGCGCGGCCTTTATGCCGCGGGCTGGATCCGGCGCGGACCCACGGGCGTCATCGGCACCAACAAACCCGACGGCGACATGGTCGCCGAGCACATCGTCAAGGAGCTGGCGCCGGGCGGGAAGCCGGGCCGGGCGGCCTTCGAAGCGCTTCTTGCCAAGAAGGGCATCATGCCCGTCACCTATCCCGACTGGAAGATGATCGAGGCGGCCGAGACCGCCGCCGCCTCGCCGGGTGCCCCCCGGCGGAAGTTCGCCCGCGTCACCGAGATGTTGAGCCTCCTGGGCCGGCCCGGCTGAGGGGAAAGACCCCAAAGATCCTAAGGAAGAGACCAGTGGACCCGCCGGGAGAGACGACCTAGTTTCTTAGGTCCGGCCGCATTTTAGGACGATGGCCGGCCTGGCGAGGCCACGGGCGTCACGGCCCGCGATGAAGACGCGAAACAGAGCGACGGTACCCCCGATCATGGCGACAGCGACCGCAGAAAAATTCACCTCTTCGCATCGCGAGAAACTGGAATCCGTCGTCGTGCGGTTCGCGGGCGACTCGGGCGATGGCATGCAGCTGACCGGCAGCCAGTTCACCGATGCTACGGCCCTGGCCGGCAACGACCTGGCCACCTTCCCCGACTTCCCGGCCGAGATCCGCGCGCCCACGGGCACGACCTATGGCGTCTCCGCCTTCCAGATCAATTTCGGCTCGCACACGATCGAGACGGCGGGCGACGATGTCGACGTTCTGGTGGCGATGAACCCGGCCGCGCTCAAGGTCAATCTGGGCGACGTGCGCCCGGGCGGCACGGTCATCGTCGATGTCGGCGAATTCAGCGCAAAGAACCTGCAGAAAGCGGGTTATGCGCAGAACCCGCTGGAAGACAGCTCGCTGTCCAAAGTGCGCCTGATCAAGATCGACATGTCCAGGCTGACGCTCGAGGCCGTGAAGCCCGCGGGCGTCTCGAATAAGGACGGTCTGCGCTGCAAGAACATGTGGTCGCTGGGCCTGGTCTATTGGATGTACGGCCGCGACCGCGGCGCCACCGTCGAGTGGCTGCAGAAAAAGTTCGGCAAGCGCCCCGAGATCGCCGCCGCCAACGTAGCCGCCGTGAACGCCGGCCACGCATACGGCGAGACGGCCGAGATGCAGGACCTGGTGCCGGCCTATGTCGTGCCGCCGGCCGTCATCGAGCCGGGCCTCTACCGCAACGTCACGGGCACCGAAGCGCTGGCCTGGGGCCTGATCGCGGGCACGGAACGCGCGAACCTCAAGATGTCGTTCTGCTCCTACCCGATCACGCCGGCCTCCGCACTCCTTCATGTGCTGGCCAACCTGAAGCAGTTCGACATCACGACCTTCCAGGCCGAGGACGAGATCGCCGCCATCTGCGCGGCCATCGGCGCCTCATACGCTGGCGCGCTCGGCATCACCTCTAGCTCCGGTCCGGGCGTCGCGCTGAAGACCGAGGCCATGGGCCTGGCCATCGCGACCGAGCTGCCGCTGGTGATCGTGAATTCCCAGCGCGCCGGCCCCTCGACCGGCCTGCCGACCAAGACCGAGCAGTCGGACCTGTATCAGGCCGTCTTCGGCCGCAACGCGGACAGCCCGCTGGCCGTGCTGGCCACCCGCTCGCCGGGCGATTGCTTCGAGACGGCGATCGAGGCCGTGCGCATCGCCGTCAAGTACATGACGCCGGTGATCCTGTTGACCGATGGCTATCTGGCCAATGCGTCGGAGCCATGGCGCGTTCCGGACTTGGACGCAATCAAGCCGTTCCCGGTTTCCTTCCGCAAGGACCCGGAAGGGTTCCATCCCTTCCTGCGCGATGACCAGACGCTGGCGCGCGTGTGGGCCGTGCCGGGCACGCCGGGGCTCGAGCATCGCATCGGCGGCATCGAGCGCGACTACAACTCGGGACACATCTCCTACGATCCGGCCAACCACCAGCGCATGACCGACGTGCGCGCGAACAAGATCCTCAACATCGCGAACGACATTCCGCTGCAGGCGGTCGAGCAGGGTCCAGACAGCGGCAAGGTCGCGATCGTGGGCTGGGGCTCAACCTACGGGCCCATCAACCGCGCCGTGGCCAACTTCCTGGCCCAGGGCAAGTCGGTCAGCCATATCCATCTGCGCCACATCTGGCCGCTGCCCAAGAATCTGGGCGTGCTGCTGCGCCGCTTCGAAAAGGTGATCGTGCCCGAGATGAACAAAGGCCAGCTCGTCACGCTTCTGCGCGCCGAGTACCTGGTGCCGGCCGAGGGCGTGAACAAGGTGAACGGCAAGCCTTTCAAGATCGGCGAGATCGAAGACGCGATCCGCGCTCGACTGGAGACCTGACATGAACGTCGCGACCCCGCCAGAGAAGCTCAAGCCCGAAGATTTCGAATCCGACCAGGAACTGCGCTGGTGCCCGGGCTGCGGCGACTACGCGATCATCAAGTCGGTGCGCAAGGCGCTGGCCGACATCGGCACGCCCAAGGAGAAGACGGTGTTCGTCTCCGGCATCGGCTGTGCCGCGCGCTTTCCCTATTACATCTCGACCTACGGCTTCCACACGATCCACGGCCGCTCGCCCGCGGTCGCCACGGGCGTCAAGCTGACGAATCCGGAGCTGGATGTCTGGGTCGTGGGCGGCGACGGCGACATGCTGTCGATCGGCGGCAACCACTTGCTGCACGCGCTGCGCCGCAACGTCGACCTCAACATCCTTCTCTTCAACAACGAGATCTACGGCCTGACCAAGGGCCAGTACTCGCCCACCTCCCGCGTCGGCACGCGCTCGCCCTCGACCCCCTTGGGTTCGGTGGATACGCCGGTTTCGGCCGCGCGTTTCGCGCTGGGCGCCGGCGCACGCTTCGTCGCGCGCGGCATCGACACGCAGCAGAAGGTCTTGCCCGAGACGCTCAAGCGCGCCCACGCGCACAAGGGCGCGTCCTTCGTCGAGATCTTCCAGAATTGCATCGTCTACAACGACGGCGTCTTCGACCATTTCACGGCCAAGCCCGTGGCGGCCGACATGCAGATCTTCGTGGAGCACGGCAAGCCGCTGTTGTTCGGCAAGGACGGCAAACGCGGCCTGCGCCTCAAGCCCGGCGCGCTGGAAATGGAAATGGTCACGATCGGCGAGAACGGCGTCACCGAAGCCGACATCTTGGTCCATGACGAGCGCAGCCTGACTCTGGCCAACTGGCTGGCGGCCATGGAGGCCCCCTTCCCCGTCGCCATCGGCGTGATCTATTGCAGCCCCACGCCGCAATCCTTCGACGCCGCGGTACATGCCCAGGCCGCCGCCGTGCGCGAGAAGACGCCCAAGGGCGATCTGAAGGCGCTGCTGCGCCGTGGCCATACCTGGCAGGTCGACGCGTAACGACACCCGTTCGCGGGTCAAGGAAAAGGCGCCGAGAGGCGCCTTTTTCATGCCGGCACGAAAGGCTTTCGCGCGGCCCCGAAGCTCCATAACCTCGTCGCCGCAACGGGGGAGTTTCCATGAGCGATACGCTGCCCAGCCACGCCCAGGCCGTCATCGTGGGCGGCGGCATCGCTGGCGCGAACCTGGCCTATCACCTGGCCAAGCGCGGCTGGCGCGACGTCGTGATCCTGGAGCGCCAGCAGCTTTCCAGCGGCACCACCTGGCATTCGGCCGGCAACGTGACGCGCCTCGTCACCGGCCTCAACACCATGCGGCACCACGCCTATGCCGGCGATCTGTACAGCCGGCTGGAAGCCGAGACGGGCCAGCATGTGGGCTGGCGCGAATGCGGCCGCGTCATCCTGGCGCGCACCGAGGCGCGCGTGGCCGAGTTGCACCGCCTGAAGACCACGGGCCGGGCGCTCGGCATCGACATGCACATCATCTCGCCGCGCGAGGTTGAGGAGAAAGTTCCCGTCATACAGGCCAAGGACGCGATCGGCGCCATCTGGTGCCCGAGCGACGGGCGGGTCAACGCGACCGACCTCCTGGCCGCGCTGATCAAGAGCGCCAGGCAGGGCGGCCTGCGCGTGTTCGAGAACACGGGCGTCACCGGCTTTCGCACCAAGGGCGGACGCGTCACGGGCGTCGTCACGGACAAGGGCGAGATCGCGACCGAAGTGGTCATCAACTGCGCCGGTCTATGGGGCCGGCAAATCGGCGCCATGGCGGGCGTGACCGTGCCGCTCTACGCCGTCGAACATTTCTATCTTCTGACCAAGCCCATTCCCGGCGTGAAGCCGGACATGCCGACCTTCCGCGATCCCGACGGGCTGATCTATGGCCGCGAGGACGTGGGCGGACTTCTTGCCGGCTGTTTCGACAAGAACGCCAAGGCCCTGCCGTTGGAACGCATCCCGACCGACTTCTCCTTCAGCCTGTTGAACGAGGATTGGGACCAGTTCGAGCCCTATATGGAAACGGCGATCAAGCGCATCCCGGCGCTGGAGACGGCCGAGGTGCGCATGCTGCTGAACGGGCCCGAGAGCTTCACACCCGACGGCAATCCGATCGTGGGCGAGGCGCCGGGCTTGCGCGGTTATTTCGTCATGGCGGGTATGAACTCGGCGGGCGTCACCTCGACCGCCAGCATCGGCCGCGCGTTGGCCGATTGGATCGTCGAAGGACACCCTTGCGAGGACCTGAGCGACCTCGATCTGCGCCGCTTCGGCGATTTCCACGGCGGCGAAGCCTTCCTCAAGACGCGCGTGTCGGAAATCCCGAGCTTCCATTTCTTCATCCACGACGCCGGCCACGACTTCCAGAACGGGCGCGACATGCGCCTGAGCCCCCTGCACGGCCGCCTGGCCGCACGGGGCGCGCATTCCAGTTCCGCCTTTGGCTGGGAACGGCCAACCTGGTTCGGCGAGAACGGCAAGACCCATGCGGAGGCAACGGCCACCGAATGCCATGCCGCGGCCAATGGCGTGGCGCTGTTCGATCGCACCAGCCTGGGCAAGGCGCTGGTGCAAGGGCCGGATGCTGGCGCGCTGCTGCAAAGCTTGTGCGCCAACGACGTGTCGCTTGCGCCCGGCGAAGCGCGGGCGACCGCGTTCCTCGACGCGCGCGGCCATGTCGCGGCGCTGCCCGTGATCGTTCGGCTCGACGGCGATTCGTGGCTGGTCTTGAGCGCGGCCGAACAAACCACGCGCGACCGCGATTGGATCGCGCGCCACGCGCCCGCCACGGCGCGCGTGGCGGTGAGCGACGCCAGCGCGGCCTGGGGCGCCCTGGGTCTGCGTGGACCGGCCGCGGGCAAGCTGTTGGCTTCGCTTGGCGGCGAGCCGCGTAACTCCGGTCCCGTCGAGCTCGGCTATGCGCCCGTGCGCGCCGTGAAGGACGCGTTCGGCGACGACTGGTTGCTGCTGACCCCAACCGAATTCGCAGCGGGGCTCTACGATTCGATCGTGGCCGCCGACCTTGCGCCTGTCCTGGCCGGCTCCTTGGCCAGCGAAGCGCTGCGCCTGGCCGATGGCAGACCCGCCTGGGGCCTGGACGTGACCGACCAGACTCATGCGCTGTCGGCATCGCTCGGCGATCTGGTCGATGCGAAGAAACGCGAGACGTTCCTGGGCAGCAGCGCGCTGGTCGTGGCGAAGCCGCCGGCCACCATCCGCCGCACGTTCACCGTCGCGGGCGACGGCGCGCGGCCGCAAGCCGCTGCGCCGATCCTTTTGCGCAACAAGGTGATCGGCACCGTGACCTCGGCGGCCTGGGCGCCCCATCTCGACCGGATGCTGGTGATGGCCCAGGTGCCGGCCCGCGCGGGCGCGGGCCTGGTGGTCGACGCCGAAGGCCAAGAGCGCGCGCTCGAGCCGCGATGACAGCGAGCCAAGCCACGGCCGCGGACCTGCGTCCCTCGACGCCCTTGTGGGCAGCGGGCTTCGTTCTGTTGGCCGGGTTCCTGTGGAGCCTGCAGGGCCTGACCATCCGCCTGTTGGAGGTGGCGACCAGCGAGCAGATCATCTTCTGGCGCAACCTGTCGCAATGCGGCGCGCTGGTCGTGTTCATCGCCATCCGCAACAAGGGCGACGTGGTGGGCGCGATCCGGCGCGCGGGCAGGCTCGGCGTCCTGGGCGGCACGTTCCAGACCGTCTCCAGCGTGACCGTCGTGTTCGCCTTCGCCTACACGACGGTCGCCAACGTCAACTTCATCCTCTCGACCTCGCCCTTCATGGCGGGCTTCCTGGCCTGGGTGTTCCTGCGCGAGCGCCTGGCCAAGCGCACCATCATCGCCATGGCGGTGGCGCTGGCCGGCGTCGGCATCATGATGCTGGACGGGCTGACGGGCGGACATCTGATCGGCAACGGGCTCGTGGTCATCACGACGCTGTGCTTCTCGGCGCTCGCCGTCATCCTGCGCACCAACCGCCATGTCGACATGCTGCCCACCATCTTCTGGGGCGCGGGCTTCGGCACCATCGCGGGGTTCATTCTTTCGGGCGCCGACATCGACCTGCCGATGCATGACATCCTGTTGTGCGTGGTGATGGGCGCCATCCAGATCGGCCTGGGCCAGGCGCTGTTCATCCTGGCCTCGCGCCACGTGCCCGCCGCCCTGCTCGCATTTCTCTCCCTGTCCGAGATCGTGCTGGGGCCAATCTGGGCGTGGCTGGGCGTCAACGAAGTGCCGAGCGAGCTGACCCTCGTCGGCGGCGGCGTGGTGATCGCGGCCCTGGTCTGGCAGGCTTGGATGGGCGCGCGGCGAATGCGCTGAGGAGGCACCGATGATCGACTTCCGCACCGACACAGCGGCCACCCATATCGGCAAGGAGCTGTTCGTCTCCGACTGGACACCGATCACACAGAAGCAGGTGACCGGCTTCGCCGAGGCCACGCTGGATCTCGATTGGATGCATGTCGACGTCGAGCGCTCGAAGCGCGAAAGCCCCTATCAGGGCACGATCGTCCAGGGCTTCCTGATGCAGTCGCTGGTGATTTATTTCAACCACAAGGCCGGCCTCGTGCCGACGGACACGGAATACGGCCTCAACTACGGCATGGAGAAGGTACGCTTCCTCCTGCCCGTGCCGACGGGCTCGCGCGTGCGCGACCGCATCGTCTTGACCGATTTCCATGAACGCTCGCCCGGCCGCTTCATGCAGCGCTCGACCCACACGCTGGAGCTGGAAGGGCACGACAAGCCCGCCATGGTGGCCGACTGGCTGGTGCTCTGGTTCCAGACGCTGAACGCGTAACGCCTAAGCGCTTTTGCGCGCGGCGTTCGCCGTCACGGCGGAGAGGTGGTTGAGACGCAAGGTCAGGCAGAAGGCCGCCCCGCCCGCCATGCGGAACGCCTCCAGCGGTACCACCATGGCTTCATAGCCGCGCTCGGCCAGACGCGCGCGCAGATCGTCGCCGCAAGCGCTCATGATCACCTTGTTACCGATGGCGACCGCGTTGGCGGCGAAGCCTGCGGCGTCCTCGGTACCCACTTCGATCAGCTTGTCGCGGCCCGCCTCCTCGCGCAGGCGGCCATAGGAAGCCGCGCTCAAGGCCGGCGAATGGCACAGGATCTCGCCGCCCGGCAGCGGGCAGAGGCAGACATCCATGTGATAGAAGCGCTGGCTGACCAACTCCAGCGGCACCACGGGCACGCCGAAGAACTCCGCCGTGTGCGCCGCGGCCGACAGCGACGAGCGTGGGCCATGCCCGGCCCAGAACAGGCCGCGCGAGACGTCCCAGATGCAGTCGCCCGCACCTTCCTGGGTCATGCCCTGGGGCAGCATCTCGGCATGGTCGAGCAAGCCGCGCGCGACGAGGCCGCGGAAATACGCCAGGAAATGCGCCTCCTCGCCCTGGCGCTCGGGCCAGCGGAAGCGCGCGACCAGCGCCTTGCGGTCGAGTACCACGGCCGCATTCGCCGTGAACACCATGTCCGGCAGGCCGGGCTCGGGCTTTACCAGGTCGATCTCGGCGCCGGCCGCGGCAAGCGCGTTCTTGAAGCCCTGCCATTCGGCGCGCGCTTGGACCTTGAGCGCCTCGGCGCCCTGGCCCCAGCGGCCCGGGTCCATCCACGGGTTGATCGCATAGATCACCGCGAAATGATCGGGCGGGCACAAGGCGAGGCGAGGGGCGGTTGTCTTGGTCACGTGCGGGTCTCCATCACGGCGGGGTCGACGCGCGCGGGGCGGCTTGCGCCGATCTCGCGCAGGGTTTCGGCGAAGCGATCCACGGCCCAGTCGATCTCCGCGCGCGTGACCACGAAGGGCGGCGCGAAGCGAACGACGGTGTCGTGGGTCTCCTTGGACAGAACGCTCTTGGTCATCAACAGTTCGCAGACTTGGCGCGCCGAGGCGAAGGACGGCTCGATCTCGACGCCAACCCACAGGCCGCGCCCGCGCACCGAACGGACGCCCGGTGCGTCGACCGCGCGCAGCCGCTCGATCAGATAGGCGCCCAACTCCGCGCTGCGTTCGACCAGCTTCTCGTCCTCAAGCACCTTCAGCGCCTCCAAGGCGACCGCGGCGGCGAGCGGATTGCCGCCGAAGGTCGAGCCGTGGCTGCCGGGTTCGAACAATTCCATCACGTCCCGGCGCGCGAGGAAGGCGGAGACCGGCAGCAAGCCGCCGCCCAGCGCCTTGCCCACGATCAGCCCATCGGGGCGGACGCCCTCGTGCTCGAAGGCGAACATCTTGCCCGTGCGTCCCAGGCCCGACTGAATCTCGTCGAGGATAAGCAAAACATTATGACGGTCGCATGCGCGGCGCAGCGCGCGCAGCCAACCCTCGGGCGGCACCACCACGCCGGCCTCGCCCTGGATCGGCTCGACCAGCACGGCGCAGGTGTTGGGCCCAAGCGCCTTCTCGAACGCGACCGCGTCGCCGAACGGCGCCTCGCGGAAACCCGGCGTGAAGGGGCCGAAATCGGCCCGGTAATCGGCGTCGGACGAGAAGCCCACGATGGTCGTGGTGCGGCCGTGAAAATTACCGCTGGCGACCACGATCTCGGCACGGCCGGGTGCTATGCCCTTGACGCGGTAGCCCCAGCGCCGCGCGGCCTTGATCGCCGTCTCGACGGCCTCGGCGCCCGTGTTCATGGGTAGAGCCATGTCCATGCCGGAGACCTGACACAGTTTCTCGAGGAACGGGCCCAGGAGACCCGTGCGGAAGGCGCGCGAGGTCATGGCCAGACGCGACGCCTGCTCGGTCAAGACGCGCACAAGGCGCGGATGGGCATGGCCGTGGCTGACCGCCGAATAGGCGCTCATCATGTCGAGATAGCGTTTGCCATCCTCGTCCACGAGCCAGGCGCCGCGCCCTTCCGCAAGCGTGACCGGCAGCGGTGCATAATTGCGCGCGCAGTATTGGGCTTCGAGATCGCGATTGTCGGTCATGGTACTTCTCCCTTCCTCTTAAAATGGGAAGAAAGTAGCCGCTTTTGGTGCCGATTTGGCGCGGCAGGGCAGGCAAATGTGCGGCAGCGCACAAGCGCCACCGCACAAGATGCCGCTAGCGCTTCGCCAACTTGTCGAGCGGATAGCCCGCGAACTGCTTCACCGGCTCGATGACGACGTAGCTGAAATACTGGCCGATCGCGAGGCGGCCCTGGATCAGCTTTTCGCTCAACGCCTGATAACTGGCGATATCCGCGCAGACGAACTTCAACAGATAGTCGAAGCCGCCGCCCATCTTATGGGCCTCGACGATCTCCGGCACCGCGCGGATGGCTTTCTCGAAGCGGGTGAAGCTGTCACGCCCGTGGCCGCGCAAGGTCACCTGCGCGAAAACGGTGACGTGCTCGCCGAGCCGCGCCAGGTCGATCTCGGCGCCGTAGCGGCGGATATAGCCGGCCTGCTCCAGCCGCTTCAGCCGCTCCAGGCACGGCGACGGCGTCAGGCCCACGGCGTCGGCCAGCTTCACGTTCGGGATGCGCCCGTCGAGCTGGAGGGTGGACAGGATCCGGAGGTCGATCCGGTCGAGCTTGTGGTTACGCGCCATGGGACTTGCCCTTTCTGTTCCGTCGCGCCGGTACACGGCGCGGCGGAAGCCGCGGGGTGTCCAGCCTTAAGTGGAATACGCCTTTTGGGGAAAACCGATGCTGCGCCCGGCTTGCGCCGGTCGCGGCAGGTTCGCCTGGGCGACGGACATCGTTTCGAGACGCGCGACGATCTCGGCCGGATAGGGCACGGAACGCCGCTCGGCCAGACTGACGTGGAGGTACATCACTTCGTTGGTGGCCGCGAGATAGCCTTTGTCGACGTTATGCATCGAGAAAAACGCGCGCGTGCGCTTCGGGTCATAGCCCAGAAGCTGGCCGGTGAAGCGCAGCGTGTCGCCCTCGACCACCTCGCGCAGGAAGTTGATATGCGATTCCAGCGCGAACTGGGCGTGGTTGGTGCGTGCGCGGTAAGGGCCGGACAGATCGAGATGCTGGAAGAAGTCGCTGGCCGCGTATTCGAACGCCAGCTGGTAATAGCCAATGTTCATGTGACCGCTGTAGTCGATCCACGCGGGGGGCACGATCTGGTCTTTGCATTCGAAAAGCGACATGGCGGCGCACTCTAAGAGAGCGGCCGCCGCGCCGTAAAGCGGAGTCTGGGTTGTGAGGGCCCCGCATCCCGGCCAGTATGGCGGTCCCACGAAAATGGAAGCCGCCATGACCGCTCAAACCCGCGCCGACATTCCCGTTCTTGCCGACGATCCGGTGCGCAACCACCCGACGCGCGGCGAGCAGCTGGACATCCTGACCACGCTGGCGACCGCTTGGACCAAGGACGGCGACGCCGTGCTCGACCTGGGCGTGGGGGTCGGCTACGTCGCGCGCATGCTCTTGGAAAAGCGGCCGGGCGTGCGCCTGGTGGGCGTGGACCTCAAGCCCGAATCCCTGGCCAAAGCGCGCGAGACGCTGGCGCCCCTGTCGCCCGGCATTACGTTGGTCGAAGGCGATCTGGGCGCGATCGAGAACCTGTCCGTGCCCGCCGGCCCCTATGCCTGCGCCTTCACCATCCTGACCTTCCACGACCTGACGGATGCGGCCAAGAAGCGCTTGATCCAATGGGTCGCGCAGCGACTGGCGCCAGGCGGGGTGTTCCTGCTGATGGACCGCTTGCGCCTGGACCAGCCCGCGCTCTTTCCGCTCCAGGTCGCGCTGTGGGACCGCATGAACCGCGTCTATGGCGGCTCCATGCGCCGCGCGGAAACCTACGACGCCTATGTCGCCGACCTGGACAAGACCAACACACCCGGCCGCCTGGCCGACTACATGACATGGTTCGCCGAGGCCGGACTTTCGGCCGACACGGTGCATCGTCACGGCAATATCGCGATCCTGGCCGCGGCCAAGCCCGCCCGCTAGGGCCGGACGGTCGCCGCCACGTCGTGGTAGCTGCGTGTCGGCGCGACCGCGATCATGTCGGCATAGGGCGTCACGGTCGCCATGAAGGCGCCGCTGGCCTCGTTGGCCTCGCAATCGGCTTTGGAGCCCCAGAGCGACAGGGACACCGCCTTGCCGGTCTTGCGGTCGACCATCAGATAGGCGCCGCGGAAGCCGGGCTCCTTCTTGTAGGTCGAGACGTGACCGGGCCAGCCGACCGCCACCGTATCGATCTTGTCCACCTTCAGCGTCGGCAGAGCCATGCGCGCATAGCCGACCGGGTCCGGCTTGTCGGATTTCACCGTCGCCACAACCTCGTAATAGTTTTTGTCGGGTTCGGTCAGGCGCAGCTCGCGGAACTTCTGTTCGGCGCTGCGGAAATCGCCCGCAGACTCGTTGCCGCGCATGGCGGTCTCGTCGGTGAACAACACCACCGAGACCGATTTGCCCGTTGCGCGGTCGAGCAGGAAATAGCCGGCCTCGAAGCCCTTGCCGCGATAGGTGGCCACGCCGTCCGGCCACATCTTCGCGACCAGATCCAGCTTGTCCATTTTGAAGGTCACGTAATTGACACGTCCGTACATGGCCGTTTCTCCCTCAACGCTTGCGCTTGCCGCGGCGCGCGGGCTTGGCTTCGGCGCCGAGCGCCGACAGGATCTTCAGATACTGCGGCTTGGTGAAGGCCTTGAGCGTGTTGGTGCGCACGGCGCCCCAGCTTCCAACCTCGAGCAGGAACAGCGTCATGGCCTCGTCACTGGGCGCCTCAAAGACGACCACGAAATCGTAACTGCCCATGGTCATGTAGTAGTCCTTGATGCGGCCACCGATCTTCTTCATCAGCGCCTTGCCGCGCACCGATCGCGCGGCGGAATCGTTCATCGTCTTGGCGCCTTCGGCGGTCAAATTCATCAGTGCGATATAGGTGTTCATCAGACGCTCTCCCTCTTCCTCAACCGTCCACAATTTTGACCAAGCGGTTCGGCTGGACCTTCTGGCCGGACGACAGCCCGTTCAGTGCACGGAACCGTTCCACCTGATAGTCCTTGAACGGCATGCGTTTGGCTATCGTCTCGACGGTTTCGCCGGCCTGCACCAGATGAAGCCGGATGCGATAAGGCTCTTCCTTCGCGGCCTCCGCCACGCTCAGTACACGGAAGCTGTAGGCCGTGCGCCGGTAGCCTTCCGAAAGCGACGCGGTCTGCTTGGCGGCGCTGACGAAGATGAACCGATAGATGAGTTGCGGCGACGGACGGATGGCCACGAGCTGGACGTCCAGCACGCTGCCGCTGTTACTGAGGCGGGTCGTGGCGGTGACGGCCTCCATCCCGTTGACGTTGGTCCTCTCCAAGGTGCGGAAGGGCACGCCGGACGCCCATACGTCGGTGACATAGCGGTCGAGCGCGACACCCGTGTTCTTCGTTCCCATGTCGAAGAGGACGCGACCATCGCCCGGCCCCACGGCGGCAATTTGGGTGGGCGCGTTGAAAAGCTGGAAACCGCGCGGCACCTCGAAGCGGAAGCGCAGCTTCGGATGGACGAAGACCGTGTCGCGCACGAAGCCATTGTTGAGATCGCCGCCATAGGACAGCCCATCCAGCATGGAAAGATAGTCGCCCTCGCCCATGCGCAGCGTCTCGGACGGAGGCATCTGGCGCTTGGCCTCCGCCGCCGAGGCCGCGATGCGGCCGGCGGTGCGCGGATGCGTGGCGAACAGGCTGAACTGGTCGCCATTGCTGCGCCCGGCCAACAGGTCGGTCAGGCGGCTGTCCAATTCCATGTTCTTGAACATCGACGACATGGCGTTGGGGTCGTAGCCAGCGCGGGCGATATAGCGCACGCCCAGCGTGTCGGCCTCGGCCTCCTGGTCTTGCGAGAAACCCGCCAAGAGAGCGGTGGCACCGCTGGACAAAAGATCCTGGCCGATCCCGCCCGTGGCCATGTTCAGAACGCCGAAACCCAGTTGGGCCAGGACCGTTTTGGAATAACGTTCCGCCGTATGGTGCGCGGTGACATGGCCGACCTCGTGACCCAGCACGCTGGCCAGTTCGGCCTCGTTGTTGGCGATCGTCATCAGGCCGGCCGTGACATAGACGTAACCGCCGGGCAGCGCGAAGGCGTTCACCACATCGCTGTTCAGGACCGTGAAGGTCCATTTCAGGTTCGGCATCTCGGACTTGGCCGCGACCTTCTTACCGATGTCGGAGACATAGGCGCGCACGTTCGGGTCGTCGTATTCGCCGCCGAACTCCTGAATCACCTTGGGGTGTTCCTTGGCGCCGATGCCGGCCTCGTCGTCCGGCGACATGAAACCGGTGAAGACCGAGCGGCCCGCCGGATTGACCGTGCAGGCCACGAGGAAGATCAGAATTCCCAGCGGCAGGTTGCGCAGACGGCGGCGGTTCATTGCGACAGAATCTCGATCTGCTCCGGATGCGTCGCCTGAATCATCGGCCCGTTCATGGATTTTAGCCAGCCGCGCACGCGCACCCGGCGCCCTTCGAGCGCGCGCGGATCGAGGCCTGCTTCGCGAAAGGCGCGCATGTCGGCCGGTTCGATGGCCACCGTGAAGTCCGTGCGCCAGTCGGCACCGAAGTTGAGATAGGCGCGGCCGCGCACGACGGCCACGTTCTGCACCTTGCCCTCGACAAGCTGGAACGTATCGAGATGCCGGCCGGCTTCGTCGGGCGTCAACACGCGGTAGAACGGATCGGCCCAGATGCCGCGGCGATGGGAACGCGCCTGCCCTTCCAGCGCCAGCATTTCGCCCACCACCGCGCGGTTATCGGGGAAACTGTAAACGCGCGCGAAGCCGCCGGCCAAAAGCGCGCCCTGCACCCAGGTGCCGTCCGGCGTATAGAGCTGCGCCAGATGTCGGCCGTGACGGTCGCGCCGCGCGCAGCCATAGCGCATGTCGACCGACTTGCCGTCCACCAGCCGTTCCAGCGCCGCCTTGGCATCCTCGGCCAAGGGCCAGGTGGGAAAATTCGGCCGGCCGAGAGGCAGCTTGGGCGCCTGGATGCCCACCAGCCGAACCTGGCTGCCATCCTTCAGGACGATCGTGTCGCCATCCACGACCGAAGCCACCGCGGCCGATCCGCCATCGGTCAGCCCGGCCGGTGCGCCCGAGACCTCTGTCGCGGCCAACGCGAAAAGCGCGATCGCGAGGGCGCAATGGAAACGGAAGCCGAAGAGAGCGCGCAAAGATCGCCTCACGAAAAACCTGTCGCCGCCGCGATCCGGGGATGCTGGCGGCGGAATGCGGCGCAGCGAAGGCTTTGTCCCGGACCCGCTGCATCGTAAAGTCCGCGGGCCCGTCCGCAAACGGCGCAGAAATACGGAGACCGCATGACACGGCGCGACCTGTTTCCCGAAATCGAAGCCTACGAGACGGGTTATCTGCCGCTCGATGCGCGTCACGTCATGTATTGGGAGCAATCGGGCAACCCGCAGGGCGTGCCGGTCGTCTTCCTGCACGGCGGTCCCGGCGCCGGCGCCACGCCGGCGCACCGGCGTTTTTTCGATCCCGCCTATTACCGCATCGTCGTGTTCGACCAGCGCGGCTCGGGCCGTTCGAAGCCGCTGGGCGCGTTGGAAGACAACACCACGCCCCATTTGGTCGAGGACATCGAGCGGCTGCGCACCCATCTGGGAATCGATCGCTGGCTGGTGTTCGGCGGCTCGTGGGGTTCGACCCTGGCGCTGGCCTATGCGCAGACGTATCCCGACCGCTGCCTGGCCCTCGTCCTGCGCGGCATCTTCCTGTGCCGCCGGTCCGAGATCGAGTGGTTCCTCTATGGCATGCGCGAAATCTTTCCCGAGAATTGGCGCGCCTTTTCCGGCTTTCTGCCGGAGGAGGAGCGGGCGAACATGCTGGGCAACTATCATCGCCGCCTGATCGATCCCAATCCGGCCGTGCATATGCCGGCGGCGCGCGCCTGGAGCACCTATGAAGGGGCCTGCTCCACGCTTCTGCCCAGCCCCGAGACGGTGGCCAACTTCGGCCAGGAGCGCATGGCCCTGGGCCTGGCGCGCATCGAAGCCCATTACTTCATGAATGACGCCTTCCTGCCCGAGGGGGGATTGCTGGCGCATATCGACCGCATCCGGCATATCCCGACGACCATCGTCCAGGGCCGCTACGACATGGTTTGCCCCATCCGCAGCGCGGACGATCTGGTCCAGGCGTGGCCGGAAGCCGAGTATTTCGTGGTTCCCGACGCCGGCCATTCCGCGATGGAGCCTGGCATCCGGTCCCGGCTGGTCGAAGCCACGGAACGTTTCAAGACCTTGGCGTTGGCCAAGGCCAGTTAGGCCGATTCCGGGGCTTCCGTGCCGCCTCCGGCTTCCCTAAAGTGGTGAAAATTCGTTTAGCCTTGGGTCCTTAGGGGTTCCTGCGGTCGTGCGATCGGGTGTTCGAGCTGCTTGGGTTTTGGCGGCGCTCGCTTTTGCGTTCGCGAGCGCACCTGCGCGCGCGCAAGACAGTGCGGCCCCACGCACCGACGATCCGGCTTTCCTCACCTTTCAGGCTGGCGCGTTCGACGTCATCCAGCAGCACAAGATGGCTGCGGCCTGGGCAATGGAATACCGCGACGACACCAAGCTTTGGATCTTCAAGCCGTTCGGCGGCATGATGATGAACTCCAACGCCGGCTTGGACGCCTATCTCGGCATCCTGCTGGATCTCTATATGGGCCGGCGTATCGTGGCCCAGCTCGGCTTCGCACCGACCATTTACTATCGCGGCACCGGCGTCGATCTCGGCTTCCCGCTCGAGTTCCGCTCGTCCGTCGAACTGGCCTACCGGTTCGACGACCGCTCGCGCCTGGGCGTCCAGATGTACCATCTGTCGAACGCCAGCCTGGGCTGGAAGAACCCCGGCACCGAAGTGCTGATGCTGAGCTATTCGGTACCCATCACGCGCTTCACGGGCAAGAAATAGCCTAGGCGCTTGCCGTCCGTCCGGACCGGTTGACCAGCCACACGCCGGCCGACGCCAGTGCGATCCCTATAATCGCGGCCGCCGACAGGCCTTCGCCGAGAACCAGCCAGCCGATGACCGCGGTAACGCCGGGCGTCAGATAGAAATTGGCCGCGACCTTGCCGGCCGTTCCCGTCTTCAGCATGAACAGGAACAGCGCCATGCCGCCGATGGAAACGACCACGGCCAGATAAACGAGTGCGATCAGAACCTCGGGTGTCCATTCGACGCGCGGCGTTTCGAACGCGGCCATGAGCGCGAGCGTGACCACAGCGGCGCCCGCGAGCTGCACGGTGTTGGACGCGATCAGCGGCGCGCCCTTGCAGTGCTTGCTGTAGTAGAGCGTGCCCAGCACCAGGGCGACGGTCGCCGCCGCGCCCAGCGCCATGCCTTCCAACTGCGCGAAGTCGCCTGTGCGCACGCCCGCCACCAGCGCCACGCCGCCCACGCCGCAGACGAAGCCCAGCCACTGCGACGGGCGGAACCGGTCGCCCAGCACGGGACCAGAGAGAAGTGCGGTCATCAGCGGATGCAGCGAGCCCACCAGCGCCATGGTCGCGCCGGTGATGTGGGTCATGGCGACGAACGCACCGCTGAGATAAAGGCCGTTGATGAGGATTCCAGCGACGATGAAATGCGGCCAGCGGCGGGCCATGCCGCTCCAATCCTGCTTCCAGACCAGGCAAACGGCGGCCAGCAAAAGCGTGGCCAGAACGAAGCGCGCGCCCAGGAACAACAACGGCGTGACGTGGGGCAAGCCCGCCCGCGCGCCGATAAAAGCGGAACTCCACAGCACGATGAAGACGACCGGCGCGGCCGATGCCATCCACGGGCGCGGCGGCGCGCCGGTCATTGAAGAACGGCCTTACGTGAGGATGGGATAGGAGCCGTCCTTGTCGTGGATTTCCGTGCCCACGAGGGCAGGCGTAAAGACACAGATGATGCGCAGCGCCGTTTTCGCTTTCAGCCGGTGCCGGTCGTGCTTGTCCAGCGTGTACATCATGCCCGCGCGGATGGGATAGATCTTGCCGGTGGCCAGATCCTCCAGCTCACCCTCGCCTTCGAGCACGTAATTGGCCTCGATGTGATTCTTGTAGTGGAGCGTGGGCTCGGTGCCCGCATTGATACTCGTGTCGGTCAGTGTAAAGCCGACGCCGTCCGCGCGCGTGAGAAAGCGCAGGCTGGAACCCGTGGCGACCTGGCGGTGATTGGCCCCGCCTACCATGTCTTCCTTGTATTTTACGATCATCGGCGACCTCCCTTGGCGAACATCAGGCGGCTAGAAGACACAGGCGCGCGCGGCACGTCAACGCGCTAGCCCTGGCGTCGCACGCCGTAAAGCTGCATCGCGAACAAGGCGCCGATCACCAGCGCGGCGCCCAACGCCTGGACGCCGGCCAGAGCTTCGCCCAGGAACGAAATGGCGATGATCAGGACGAAGACCGGCTCGGTCGTCAGCGACAAGGCCGTCTTGGTCGCGCCGATCAACGCCATGGCGCCGAACATACAGAACAGCGCGGTGCCGTTGAGCACCGGGATCGCCAACAACGCTGCCCAGCCCGCCGCTGTGACGGGAAACTGCCAGGCGCCCAATGCGGTGAACACGATCAGGGCCGTGACAGCACCGCCCGCCTGCATGTGCAGCATGATGCGCAAGCTGTCGACACCACGCAGAAGCTGGTTGCTGGCGACGATGATGGTGGACAGGCCGATCGCGCTGCAGGCCGCCAAAAGGATACCGCGGGGATCGAGCGTGCCGGCGAAGGAGACGCGCAGGATCAGGGATAGGCCGAGAAGCGCCACGGCGATGCAAACCAGCCGCGCGGGCGCCAAGGGTTCGCGCGCGAAGACGCGCATCATCAACGCGACCAAGAGGGGATAGACATATTCCACCATGATCCCGACGCTGACGGGCACATAGAGGAACGAGGCATAGATCGAGAGCGTCTGGCCGCAGAGGAGGATGCCGAGCGCGAAGCCGATGCGCGCCTCGCGCCGCGGCAAGCGCATGGGCTTCTTCGCGACCAATGCGTAGCCCGCGATGACGATGAAGACGAGCGTAAGCCTGAGGCCGATGATCGCGGCAGGCGCGCCGCCCTGGCTATAGACCGCGCGAGCCAGGACGACGCTGAGCGCGAAGCAGAAGGCCGCGAACACCCCCACGCCCAGCCCGAACCAGGGGCTTCGTCCGGTCGCGGCGATGGCGGAGGACGGAACGCTCATTGCAGGCAGATTAGCGGAGCGGGCGACGGGGACATAGCGCCACTCCGCGGCCGTCTTTACAGTCCATTCGCGGTCGCACCATGGCCGCGAACGATGCGGGGGACACCATGCCGAAGCCGATGTTCGAGACCGCCGCCCTGGTCGGCACTGGGGTGATCGGACGCAGTTGGAGCCGGGTTTTCGTGCGCGGCGGCTGCCGCGTGCGCCTTTATGACCCCGATCCGGAGCAGGCCAAGCGCGCGCTGCGCTGGTTCCACGAAGACGTGGCGCTGGACGTCCGCGAAGGCCTCGTCACGAAGGACGACGAAGCGCTGTGGCGCGACCGGGTCTCGGCGCACGCCGATCTGCGCGAGGCACTGACGGGGGCCGGCTATGTCCAGGAAAGCGGGCCCGAGCGCCTCGACCTGAAGCGCGCGATCTACCAAACCATGGATGCGGCGGCCGAGCCGGACGCGATCCTGGCCAGCAGTACCTCGGCCTTGGACGTCAACGAATTCGCGGACAGGGTGAAGGGCGGCTGGCGTTGCATCACCGCCCACCCGGTCAACCCGCCCCACATCGTGCCCCTGGTCGAGATTCAATCCTCGCGCGTGACGAAACCCGAAGTGCAGCAGAAGACCGTCGAATTCCTGGCCCATTGCGGCCAGAAGCCGGTGGTGCTGAAGCGCTATATCAACGGTTTCCTCTTGAACCGCATCCAAGCCGCCGTGGTGCGCGAGGCGTTCCACCTGGCCGAAAGCGGCGTGGCGGACGCCGAGGCCATTGATTCCGTCATCAAGGACGGGCTGGCCCTACGCTGGGCCTTCATCGGCAATTTCGGCGCGAACCATTTGAACGCACCGGAAGGCATCGGCCAGTATTTCGGCCGCTATGCCGACGCCTACCGCTCGATGATCGGCGACCTGAACAACGAACCGCCGGCCTTCGAAAAAGACATGATGAGCCGCATCGCGCGCGAGATCGGGATGGGCGAGAACGAAGAAGACGTGAAGCGCATGTCCCAGTGGCGCGACCGCATGATCGTGCGCCTGAAGGCGCTGAAGAAGGACCATCCGCGCCCATGAGCAAGCCCGACATCGTCACATTGACCCAGGCTGACGGCATCCTGGAGGTCCTGTTCGACCGCCCGCCGGTCAACGCCATCGATCCCGACACAAGCCGCCGCCTGGGCCAGGTCTTCGCTGGCTTCCGCGACGACCCTGCGTTGCGCGTGGCCATCGTGACGGCGCCGGGCGACAAGATCTTCTCCGCCGGTTGGGACCTGAAGGTCGCGTCCAGCATAGGTCCGGCCGAGACGGCGGCGCTCGACATCGGCCCCGGCGGCTTCGCCGGCATCACGCGCATGTTCGATCTGAACAAGCCGGTGATCGCCGCGGTGAACGGCCGCGCCATCGGCGGTGGCGTCGAGCTGGCCCTGGCCTGCGATCTGATCGTCATGGCCGAAGGCACGGATTTCTCGCTGCCCGAGGCCGAGCGCGGCGTGGTGGCCGACGCGGGCGGGCTGCAGCGCCTGCCCAAGCGCCTGCCCTATCACGTGGCGATGGACCTGCTGCTGACCGGGCGGCGCATGTACGCCGACGAAGCGCTGCATTACGGCCTGGCCAACGCGGTGGTGCCGCGCGCGCAGTTGATGGACAAGGCGCGCGAGATCGCCCGCGTGATCGTGAACGGCGCACCCCTCTCCATCGAGGCCACCAAGGAAGTGGTGCGCGAAACCGAGCATATGAGCGTGCAGCAGACCTTCGCCGTGACCCAGGCCCGCTCCCTGCCCGCCCATGCGCGGCTCTACGCCTCCGAGGACATCAAGGAGGGGCCGCGCGCCTTCGCCGAGAAGCGGAAACCCAATTGGAAAGGGCGCTAGCCCCCTCGTGCCTCGGCACCTGATCCTCTAATCTGCCCATCCCACAACGGTTTCGGACACATCATGGCAAGCGCATACGACGCGATCGTGATCGGCGGCGGCAACAACGGGCTGGTCGCGGCGGCCTACCTCGGCAAGGCGGGCAAGAAGACGCTCCTGGTCGAACGGCGGTCCATCGTGGGCGGCGCGGCCGTGACCGAGGAGTTCCATCCGGGCTATCGCAATTCGGTCGCCTCTTACACGTTCGGCCTGATGCGCGGCAAAATCATCCGCGACCTGAACTTGGCCAAGTACGGGCTCGCCGGCATTCCCTACAAGGGCTCGGTGAAGCTCCTGTCCGATGGGCGGCAAATCCAGTTTTTCAACGACGCGCGCGACCAAGCCACGATCGGCCAGTTGTCCAACAGCGACTACGACAGCATGAACAAGTTCTTCGCCCAGCTGCGCCGCGTGGGCGATGTGCTACGCGACCAATGGCTGAGCGAGCCGCCGGATTTGGCGGGCGGCTTCGACGCCGTGCTGGCGAGCCTGCGCGCGGCGGGTGCCTTACGCAAGCTGAGCGCCGACGACCGCCACTTCCTGGTGCAGATGTTCACCCTGTCGGGCGTGGACCTAATGTCGCGCGTGTACGAAAGCACGACCATGCGCGAGATCTTTACCGGCCACTGCGCCTCCGGCAACTACGCCAGCCTGTTCGCGCCCGGCTCGGCCGTCGTGTTCTTCGTCAACGCGATGGGCGAATTGAATGGCGAGCGCAACAAGTGGGGCATCGCCAAGGGCGGTATGGGCGGGGTGACCCAAGCGCTCTTGCGCTCGGCCACCGCGCTCGGCGTCGAAGTGCGCACGGATGCGCCGGTCGCGCGCGTGCTGGTCAAGGATGGGCGCGCCGAGGGTATCCAGCTGGAATCGGGCGAAGAAATCCGAGCCCGCGTCGTGCTGTCCAACGCCGATCCAAAACAAACCTTCCTCAAGTTCGTGGGCAAGGAGCATCTGGACGCCAAGTTCGCCTTCGACATCGAGCGGCTGCGCGTCGGCCACGCCTCGTTCCGTATGAACCTGGCGCTTTCGGGCGCGCCCGATTTCAAGTCGATCAAGGGCGCGGACGCCGTGACCGCGATGGGTTCGTCGATCACCATCATCCCCAGCATCGAATCGATGGAGAAGGCGTTCCAGCTTTCGCAAGTCGGCGAGATCACGCCCGAGCCCTTCATCAACGTGCAGCTGGCCTCGGCGCTCGATCCGGACCTGGCACCGCCGGGCCATCACGTCATGGCGCTCCTGTGCAAATACTATCCGTATCACCTGTCGGGCGGTCGGCACTGGGATTCGCTGAAGGAGAAGGTGGCCGACGACATCGTGGCCGCGCTGACCAAGCATTTCCCGAACCTGCCGCAGCTGATCGTAGGGCGGCAGGTGCTGTCGCCGCTCGATCTGGAGCGCATCTTCGCGCTGCCCGAGGGCGACATCTTCCACGGCCGTCACGATCTCGATCAGATCTTCAGCATGCGCCCACATCCGCGCGCCGCGCGCTATCGTACGCCGGTCAAGGCGCTCTATCTGTGCGGCTCGGGCGCCCATCCCGGCGGCGGCGTCTCGGGCGCGCCAGGCCACAACGCGGCCAAGCGGGTGCTCAAGGATTTCCGACGTCTCTGACGGCCATCGGAGGAATCGCATGGCATACGACGCAATCGTCATCGGCGGCGGGCATAATGGGCTCGTAGCCGCCTGCTATCTGGGCAAGGCGCGCAAGACGGTTCTGGTGCTGGAACGCCGCCATGTCGCGGGCGGCGCTGCGATCTCGGAGGAGTTCCATCCTGGTTACCGCAACTCGGTGGCTTCCTATGCCTTCGGCTTGATGCGCGGCGAGGTGGTGCGCGATCTGGAGCTGAAGCGGCGCGGGCTTCAGGCCATTCCCTACACGGGCGCGGTCAAGCTGCTATCCGACGGACGGCAGATCCAACTTACCGGCGATGCGGTGCGCGACCAGGCCACTTTCGCGCGCATCTCGAACAGTGACTACGACAACATGAACCGCCTCTACGCCCAGCTGCGGCGCGTGGGCGATGTGATCCGCAACCAATGGCTGCGCGAGCCGCCTGATCTCGCCGGCGGGCTCGATTCGATCCTGTCCAGCCTGCGCATGGCGGGCGAGATGCGGAACTTCACGCTCGAGGACCGGCACTTCCTGGCCCAGATGTTTACGCTGTCGGCCTGGGACCTGATGTCGCGCTGGTTCGAAAGCCCGACCATGCGAGACATCTTCACCGGTCACTGCGCCTCCAGCAATTTCATGAGCCTCTATGCGCCGGGTTCGGCCTTGCCCTTTTTCATCAACGTGCTGGGCGAACTGGACGGGCAGCGCAACAAATGGGGCATCGCCAAGGGCGGCATGGGTGGAGTAACCGACGCCATCCTGGACGCAGCCAAGCAATATGGCGTCGAGGTCCGGATCAACGCGCCCGTCGCGCGCGTGGTGATCCGCAACGGGCGCGCCGAAGGCGTGACGCTGGAGTCCGGCGAGGAGATTCGCGCGCGCGTGGTGCTGTCCAATGCCGACGCCAAGCGCACCTTCCTCCAATTCGTCGGGCGCGAGCATCTGGACGGCAAATTCGCCTCCGACATCGAGCATATCCGCGTCGGCCAAGCATCGTTCCGCATCAACCTGGCCTTGGCCGGCGTGCCCGAGTTCGCCGATATCTCCGGCGCCGATGCAGCACTCGCGCGCGGCGCGGCCATCACCGTCATTCCCACCGCCGAATCGCTGGAGAAATCCTATCAGGCGGCGCGGGTCGGCGAGGTTTCGACCGAGCCCTTCATCCATGTGCAGATCCCGTCCGCCCTCGACCCCGACCTGGCGCCCAGGGGCCATCACGTCATGGGACTTCTGGCCAAGTATTTCCCCTACAGTCTGTCGGGGGGCCGGGACTGGGACGCGATCAAGGAGCAGACCGCCGATCACATCATCTCCGTGATGGCGCGTCATTTTCCCAACCTGCCCAAGCTCATCGTAGGCCGGCAGGTCTTCACCCCCTTCGACTTGGAACGCGTTTTCGCCCTGCCCGAAGGCGATGTTTTCCATGCGCGTCACGATTTGGACCAAATCTTCGGCCTGCGTCCTCACCCAAAGGCCGCGCGCTACCGCACGCCGATCAAGGCGCTCTATCTCTGCGGCTCCGGTGTCCATCCCGGTGGCGGCGTCACGGGTGCGCCCGGCCACAACGCAGCGCGGCGGGTTCTGAAAGACTTCGCACGTCTCTAAAAACCCGTGAGCCTTTCCGCCTAAACCGGCATACTGGTTGCCCTTCGCTTCGTGCCCCCAAGGAGTCTGCTATGGTGAAACGTATCCTTGCCGCTCTCACGGCCCTCGCAATCATGGGCGCGGTCTCCACGTCCGCGGCAGACAATCCCCGCGTGAAGCTCACCACCAACTACGGCTCCTTTACCGTCGAGCTGTACCCCGACAAAGCGCCAGGCACGGTGAAGAACTTCCTGCAATATGTGAATTCGGGCCATTACAACGGCACGATCTTCCACCGCGTGATTCGCGGCTTCATGATCCAGGGCGGCGGCATGGAACCCGGCATGAAGAACGTACCGAGCAGGGATCCGATCAAGAACGAGGCCGACAACGGTCTGCGAAACGACGCGGGCACCATCGCCATGGCGCGCACCGGCGATCCGCATTCGGCCACCGACCAGTTCTTCATCAACGTGGTCGACAACGACCCCCTCAACCACACGGCCCGCAACGCCCGCGGCTGGGGCTATACCGTCTTCGGTAAGGTTACCGAAGGCATGGATACGGTGCGCAAGATCGAGATGGTGCCGACGCGCAAGAGCGGCCAAATGGAAGATGTTCCCGTGAAGGACGTCATCATCGAAAAGGCCGCAGTCGTTCAATAGCCAACTCTACACGCCAGTCTCGTCACCACGGCCACAGCCCAAACATTTGTGAGTTCCATGCCCGCATCCGCAAAAGATAGTCCCCGCGTAAAGCTCACCACCAACCATGGTGCGATCGTCATCGAATTGAATGCCGCGAAGGCGCCGAACACGGCGAAGAACTTCCTGCAGTACGTAAAGTCGGGCCATTACAACGGCACGATCTTCCACCGCGTGATCAAGGGTTTCATGATCCAGGGCGGTGGCTTGGAGCCCGGCCTGAAGGACAAATCCAGCGGCAGCCCGATCAAGAACGAAGCCGAGAATGGCTTGGTCAACGACACTGGCACGATCGCCATGGCGCGCACCGGTGATCCGCACTCGGCGACCGATCAGTTCTTCATCAACGTGGCCGACAACGGTTTCCTGAACCACACCGCGCCGAACGCGCGCGGCTGGGGCTATGCCGTCTTCGGCAAGGTGGTCGAGGGGATGGACGTGGTTCAGAAGATCGAGAAAGTGCCGACAGGCAACAGCGGCCATATGGATGACGTGCCCGAAGATGACGTCGTCATCCAGAAGGCCGAGATCGTCAGCTAGTTCGCCATACCCAATACGTTACCATCGGATTGCGGGGGTGGCGGGAGATCAATCCCGCCACCCCCGGGCTTGCTTAGAATCTCTTCACGCTCATGGGAGAGATATCGATGTCGGGCTTCTTGCCCGCGACAAGCGCCGCCAGCAGCTTGGCCGTGGCGGGCGCTTGGGTAAGGCCCGTATGGCCGTGCCCGAAGCCATAGAAAAGCCCGTGACAGGACGGTGCCGCGCTGATGCAGGGCAAGCCGTCGGGCGTGGAGGGGCGGTTGCCCATCCATTGATCGATGGCCTTTTCCTTCATCTCGGGCAGATCCAGGACACGCGATCCGAATCCGCGCAGCAACTCGGCGCGATCCCAATTGGGCTCGGCATCGATGCTGGCGAGTTCGACCTGCCCCGCGATGCGCAATCCTTTCGCCGTCGGCGTGATGCCCATTTTGCCGTCCGACGGCATCACGGGATGGCTGAAGGCGTTCCCCCCGAGCGGCAACACGACGTGATAGCCGCGCTCGGTTTCCAGCGGGACGCGATCGCCGGCCCCGGCCGCCAACTTCTTCGAGCCGATGCCCGCGGTGATGACCGCCTGCTCGCACTTGATGACCTTCTCTCCCACTTTCACGCCTTCCAGGCGGCCGTTTGAAACCTGGAAGCCGGTGGCGGGCGCGCGAACGAATTCCCCGCCCCGCTTTTGGATGAGGTCGGCGATGGCCTGGCAGTAAGCGTTGGGGTCTCGGCAGTGCGCGCCGTCGACCTGCACGGCGAACTGATATCGCTCAGTGATACTGGGCTCGAGCTTCACCAGGGCGGCGCGGTCCAGCTCGTTGATTTTGACGCCAAAGCGCCGCCGCATTTCCCACTCGCGGCTTTCCTTTAGGAACTCCGCTCTGTCGCGATAGATGAAAAGCAGACCCTTATGCTCGAGCAGATGGCTGGCCCCCGCCTCGGCGGCCACGTCCTGGTGATCCGTCACGGCGCGCCGGCAAAGCTCAAAGCGTACGCGCGCGCAATCCTCGACCAGCTGCCAGTTTCGTCCGGCCCAGATGAACCTGAGAAGCCAGGGCACGAGACGCGGCAGGTGGCTCCAGCGGATGACGAAGGGGCCCGACTTGTCGACCAGGAAGCCCAGAACCTTGCGCCAAAGCCCCGGCACGGAAACAGGCATGATCGCGGCGGGATAGATCCATGCGCCGTTCCCGTACGAAGCGGCCTGCCGGCCGCCCGGCTCGCCCGGATCGATCACGACCACCTGCCGCCCGGTCCGCTGGACCTCGAGCGCGGTCATCAGCCCCACGATGCCGGCGCCGATGACGGCGACCTGCGCCTTCTCAGGTGAATTGGCTTCCGCGTTCATGTTTGTTCGCTCCCCAACCACGAAAAATGGTGTCCCCGGCGGGATTCGAACCCACGGCCTCAGGATTAGGAATCCTGCGCTCTATCCAGCTGAGCTACGGGGACGCAGCGCCCCTTATATATCAGCGGCGGGCAGCGCAGAAAGGCGTCAGCCCGCGCGCCCGAC
>JAPLOM010000002.1 GCA_026400755.1 Alphaproteobacteria bacterium
GCCGGTAGTATTGCAAAAGTTTCGCCGCGACATACAAAGGGGCCCGATCGGGCCCCTTTGCATGTCGGCGCTTCCCCTCGCTACTGGCCTGCTTTTGCTCCGCCACACTGGCCGGTTTTTACTCCGCCGTTGACAAGCCGGCGCCACGCCGCCTCTGATGAACGACCGCAACGCCGCTGCCGGGAACGCGAATCTCGCCCGGCCGTTTGGCTTTCGGATTTCTTGGGAAGGAGCGAGTGAAATGACCGACACCACCGGCAAAAAGAATTCGGACAAGACCGCCCACGAGGCCGCCTGGGCAGAACTGCCGTTCCGCGCACCCGCCGATATCGGCGACGTGATGGCGCTGGCGAAGACCAATCTGGAGCACTTCACCCGCGCGACCGACGCCATGCTGTCAGGCATGAAGGAGTTGAACGAGGAGCTGGTGCGCTTCACGGGCAGCCAGTTGGATGCCAGTGCCGAGGCCGCGCGCTCGATCCTGTCCGCCGGCACGCCGACCGAAGCGCTGGGTCGTCATGTCGATTACGCACGCTCGGCGACGCAAGCCTATCTGAGCCAGGCCACCAAACTGTTCGAGGTCGCCGCGCGCGTCTCGCAGACCGGCATGGAGGCCGCGCATGATGCGGCGCACCGCACCGTGAACGCGACCAAGGCGGCGGCCGAGAAGGCGGCCAAGAAGTAAAGGTTTCGAGGCCGCACGACGCCTGAAACCCATCCTTGTCAAGCTTGCCACGCGGCTCCAAACGGCTAGCCTGCGCGCGTGACGTGATCGCGGAGGCGAAATGCCGGCCCAACCTGCCAAGCTCAAGGCCGAACTGATCGACCAAGTCGCCGCGCGCGCGCGGGCGGCTGCACCCAAAGGCGAAGCCGCTGCCGCCGAGCGGTTCGCGCGCTTCTACTACCAGGGCGTGGCGCCCGATCTTCTGTTGGAGCAGGAGGTCGACACCTTGGCCGCCGCGGCGCTCTCGCTCTGGCGCTTCGCGCAGAAACGCGGCGCCGGTGCGCCCAAGCTGCGCGTCTACAATCCCAACCAAGACGAACATGGCTGGAGCTCGACCCACACGGTCGTCGAGATCATCAACGACGACATGCCATTCATCGTCGATTCGGTGGTGGCCTCTCTCAATCGCCAAGACCTGATCGTCCACCTTCTGATTCATCCCGTCATCCGCGTGTGCCGTGACAAGGATGGCAAGCTGGCCGAGGTGCTGGAGCGCGCGGCGAAGGATGGGTCCGACGAATCCGTCATCCATGTCGAGGTCAACCAGCGCGCGGGCCAGGCCGCGCTCGACGCCATCCGGGACAATCTGCTCAAGGTCCTGGCCGAGGTGCGCGCCTCGGTCGAGGATTGGACGGCCATGCAGACGCGGATGAAGGCGGTGCTAAAGGATCTGGACCGCACCCCGCCGCCGAGCGGCAAGGAATACCTGCGCATCGTGCCGGACTCGGGCTTGGGTCTATTGCGCAACGTGTCGGCCGAATCGAACGCGCGCCACGACGTGCCGCTGACGCCAGAGGAATCCAGCAAGGCGCACGCCAAATCGCTTCTCATCATCACCAAGGCGGCCTCGCGCTCGACCGTCCACCGCGCGGTCTACATGGATTACATCGGTATCCGCCAGTTTGACGCCAAGGGGGAGGTCGTGGGCGAGCGCCGCTTCGTCGGCCTCTTCACGTCGTCGGCCTACAGCCACATCCCGCGCGAAATTCCGCTGCTGCGCCGCAAGGTGCAGCAGGTGCTGGATCGCACCGGCTTCGCGCCCAACAGCCACAACGCCAAGGCTATCCTGCACATTCTGGAAAGCTATCCGCGCGACGAGCTGTTCCAGATCGGCGTCGGCGAGCTGTACGACACGGCCATGGGCATCCTCCATCTGGAGGAGCGCCAGCGCTTGCGCCTGTTCGTGCGCAAGGACGAATACGCGCGCTTCTATTCGTGCCTGGTCTATGTCCCGCGCGAGGCCTATTCGACTGAGTTGCGCCAGCGCATGGAACGCATCCTGCGCGAGGAGTTGAAGGGCGAAAGCGTCGATTTCAACACCCACATTTCCGACGCGCCCATGGCGCGGGTGCACTACATCGTCCGCTCGGCCCACGGCGTGGCCGAGGATGTCGACGTGGCGGCCGTCGAGGCGCGGTTGGAATCCGCCGCGCGCCGCTGGTCCGACGACCTGGTCGATCATTTGGTCCAGCGGGTGGGCGAAGCGCGCGCGCACGAATTGTTCGACCGCTATCGCGACGCCTTTCCGCCCGGATACCAATACCGGTTCGACGCCGAGACGGGCGTGGCCGACATCGAGCGGGTCGAAGCGGTGCGCGCGGGTGCGCCCATCGCCATGAATCTCTATCGCCGGCCGGGCGCGGCCGAGGGCGAGCTGTTCTTCAAGATCTTCCACGCCGAATCGCCGCTCGCACTATCAGACGTGCTTCCCATGCTGGAGCATATGGGCTTGAGGGTCGTGGCTGAGCGCCCCTTCGAGATCATGGCCGGCGGTACGGGTTCCATCTTCGCCCACGACTTCGAGATGACGGCGGCGGGCGCCGAGGTCGATCTGGGTGCCGTGCGCGCCAAGTTCCAGGATGCGTTCCAGCGCGTCTGGAGCGGGGAGGCCGAAAGCGACGGGCTCAACCGCCTGATCATGCGGGCGGGCTTCGACTGGCGCGAGGTCGTCATCCTTCGCACATATGTGCGCTATCTGCGCCAGGTGCGCGCGCCCTACAGCCAGGCGCTGGTCGAGGACACCTTGGCCAAGCACGCGTCCATCGGGCGGCTTCTGGTCAATCTGTTCGAGGCGCGGCTCGATCCCGATCGGGTCGATTCCAAGCGCGGCGACGGCATCGTGAAGGAGATCGAGGCGGCGCTGGACGGGGTGACCAGCCTGGAAGAGGACGGCATCCTCCGCCGCCTGCTCAACCTCATCTGCTGCACCCTGCGCACCAATTATTTCCAGCGCGATGGCAAGGGCGCACCCAAGCCCTATCTCTCGGTCAAGCTGGATAGCCACAAGATCGACGATCTGCCGTTGCCGCGCCCGCTGGTGGAGATCTTCGTTTATTCCGCCCACATGGAAGGCGTGCATCTGCGCGGCGGCAAGGTGGCGCGCGGCGGCATTCGCTGGTCCGACCGTCGCGAGGATTTCCGCACCGAGATCTTGGGCCTGATGAAGGCCCAGATGGTGAAGAACGCGGTCATTGTGCCCGTGGGATCGAAGGGCGGCTTCGTCCTCAAGCGTCCGCCCGTAGAGGGTGGCCGCGAGGCGCTCCAAGCCGAGGTCGTGCGCTGCTATCAGACGCTGATTCGCGGCATGCTGGATTTGACCGACAACCGCAAGGGCAAGGAGATCGTGCCGCCCGCGCGCGTCATGCGCCACGACGACGATGATCCCTATCTGGTCGTGGCCGCCGACAAGGGCACGGCCACCTTTTCCGACATCGCCAACGCGCTGGCGCGCGAATACGGCTTCTGGCTGGACGACGCCTTCGCCTCTGGCGGCTCCGCCGGCTACGACCACAAGGAAATGGCCATCACCGCGCGGGGCGGTTGGGTCTCGGTCGAGCGCCATTTCCGCGAGATGGGCGTCAACGTCCAGAAGCAGGAATTCACCGCCGTCGGCGTGGGCGACATGTCGGGCGACGTCTTCGGCAATGGTGCCCTGCGCTCGGATCGCATGAAGCTGATGGCCGCCTTCAACCACCTGCATATCTTCGTCGATCCCGATCCCGATCCGGTCAAGAGCTTCGCCGAGCGCACGCGGCTGTTCGCCCTGCCGCGTTCGAGCTGGAACGACTACGACGCCAAGCTTCTGTCCAAGGGCGGCGCGGTCTACGGCCGCGATCTGAAATCGATCAAGCTGTCGCCCGAGGCCAAGGCTTGTCTCGGCATCACCAAGGATGCCGTCACCCCCAATGAATTGATGTCCGCCATCCTCAAGGCCCAGGTCGACCTGATCTGGTTCGGCGGCATCGGGACCTATGTGAAGGCGGCGGGCGAATCGCATCTGGAGGTCGGCGACCGCGCCAACGACGGTCTCCGCGTGGACGGCAGACAGATCCGCGCCAAGGTGATCGGCGAGGGCGCCAATCTGGGCTGTACCCAGCGCGGCCGCATCGAATACGCGCTGACGGGCGGCAAGCTCAACACCGATGCCATCGACAATTCCGGCGGCGTCGACTGCTCGGACCACGAGGTCAACATCAAGATCCTCATGGGCCCGGTCGTCTCCGAAGGCGACATGACCATGAAGCAGCGCGACGCGTTGCTGGTGAAGATGACCGACGAGGTCGCCGACCTGGTGCTGAAGGACAACTATCAGCAGACCCAGGCCATCTCGATCATGGAATCGCGCGCGCAGGAAATTTTGGATCAACAGGCACGCATGATGACCAGCCTGGAGCGCGAAGGTCGCCTCGACCGCGCTATCGAATTTCTGCCTGACGAGGAAACCATTGGCCGCCGCCGCGCCGTAAACCTCGGCCTGACACGGCCCGAGATCGCGGTGATGCTGGCCTACGGCAAGATCGCGCTCTACGGCGATCTGCTCGAATCGAACCTACCCGACGATCCGTTGTTGTTCGACGATTTGGTGGCCTATTTCCCCAAGCCGCTGCACGAGCTGCGTGAGGCGCTGGAAAAACACGGGCTGCGCCGCGAGATCGTCGCCGAGGTGGTGACCAACAGTGTGATCAACCGCGTGGGTGCGTCGTTCGTTCACGACGCGCAGGAACGCACGGGGCTGAGCGCCGCGGACGTTGCGCGCGCCTACACCATCACCCGCGACGCCTTTGATATTCGCGGCCTATGGCGGCCGATCGAGAAGCTGGACGACAAGGTGCCGGCCTCGTTGCAGATCGAGATGATGCGCGACGTGGGCCGGCTGATGGAGCGCTCGATCTACTGGTTCCTGCGCAACGGCACCCATCCGCTCGACGTGGCGGCGACCGCGGCTGCCTTCCGCCCGGGCATCACCGCGCTCGCGCGCGGATTAGACGGCGTGCTGACGCCCGAGCGCGATGCGCGTTACCACGCCCACGCCCAACGGTTGGTGAAGGCCGGCGTGCTCGAAGACTTGGCGCGCCGCGTGGCGTGCCTGGAGGAGATGGGCTCGGCTTGCGACATGGTGCGGATCGCGCGTCTGACGCAGCAGCGCATCGAGACGGCGGCCGAGGTTTATTTCGCCCTCGGTGCGCGCATCGGCTTCGAATGGCTACGCGATGCGGCCCGCGCCATGAAGACCGAAACGGCCTGGCAGAAAAGCGCGGTCGATGCGGTGATCGACGACCTGCGCGGCCAGCAGGCCGATCTGACCGTGAAGGCGCTGGGCGAGGGTGGCACTGACGCCAGCGCCAAGGCCTCCGTCGAGGCGATGCTGGCCAATCGTGCCCATGCGCTGAAGCGCGTGGACGCGCTGCTGGCGGAATTCAAGGCGGCGCCTGCGGTGGACATGGCCATGCTGGCGGTTGCCAGCCGCCGCCTGCGCACCTTGGCGGGCGGCTGAGGCATTCTCGATGACCCACGCCGTCGGCGCCGGGCGCGCCTCGCCCAAGGCGCTGGTCGGCTGGTGCTTCTATGACTGGGCCAACTCGGCCTTCCCAACCATCGTCGAGACCTTCGTGTTCTCGACCTATTTTGCCAAGGCCGTGGCGCCCGACATCGAGACCGGGACGGCGCTGTGGGGCTACGCACTCGCCCTAGCCGGCATCACGGTCGCCCTGGCCGCGCCCTTCGTCGGTGCCATCGCGGATCGCTGTGGCGGACGAAAACCGTTTCTGGCCGTGTTCACCGTGATCCTGTCGCTGTGCGCGGCGGGCCTGTGGTTCGCCAAACCATCGCCGGACTACGTCTTGTGGACCTTGGCTTGCTTCGCCATCGGCACGGTGGCGTTCGAATTCGGCATGACCTTCTACAACGCCATGCTGCCGGGCTTGGCCGATTCCAAGCGTCTGGGCCGGCTGTCGGGCTGGGGTTGGGGCACGGGCTATGCCGGCGGCCTGCTCGCGCTGGCCACCGTTTTGCTGCTGATCAAGACCGATCCGCCACTCTTCGGTTTGGATGCGGCATCGCAGGAACCGGTGCGCGCGGCCGGGTTGATCGTGGCCGTCTGGGTCGTAGTCTTCGCACTCCCGTTATTCCTGTGGACACCCGACCGGCGCGCCACGGGCGAGCCCTTTGGCCGCGCCATGCGGGACGGCGTGCGTCACCTCTTTTCCACGCTGCGCGGCATCCGCCAGCACAAGCAGATCGCACGCTTCCTGTTCGCGCGCATGATCTACATGGATGGGCTCAACACCGTGTTCGCCTTCGGCAGCATCTATGCCGCCGGCAGCTTTAGCATGAGCTTCGAGGAAATCCTAGCTTTCGGCATCGCGATCAACGTGACCGCGGGCCTGGGCGCCGCGGGCTTCGCCTGGATCGACGATTGGATCGGGCCCAAGCGCACTATCGTCCTGGCCTTGCTCGGGCTGATAGGCTTTGGCGCCGCGCTTCTCGTGGTCGAGAGCAAGCTCGCGTTCTTCATCCTGGGTACCGGGCTTGGGTTGTTCTTCGGCCCAGCCCAGGCCGCCAGCCGCTCGCTGATGGCGCATATGAGCCCGCCGGGCCAAGAGGCCGAGATGTTCGGCCTCTACGCCTTCACCGGCCGCGCCACAGCCTTTATCGGCCCGCTGTTGTTTGGCTGGGCCACCATCGCGCTGGAAAGCCAGCGCGCCGGCATGGCGACCGCGCTCGGCCTCGTGATCCTAGGCTTACTGTTGTTTCTGCCGGTGCGCGCGCCAAAACGCGTGCGCTGAGCCTGCTTAATGCCGGAAGTGCCGCACGCCGGTGAACACCATGGCCAGGCCGCGTTCGTCGGCGGCGGCGATCACTTCGTTGTCGCGCACCGAGCCTCCGGGCTGGATCACGGCGGTGACACCCGCTTCCGCCGCGGCGATCAAACCATCGGGGAAGGGGAAGAACGCGTCGGACGCGACCACCGAGTTCTTCGCGCGACTTTCCTTTTCGCCCGCGGCTTCCGACGCCAGACGCGCTTTCTCCGCCGCCATGCGGCTCGAATCCACCCGGCTCATCTGGCCCGCGCCGATGCCGACCGTGGCGCCGTCCTTGGCATAGACGATGGCGTTCGACTTGACGTGCTTGCAGATCGAGAAGGCGAACAGAAGATCGTCCAGCTCTTTCGCGCTCGGCGCGCGCTTGGTCACGGTCTTAAGGCTTTCGCGCGTTACACGCCCATTGTCGCGTACCTGGACTAGATAGCCGCCGGCCAAGGTGCGCACCGTGCGCGACGGTGCCGCCGGATCGGGCATCGTGCCGGTCTCGAGCAAGCGCAGGTTCTTCTTGTCCGTCAGGACAGCGCGTGCGCCCTCGTCATAGGCGGGAGCGATCACCACCTCGGCGAACAATTTCGCAATAGCTTCGGCCGTCTCGCGGTCGAGCGTGCAGTTAACCGCGACAATGCCGCCGAAAGCGCTGACCGGATCGCACGCTAGCGCGCGCGCATAGGCGGGTGGCAGGGTGTCGCCGATGGCCACGCCGCACGGGTTGGCGTGCTTCACGATCACCACGGCGGGGCGCGCGAACTCGGCCACCAACTCGAAGGCAGCGTCGGCGTCGTTCAGATTGTTGTAGCTCAGCTCCTTACCTTGAAGCTGCTTGGCCGTGCCCACGCCGGGCCGTGCATCGCCGCCCAGATAGAAGGCGGCGCCCTGGTGCGGGTTCTCGCCGTAGCGCATGAGCTGGGCGCGGGTGCCGGACAGGACCAGGCGCTCGGGGAACGCCTCGCCCTCTTGTTTGGCGAACCAATCCGAAATGGCGGCGTCATAGGCGCCCGTACGCGCATAGGCCTTGGCGGCCAGCTTGCGCCGCAACGCCAGCGTTGTGGCGCCGTCATGGGCGTCCATCTCGGCGCGCACGGTGGCCAGATCCGCGGGCTCGACGACGACCGCGACGAAATCGTGGTTCTTGGAGGCGCCGCGGATAAGCGCCGGGCCGCCGATGTCGATATTCTCGATGCAATCCTCGAAGGATGCGCCACGCGCGACCGTGGCTTCGAACGGATAAAGATTCACGACCAAGAGGTCGATCGGCGCGATCTTGTGCTTGGCCAGGGCGTCGGTGTGCGCGGCGAGGTCGCGTCGCGCCAGCAAACCGCCGTGAATGGTCGGATGCAGTGTTTTCACGCGGCCGTCCAGCATCTCGGGGAAGCCCGTATGGTCCGAGACGTCCTTCACGGGCACGCCGGCCTCGGCCAACGCCTTGGCGGTGCCGCCGGTCGACAGAAGCTCCACGCCCTTGCCGGCCAGATAGCGGCCGAACTCGACCAGGCCGGTCTTGTCGGAAACGGAGAGAAGGGCACGGCGAATCGGAACCAGGTTCGTCATGGAAATCGTCGCTCTTTCGGATAGACGGACATGGACGTGAAGTTGGAAATCACCGCGCCGCTGCCGCAGGAGGCGAGGAGGAATTGGTCAGCCGTCCTTCCGGCACCAGTCGCGTCAGGATCGCGACAGCCTGTGCCGTGCGGCCTTGCGATGCGGCCTCGGCCAATTCATCCATGGCGCGCGAGAGGAAGGCGTGGTCCACCGCGCGCGGCGCAGCCAGAAGGATGCCGTTGCGGTCGGTCGGGATCGGCCGTTCGGCGTCGTGCAAAAGCTCTTCGTACAGTTTCTCACCCGGACGCAGGCCGGTGAAGCGGACCTGAATATCGTGATCGGGGCGCAGGCCCGACAGGCGGATCATCTGGCGCGCCAGATCGGCGATCTTCACCGGCTCGCCCATGTCGAGGACGTAGATTTTACCGGAATCCGTGATCGCGCCGAGGCCCAGCGCGGTGGCTTGCAAGACCAACTCGACAGCCTCGTGGGTGGTCATGAAATAGCGCGTGATCTCCGGATGGGTCACGGTCACCGGCCCGCCTGTCGCAATCTGGCGCTGGAACAGCGGCACGACCGAGCCCGTCGAACCCAGCACGTTGCCGAAGCGCACGGTCAGGAAGCGCGTGCCACCCTCGCGTTGGGCGTCGACCAAGTCGAGGGCCTGACAATAGCTTTCGGCCACACGCTTAGTCGCACCCATCACGTTGGTCGGATTCACGGCCTTGTCGGTCGAAATCAACATCATGGCGCGTACGCCTGCCGCGCGGCAGGCATCGGCCACGTTGCGCGTGCCGACGGCGTTGGTCATCACGCCTTCGACTGCATTGGTCTCGACCAGCGGCACGTGCTTCAGCGCGGCGGCGTGGAAGACCAACTCGGGTTTGGCCTCGGCCATGGCGCGTGCGGTGGCTTCACGGTCGCGCACGTCGCACAAAACGGCCGCTCGCGGCACATTCGGCGCACGCTCGCTCGTTTCCTGGTCGATCAGATAAAGATTGTATTCGCCGTTATCGAGCAGGGTCAGGTGCGAAGGGCAGAAATCGGCGATCTGGCGCACCAGTTGGCTGCCGATCGTGCCGCCCGCGCCGGTCACCATGACGCGCCGGCCGGCGATCAGCGCGCGCATGCCGTCGCGGTCCAGCGCGGCCTGCGGCCGGCCCAGCAGGTCTTCGATCGCGACGGGCCGGATTTCGACGTCGTCGGCTGTGCCGGATTTCAAATCGGTCAGGCGCGGCAGGCGCGCCAGCGTCATGCCGTTGGCCGAGGCCGCTTCCAGCAACGCCCGCATGCGCGCGCCGTCGAAACCGTCCGCGGTCACGACCAGCCGCTGTGGCCGCGTACCGTTGCGCGCCAAATGCTGCACGCTGTCGGCCAGTGCCTCCAGCCCGCCCATCACGGGCACGCCGTGGATGCGGCGGCCGATGCGCGTACCCTTGTCGTCGATGATGCCGACGACGCGGTAGCCGGCGCCGGGCCGATGGCGCGTCGCGCGGATGAACAACTCGGTTCCATCGCCCGCGCCCACCATCAGCACGGGCACGCGCCGGTGGCCGTCGCGCACCAGGACTGCCTCGACGCTGCGGTCCTTGAAGATGCGGTAGAGAATGCGCGGCCCGCCGAGGAGCGCCAGCAGCACGAACCAGTTGATGACGAGCAACGAGCGTGGCAGGTCCTGCAGCCGGGTCAGCAGGAACATGAGCGGCAGGAAAACCAGGCTGGCCAGGGTAACGGCTTTGGCGATGCCCAGGATGTCGTCGAGCGAGGCATAGCGCCAAATGCCGCGATAGAGGCCCATGGAGGCGAAGACCGCGCCGCAGACGGCGGTAAACAGGGCGGTCCAGAGCAGGATCGAATCGGTGGGATATGTCTCGACGTTTTCGCCCAGGCGCAGATACAGCGCCACGACGAAGGACAGCGCGGCCATGACCACGTCGTGGAAAAAGGCGATACGGGCGCGGCTGATGCGGATCGGCTTCATCCGTTCTTCAGGGCTGCTGCGAACAGGGTGGCGGCGCGGGCGCGCGGACCATGGCGACCATAGCATAGGGGCCGGAAAACCATAATCCGCGGTGGTTCAGGCCGGGCCCGGCGTATGGGCAAAGGCCAGGCGGTAGAGAAGGATCGCGGCCACCGTGAAGGCCATGACCAGGGCCAGGGAACCCAGCCCCGTCTCGGCTCCCAAGGCCAGGCCGGCCAACGCCAGATTGCCGGCCAGAATGGCCTTCACGACCGCGGCGTGGCTCATGCCGCCCTGGACTGCGCGCTGGTAGTAATGCTCGCGGTGCGCGCGCCAAATCTTTTCGCCGCGCTTGAGGCGTCGCAACAGCGTGATGGTGGCATCGGCCAGATAATAAAGCGGCAGGATCAGCGCGGCCTTCCACGCGCCCGCCGCCGCCAACGACAAAAGCAGCCAGCCGGCCAGATAGCCGATCGGCACGCTGCCGACATCGCCCAGAAACAGCTTGGCGCGCTGCCAGTTCCACGGCAGGAAGCCGAGCGCCGCGGCGGCGAGGGCGATGCCCCAGGCCGCGGCTCCTACTGGGCCGGTCGCGGCGCCGAACGCCACCAGCGCCACGCCGCCGCCGATGGATGCCGTCTCGACCGCGGCGATGCCGTCGATACCGTCCATGAAATTGTAGAGGTTCACGAACCACAGCCACAGGAAGCCCGTGGCCAGCGCATCGAGCCAGGCGGGTAGAAGCCCGTGGAACACGGGGCCGCCCAGCGAGGTCAAGCCCCCGGCCACGGCCAGGATTTGCGCGCCCAGGCGCCAGAGGATGCCGAGGCTCTTCACATCGTCGCGCCACGACACGGCGGCCAGCAGCAAGGCGCCGCCCAATGCGGGCCACGGCACATAGGCGCCCGCGATCAGCGCGGCCGCGATCCAGGCCGGGATCAAAACGGCGACGACCGCGATGCCGCCGCCGCGCGGTGTCGGGGTGTCGTGGCTTGAGCGTTCGTTCGGCCGGTCCAGGATCGCGCGTCGGACGAGAAGCGCCAGCACGGCGCGCGTTGCGAGCCAGGTCAGTCCGGCGATCGAGAGAGCGAGAAGCGCGAGGGCGAAACTCTCCGTCATGGCCGTGCCCGTCCGGGCGCAGGCGCGGCGGCTGTCAGAAGCATGACGGCCAGCCAGACCACGGCCATCCACCAGCTTTGCCACATGCTGAAGCTCATGGCCGCGATGGCGATGACGCCGGTGATCGTGGCCAGGCTAGCCGCGCGCGCCATGGGGCCCGCGGGATGGCGCGCGGCGGCGAGCAGCAGGCCCGCGATCAGGATCGCGGCCAGGAGGACACCGGGCGCGCCCAACTCGAGCCAAAGCTGCAGCGGGGTATTGTGGGGATGGAGCGGCATCAGCTCGACCGGCGCGTCTCCGGTGCCGCGCGTGCGCCCCGGAATATCCGTCGGCGCGGTGTCCTTCCCACCCGGCATGACGCGCGCGCTGTTCATGCCCCAGCCGAAGACCGGCCGTTCGGCGATGCGCTTGGCGGCGAAGTCCCAGATGAGGATGCGGTGATATTCGGAAAAGGCGATACCCGGGTAGGCGCGCACCACGGCGTCCGGCGCCAGCACGGTGCGCGGCAGGATAGGGGCGGCAAATAAAAGAAGCGCGACGAAGGCGGCGAGGACGCGCGCGGTCGTGCGCGCCGACAGAAGCGCCGCGCCGAAGACCACGGCCCCCGACAGAAGCGCGATCAAGGACGCCCATTTCTGTAAATCCTGAACCAAGAACGCGCCGGTTATAAGCGCGATGGCCGCGACCAGAGGCGCTTTGCGTTGCAAGAAGAATAGGGCGGCCGGCCAGGCCAGCACGCCGATCACCGAGGTGGCCCGGTTGTAGGTAACGGAAAAGATGAAGCGCTTGTCCAAACCGATCACCCACCAGGCCGAGCGCAGCAGCAGGCCTTCGGTCGCGATCTCGAAGGCCAGGAGCGCCAGCCCCACAACGAAGCCGGCCATGAACCAGTTGCCGACCGCCTGGCGTCCGCGCACATCCAACGCGCGCGCGGCGGCGATCAGGATGAGCCCGCCCAAGGCCATCAGCCCGAAGCGCGCCGTTTCGATCAGGGTGAAGCCGACATCGATGGTCCATAGCGCGCTGGCCGCCATCCAGGCGATCAGGAGCAGGAGCGGAAGAAAAAGCGCATGTGGCGCATGGGCGCTTTCACGCACGGCGCCCCACCCGAGGATGGCGCACAGGACCGCGGCCGCCGAGACAAGGGTTGCAAGCTGCATCGGCGCCAGCACGCCCAGCGGCAGGGCCAGGAACGCGGCGCCGGCCAGGATCGGGATCAGTCGGTGTGTGGCGGCCACCGGTGCTGTATCCCCGAACCCCGCGGGACGGTCAACCGGAGAAACCGGACGGTTGCCCGATGCGGGCGATGCGTGCTTCATGGCGCCCATGCCGCCGTTCACCCCGTCCCTCGATGGTCCGTTCGATTGGCGTGAACTGGCTTGGCCTGGCCGGGTGCGCTACGCCGCCCATTTGTGGAAGGCGTGTGCCTACGACCATCATCGCGAAATCCTGCCGATGCTGCACCCTCTCATCCCGGCGGACGGCGTCGTGCTCGACGTTGGCGCCCATGCGGGCCAGTTCGCCAAGCTGTTCGCGAGCCTCGCGACGCGGGGCCGGGTCTATGCCTTCGAGCCCGGCAGCTATGCGCGCTCGATCCTGACACGGGTCGTGCGCTGGCGGCGTTTGGCGAACGTGGAGATCGTGGCTACGGGCCTCGGCGATGCACCCGGGCAGGCGCGTCTTGCCATGCCGATCAAGCGCAGCGGCGCCTACGGCTTCGGTCTCAGCCATCTGGGCGGAGCGGACCGTACCGGTCCGATGCGCACCGAGACCGTCGAGATCGGAACGATCGACGCGTTCGTCCGCGCGCGCGCGCTGCGCCGCGTGGATTTCATCAAGGCCGACGTGGAGGGTTGGGAGGGGCGGATGCTCGCGGGCGCCCAAGAGACGCTGGAGCGGTTCCGGCCGGCGCTGATGCTGGAGCTGATCGGCTCCCATCTGGCGCGGGCGGGTGATGAGCTCGAGGCGGTCTGGACCTCGCTCGAGCGGTTCGGCTACCGGCCTTATCTGGTCGGCGCCAAGGACGGGCCCCATGCGATCTCGGCGCCGCAGGACGGCGAGATTCTCTGGCGGCCGGACCGCTGACGGCTAAGTGCGGCGGGCCAACTTAAGCCGCAGTCCTTCCGCGAACGGGCGCGGTACGACGCCCAAGCGATGCGCCAGCATTTCGCCGCCCTGACATTTGTCTTCCCCCGCGCGGGCAAGGGCGGACGCACCGAAAGGAAACGGCAAACCGACGCGCTGCGCCACATGCGCGGTTGCGGATAAGATGTTTGCCGGCGCGGACAGAACATGCAGGCGACGGTCGAGCGATGCGGCACAGAGCCGCATCATCTCCGCATAGGATAGAGCGGGCCCGGGCGCAACGATGGGCAACCCCGGCGCTTCGGGCCGTGCCACAGCGGCGGCCAGAGCCTCCACCACGTCGTCGATGAAGATGGGCTGCACCAGGTGCCTTCCACCATCGGGCAGGGGCAGCACCAACGGCAGGCCAGCTGGCCAACGCTGCATCAGAGCCAGGACGCGTTCCACATTCTGGTCGTCATCATGGCCATAGATGAGGCCAGGATGGATCACCAGTGCGGGCACGCCGCAGCGTGCCAGTGTTTCCTCCGCCCGTGCGGCGAAGTGGCCGGGCTCGTCGCGGTCGGGTAGAAAGCGCCTCATGGTGCCCATCTGGATGATGCGCCGGCATGATGCGGGCAAAGCCACCAGCAGCGCGTCGACGAAGCGCGCTTCCGCCGCGTTGACGACGATCTCGGCGTCCGCCAGCGCCGCGCGCATCAGGGCGCCGTCCTCAAATGTGGCCACGCGCCGCTCGGCGCGCGGATCGGCGAACCGGGCTAGCCGATCGGCGGAGCGGCCTACCGCGATGACCCGGCCGCCATCCTTCGCAAGGCGTGCCACAAGGTGCCGTCCGGTTTTGCCGGCCGCGCCGATAACCGTGACGGTCATGGCCCTAGGCTGGCGATCAGGTCCACTTCGCGCCGCACCACTTTGACTTCATCGTAGAGATCGAGCGCGCGCTCACGCCCCGCTGCGCCCATACGCGCGCGCAGGGCTGGGTCGGCCGCGAGCGTGGCCAGCGCCGTGCCCAGCGCGGCCGGGTCGCGCACTGGCACCAGGAAGCCGGTTTCACCTTCGACCACCTCTTCCCGCGCGCCGCGGATGTCGGTCGCCACGACGGGAAGACCGGTCATCATGGCTTCGATGATCGAGCGCGGCATGCCCTCGCGATGCGACGGCAAGGTGAAGATGTCGGACGCGGCCAAGATGTCCGGCACGTCTTGCCGGTACCCCAAGAAGCGGATGCGTGGCCCCAGCGACAGGTCGCGTTTAACCGCGTCGATCATGGCGTCGACGCCGGAGGCATGATCGCTCTTCAGCCGATCACCCACCACCCACAAGACTGCGTCGTTGCCGCGCATGGCTTCGAACAGCTCGGGATAGCCTTTCTCGGCCACCAGCCGGCCGATCATCGCGATGACGACGGCGCCATCCGGCGTCCGCAATTGCGCGCGCACACGCGCGCGAGCGGCGGGGTCGGCGGGTTTGAAGCGCGCCACATCGACGCCGTTACCGATGGCGTGGATGCGGCTCGTGCGGCACAGGGCAAGGTGGCGCGCCGTCTTGGCGTCCTCCTCGGCCTGGGTGAACAGCATGTCGGTCACACGTCCGCCCAGCCATTCCAACCCAACATGGGCTGCGCGCAGCGGCAACTTCATGTGCTCGTGAAAATAGAACCCGTGCGCGGTGTAGACGATTTTCGGGACGCCCGCGCGCCAGGCCGCATAGCGTCCCACCAGAGCCGCGACCGGCGTGTGGACATGAACCAGATCGAAGCGCTCGCGACGGAACAGGGTCTGCAACGCTTTGGCCGTGCGCGCGTGCCGCGCCAGATCGTAGCTGCGCGCGATGGAGACGTTCTCGACCCGGAAGCCCTCCGCACGCACCTTGCCGGCCAGTGTGCCGTCGGCGCACACGCCGATCACCTCGTGGCCCGCGCCGCGCAACCCCTCCATCAATGGCAAAAGAAAGTGATAGAGCGTGAAATCGACCGCGCAGAGCTGGCAGATCTTCACGCCAACGCCCCGCTGCGGCCGCGCGTCTCGCACCAGGATTGGAACACCAGCATGGTCCACAATTGCCAGGACGTGTCCCGCTTACCCGCACGCAGATCGGCGAACCAGCGTGCCGGCAGATCAGGCCGGAACAGACCTTGGCGCGTCAGGTGCGCGGGATCAATCGCGGCGCGCACCCGTTCGGCCAGGGGACCCGCCAGCCACGACGCGATGGGCATCTCGAAGCCCTTCTTCGGGCGCCGGAAGACATCCTCCGGCAATCGGTCGGCGAAGGCGCGGCGTAAGATGCGCTTTCCCGCGCCGGGCGCCAGTTTGAACTCGCCTGGCATGGCGGCCGCGCATTCGACCACGCGGGGGTCCAGGAACGGACAGCGCACTTCGAGGCCGTTGGCCATGCTCATCCGGTCGACCTTCACCAGCATGTCGCCCACGAGGCCGATGGCGATCTCGGCTGCCAGCATCTCGTTGATGGGATCGGTTTCGCGTGCGTCCGACCGCGCGGCGTCGACCAAAGTCTCGACAGTCGGCGCGTTGGAATAGGGGATCAGCAACGCATTCAATTCGCTCTCGGACAGAAGCCGCGCCCAGCCCGCCTGCCGCTCGGCCGGCGCCCCGCCCGCGTGGGCGACGAAGCGGCGCAGGCGGCGCAGGCGCTCCAGCACCGCATTGTCCTTGCCTTCCGGCAGCAGGGCGGCCAGAGGTTCGATCACACCGCGCCGCAGCGGTATCGGGATGGCGCGGTAACGCTCGGCCAGCAATTCACCTTGGTACTTGCGGTAGCCGCCGAACACTTCGTCCGCGCCGTCGCCCGAGAGCGCAACGGTCACATGCCGGCGTGTCACGGCGCTCAGAAGATAAGTCGGCAGGGCGGAACTGTCGGCGAAGGGTTCGTCCAGCCCGTCGATCACATTGTCCAGCGCGCCCCGCGCCTCGCTGGGCCCGATATCGACTTCGGTGTGGTCGCACCCCAGGAAGCGCGCGACGGAGGCTGCACCCGGCCGTTCTTCGTAATAGTCCGAGGCGCCGGGGAATCCGACCGTAAAGGTGCGCGGCGTGCCGGCCTGGCGCGCGAGCGACGCCACGACCAGCGCCGAATCGATGCCGCTGGAGAGAAATGCGCCGATCGGCACGTCGGCCACTGTGCGGTCCATCACGGCCGCATCGAACGCCACGCGCAAGGCCGCGCTGGCGTTGGCTTCGCTGGTGAAACGGGTGGGTCGCTGAGCGGCCAGATCGTACCAGCGTTCGACCCCAACGCCGGATGCGGTCACGCGCGCCAAATGCCCGGCCGGCAGTTTGCGTACGCCGTCCGCGATGGTCCAAGGATCGGGCACATAGCGCAGCGCGAACAGAAGCCGCAAAGCGGCCTGATCGATGGGTCGCTTCCGGCCCTCGACTTCCTCCAGTGCCGTCAGTTCGGAGGAAAAGGCCAGGCGCGCACCCTCATGGGCGTAGAGAAGCGGCTTCTTGCCGAAGCGGTCGCGCGCGAGGATCAGCTCGCCCTTGGCCGCGTCCCACAAGGCCAAGGCGAACATGCCGGAGAGGCGCGGCAGCATGCCGGCGCCCCAGGCGCGCCAGCCCGCCAGCAGGACTTCGGTGTCCGAGTTGGTGACAAAGACATGCCCCAGCGCGCGCAGTTCGTCGCGCACCTCCCGGTAATTATAGATTTCGCCGTTGAAGGTGATGGTCAGGCCGTGACCGGTCATGGGCTGGTTGGCCGATGCCGACAGGTCGATGATGGCCAGGCGCGTATGGCCGAAGGCGCAGCGTTCGTCGCGCCACACGCCGCTGCCATCGGGCCCGCGCTTGCCCAGACGCTCGACCGCGCGCGCGAGGCGCGGCATCAGCGCGTCCGCCTTGAGCCCCACCAGATCCAGATACCCGACGATCCCGCACATCAGGCTAAGCTGCGATAAAGAGCGGCGTAGGCTTGCGCCGAGCGCGCCAGGGGATAGGCGTTTTCAATGCGGGTCCGTGCACGTTCGCGCCGCGCGGCGCGGGCGGCGGCGTCTTCGCCGGCCAGGGCGGCGATCGCGCGGGCCAGCGCCTCCGCATCGCGCGGTTTCACGATGCGGCCCGTGTCGCCCACGATACGCGCCGCGTCGCCCACGTCGGTCGCGACGGCCGGCGCACCTGTGGCCATGCCTTCGGCCAGCACGTTGGGAAAGCCTTCACCAAAGGCCGAACTGGATATGACGAAGTCGGCAGCGGCCAGCAACCGCGGCACGTCGGTACGCGGGCCCAGGCGGCGCAGGTTGGGCCGCGCCGGCAGGCGCTCGGTATCCAAGCCGATGGCCAGGCCCGTGACGTGGGGCAGGCGGTCGAGCGCGGCCAGATAGGATTCGTGGTCCTTCATCGGATCGCGCCGTGCCACGTGGGCCAGCACGATGGCGTCCGGTGCCAGGCCAAGGGCGCGCCGCATCTCTGCCCGCGCAGCGGGATCGGGCCGGAACCGCTCCGTATCAACGCCATTCTCGAGCACTTCGAAGCGGCGCGGGTGATAGCCGAGCTTCTCATGCACCGTGCGCCCGGCATGGGAGTTGACTAGTACGGCGTCTGGCCGTGCGGACAGGCGCGCGCAGGCCGCGATGATCAAACGAAGGGCTGGTCCGTAGCGGCTGACATCCATGTCCGAACACCGTACGCCCCAGACCAGCCGGGGCCGTTCCGCGCGCGCGAGGGTGACGCGCGCGGCCAGCGCCATGAGATCGGCGTGATACATCCAGCTTTGGATCACATGGGGGCGGGCGGCGCGAATGGACAGCGCCAGCCTTCGCACGGCACGGGGATCGGGCAAGCCGCGCTGCATCCCCAAGTCCGAGATCGGCACGCCCGCCGTGTGGATCCGCGCGGCATTTTCTCCGCCGGGCACCAGCGAGACGACCGAAGGGATCATGCCCGTATCCGCGCTGCGCAGGACCAGCGAGGTCAGCATGTTCTCTGCGCCACCCAGGCCCAGGCCGGTGATGACGTGAAGGATGCGCAAGGGTTCCGTGCTCATGATGCCAGGACGCGCGCGAGGGATTCCGTCGCGCGGGCCAGGGTGAAGCGTTCGGGCATGAGGCTTTCGCGCGGCGCGTTTGCGGGCTGAGCACGCACTGCGCGCAGAGCCGCGGCAAAGCCTTCGCCCCACGGGGCGACGGTGACGGCGCCAGGTACGGAGGCCGCGGCCACCTCGCCGATGCCGCCCGCTTCCGGCGTGGCAATCACGGGTGTGCCGCAGGCCAAGGCTTCCAGCGCCGCATTCGGCATGCCTTCCCAACGCGACGGCAGAAGAAACGCATCGGCCCCAGCATAGAAAGGCCAAGGATCCCCCTGAAAACCGGCAAAGAAAACGTGCTCCGCCATACCGCGTTGCGTCGCGCGGCTCTCGAGCGAAGCGCGGTCCGGACCTTCCCCCAGGATGGTCAGATGTGCGCCTGGGCTCAGGGTGGCGAACAGGTCGATCAGGCGGTCGAAACCTTTCTGATGGGTCAGCCGCCCGGCCGCGACGAAGCGCGGCCCTGTGCCATCCGCGCGGATTGTCGGCGATGCCGTGGCGCGGATGCGGGCGACGTCGATGGGGTTGTCAATCAGATGGATGCGCGCGGGCGCCACGCCGCAGTCGCGCGCCAGAGCCTCGGCCACGACCTTGGCGTTGCACAAGACGCCGTCGGCGAGCGGATAGAGAAACTTGTACGCGGCACGGCCCAGCGCCGCGTTCGGCAGCGCATCGATGCTCACGGACGGAAGGTTCGCCTCGCGGGGGAAGCATCGGGTGCCTGCGGGCAACAGCGGACGCGCCGCGAGAAGCGCCAGATTCAGGTAGCCGAGCGTCGGAACCACGGCGCGGGGCCGCAGGCGGCGCAACGTCGCGACCAGCGCGGGCATGGCCTGACGAAGCCTTGGGTGGCAGAGGTCATGGATGGGAATGTTGCTCGGCGCGGATGCGGCCAGGGGGCCACGCCCATCCAGCACGACGATCTCAGGCGCAAAGCGCGCACGATCGAGCGCGCCTGCGAGGTTCAACACGACGCGCTCGGCCCCGCCGCCCGCGAAGGACGGCAGAACGAAGACGGTTCGGATTTGAACGGAGAAGGTGATCGGCTTTGTCGCCGCGGTGGTCAGGCGTCCGCCCGCCGCTCCAGAAGGCAAGTCGCCGTGGACAGGCCGACACCGAAACCGCAGGCCAGGATGCGCTGCGCACGCGGATCGTGCACCAGCGGTTCCAGCAGGATGGGAATCGTCGATGAAACGGTGTTGCCGTGATCGGTCATGTTGCGCGCCACCTTGTCAGCGGGTAGCTCCAGCCGCTTGGCCACGGCGTCGACGATGTACTTGCTGCCCTGGTGGAACAGGAAAAAATCGACCGCCTGGGTGCCGAGGCCGGCCGTGTCGAGCAAGCGCCGGATCGATTCAGGCACGGCCGTGGCCGAGTACGTGAAAACCTGACGGCCGTTCATATGCAGTTTGCCGTTGATATTGATCAACGCAGAGGACTGGGCGCCGTGCGAATCGACATCGAAAGCCACCGGGGTGAGGAGCGGTCGACTATCCGTGCCGCGCGTCAGAAGCGTCACGGCGGCGCCGTCGCCGAACAGGAGGGCCGTGTTCTTGTCGTCCGGGTCGACGATCTTGGAGTAGGGATCGGCGGTGAACAAAAGGCCCGTGCGGAAACCGTTTGCCTCCATGAAAGCCTTCAGGATCGACAGCGAATAGACGAAGCCGGAACAACCCAGCGAAATGTCGAAGCTGGCGCAACGGCGGGGAAGGCCGAGCTTTCCATGAAGCAGAGCTGAGACATGTGGCAGCCCGCGGCCATCCGGGTTCTGGGTGCAGACGACGATACAGTCCACGTCGCCCGGCTCGATCCCGGTCTTTTCACGCAGGCGCGCGAAGCTGGCGACGCAAAGATCCGAGGTGTCCTCATGCGGCCCTTTGCGCGCGACGCTGTAGACGCCGATCTTGTCGTCGATGAAGTCCTTAGTAATGCCGAACTTCGACAGCTTATCGAGGTTCGACTCGCGCCCGGCCGGGATGTAGGTCGCGATCTCGGAGATGCCGATCATATCGTGCGGACGCGGGAAGCCGAGCAAGAGGTTGCGCCGACGCGGCGGGGCGGCAAATCCATAGGAGTTTGGTGGGAAAAGAGCAAGGAGGGCCTCTCAATGGGTTCGGCGGCGCACGATTCCGTCCAGCCCCAGGGCGGCCAGGACGATCAGGACCGGCTCGGCGGGTAGGCGGTATTTGGGCGAGACGACTGGCCCCGTGACTAGCAATACATACAGGATGAGAAGCGCCGCAAAGACAGCGGCCCAGGGCAGGCGGCGGCAAAGTCGGAAAAACCCGTAGGCTTGCAGAATCAGCGATATCGCACTGAGCGCAAGCGCGCCCATAACCCAGGGTCGTACGGCCGGTGCGGAGGTGGCCAAATAGGCTTCCAATCGTCCCTCTAGGCCGGGATTACCGTCGTTGTAGAAGCTGCCTTCGCGGGCTCGGCGGACCCGCGGGTCGACCGTGATGGCCGGCGCCAGCAAGTTCACTGCCGCTCCCTTCAGCCAAGCTCTGGCAATAGCCGAGAATGGCTGGGCGGAAAGCTCCTCCATTGCAAGCGCGGTAAAGACTTTGCTGCGTTCGAAAGGCGGCAAGGCCTGTGGTTCGATCCCCTGCGCCCGCAAGCGCGCGAAGAAGCGGCCTTCGATCTCGCGCGCCGCGGCTTCGTGAGGCGTGCCGTCCTGGGCTTGGCGGACCAGCGGTAGCACCCAATTGGTTAAATGGCTGCCCTTCTGGGTGGTCAAGGCCCATGCGTCGAAAAGGATCACGTTGCGCATCAGCCAAGGTGTCACCGGGATCGCCGAGCCGATTCCCACGAGTACCAACGAGAGGAACGCGATGTGGGCACCTTTGCGATGATAAAGCGCGACCGCCGGCGCCGCTACCATCAACGCGAAAGGCAGAAATTGGGTGACCATACGGGTCATGATCGAAAGCCCGCACAAAAGTCCCGCCCATCCGGCGCGCGCTGGCTGGGCATCCCGCAAATAACGTCCCGCGACCACCAGCATGGCGGTAAAGATCAGCAGGAACAGGGTATCGGAGAGCAGCGAGGTGCTATTCACCACTAGATTGGGCCAAACGGCGGCCAGCATTCCGGAGAAAAGGCCGATCCGCCGCGAGATCATGCCGCCCAAGACGGCGATCAGGGCACAGGTGCCCGCGTCGACCAGCACGTTGGCGGCGACCGCGGCCAACGGCGCATCACCGAACAAAAGGCGGATGAAAGCAAGGAAGAAGAGGTAGATCGGGACGCGCTCGCTGCCAGGCGCGCCGCTGTTCTCGGCCAAGCCTGCGGGTGCATCGAACCGTCCGGTCGCGGCCAGGTAACCGGCGCCTGGCCAATAGAGATGCGCGTCTTCGTAAAAGAAATTGTCGAGATCGCCTGAGAGGGTCAGAAGGTTGACGACACGGATCGCGAGCGCACCCAAGAAGATCGCGATCAGCACGCGCCGCTCGAGCGGTGCCGGTGCGGGCACGCTCACGCGGCCCTCCACGTGCTGCGCCAGATCCTTAGCAAATCGGCGGCTCGTCCGGTGCCGTCGCAGAGCGTGGCGATCCGTTCACGACCGGCTTGTCCGAGAATCCGTGCGCTGTCGCGATCGCCGGCGAGTTCGGCGATACGTTGTGCCAACGTGTCAACGTCAAATGCGGGCTGTAGTACCCCGGTGACGCCGTCTTCGACGAAGCGGTCATATTGGCCGCACGTCAACACCGGCAGGCCCGCGGCGAGCGCTTCGATGATATCACGGCCCCACGGGTTGTCTTCACGTGTCGGTTTGGACAGGGCGTGGCAAGCCGCCAGCACCGTTTCCGGCTGGGCAACATGGCCGAGGAATAGGAAATAATCCGACACGCCGCGCGAGGCGGCGAAATCGGCCAGATCACCGCCCTGCCTTGCGGTCCGGCCTAAGGCGCCGGGTAAAGACCGTGTCAGATGCATGGTTCCGGCCATGACGAACAGCACATCCTTGCGCCCCATCGCTTTCAAACACTCAGCCACGGTGACCAGCCGGTCGAGACCGCGATACCACGAATAATTTGCGAGGCAGGCAATCCTGAAGCGGGCGTCCAAAGGAACGGCGGGGTGCGGTGCAGTGTCTAGAGGCGGCGGTGCGATATTGTAGATGACTGTTTCCGCACGACCTTGCCCGCCGCGGCGATGAAACGTCACCTGCTCGTTTTCGGTGATGAAGACTAAATGGTCAGAGGCCGCGGCGCACAGCCGCACTTGAGCCGTGGCAAATGGCGTTTCGTAAAGGTTGGTGCGGATATGCATGGTCAACGGCGTTCGCGTGCGAGGTCGCAGCCACGCGGCCAGGGGCCCCAGGCCCTCGTGGTTGAAATGGATGAGATCGAACCGACGTTCGGCTGCCGCACGCAATTCTTCCCGGAATGCGCGCGCGCGCGCGAAATCGCGTGCATATCCCACCAGCGCAAGAAGATTGCGCGAAAGGCTCGGTAACGCGCTGATATTGGGCATTGCAGGCACGACACGGCATGGCACACCGAGCAGGGCATAGCGTGGAACGATCGGACCGTCGCGCCGGCACCATACTTCGAGCGCGACCTCTGTGCGGTCCATGAAACGAATCGATTCATAGAGGCTGCGCGATGATCCGCCGTAGCCCCCTTCGATGTCGAGGCAAAGGACGCGCAATCAGGTCGCGGTTGCGAGAAGCGAGCGCGTGCCCGTGGCGCCGCAATTAAGGATGGCGTCGACGATGGACAGGTTGGGCAGGAAGGAACCATGACGTTGCGGATATTCGGGATAAACTTTCGGCAGGTACTGAACCGCAATGCCATCTGCCGCCAACGCTGCCGGGTCGATCGTGCGTTCCGTGCCCGCGCCCATCCCCGTGACATATGTCTTGGCCCCGAGCAGCTTCAAAATCTCATGCGCTGTTTCGGCGCCCTCGTTTCGTAGTCCCATCTCGGTCGCGCGTAGGAACCGGACATCGCCATAGCCGAGATGCTCGGCCAAAGCCGCAATGACGCGCACGTTCAAGTCGGCGATCGAACCATGACCTTCGCCGATCGCCGCGCCGAGCAACGCCAGCACCGGCTTCAATTCGGCTGCGCCGGCGTAGGCGGTTTCGAGCGACTTCACATGCTTGCGCGGCCAGTTGCCTGGCACGATCTGGGTTTCGGCGATAGGCTTGCCGTCGCTATCGCGCGCGGTCGGCACGGTGAGCCACATTTCGCCACTGTTCGTCTTGATGCGGTTCCGTGAGACGAAACTTTTGCCGATCGGCATCTGCACGTTGTCGAAAAACACAAACGTGTCCACGGCCGCGATCTTGTGGAAATAACCGAGCCAGGGAATGTAGTTGGGCTGGTGAATGCCAACGCGCATGGGGAGGTTAGGCGCTCCTGCAGAAATCGCGACCGTAAAGGCGGATCCGCTCGTCATCGGGCAAATCGGCCGGGGGTGTGATGCACCAGTCCGCATCGTGGACAAGGGCATAGGCCGGCCGGGGGGCGAAGCCGTAACGAGGCTTGAGGCCGAAGGCGCCGCGTAAGCCATCTAGCCCGATGGCGCGGCTACAGGCATAGCGCACGACTCCGTTCAAAACCGCCGCCGAAACATCGTTGATGGAAGGGTCGTAGAGATTCAAAAGATAGAGTCCGGGATCTAAACCGTCGTCAACGATGGCCGCCAAGCCGACCAACGCGGCGCGGTAGCGCACGCTGATCCAGATAAGTTGCCCTTGCGCCGCGAAATGCCTCAAGGTGAGAAGAATTGCCGCGCGATCGACGTCGGTTTTATAAATTGAGGCCCTACCGCGGGCGGCGAAAGCCTGGTCGGTGCGTAACATGAGGTTTTCCGCATCCGACAGGAATGTTTGTCCGTCGGCCGTTGCATGCGTGACGATCTCAAACCGGCGCACCGCATATGCGAAATCTTTGCGGAATCCCTTGTTACGAGTGGATAGATAAGTGTCGAGATCGGCAAAGGTGGGAAACTCCCAATATTGGTTGTAGGGCACGTCCCAAGCGCGCTGCGCGCTGGCGAGGACAGGAAGCGGATCGTTCTGCCAGCTCAACAAGCGGATCGGCCGAGATTCGTTTGCAAGCTGCGCCAAAATCAAGTCGGCGCCTGCTTTGGAGCCGCAGAATCCGTTGCGCTCGGCGTAAATTCGGCCGCCGTAGAAAACGACCGTCTCGCCGCGCAAACCGGCTGGCAAAATCGCTCCGCCGCTGGGTGCGCATAAGAATAGAGGTGTGATGCCGTAATGGGTGGCCAAGGCGTGTCGGAGTGGCCAAACGTCTAGCAGCCGTGCATCCGGCCTGTGCGCCTGCCAGAGAGCAGCGCATGCTTCGGGCGCACTGATGCGGGTAATCACGGCGTCACGCACGCTGCCGGCGGCCAGCCGTGCTACTGCACGGCAGCCGCGACGGAGGTGCAGACATAATCGGTCTGTTCGACGGTGAGGTAAGGATTCATTGGCAGAGCTAAGATGCGCTGGCTAAGCCGCTCGCTGATCGGCAGCGAGCCCGGCCCTTGGCCGAAGCGTGCATAGGCCGTCTGGAGATGCATTGGCAAAGGGTAGTAGACAGCGGTCGGCACGCCGGCTTCTTTCAGCCGCTTGGCCACTGTATCGCGGTCGTCGACCAGAATGCAGTATTGCGCCCAAGCGCTGACCGAATCGGGCACGCGGTGCGGGATTTCGACCTTATCTTTAAGGCGCGCGTCATAGGCGCGGGCTAATTTTTCTCGCGCTGCCAGCTCGTCGTCGAAGACGTCCAGTTTGGCCAAGAGAATGGCCGCTTGCAGCGTGTCGAGGCGCGCATTCAGACCTAGACGCACGATATCATATTTGTCCGTGCCCTTGCCGTGCGCGCGGATCGACTTGTAGTGCGCCGTGCGTTCGTCGTCGTCGGTGAACAGCGCGCCGCCGTCGCCGTAGGCACCGAGCGGCTTGGCGGGGAAGAAGCTGGCCGCCGTGGTGTGTGCCAGGGCACCGACCGCGCGGTTGCCAAGCTTTGCGCCATAGCTTTGTGCCGCGTCGGCGATCAGGTAAAGCGCATGGCGACGGCACAGATTCTCCAGCACGCCATAATCTGCAGGCTGGCCGAATAGATCGACGGCGATCACCGCGCGCGGCAGAAGCTTGCCCTCGCGCGCCACCTCGCTCACGCGGCGATCCAGATCGTTCGTGTCGATGTTGAAGTTGTGCGGATCGACATCGACGAAGACCGGCGTTGCGCCCAGCAGCAGTACGACCTCTGCGGAAGCGGTGAAGGTGAAGGATGGCACGAACACCGCATCCCCTGTCCCGATCCCCTCAGCCATCAAGGCCATCACGAGCGCGTCCGTGCCGCTTGACACACCGATCGCGTGTTTCGTGCCAGCGCGTTTGGCCAATGCGGTCTCTAGTTCGGACACTTCCGGGCCCAGGATGAACTGGCCGTGGTCGAGCACGGTTTGGATGCGACGCGCAATCTCCGGTTTGATGCGTGCGTATTGGGCTTTCAACCCGGCGAAGTCGATTTTCGGTGTGCTCATGGCTGCACGGCGATCAAGCCGCCCTCTGCTTCTTCGTAACGCTCGCCTGTGCGCGGGCAGATCAAATCGGAACCCAAGACCTCGCCTGTGCGGCTGACCCAGCCGCGCGGCCGGGCCGGATTGCCGACCACAAGGGCATGATCCTTAACGTTCTTGGTCACCACGGCACCCGCGCCGATCATGGCATAGCGGCCGACGGTGACGCCGCAAATAATGGTCGCATTGGCACCGATCGAGGCACCGCGCTTGACCAGGGTCGGTACAAACTCTTGCTTGCGCTCGACGAAGGCGCGCGGCGTCAACACGTTGGTGAAGACGCAACTCGGGCCGCAAAACACCTCGTCCTCGAGCGTCACGCCGGCATAGATCGAAACGTTGTTCTGCACCTTTACGCCGTCCCCGACTGTGACGTTGGGGCCGATCATGACGTTCTGCCCGACGACGCAACCGCTCCCCAGTCTCGTGCCGGGCAGAATATGGGTGAAGTGCCAGATCTTGCTGCCCGCGCCGACTTCGGCGCCGGCATCGACGATGGCGGTCGGATGGATATAAAGCTGGCTCATGGCGTCAGCAGAATGGGCTGTCCGGAGGTGAGAGAACGTTGACAGGCGTCTAACACGGAAAGCACGCGGATGCTTTCGGAGGCATCCGAGCGCGGCCGCTGCTTGCCTTGCACGCAGTCGAGGAAATGCCGGCATTCGATCGCCAAGGGCTCGCCGCCCTCGAACGGAATGCGTTTCGCCTGGGCCTTGGTGACAGTAGGCAAGTCGCCTTCCCAGCCGACCGCGTGGGGATAGAAGAGTAGCTTCTCGCTCTCGGGTGCCGAATCGTGAAACGTCGCCATGCCTTCCGAGCCGACCACCACTAAGCGGTGGTCTTTATAAGGATGCAGCCAGGAGACGAAGATATGAGCCTGCACGCCGCCAGGAAACGACAGATGAGAGAGTGTAGTGTCGGCGACGTCCGGGGAGAGATAGGTGCCGCCGCTGGTCACAGCCTTCTCCGGCATCGCGCCAGTAAGAGCCAAGATCATCGAGATGTCGTGGGGCGCGAAAGACCAGAGCGCGTTCTCCTCGCGGCGGATTTTTCCGAGCGACAGCCGGTTCGAATAGACATAGCGCAAGGCACCGATCCGTCCCGATGCCACCACTGCCTGCAGCGCGAGGAAGGCCGGGTGGTAAAGCAGGAGATGGCCGACCATCAAAATGCGGTTCTTGTCCTGCGCATGGCGCTCGAGCGCACGCGCTTCATCGAGATCGAGGCAAAGCGGTTTTTCTACAAAGACGTGCTTGCCGGCGTCGAGCGCCTGGCGTACGAGACCATAATGGCTGGCGGCTGGCGTCACAATGGCGACGGCGTCAAGCGTGGGGTCGGCGAACAGGGCTTCTGCCGAGCCGTGAAGCGTCGCATCAGGATAGGCTGCGCCGACCCGTGCGCGCACTGCATCGCGGCTGTCCGCCAGCGCGCCTAAGATTCCGAGTGCGGCGAAATTGCGCGCCAGATTGGGCCCCCAATGGCCGAGGCCGACGACACCGACTTTCATCGTGTAACGCTTCCTTTCATCGGACGAGGCGTGCCCGGCCCGGTGTGTGGACCTTGCAATTGGCGGCCAGTGCCGCGTCCAGGCGTGCGACTTCATCTGCCAGATGCGCATCGAGGGCGGCTTGCGGCGTCGTGCCGCGCCACCAGATCGGATGGGTCAAAAGCTGCAAAGCCCGTCCGGCGCTGATCGCCGGATGATCGAGCGGCCGGCCGCGGTGCCAACCGCCCGCCGAGTCGGAACAATAGCCTATCTCGGTGACGAAGCGCGCTTCGTAGGTGTTGTCCCGGCCGGCGATCGGACCAGTCCGGCCGACCAGACGCGCGACCGGGCGGTGAAAGCTGATTGTGCGAACGGCGACGCCGGCCAGCACTTCTAAGGCAGCGCATTCCGCCGCCGCGCCGGCCGCGATCGCGGCATCATCGTCAGCATAGAGCGAGGCGTCGAGGTGGAGGCCAATTTCATGGCCAAGCGTCTTTAGGGCGGCGATAGCCTGGGCCTGCGGCGTGGCGAAGGCGTTGTAAAGCTCGCCGCGCACCAGAACGAAGTAGCTGGCGCGCATACTGAACTCCGCCTCGATCTGCGCCAGCGGCAGCGCGGCTTCGGGTGTAATGTCGAGGTCGTGGCGCAGAATGAGATGGCGTTGGCTGGGCTCGGCATCGGCGAAGCCGCGCACCTCATAGCCGCGGACACGAAAGGCCTCCAGCAAGGCGCGGTAGCCGCCGGGCGAAAAATCGTTCATGCCGCCAAATCCAGCAAGTGTTCGTAGAATACGGTCTCGGGTGGGCGGCGCTGATGGGTGTGCATGAGCACGACGAAGTTGCCGCCGAAGCGGCGGCAGGCGGCGAGCGCGGGTCGGCAATCGTCGAGCGCCGCCTCGATACTGAGGCTGCGATACTTGCCGCCGAAGAGGCCGAACTCCATGACGGCAGTCGAGATCTGCTCCAACGCCAAAGTGCGTCGTGCCCGCAGGCTATAGGCCGGATGGGAGCGGCAACTGCCGCTGCGGAAGCCAGTCACCTCAGGCCAGGCCAGGGTAACGTCACAGACCATGCCGGCTTCCGCCCAAATCTCCGGTGTAAGCGTTGCGTCGTAGCGCAGCACATGTTGACGCCCTTCACGCACCGGCTGGCCAGCGATCGCTTCAAGCCCGTGATGCTGCCTTTGCCACTCTGTCCCGTCGGTCGCCGTCATGAAGCCGGGATGAAAGCCCAAGATATGACCACGTGCCGCGATGCGGTCGGTCACCCGGCGCATCAGCGCCGCGTCGATCGCGGCATAGGGGCTGTCCATCGAATGCCGGCTCGGGCCCATCATATAAAAGCGGCTGGTCAGGCCGCGTGTCTCCGAAGCAGCCATCAGATATTCGACCGACCGCCAGGGTTCGTTGGTCGTATAGCTGTCGCTGAGACGGCGCAGAGCACGGCCGGGGCGGCCGCGTTTCAGCGCGTCGCCGGCCGCATAGCGCAGCGGTTCCCACCAGCGGTGATAGCTGCGCAGCATATCGACGTCATGGGTCGGCATCAGCCTGTAGTCCGTCGCGGACGTCGGCCGTTCGGTCTCGAGCAGCGCGCCGGCCAGCGCATCGAGCGCTTCGTCGGCCCAAGGCGGTGCGCCGCCGGTACGACGAACCGTCAGTGCTTCGCTGTGGGGAAAGCGCGCATAGCGGTCTTTTAGCGGGGCATCGCGCTCCTCCAGGCGCGCGAGCAGCAGGAAGGCCAGGCCGATCACATCATACGAGAAGATACGACCGTTGCGTTGCTTATAGGCGGGTGGCACTAACGCATCTTCCAGCGCGGCGAAGCGAGTGCGCGCCAGCCGAATGCCGTCCGGCGCAAGGGCCACGCCGCCGGGAAACAGGATCGCCGGAACATGCACTGCGCCCGGCGGCGGTGCGTCGCCGTAATGGAGAACCCGTGCCGCCGAGGGCATGCGCACCAAACCATACCAGCGCTCAAGGCACGTCAGGACGTGGAGAATCTCGGGCCGAAACGGCTCCACCGAGGACGCTAGCGAGAGCGCATACGGGCGCGCTTCCGTCATGTTAGGCACTGCCCGCGATGCGAAAATTGCGTACCCACGAATCGTGCGTCAGAAGCTGGCGCATCAGTTTGGCATGGGAAGCGCGGCCATCCAGATGTTCGTCGATGCAAGCCGCCAGTCCATCGATGTCGAGAACGCCAAAGCTGAGCGCATCGAGGCGCTGACGGATTTCCTGAAAGCGACGCCGATGGCCGGGGTCTTCGCGGTAAAGTGCGGCGGCATCATGCCACGAGCCTGCTGAATGGGTGCGATCGACGAGCACGGGCCGGCGCGCTAGCCCCAGGCGGCGGAGAGCGGCCCGGCCGAGCAGGGCGCTGACTTCGAGCCAGGGATCAAGGTCGGTGCGGAAGCCCGTATTGGCGTACGTCATGCGCGCGGCGTCGGTCGAGAGATGACGAATCGCGTGTTTCACCATCTTGCCGTTGCAGCGCCAGGCCGGAGGCATGCGCAGATAGACGTCGAAGACCTCTGCATCGAACGATGGCATGCGCAGATTGCCGACGGCGCGTGTCGCCATCATGCCGGTAAAAGCATAGTGCTTGGACAGCGCATGCAGGATGAAGGCGTCCCAGGCGTTATAGGGTTCGTCCGAGTCCAGCCAAGGCGCTAGGACCTCTTGCAGGGTTTCGGCTTGGCCGGCCCACCAATGCGTTCGCCAAGACGGGGCGACGATGCGCGCCACGGTCGCGCGCGGCGGACCTTGACGCAAAGAGTTCAAGATGTCGGCGCCGGTCGGCCGTGCCGGAATCGGCCGCAAAGCAGGTAGACGGGTACGCGAACCAGCGATCTCGGCAAACCGCGCGGGCAGATAATAGCCGCGCAAGGTGAAGTCGAGGCCATGGCCGGTCAGAATCGTATGGCAGACGCGGCCGACATCAGGCAAGAAAGCCGACATGGCGGTCGAGGCCGGATACAGGCCGTTCGCATCGATCACGGTCTGATCCAAGACCGCGAGCGTGCCCGCCGGTTCGACGATGAGCTGATGATGTTCGGCGCCAAACATCGAGGCCGTCGCGCGCGCGATGGCCAACTCCGGATTGTCCGGATAGCTGGCCGTCGTCCAGCATGACAGGGTGCCGTGCGGCGCCGCCGCCAGCACCAGGCGGCTGTCCAATCCGCCCGAGAGCAGAAGCCCAACGTTGGTGTCCGAAGTTTGGCGCGTGCCCGCACGGCGCAGCGCCTCGGCCAAAAGCCGCGCGCCGTCTTCGAGATCGAAATCGCGCCGCCGCCACGCTAGGCGCCAATAGCGTTCGGTACGCACGCCTTGCGCATCGGCCTCCCACACACAGCCGGCGGGCAGCGCTTCGACCCCGGCGACGGGCGTGCCGCTGCCGAAGGTGCGTTGGGTGGTGAAAAGCTGGGGCAGGACCGCGGCATCGGCTTTGCGCGGAATGGCCGCATGGCCCAGAAGGGTGAAGATCTGTCCGGCGAAGGCGATCGTCCCGCCTCCTTGCCAGACATGAAGCGGAAAGCTCGCATGATGGTCAGTCACCAATGTGAGCCGGTGGGTCGTGCGGTCATAAACCGCGAACGAAAACAGGCCGTTGGCACGAGCCAGCGCATGCCATTTGCGCGCTTGCGCGAGGTGGAGCGCGAATTCGGCCAGGTTGCCTGGCGATGGCGTCTCCGCTATCTCCGCCAGATTGAAAATTTCGCCGATCGCGACGGCAATGCGTTGGCCATCGCGCGACACGGCTAGGCCAGTGCCATCATGCTGGTGGGCCGCCCGGCCGAACGACGCGCCGGCGCCGTCATGGCGTGCGACCGCATAACCTGGCGCCAGCGTGGCCGCCATCGGTGCCGACGAAACCGGTTCGTCGGGCCGCGCGCCGATAAGTCCGAACAGTCCGATCACGTCCGCTCCCGCGGCAACGCCATCACGTTCCCTCTGGGGCCGACGAAGACCCAATAATTCAACGCTTCCAATTGGTCTTTGGTGATCTGCCAGATCTTGCGGCCGTCGCGTTCGTACCAGCCAGCAAGGCGAATACGCGGCCGCAAGCGCCCAAGCAAAGTCTGCCCGCCGCGGATAGCTTCGACCTCGGCGCCGTTCAATGTCAGGCTCAGCATGTCGAGCCGGTCGAGTTCGAAATGCGTCATGGCATCGTCGAGCGAAATCGTGCGCACAGTTTCGGTGCGCATGCCGACATGGATCGCACGCACCAAGCTATTGGCCTGGGCATAGCTGGCCTCGAGGTGAAGCTCGGTGTCTTCGTTCCACACAGCGCGGTGAATCGCACGCGCGCCTTCGATCTTGTTATGCTGCAGGTTGCGTTCGAGCAATTCGTGGCAGGCGTGGCTGGCCTCGATCGCGTAATAGCGCCCGCCAGAAATCGCCTGGGCTAAATGCACCTCGCCCATGCCGATAAACGCGCCGCAATCGAGAAAGACTTCGCCGTTCTTGGGCCGGAACGCTTCGGTCAGCAGGGCCCGCTCAGACGCATCGGGCAGGTCAGCGATGGCGTCCTTATGCTGGCCATGAAAGCCGAACATGGCGTCGGCTAAGTAGCCAACGGGTTTCAAATCCGGCCGCATATGCGGATAGAGGAACCGCGTCAGTACGTCCTTGACGAGACGGAAGTGGGAGAGCGGCAATGCGTGCGGCAGATTGGGACGTAGGATCGCGAACAGCTCGCGGTTTTCTAGCTCAGTCTCAAAGCCGTAAAATCGCGTCTGCGCATCGATCTCGATCCACGGCGTGCGGTCGTCCCAGCCATAGCGCAGGCGCGGCGCCAACGCCGCAGTCTCGGCCAAAAAACACGCCGTTCGCGCGCGCCAGCCGGCGCGATAGCCGGGAACTAGGACTTTGAGTCCGACCGGGATCTGCTCTCTCAGCGTCATACCGCGCTCCCATGGCCGCTGGTATGCACGGCACGCGCGTCATAGCTATCGAAATAGGCCAAGCGGCGCCGAATCTCCGCCGGTAGCCTGTCGCGGAACTTGTCGAAAGTGGCGATGTCTTCGCGCGAAACTACAGTCGCGCCGAAGCCCTGGGCGACGTTGTCGTTCATCGATCCCTGCGTCGAGAGGGGGGTATGGGCGAGATTCAACGCCTTCAAGTGACGAGTCATCGAGACGACGTCCGTAAGCTCTTCGGTGCGGATATCGACGAGCGAGACCACATCGCCGCTTTCAAGCAACGCCTGCGCACGCAGATAGACTTCGCACCACGCCCAGAGATAGAACTCGCCGCGCGAGAGCGCCCCGGGGTCGAGCTGCAGGCAATTGACCGCAGCGTCCGGCCGATTGTTGTCCAAATAGATGTTCTTTCCACGGTTGAGGAAGCTGCGCATGTTGCGGATGGGATCGCGCAGCAGCCGGATCAATGTCGTGCCGGGCAGCATTTTTGTGAGCGGCAGATGCAGGCCGCGGATAAAGTATTTGCTGACATCGATATAGCAATCGGCGCCCGCGCGCGCGATTTGCCGCTCGATCCAGGCCAGGCGGCGCGCCGCCATGCGCGCGAGCGCGGCGCCATCTTGCGCCACGAAAGCCTCGAGCACTTTGCCGCGACCCAAAAGTTCGTGAGTTTCGACAAAGCGGCGGCGAAAGCGCCGTTCATAGGAATCCAGCGGGCGGGGCAAGATCGGCCGCACCTGAGGTTCCTCGAAACATACAAGGCTGCCCGGAACGTGTCGGCGCAGCAGGTCGGAGAAATAATTCTGCCCGCTGCGGCCGGCGGTTGCGGTGAAGATATAACGCATCGGTCGGTCAGCCGCCGGCGAGCAGGCGGCGAAACTCCGCTGGGTCCGGCCTCGTGCGCGCGGCGTCGGAGATCGCCTGTCCCAGGCTCTCGCGCGTGACGCGCGGGATATTGTCCGTGCCCCACTGCGCGGGGACAATGCGGCAGCGCCTCTCCAGCGCGGCGCGAATGGTCGGATCGAAAGGCGCCAAACCGAGATCGAGAAAGACAATCGGCCGGTCCGAACAAACTGCAGTCCAGAACGCCGTGCTCAGCGCAAAATCGAAGACGAAGACGTCGTGATCTGCCATCACCGTCTCGAAACGGGCGGTGGTGCTGGGGCCGACATCGGCGAGCGGATGGCGTTTGCCGCGAAAGATGCCTTCGGGATGCGGCTTCAGAAGCAGCATAATCGGCAGGCTATTCAGCGTTTCGGCCACGCGCAATTGCCAGTCCAGGTAGACGGGATCGCGCAGGACGGGCGGGATCAGTTGGCGAAAGCCGTAGAGTGCACCGGTGGCGTAAACAACCTTGGGTCGCGCGCCGGAGGCGCGGGGCGGTAGGGCGACGGCGCTGCGCAAATGCGGCTCTCCGGCGCCGGCGAGAATTGCCGCCTGGCGGAGGCCCCGCACGGGCTGTGCGGCATCCTGAGCGCGGCAGAGCGCGGCGACGGCATCGCTCGCGACGACGAATTCTGTGCTCACAGACGTTTCGCGCAGCGTGAGCGGGTCGGGCGTAGCGATCATCCCGGTCGAGCCACCATGGTCGAAGCGCAAAACCTGGCCGCCGCGCCGCATCACCTCAAGCCCGATCGCGCGCGCCATGTAGTTGCCGCCGCTGCCGGACCACAGTGTCTTCGGCAGGCGATGGACGCTGGCCATCGCGGCGAGGTCGGTCGCCGCTTGGTCTAGATATTCGGTGAGCTTGGGCTGTGCGAGCGCCCGCAAGCGCAGTCGCATCGCGTCGGTAAGCGCCGGTTCGTCGCACAGCGCTTGCGTCACCGCGGCGACCAAATCCTCAGGCGCGCTCCGGACCGGCGCGCGCGCGCCATGGAACAGCGCGTCACCATGACGGAAGGCGACTCGCTGGAAACCTCGCGCTGCCACCTCACGCAGCATGGCGTTATGGGTGACCGCGACTGCTTCTGGCATCAGCAATGTCGCGACCAGGCGCCACCATGGCGTCCAGCTAGCGGTGCGCGCCACCCGCCGTAGCGTCATGGCGTTGCGGGCGCCATCCGGCTGGCCTTGGCGCTGCGGCGTCGCTGGTGGCGTTGTGCCGGCCCCACGCAACCATTCCAGTTCCGGCGGTCCGCCGGCCAGGCGCAGACCGGTCGCGTCCTCAGCCTGAACCAGAAGCGCCACTTCGATCAAGGCGCTGACCGAGCTGAGGCAGCGCCCTGCGGCGAGCAGCGCGACGCGGCGCGCGGTGTCGTCCGGCCAGGCGCCGATCATTGCCAAGAGGACACGCTGACGACCCAAGAGGGCGGTTTGCAGAGGCGCCAGCCCCAACGGCCATGCAAGCGTATTGCGCCAATCGGCCATCGTTTGCGCCGCGGCCATGTCGAACGGCACCGGACGTGCCGCGTCCGTCCGCCGGGCTAAATTCTCACGCACGAGGCAGTCCTTCGTAGGGCGTTTGCGGAACTGCTTGGTTCATGGTCAGAAGTTGAGGCCGTTCCCGGAACAGGCGGCGCAGGGCAGCCAAGTCGAAAAGCGGTTCGCTCGGGGCCAGCGCGTCATAAACTGCGCAGGCCATCGCATAATCTTCCGGCGTGTCGACGACGAGACGCCAGGCACGCAAATTCGGACGGTGATCGAGATACAAGGCTGGATAGCGATCCGGACGGCGCCAGAGAAACGGCATGACATGCTCGCGTTCATAGGCGTCGCTTGCTTTGGCGTCTGCTTCGCGCAGAGCGTTCATGTGGGTGACTTGAGTGTCGAAACCGAGCGGATAACCCGATTCCATAGCATTAGATGCATACGCCACGCCTGTCCTGCGGAAGCCCGCCAAAACGGCAGCGCTAACGGCGGGATCGAGGAAGGGACAATCGGACGTCAGGCGCATGATGATTGTCGCGCCGACTGATTCGGCCGCCAAGAGGGTGCGACTCAAGACATCGTACTCGGAGCCGCGCACGACGGGGACATTCAGCGTTGCGCACAGCGTCGCGATCGGCGTATGCGCGTCGCCTTCAGGCATCGCGACGACGACCCGATCGACTCCCTCGATCGCACGGGCGCGTTCGATCACGCGTGCGAGAATCGGTCTGCCGGCGAGCGGCAGCAGAATTTTGCCCGGCAAACGCGTCGATGTCATACGCGCCTGGATGACCGCGACGATGGTCATGATTGCGGTGCCACCAAGTCCCATGCGAGCGGCGTGCCGCACTTGATCGCGCACGCCGCCGTCCTACCCAGCACGTCCGGCAGATGCTTAGGCGGCAGGCCCAGACCAGGACGGATCGAGCGGATATTCTCTTCGGTGAATGTTTCGCCTGCCGCCACATCGCGCACGATGTAAAGCGAGCGGCGGAACAGTGCGTTGCCGCTTTCGCTTGGCGCGCGTGCATCGTGCCCGGTGCCGAGCGCAGCGAAAGCCGTGCGGCTTTCCTCGACCAGTGCGCGCATCTCTTTTGGTTCGAGCGAAAAAGCGCCGTCGGGCCCGCCGTCGGCGCGCCGCAGGGTTAAATGTTTCTCGATCGCAACCGCGCCCAACGCCACGGCGGCGATGGCGACAGCCGTGCCCATAGTGTGATCCGACAGGCCGACCAGCACATCGAAGCGTTTGGCCAGCGTGCGCAGACGCAGAAGGTTGCTGTCCTCGGGCGGCGTCGGATAACCGCTGACGCAATGAAGCAAGATGATACCGCCGTCTCCCGCGCCGCGCGCGGCGGCCACGGCCTCTTCAATCTCAACCATGCTCGCCATGCCGGTGGAGATGACCAGCGGCTTGCCGGTCGCGGCCGCGCGCTGGATCAACGGGATATCCACGATTTCGAACGATGCGATCTTGAAAGCCGGCGCGCCCAGGCTCTGCAACAGGTCGATGGCGGTGGCATCGAAGGGGCTGGAGAACAGGGTGATGCCCAGCTTGCGCGCATGTTCGAACAGGCGCGGATGCCAATCCCATGGCGTGTGCGCCTCGCGATACAGGTCGTACAAGGTACGTCCGTCCCACAGCCCGCCCTTGATGCGGAACTCCGGCCCATCATGGTCGATGGTGATCGTGTCGGCCGTGTAGGTCTGCATCTTGACCGCGTCGGCGCCGGCGTCCTTCGCAGCGCTGATGATGGCCAGAGCCCGGTCGAGCTGGCCTAGATGGTTAGCGGACATCTCCGCGATCACATAAGGCGGATGGCCGGGGCCGATCTTGTGGTCGGCGATGACGACGTCGGGAATCATGGGCGCCTCAATGGGGCCGGCTCACGTACCACGGCCCGTTCTGGACATAGCCCGCGCGTGCAAACAGCGCATGCGAGGCTTCATTACCGGGCAGGATTTGGGCCAGGAGCGGCGCCTCGGGCACCAGCCGCCGTGCGAGCGCTAGCGCCGCGCGTCCGATGCCGGCGCCGTGGCGTGCTGCGTCGATCGCAATCGAAACCTCCCAGCCGCCGTCGCGTCGGTCGAGGCGCACGGTGCCGGCGGGCTGGCCGCCATGAAGGACGATGTTGAACAGGCAATCGGTCTCGGCGCGCTTGGCCGCAAACCAGGCACGATGCTCGTCCGCCATCGGAATGCGCGCGTCGCGTGCGAAACGGCGCGTCTCGGGCTGTTGCTGCCACACCAGCGTGATGGCTTCGTCGGTGGCTGCGGCAGGGCGTAAACGTACCGGCCTGCCGTCCTTGGCATCTTCGGGGTCGACCCACATCGCGATGCGCGCGGCGCCGCGTCCGTCACACAGTGATGCGGCGGTGGTCGACATGGCCTGCCGCGCCACGCGGTTGTCGAGCAGCGCCATCGCCTGTGTTGCCGCGTCTTTGCTGTCGCGGGCCAAGCGCGCAGCACCTTCCTTTGCCAGGGACGAGGCGACCAGACGCTGATTGTCCGCGATCACGATGAGGATGGACGGCACGCCGAGGCAGCAGCGCTCCAGCGCGCTGACGCCGCCGGCGCCGATCGCGATGTCCGCTTCGGCCAGAAGCAACGCCATGTCCGGTGCGTCCAGATGAAGGCGGAAACGGTCGGGCATGGCGGCAAGCTGTTTCGTGACGCGGGCCGCATGGCGCGCGCCATGGCCCAGTACGACGTCGATGTGCAGATCGTCGGGTAGGCGCATTGCCGATAAAGCCGTGAGGACGCCACCGGTCGCATCGTCCGGGTCGGTGCCGCCGAAATTGATCAGCATCCTTCGGTGATCGCGTGGATGGGTGACACGGCGCGCGCGCAAGACGGCAAAGGCAGGCTGCAGCGGCGCATAGGAGGGTCCGAGCAGAAGGTCGGCGCCGGCCGCGCGGACCGCGTAGTCGTCCACATGCCGGCCTGCGGTCGCGTCAACCAGAACGTCGCAGTCATGATCGCGGTCGGCCAGATCGTCGATCACCAGCACGCGCCGCGCGAAGCCGGGCAAGGATGATTCATAAGTGCGGTCGAGCCCGTAATGATCCACGACGACCAGATCGCAGCCTTCGGGCGCCGAGCGCGCCAGGTTTCCCACGTCGCGCAAAGCTGCGGGTTCCAGTGCGCGCGTCTCGAACTCACCCGCGATCAATTCCGGCACCACCGTCAGGCTTTCTTCGGTGACCGCGAAACGGCAGACCCAGCCGTCGCGTTTCAGCGCGGCGGCCACTGACAAGCAGCGCCGGACGTGGCCGCTGCCGATCGCGGCTGAGGCATCCGCGCGGAACAGCGCTAGTTTGGGGCGTGTGGATTTCAATCCGCGTTCTCAGGGCTTGGCCGCGGGCAGCATGCCGCACCGCTCCAGCGAGGCCACGATCTTGTCGGCCATGATCGTGTTGCCAGCGCCCAGCAGATGCGAGGTGTCCTCATAGACTCGCTGGGACACGCCCGTGAAGGCGCCCGTCAGGTCGGCAAAGCAGGTCATCTTGTGGTCTGGGAATTTCTTGCCGAGCGAGTCGAGCATGGCGCCGGCCTTGGCGAAATAGGTTAAACGCGCATCAATTTCGCGCTTGCTCATACGCTTATACATGCGGGTCTCGGTGCCAGGGGCCAGCGGCTTGTCCGGCGAGGCCATCATGGGCGGCATGACGAACAACACCGGGATGCCGAACTCCTTCGCCGTCGAGGCCATCAAGCGCGCACCCAGATGATAAGTGTTGATGGCTGCGTCGATGTAGGACTCGTCGTGGGGGTCATCGGTGACCGTCGCCTCTCCGATCTTGCGTTCTCGGCCCAACAGGAGGCGGACTAACTCATCAGCCTTCTCGTACCCCTTCTCAAAAACATAGCTGATCGCTAACTCGTCGATAAAAAACCGCACTTGATTGACCAGGCTATTGGCGAATTGGATTGCCGAGCCCAGAACCTCGAAGCTGTCATTAAGGCGGTGCTGATATTCGCGGTGCTTGTCCACGCGGAACGTGGTCAACAGGCGGCCTTGCTGATCGTAGATCTGCTTGGCCCGACGAAAATCGACGGCACCGCCATAGGAAATGACCAAGTCTGGCTCATACGCCAACAGATCGGTGATGAGATAGAGATACTCCTGTGCCGACCCGTAAGCTCCGACGCCGGCATTGATCACCTCCAGCTTGTCGTGGCCGGGTGGCAGCGCGCTCTTCAGGCGTGCGTCGAGCGCGTAGAACAGCTTAGATGGAAGATTGTCCAACGGTGTCTCGGCGCCGTCGCCCTCGACCGTGGAGCCGCCCGTAACGATCACGCGATAGACGTTGGCGGGCTTGGGCTTCTCGTAGAAATATTCGAGCGAGCCGGCGGCCGCGAAACCCTGCTTGTTGGTCATGCGCCACCCGACCAGGTCCCACACCTCGTTGGGTTGCTTCAGCATCGAGGTGTTGGGCCGTAGCCGCCAGCCCAGGATGGGATCGGCGATGTGCCAATGGGCCGAGGCCCACAGCGCATCCTTGGTGCCGATATAGTCGATACCGGGCACGTTACGCGCGGGATTGTCGAACAGGATCGGTGACAGGGTGTAGCGGGTCAGCAGAAACTTATCGAGGAACTGGGCCGATTGGACGCCGCGCGCGCCATACCAGACGAAGACGATGCCCAGGCTCACGATCTCGAGCACCAGGAAGGCGGCCAGGGCGCGCAGGACGATCCGTCGCCAGCTACGCGGTTTCCGCTTGCCGCGCCAATTCTGGAACATGGCTTCGAACCGGTTACCTTCCAGTTCGGGGCGATGGTTGCTCATGGCCGGGTCAGAACTCAAAATAGATGAAGGCGGCGGAAGAACCGGTACTGATCGTGATGGCCAGCGCCCACATCGCCGCAATGGCGGGCCAGATCACGGGCTTGGGCAGGCGGCGCGCCGCGACCTTGACCAGGCGGTTGTCGTCGTAGCGGCACAGGGCTGCGAAGACGGCGAACAACAACAGCGGGTAGGCCTGCGTGGCGGCGAAGCTGTTCACGTCGCCCCAGCTCTGGACGAAAGGGGCGGCCAGCATCTTGGTCGCGGTCGCGAAATCGGGTGAGCGGAAAAAGACCCAGGCCAGCGTCACGAAGTGGAAGGTCAGAAGCATACCAAGCCAGCCCGGCAGGCGGAAGCCCGGCATGACGCGGCGGGTCGCATGGCCGACGGCCACGCCTACGCTGTGCAGGGCACCCCAGACCACGAAGGTCCAGTTGGCCCCGTGCCACAGGCCGCCCAGCACCATCGTCACCAGAATGGCGCCGATCTGGCGCGGAAAGCCATTACGATTGCCGCCGAGCGGAATGTAGAGATAGTCGCGCAGCCAATGGGACAGGGTGATGTGCCAGCGATGCCAGAACTCGACGATGGATCGGGCTAGATAAGGGCGCGAAAAGTTGGCGGGCAGATAGACGCCGAGTAGAAGCGCCGAGCCGATGGCCATGTCGGTATAACCGCTGAAGTCGCAATAGATCTGCAGCGAGAAGCCATACATGGCGAACAGGTTCTCGAGCCCGCTGTGTGCGGCGGGATCGGCATAGACCGGCGAGATTGCATGCGAGATCGGGTCGGCGAAGACCAGTTTCTTGATCAGCCCGACGGAAAAGATGGCCAGCGCCGGCAGGATCCGGCGGCGGGCGAAGCCGCCCAGCCGTTCGAGCTGGGGGATCAACTCTTGCGGACGCAGGATTGGGCCCGCGATCAGGTGCGGGAAAAAGATCACGTAGGCCGCCAGCATCCGCACCCGCTCCTCGATGCGGAAGCGGCGGGCGAAGACGTCCACCACATAGGCGATCAGGGTAAAGGTGACGAAAGAAATGCCGAGTGGCAGCGGCAGGTTCAGGACCTTGACCGACGAATCGCTCTCGCCGATGGCCAGGCGATAGAGAAAGTCGGTGTACTTGAAGAAGATCAAGGGCAGAAGAAGCGCAACGACGGTCGCGATCATGCGCCGCTTGCGACCGGCCTCGCCCGCCGCGCGATCCATCCACAAAGCGCCGCCATAAGCCATTAGCATCAGCAAATGGGGCACCGGGGTATAGATCGGTTCCCAATAGCTGTAGAAGATCGTGCCGCCGACGATGACGACGAGCAGCCGGAACCGCCGCGGGACCAGGAAATGGACCAGCAGGTAGACGGCGAAAAAGCCGAAATAGACGGGTGAGCTGAACAGCACGGTGGTTTGCGCGCGAAGCGGGAACTCCGCTTCGGATCAGGGGCCTTTCAGCACTGGGTAAAGCGTGTCGGCCATCAGTTGGTGGCCGCGCGCGTTGGGATGGGGGTCGCCCGGCATGGCCCAGATATTCTCGGGTTTCTCATGCTCAAAGGGCGGATAGAGATCGACGAACGTGAAACCTTCCTTTGCCGCGACGCCCGCCATCCGCTCGTGGATATAGCGGAAGGGATAGTTGGTTAGCTGGTGCACGTCGGGCGTGATGGCCAAGTAGACTCGGACATGGTGCGCGTCGGCATAAGCTTTGATGCGGTCGAGCCCAGCCAGCATCTCCTTATAGCCTTCGGATTGCGGGTCGTAGGCGGCCCGGTAGTGCGATTCCAAATTGCCCATACCGGTCTGGCCGAACAGGCGGTTGGCCGCGATCCACAGGGTGACGGCCAACTGGCTGTGGCGCAGGATCCAGTTGCCGCCGCCGGCTGGCAGGATTTCTGCGTCGTTGATGAAATAGTTGATGACGATGTCGGTCGGCTCTAGCATCGTCAGGCGTTTCAGGAGCAATTCGCTGTAACGCGTGGTGTTATAGTTGCCGATGCCGGCGTTCAGCACCTGCACATCCGCCCCGTCCTTGTTGAATTTTTCCTGGATCAACGCGGTCACGGTCTGATCCTCGGGCACGCCCCAGCCGAGTGTGATCGAGCTGCCGAGAAACAGGATGCGCCGTTCGCCGGGCTTCAGCGGCGGCACCGGCCCGCCCCGTAGCCCATATTCGTTGGTGCGGATATCGACGTTCTGCAGATGCGCTTCCTTGTTGGGCCGGTGTTCATGGCCCATCAGCGGGTCGTCGCTCGGCTTCTTCAGCGTGTTGGCGTATTTCCACATTTCGATGTCGTAGTTCGTACCCGCCGAGTTCTTCACGCGCAGGATCATCTCTGCTGCCGCCAAAGAAACGATCAGCGAAACGATCACCGCGATCGCGGAGAACAGGACGGTGCGACCTTTGGTCATCGACGTCCCTTGTCGGTCTTGTTGTCGAGGCCCAGCGCGGCGGTGAGCGCGCGCGTCACGCGGCCGACATCGTCCTCGGTCATCTGGGCGGAAAGGGGCAGGCTGAGGGCCTCGGCATAGTAACGCTCGGCGCCGGGCAGGCTCATGGCGCCGTAGCGGCGGCGATAATAAGGCTGGCGGTGCAGGGGAAGATAGTGGACCTGGCTGCCGATTCCGGCCGCAACCAGCCTGCGCATGCAGGCGCCGCGGTCGATACCGGCGCGTTCGAAATCGATCAGCGCTACATAAAGATGCCAGCCCGGCGCGTCGTACGCCGTGCGTCCGAGCGGACACAGCACCGGCGCATAGGGGCTAAGCGCGCGGTCATAGGCGGCCACCAGTTTGCCCCGCCGTGCCGCGAAGCGGTCCAGCTTCTTGAGTTGGCTCAGGCCCAGTGCCGCGTGGATGTCGCTCAGCCGGTAATTGAAGCCTGGCTCCGGCATCTCGTAGTACCAGGGGTTCGAGCTGCCGTCGGGGCCGAAGGCCTGCGCCTTGTCCTCGAACTGTCCTGGCTCGCGTACCATGCCGTGGCTGCGCTGGCGGCGCATCGCGGCGGCCAGCGTGTCGTCGTTGGTCGTCACCATGCCGCCTTCGCCGCAGGCGATGATTTTCACCGGATGGAACGAGAAGATCGCCATATCGGAATGGCGGCAGGCACCGACCTTGGCCTCCACACCATCCGCGACGCGATAGGCGCCGCCCAGCGCATGGCAGGCATCCTCGACGACGGCTAGTCCGCGCGCGCGGGCGCGCTTGGAGATCGCTGCCATGTCCGCCGTCTGACCGTTCATGTGAACCGGATAGACGGATTTCGCGGCCGCCCCAGCGCGCCCCAGCGCATCTTCGAAGGTGGCGTCGGTCATAAGCGCGGTCGCGGGATCGACATCGGCGAAGGTCACGTCCGCGCCGACATAGCGGGCGCAATTGGCAGTTGCCAGAAACGTGATGGCTGGCACGATGGAGCGGTCGCCCGGCTTCAGACCCAGCGCCAAGGCGGTCAGATGCAACGCAGCGGTGCCGTTGGCGCAGGAAACCGCATGGCGCGCCCCGACGCGCGCGGCGAAAGCGTCCTCAAAGGCCGCCACGGACGGTCCCGTGGTCAGGAAATCGCCGCGCAACGCCTCGGCGACGGCCGCCACGTCATCATCCTCGATGACCTGCTTGCCATAGGGCAGGAAGGGCGCGTCCGCCACGGTCAGAGTTCCGTCAGGACCTTCTTGAAGGTGGTTTCGTCGAGCCATTCTGAATTGTTGTCGCTGGTGTAGCGGAAACCCTCGGGCAGCGATTCGATATCCGCCGCGTCGTAGCGCTCGCGCTTCCAGAAGGCGAATTGCGGCTCGACCACGAAGCGGTCCTTGAGCGCGAAGCTGGTGCGCGCATCGTCTTCGGTCAAAAGCGCCTCGTGCAGCTTTTCGCCGGGGCGGATACCGATGACCTCCTGCTTAAGCGACGGCGCCATCAGACGCGCTAGTTCGACGATCGTCATGCTGGGCAGCTTGGGCACGAAGATCTCGCCGCCATGCATCATGGCCAGGCTGGCCAGCACGAAATCAACGCCTTGCTGCAGCGTGACCCAGAACCGCGTCATGCGCGCGTCGGTGACGGGCAGGCTTTTGGCGCCCTCTGCGATCAGGCGTTTGTAGAGCGGCACGACGCTGCCACGCGAACCCACCACGTTGCCGTAGCGCACGACTGAGAAGCGCGTGGGAAGAGAGCCCGCCAGGTTGTTGGCGGCGACGAAGATCTTGTCGGCGGCCAGCTTGCTGGCGCCATAGAGGTTGACCGGATTGACGGCTTTGTCGGTCGAGAGCGCCACCACGCGCTTGACGCCGCAGCGGAGCGCTGCGCCGACCACGTTTTCGGCCCCGTGGACATTGGTACGGATGCATTCGAAGGGATTGTATTCGGCAGCTGGCACATGCTTCAGCGCGGCGGCATGTACGACGAAGTCGATCTCGCGCATGGCCATTTCCAGCCGGTCCTTGTCCCGCACGTCGCCGATGAAGAAGCGCAGGCTGGGGTGGTCGGCGGCCTTGAAGGTCTGAGCCATGTCGTAGTGCTTCTGCTCATCTCGCGAGAACACGATGATGCGCTTGGGGTTGTGGCGGGCCAACAAGGTGGCCACGAGCTTCTGTCCAAACGAGCCGGTACCGCCGGTGACCAGGATGGACGCGCCGTCGAGAAGCGGTGCAGGGTGGGCGAAAGATCTCAACATCGCTTCCTCTCAGACGCCGCTCGCCAAGGCGCGCGGCGGGGGCGTAGGGCTGGCATGGGCTTGCTTCGCATAGGCCTGGGCGTACCACCCACCGCGTTGAATCAACTGTTCGTGGGTACCCCAATCCTCGACCTTACCCTCTCGTAGGACGATGATTCGGTCGGCCCGAACGATCGTCGACAGGCGATGGGCGATGACAACGATCGTCTTGTTGGTCGCCTCGCGTATGTGGAACATCGCCGCGCGGAAATTTTCCTCAGCTTCAGCGTCTAGATTGCTTGTCGGCTCATCAAGAATCAAAACCGGCGCGTCACGGACAAGCGCGCGGGCCAAGTCCAGACGATGACGCTGGCCGCCCGACAGTCGAATGCCATCCTCGCCGACATACGTGTCGTAACCTTCGGGAAGTAACGATATGAAGTCGTGCGCCCCCGCCAGGCGAGCTGCGGCCTCAACCTCTGCATTGGTCGCATCAGGTTTGCCATAGCCGATATGTTCGCGCACGGTCACGTCGAAGATTTGCGCGCGCTGGGGTGCATAACTGACACTTTGGCGCAGGCTGTGACGATCAAAAGCCACAATGGGAACATCATCAAACGTGATCTGTCCTGAATCCGATTCGCGCAGGCGCAATAGCATGTCGACCAATGTCGACTTGCCTGCGCCGGATGGGCCGACAAGCGCCACCAGTTGCCGCGCGGGTATTTCGGTGTCGACGCCGTTCAATGCCGGCGCCGTGCCAGTGGGATAGCGGAAGATGACGTTTTCGAACCGGATGCCCTGTTCCAGGCTTTCGAGTTTGCCGTCACCGCCGCGCGGTTCACGGGCGTCTTGCATGGCCTGCAAACGCTGATAAAACGCGGCGAGATGCGGCAGCATACCCACCATACCCTGGTATTGCTTCAACGCCTCTTTGACGGTCGGAAGCAGCCGTATAGCCACCACCAGCAATACACCGAACTCGCCCAAAGTAACGTTTAGAATAGTGTAGCCCACATAGACCATGATCAACATGATGCCGATCGCGATCGGTTCATAGAGTACATCGCCGCGCGCCAGCAATGTGCGAGTTCTGATGGTGCTGTCGCACTGGCTGCTCGATAACTTTCGCTCCAACTCGATTTCCGCATTCTCGATTCCTGCGAGCCGAATCAAGCGCGGCGAATCCAGGCGCTGCACTAGGAACGTGGACAGAGTGCGATTGTCCTTCATCAATTGAGTGCCGCTCTGCACAGTCTTGCGGAAGACGCCGGCTAAAACCACGCCAGAAAGCGCCATGATAAGCAGCGCAAGAACCACAGCGGGGCCAGAGACGACCATAAGCAGTGCGAGCAGAACGCAGACAACGACGCCATAGCAAGCGATCTGCGGACCGCCGAACATGGCGTCGACACCGTACTTCATTTCGTTGAGAAGACTGTTGACCATCGCGCCAACAGAGATCCCATCCTGGTAGTTCGCGTCGGCGAAGAGATAGCGGCGAAAGCCTTCATCTCTCGCGTTGCGGCCGATTCTTTCGCGGTGACCAATTATATAGATCTGACGAATGTAGAAGACGATTTGCCGCATCAGGAAGGCGGCGAACATAAGAAACAGAAGCGATTCGAAGCCGAGAGGTAGGCCCAGCGCGCTGTAGCCTTGAACCAGATAACCCCAAAACCGATTTGTAGACGTCAACTGAGCGATGTCGCCACCGGCCTGCATGTATTGAAAAACCGGCAAGAACATCCCGATACCGATACTCTCGAACACTGCGCTCAAGCCCTGGAGCGCGATGACGCCGGCCCAGATGGGCCACTTCAAACCCATCCGCCGGGAAATATTTAAGTACTCGCTGAATGTCATGGTTTGTGGTCTTGTTCGGCCGCAGCCAAGTCGTGGGGTCGACCAATATCCCGCCAATACTCATGAATCGGGAAAAGCCCAATGGAAAGACCGAGAGCGCGGCCTTCGTTAAGGAGTTCCGGCATATCCATAGGCCGGTCATTGGGCACCAGCGCCGCGAATCCGGGACCTAAGAGGTAAATACCGCCAGCCACGAAATGGCCGATGCGTGGTTTCTCGTCAATGCGTTCGAACAATCCATCCGAGGTATGTCGAATGACGCCGAAGGGGATGTCTATCTCGTGGCGCGCGACACCGATGGTCGCGTCGTAGCTGTGGCGAGTGTGGAACGCGGCCATGGCGTTGAAATCAACCGCACTGAGAACATCACCGTTTACCACCAGCACGACGTCACGCTGCGGCCGCGGTAGTAGCCCCAATGCGCCGATCGTGCCGCGTTGTTCGCCTTCATGGACGGTGTGAACGCGGGCCCGGCCCGCACGCGAGCGAATGAATGCCTCGATCTGGTCGGCCAGATAGTGAACCGAGACGAAGATCTCAGGCACGCCTGCATCTTCCAGTGCTATCAACACGTGCTCCAGGATCGGTTTCTCACCCACGTCCAGGAGCGGCTTGGGAGTGGTTTTCGTGCGCTCGCCGAGGCGCGTGCCGCGCCCTCCTGCCATAACCAATGCTGTCTTGATTGCGGCCTTATCGCGTGCGCCGGCAACTAAAACTTCGTACACGCGACCGTCCGCGTCGAGAACCGGCAGAAAGGCTTTATAGCCACCGATCTTGCGCAGTTTCTCCGCATTGGCGGCATCCTCGTTTATGTGCCCCACCAGAGGATTGCGGTGTAAGCATCGGCCGACCGGCTCGTCGAGGCTAGCGCCGTCCAATATCGCGCGGCGAACATCGCCATCGGTCACGGTGCCATAAAGCCGGCCGTCGTCGTCGGTGACGAGCTGGAAAAGATGGTCGGTCGCATTGAGCCGTGCCAACGCCTCGCGGGTAGTCGCATCAACGCGGCAAAGATAAGGCGCGATGTCGATAAGGCGTATCACGCGTTATCCGATTACGGTTCCAGTCAGCCCACGCGCTGCGACGGCCTCGGCTAAGTGCCAATCGTCATCATCGTCAATATCGATGGCGGCAATGCAATTCATCACTAACGGCAAAGTGCGAGGCGGAAACAGAGAGCCAGTTTGCCGCAGTGCATGTGTCCGGACGAGATAGAGGGCGCCGTTGGGTGTCAGAACGGGACTTGGTACGTCTTCGGAGGACAAAGGCGCGACATAGCCGTCGTCACCAGTCGAGAACAATTGGCGAGGCGTTCGATCAATGCGCGTCACGGCCACCACTGCGTCGGCATCTGGCTTCGCATCGAGCCGAGCGAGCGCCTCTGTGATGCACGCGCTGCCACGAAAAGGTGAAGTAACCTGCAAAACCATTACGAGTGCGGGATCGTGGCCGTGAGTATCCGCAAACCAATCGACCGCGTGAATGACGACGGGAACTGTCGCGGCATCGTCGGTGGCGAGCGACGTGGGACGCCGGAACGGCACCTGCCAGCCCAAGACTTTTCCGGCAGTTGCAATCGCGTCATCGTCGGTCGACAAAACGCATGTCGCCTGTACATTCGAGGCCCGCAGAGCATCCGCGGCGCGTTCTAACAGACTGTGTCCCTCCAGTGCCCGAAGGTTCTTGCCTGGCAAGCGTTTCGACCCGCCGCGCGCGGGCACCACAACGAGAAGACCGGTTTCGTTCATTGCACGCGGTGCCGCAGCTCCCATCCGTTGCTCGTCTTGCGCCACAGATGGGGTGAGCGGAAGCGGTCCGCGATCTCAAAGAACTCGGCTTCGTTCATGTCCAGATAAGTCAGAAACTCTTTGAGGAATTTGCGCGGCACCTCGCCGTCATAGCGCCGCACCAACGCCACGCCCTCCTCTCGTGTGATGTGATGATTGCGGATTTCCTGGCTGGCGTCGTAGGTCGAACGACCCAGACCGAATTTTATGAACGTCGTCCAGTAGTGATAGCCGTCGGTCTTGTCGTCGATCGAATTGTATTTGGAATAGGTGCCTTCGGTGCGTTCGGTGTTGGCCTGGAACCCGGCATGCTCGACGGAATAGTAGTAGCACTCCTGCGGCGTCCACTTGAGGTAGTAGCCGAGGTAGTGCACCGCAATCCCGGCCTTGGCCAGCTCCTCGGCATCGGCGGGCATATAGGGCTCCATGCGGCCGACTTCGATGCCGTGCGCGGGCAGTTCCTGCAGAGGCACGCCGCCGAAATACATCTGTGCATTGGCCGCGCGTGCGCGGGCGTAATAGGACGCATCACGCCGCGCCTGCTTGTTCTCCGAGATTGGGTTGCCGTACTCGGCCTCGTTCTCGCCGTAGAAGACCAGCGGGATGTTCATGCGTAGCGCCATCTTGGGCGCATAGTTCTTCTGGCCCAAGATGAAGGGTTGGAAGGGATGCAGCAGGTTCTTATAAGCCAGCGCGGTCAGCTTGCGGTGCATCAGACCATCGGGGTGGAACAGGAAATTGTCGAAACCGGCCTTGTGCACCCAGCCCTGAAAATTATGCCAACCCACATCGGTGTAGAGGTGGGGTGCCCAAGTGACCGTCAACGGGTGCATACTGTACTTGGTCTTGAGGACGTGCGAGGCGTAGATGGAATCCTTGCCACCCGAGCCGGGCACGAGGCAGTCATAGGATCCGTTGCGCGAGCGATAGCGGTCGCAGACCTCCTGCAACTCGCGCTCGCGCGCGGCCCAATCGACCATCGTGTCTTTCATGCGCGCGTAGAGGCAGGCGTCGCAAATACCTTCGTCGTTGAAGGCCAGCGTCGTCTTCTTGGAGCCAGCATGATGCTCGAATTCCACAGCTGACGCTGGTCGCTGGTTCGACATCACGCAGCTTTTGCAGAATTTCACTTCGCCCGGCAGCCCGTACTTGACCTCCAGCAGCCCCTCCGCCGGGTCCATCAGGTAGATCTTGCCGTCCTTCTCGATCGTATCGGCCATTGCTCTCTCGTCAGGGCGCGAAGTGGACGAAGCGTTCGATCAGGCCAAGGCCGACCGGACCGCTCTTCTCCGGGTGAAATTGAAAACCGACGACGTTGCCACGCCGGAAGGCGACCGGAACATCCATACCGTTGACCGCAATGGTCGCGGCGACGTCCTCGTCTCGCGCAACGAAGGGGGCGTAAGAATGGACGAAATAGACCATGGCGCTTTCCGGCGCGCCTTCGAAGAATCCGCCGCGCGCCTGCAATGCGCGCCAGCCCACATTGGGAATGCGGATCGAATCGGGGCTACCGTTGCCTTCAGGCAGCCGGCGCACCGTCCCTGCGACAAGGCCAAGCCCGTCGTGCCGGCCAAACTCCTCGCCTGCCTCCAACATGACCTGCGCGCCAACGCAGATGCCCAGTATGGGCACGCCGCGCGCCGCCGCGCGTTTCAAAGGCTCAACCAGGTCGCGTGTCCGCAGGCCGTCCATGCAGTCGCCGAACGCGCCCACGCCCGGCAAGACGATGCGCTCGGCACGTTCGACCGCGCCTGCGTCGTTGGTGATCTCATAAGGCGCACCCAAATGGCGCAGTGCCTGGCCGGTGCTGAACAGATTGCCGCGCCCGTAATCGACGACGGTGATCACGTCCGCACCGCAATACCATGCTGGACCAGATGATTCTTCAAGGTCGGGACCGGGCAGGTGCCATAGTGGAACATGCTGGCGCAAGCGACTGCGTCAATCGTTCCGGTCTCGACGAGCGCGCTCACATGTCCGGGCGTACCCGCGCCACCGCAGGCGATGACCGGAACGCGCACCCGCCCATGAACCGCATCGATGAGCTCGGCGTCGAAACCGGCCTTGGTGCCTTCCTGGTCGACCGAAGTGATCAGGACCTCGCCCGCGCCCAACCGCTCCGCTTCGACGACCCAGTCCAATACGTCGACGCCCGTTGTCTCGCGCCCGTTGTCGGTCAGCGCTTCCCACTTGCCAGGCGCGCGCCGCTTGGCCTCGACCGACAGCACGATGCATTGGGATCCCAAAGTTTCGGCCGCTTCCTTGAGAAATGAAGGGCGGGCGATGGCCGCGGTATTGATGGCCACCTTGTCTGCTCCGCTGCGCAGGGCTGCCACGATATCGTCCAACGAACGAATACCACCACCAACGGTCAGCGGCACGAAAACATCGCGCGCGGCTTCCTCCACGACGGTCAGTATGTTGTTGCGTCCATACAACGAGGCAACGATGTCCATGTAGATGATCTCGTCGATGCCCTCTTCATAATAGCGACGCGCCAACTCGCCGGGTTTGCCGACGATGCGCAGCCCTTCCAGGTGCACCCCCTTCACGACGTTCGAGCCCTTGATGTCGAGCCGGGCGATGATCCGGACCGGTGGCTTCATGGCTTGGAGTCAGGCCGCCGACCGGCTGCGCCGACGCACATCCAGCGTCGCATAACCCTGCATGATGCGGCTGGCGATGAACAGCAGCGCGGCGACGCCGTAGAGGAAGGCCAATAGGACGAGATAAAGGTCAAGCCGATCCCAACAAAGAGCGGCGGCTAAGCCCGCATAGCGCAGGTCGAAAACGGAGTTCATGCCACGTGCATCGAACGTCAATACGGCCCGCCCTGCCGGCGATGCCAGAAAAGCGTTCAACCAAGGATGGTTCGCGGGGCCAGCCGGCAGACCGGATCGCCTCTGCTCTTTTTCGAGGAGCAGTTCGAACATCGAAAACCGGTGAATCAGCAAGAATACGAACGAGAGCGCCAGGGTCGCGGCCGCGCCGACCAAAACCGGGGCCGGGCTTGCTTCCTTCGACAGCCAGAGATGAATCCCGAGTGCCAGCGGAAACAGGAGGTCTGCCATCATGTCGACCAGGCCATCGAAATATTTGCCAAAATAAGACGCGCTGTCTTGCAGCCGACTGAGATTGCCGTCGATGCTGTCGGCGATCACAGCTAGCACGTAGAGAATTAACCCCATGATCAGCCCGGCCGCGCTGGGGTTCGCGATACAGACTGCTCCGGCCAATATCAGCGCGACGCGCAATGCCGTCACCTGGTTGGGCGACGCCCCGATGCGCGCCGCAACGACGGTGAGCGGCCAAGCCGCCGGGACGAAGACGAAACGCATGACCAATGGCAAGGAAACCCGCGCGAGATTTTGGGACGCGCGTACTGCGGCTATGCTGATTCGCGCGCTTGGTCCTTCGGCGTTCACACGCGTTCCGGCTGGCTTGCGGGCCGTTGCCCCAAGTTCACATCCTTCAGACCGCGCAAAAGCGCATCGCACGCGTCCTGGACAGCCCGTGGCTCGAAATTCGTCAGGACGCGGTAACTGTAGCCACAAAGATCGAATGAGCACGCCTTCACCGCGGCCAGGAACCGGGCGCCGTCCGTGCGGGCGCGTTCGCTGGGCGCGGAGTGTCCGAAAGCCTCGTGGAGATAGCTCGCGAGCTTGGATTCGTCTGTGACCACCCGCACATGGGGCAGGAAGCCGTAAATGTTATGGCGACCAAAGGCGATCACCGGTTTGCCCAGCACCGCAGCCTCGAATCCCGCGGTACCGCAAATGGTTACGGTCACGTCGGCGGCCCGAACGCAATCCAGCCCGAACTCGGTCGGATCGAGCAGCACGACATTCTTGAACTCCGCGATCTGGCCGTAGAAGTCCTTTGGGCGTCGGCCGATCGCGGTCATATGCTCCTTCACCACGAGAATTGTGCCTGCGGGCAAATCTCGCGACACCGCCGCGATCAGCGACAGTTGATAGAAATACTCCGGCGACAGGCCTTGGAGCGAGGTTTCCGGTTCCAGGTGAAGCGGATAGAAAGCAAAGCGCCGCCCCGTCAGATTTGAAAGCCGTGTTCGCGCCAGGCGCGCCAAGCGCCGACTATCCGCCCAAATCCGATAGAAGTATTTGAGATTCTCGCGCAGGTAGTAGCCGCGTGCCTTCTGGTATCTGCGCAAGTGCCAATAGGCGTACTTCGCGACTTCGCGTGCGCTGCGCTTGATGAGCGCCAGCGCATTGCGTTGGCTGATAAACCAATTGCGAAATTGAAGGTGGCTCGCATACGGCGTTTCTAGTTCCGCGCCGCCGCTCGTTCCGCCGAGCGACCGATAGGCATGTTCGATTTCGCCGTTCTCGTAGAATTCGTCCCATGCCCAGTTGTGGAAGTTTTGGTAACGGGATCCGTTGATGACGCGATATGGAATGCCTCGCGCGCGCGCGATCAGCGCCATCTCCTTGTTGCCGTTAATGATCAGGTCGAACCCGCGCGCGGATATCTCATCGCCCCAATAGCTCAAGCTAGCGCAGTAGTGGCGCAGCACGTCGTCGTAGCTGCTGTTCTCAGACATTCGGGAGCGCGGATGATAATAGCCGCCAAGGGCGTAACCGCGCCCCAAGTGGCGATTGGTGATGACAAGCGTGTTGAGTGTGGCGCCCAGCCGATCTTCCCACCTCCTCGCCGACGCGACGAGTGCGTCTCCCGACGGCAAGGCGTCGAGTCGCCCGCGAAATGGCGGATCGAAATCCACGATCTCGGAAAAAACACCGTCCTTGTTCACGCCGGCGTAGAACGCGACTTCCTGGCGGTTGCTGCAGTAGAGAATGATTGAGGCTCCGGTCCGGCGCTTCACTTCGGTCGCGATCGCGGTCATTAAGAAGCGCGTCTCGGAACGTGCATAGAGAGCGATCTGCTTGGGCACGAACGGGCTATGCGGCGTAATGGGGTTCAAGGCTACGACCGGCGGATTTCGATATATTTGCCGATGCGCTGTCGAAAAGCCTGGAACGCGGGCAAGTGCGTAGGGTCTGCTCGGAAAGGATCCAAGTGTTCGTGGTCTGAGATCAACGCCGGATCGTGCAACGAATGCTTGACATTGTAGGTCACTAGACGATTGGACGCGGTGAGTTGGATTTGTCCGAACCAGCTCCGCTCATCCGGCCGCAGCAATTCGATAAGGGCCGCGCTGCGCACGCTGAGTGGCGGAATCTTGATATTGCCGGACGTGCGTCCGTCCTGCGTCAAAATCTTAGCTAAAACCGGCCGCTTGTAGGGGTTGATCAGCGTGATGCTTTCGGCGAGGTCGCGGTCACGATCCAAGTGTACGACCGGGTAGCCGTCCACGAATCGGCCAAACATCGCGATCTGGCTGATGACCGGCGGCGCCCCGTATTTATACGCATTATCGGAAAAGAAGGATTTCTTTCCAGGTGCGGTGTAGATCGTATAGAAACCGATGGCGGCCTTGTTCGCGAAAATCTCGCGCTCGTCCGCATCGTGGAAGCTCAACTCCAGAAAGCCATTCCGCTTTTTCCATGCGTCGCCCACATCGCGCCACACCAACGGCGCTGGAGCGTGGGTAGGACGCTTGTCCCCTCTGAAATCGATGCGTTGCTCGCCTTCGTGGACGATCCGGCCTTCGTGATAGATGTAAAAGTGCGCGACGACCGTGCAGGAGGTCGCGTTTATCCGACGGGCAATCGCGTCGACCGGAATGGGAACCGTGCAGTCGTAGCCGACTGGCAACGAGCTGATGGTGGGAAGAACATAATTCCAGGCCATTGTCAGAGATGATCTATGGAAAGTCGGTCAAGATCGGGGGTTGCGCAGAACAGGTGCATCTTGCCGAGCCCGTCAGTGCGGAACCGCACGCCGAAAAGCGTCCCCTTCAAAACGCGCGATGCTGGATCTGACAGGATGATTTCGTGGAGCGCCGCACCATAAGCTGGAATAGACAGCCGGTGAGAAGAAGATGCGGCGCCATCGGCGAACGGATAGGCGATCTCGACACCCAAAGGTGAGGCAGACGCGTTGACGGCACTCACGAAAAGCCGTTCGTCTGTGGGGCGATGATAGACGCTGAGCCATCGATCTCGCAGCCGTCCCGGTGCTTGGCTGTGGACGGCGCAAGCGCCGCCTGCGCTGACGATCTGAACCTGCGGCCGCGTCGTGCCTCTTACGCCTGGGGCGCGGAACCGGCGCGAGATACGAACCGAGCCGATGCCGATTTCCCCGGATGGCGTACCCAGATGGTGAGATACGGAAATCCGCTGAGCGGTACCGGCATTGGTCGAGTGGGTTTCGTGATGGACCTCGTGTCCCGCCTCGTCGCGAACAACGAGCGTCAAATCCATGTCTGTCGCGCAGACGTCGGATTCATACAGCAGAGACTGGTTGGCGACACACACACATTCCTCGAAGCCGGATCCATAAAGCACCGGCATATAATCGGCCAGCGGCATCGGAGTCTGTGGCGACAAACTGTCGAGAAGACGATAGAGCCGCTGCTTGAGCGAAACCGTTTCACGGCGACGTTGTGCTCTGCCCGATGCCGCGGAAGCCCCGCCACCCCGCGGAAGCGTGGTGTAGTGGTATTCGAGGTCCAGCAGGCAGGCCGTACAAGTGCCGCCGGCACCCGTCTTCTGAAGCAGGGCATCGAAGGAGATATTGGGCTGTTCATTCAAGATGCGCTGAAGATCGGTCAGGCGGAATTCCTTGCATGGACACAGCATGCCATCTCCGCTGTCCGGCCCGGCATCCGGCTTCGCGATCATCGAACTTTCAGATGCCGCCATGTGGGCCTGCGCTGTCCGCTTCACCCGGCGATCCCCACGGCGCAATGAAGTGCTGGGTTTCTGCAGCGAAGCGCTTATAAAGAAGCCGCGCCGTGCCGTGCATCTCGGTCACGGCTTCGGCTACGCGAGCCGCCGCGTGTCCGTCGCCGTACGGCGTTGTGTGCGGTAATCGCGGCAGTACGCCGCGCAGCATCCGCGCCACCTCGTCCGCGTGGGCAGCGCAGTCGCGTACATTGGCGCCGCGTTGCCGTCCACCTTGCCGTTCGCCGACATTGATCACGGGCAGACCGAACAGCCCGGCCTCGATCACGCCGCTGGAGGAATTGCCCACCATGACGGCGGCGTGGCGCAACGCGTTGGCGTAGAGCGTGGCGCCTAGCGTTTCGCGGAAGACGGCGCGACCGTGCTTGCTCACGAAGGCATCGATACGCGCCCGCGCTTCGGCGCCGCCGGGGTCGGCGTTAGGCGCTGTGATCAGCGATGGACCCGGCGTGGCTTCGAGCGCGGTCAAGGTGGCATCCACTGCGGCTAAGGGTGCCGTCACGTTCGTCTCGGGATGGACGGTCACGAGGCGCAGGCCCTCGATCGAGGCCAGACCCAATTCCCGCGCGAAGGCCGCGCCGTCCAGTACAGGTGCCTCGACCAGGGAATCGAGGCCAGGCGCGCCAGTCACCCGGATGCGCCAGGCTTCCTCGCCCATGCGCGCAATCCGCTCGGCGGCTTCAACGTTCGCGGTGCAGTGGAGGTGGGATAGTTTGGTAATGGCGTGCCGTACGCGATCGTCGGCGGCACCATAGGTCAATTCGCCGCCATGCAGATGCACCAGCGGAACGTTCAGCGGCACGAAGCCCATGACGGCGGGCAACATGTCCAACCGATCGCCCATAACGAGGGCGCGGTCCGGCGCGATGCGCGCGCCCAGGCGGCCCGCGGCGGCGGCGATGCGCGCCATGGCGTCGGAGGCGGCTAGCCCATCGCGGCCGCCCATGTCGGCGCCCTCAGTGTGCCCGGTCGCGCCGTGCGGCAGAGCCGCACGCACGGTCGAGTCGTCTGAAACATGGGCGCCGGTCAACATCACGTGCAACTCAACATCCGCACGGTAGGCCAAGGCGCGCCACACCGGCGCCAGGATGCCCACGTCAGCGCGTCCACTGGAAACGCTCAGCACCTTCATCACACCAGATCGCCTGAGCGGATCGCCGTGTCCGCGCGCCGCGCGCGCTTCAGACGGCGCCCAAAGGGCGCGTTGCTCGGAGACAAACCGTCGGCGGGGCGTTTCAGCACTAAGTCGTCCTTGGCCAGCGTCGTGCCGGCCGAAAGATCGCGCCGTGCATGCCAGCTCCGGCGCACCAGGTGCGCGACGGCCGTCTCGCCGCGCGCAGGTCGCTTGATGCCGTCGCCCAGCGCGGCTGCGGTCTCACGCAGGCGGACGATCATGTCTTTCAGCTCGGCGGGTTCCAGCGATGCCTTGTGATCAGGGCCGGGCAATGTGCGGTCGAGGGTGAAATGTTTTTCTATCGCGACAGCGCCCAGCGCCACGGCGGCGACGGAAACGTGATCGCCCATCGAATGGTCGGAATAGCCCACATCCACGTCGAACGCGCGCCGCATGGTTTCGATCGCTCGTAGATTGATTGCGCTGACGGGTGCGGGATAGAGCGAGGTGCAGTGAAGCAGCGTGACGTCCTTCGCACCCGCGCGGCGCAGAACAGCCAACGCGCGGCCAACCTCGGCTTTGGTCGCCATGCCCGTGGACAGGATGACGGGCAAGCGGAAGCGGGCTAACTCGCGCAGCATGGGCTCGTTGGTCAGCTCGCCCGACGGAATCTTAATCCGATCCATTCCCATGGCGATCAGGGGTGCCGCCATCGCGGTGTCGAATGGCGTGACCAGGAAGCCGATTCGCGCGCGGCGGCATTCCTTGGCCAGCGTGGCGAAGTCGGACAACGACAGTTCGAGTTTCCGCAACAACGAAAGCTGGTTGCGCACGCCCGCGTTCTTCTTCTGATAGGCTGCCGTCGCCGCGCGATGCGAGACTAGTGCTTCGGCGCGGAAAGCCTGGAACTTCACGTAATCGGCGCCTGCACTGGCGGCTACGCGCACCATCTTCTTGGCGCGCGCCAGGCTGCCGTTGTGGTTCACGCCGGCCTCGGCGATCACAAGCGGCGCTGTCACGGCTTGCCGCCATGGCGCGTCAGCGCCGGTACCAGCGCTTCGTCGGCAACCATCGAACTCGACAGCACCACGGCGCTCGCGCCGATCATGACGCAGCGCCCTACGCAGCAACTGCCAAGGACCATAGCGCCCGGAGCTACATGGCTGCCTTCGCCAATCATGCTGTCATGCTCGACCACGGCGCGTGTGTTGACGATGGCACCGCGTCCGATCACCGCGCCCGGTTGCACCACGGCACCGGCCAGCACGATGGCGCCCGCTTCGAGCGTCGCGGCGGGACTGACATGGGCTTGTGGGTGGACGATGGAGGGTGCGGGATGGCCACGGCCGATATAAGCATCGAGCAGAGCGAGGCGTGCCTTGAGCTGTGTGGCTGTTACACCGCCCATGCCGAGGACGATTGGGATGCCGTTGGTTTTCACGTCCGTGTCCGCCGTCAATTGCGCGGCGTGCAGCCAATTGGACGGGCGCGGATCGACATAGGCCACAATGGGGCCTATGGAAGCGGTCGCCGCTTCCGCCACCGCTTTCGCGTGACCACCCGCGCCGATTAGGATGCAGGCGATCGGCATCTCAGCCGCCCGCGCGCCGCGGCCATTTGGCCAGCACCGCGATGACGCGCGCCTGCTGTTCGTCGGTCAGCGACGAGCTGCAGGGCAGGGAGACCACGGTACCGGACAGTTTCGCGGCCACACCGGTCAGGCGGTGCGGTGCGTGGGCATAGAGCGCCTGATCAGACAGGGTGCGCCAGAAAGTGCGCGCCTCGATGTCGTGCTCGGCCATGTGCTGGACGAGGTCACGCGCCTCGGCCTCGCCGCGGCAGCGCACCGAATAGAGCCAGCACGCGCTTTCGCCCCACGGCGTGCGTGGCATGGGCTGCATGTCGTTGCGTCCGGCGACGGCGCGATCGTACGTTGCCGCAATGCGCCGCTTGGCCGCGACCATTTCTTCCATCCGCTCGATCTGTGCCAACAGGACACCTGCGTTCAGGTTGGTCATGCGGTAGTTGAAGCCAATCTCATCATAACGATACTCGGCACCGCTGCGCGCCTGGGCCGAGATGGCGCGAAGGCGCTTGGCCTGGCTCTCGTCGTCGGTCACCACCATGCCGCCGCCGCCGGCCGTGACCGTCTTGTTGCCGTTGAAGCTAAAGATGGCCATGTCGCCGAGCCCGCCGACGGGCCGGCCTTTGTAGCGCGCGCCGATGGCGCCCGCGGCGTCCTCGATTAGGGGTATGCCCGCTGTCCGGCACAGGGACAGAAGCGGATCGACATCGGCCGGGTGGCCCAGTACATGGACCACGAGAACAGCGGTGATGCGGCCGGGCGGATCGCGCAGAATGGCTTCTAGCACGGCGGGATCGAGCGACCAGCTTTCCTCGGTTACGTCGGCGAAGATCGGAATCGCGCCCGCGTGGTGCGCGGCGTTGGCCGTAGCAGCGAAGGTCCAGTCCGGTACCACGACATGATCGCCTGGCTTCACGCCCGCGGCCGTCATGGCTAGCTGCAGCGCCGTCGTGCCGTTTACCGACGCCACGGCATAGGCGCGCCCGGCCAGGGCCGCGATCTGCTTTTCGCACTCGGTCACGAACGGGCCGGCCGAGGAAACCCAGTTATCCTGCACGCAGCGCGCGAGATAGGCGCTCTCGTTGCCGCGCAGGTCGGGAATCGCGAGGGGGATGCGTTCGCTCATGGCTGGGGTCGGGCAAGACGGAGACAAGGCTACCGCACGGCGGGTGAAGCGCTCTCCCGCATCAAGTCGGAATCAAGCGCGCCTATTAGACCAAAAGCATTTGAAAAATAAAGAATTTTTTGCGTTCAGCGCGCGAACACCCTATTGTTCACGATCTGAACGACGCTGTCAAGGAAGATGGAAGAGGGCCGCAAATGGGCTAGGCGGCGGCGTTATTACGCGCTTCGCGGAGAGCAAAAATCTCGGCGCGTTCGGCGCGCAAAAGTTTCACCATCTCGTCCATGATCGCGCGTTGATCGGGGTCGGCGACAATGTTGCGTATTTCGCGCGGATCGGCCAGCCGGTCGTAGAATTGTTTCACATCCAAGGTCGCGCCCTTCAGCACAGCCATCATCTTGTGGCGCGGCGTTGTCATCGTGAAAAAAATATCGCGGCGGGCAAGGTCGGCATTGCCGTGGCCGCAATTCTCGGAGATCACGAAAGCCCGACCGCTGCGCAGGCCGCTCACGCCCTTAAAGCTTTGATGCGGGGGAACGTCGAGCGCGTCCAGGAAAGTGGCCGTCACCCCCATGCTGTCGATCATCCCGGCGTCGGCTGGGGCGCGCCGCGAATTAGCCAGTAAAAGCGGAACCTCAATATCCTCGTAATGGGTACGGTAGCCGATTTCCGATTTCTTCCGTGGACTTTCGGCGTAATAGAGACCGTGGTCGCCGGTGACGAGGACGACGGTATGTTCCATCTGCCCGGTGCGTTCCAGACTATCGATCACTTGGCCCAGCAGATGATCGACGTACATGACCGCCGTGTCATAGAGCCAACGCCGCTTGGTGCGGCCTGTAAGGCGGCCTACCAACCAACGTGGCCAAAATCGGGCGCGCGCCAGGATGTTGCCCGGCCGGTTTAAAGCTCGGCAATCATGCACATCCATGGCATGCATATGGATGAACCATCGCGTCTGCGCACGCGATTCGATGAGGCGGCACAAAGGCGCGACGATGTCGCCAAACACCACCGGGAAATGGGACATCATCAGGAAAGGCCAAGTGGTCTGGGCGGCAATCCAGCCGCGTGTGCGCCAGCGCATGGCTTCCATTGCCCGATGCCAAAAGAGCCTGACGCCGCCAGGCGCGTGCTCACCCAGGAAACGCCAGTAGATGCCGGGCGCGATGCCAGTCAGTTTTGCCATCACTGCATCGGGTTCGCGCTCGAGCAGCGCACGTTCGGCTGCGCATCCTTTCGCCACTCGATCATTGATGCGCATCAGCTTGGGTGGCCACAAAGATTTGTCGTGATGAACGATCAGTTCTTCGATGCCGTCCAGAAGAAGGGTGACCTCTTTGATGATCTTCTCTCTTTGATCGGCAGTCCGCTCCAGCGTCAGTTCGTAGCGCAGGGTTCGACCGATGCGCTGCTCCAAGAGTACCCGGAAATCGGATGTTGTACGGATAGTGTCGAACCCGCGCCCGTATCCCGTTGCCACGCCCAGCTGGTTGCAACTGGCCAGAAGATGCGTCTCGAAGCCTGCGTCCTTAATCGATTCCGCAAAACTCTTGGGCCGCTCGCGGATACCGTTGTTATAGCCGCCGTAGTCGAGTGGATAGGTCAGCGAGAACAGCGCCGGCATTACGAATTGCGTAGACTGGGCGTTGGTCACCACTTGGCGGACGAACCCGCGATCGACGAGCCGCGCCAAGTTAGGCACTAAGTAGCGACGCGCCGTCGGGTCGGCCAGAACGTCATAGCGCAAGGCATCAATGAGCAGAAAAAGCGCGTTCTTCTGCGGTGCCTTTGGTACGCGGTCATTCATGTTTTCAATTTACCAGAACAGCACGTGCCTTGCCACCGGCGAGAGCAGGACCGATTGGCGGTAACCCTAAGGAGCGAGTGTCGGCCGATTTCGGAGAAACCCTTGGAAAATCGGAGTTTCTTCGATTTTCCGCGTGGCCAACTCGTGACCCAAGCCGTTCCAATGTCCATCGTGCGGAAATTCGAAATGCCGGTGTTCGCGCGCGTAATTCTCGGCGAAGACTAGCTGTAGATCGACCGTCTCGATTCCCCGCGCCCGCGCTTGTTCCATGACATAGGCGCGCATCACGCCCCATGTGCCTCGCTGCGCATCTGGTAACAAGGCGGGGTCGTACATATCTGGCCGCATCCCGTCGAACACCAGGACAATTTTGCTGGCGCCAACGCCCGTTGCTTCCGGTAGAGCGTCCAAAAACCTGTCGACCGCCCAGCGATAGTCCGCGAAGGCCGCCTCGCTTGATTCATAGGGAACGTTCGACGACCAGCGCTTGTCGTTCGCGCCGAGCGATTGAACGGAGAAGTTGAGAGCCTGCTGAACCTTCATATTGGTGACGAGATACATGACCAGGGCCGAACGGCGGAACAGAAGCCGCCAAAAGCTGGGCTGGTAATCGACCCGCCGCATCACCGCCGTGCCGTCGGGCATGCGCTGGAAATGGTGAAAGCCCGGGCTTTGTCCGCGGTGCCAGAGTGACTCGTCGAAATCGTTGGCGATGATGTTGATGATGAACGCATCGGGGCGATACCGGCGGCGTGCAAAGTCGGCCCAGACGAGATACTGGGTCAAACCCGCGCCAGACGCCGCGAAGGTATAGACGCGCGCGCGGCTGCGTAGGTCCGCCTGCAGGCGCCCGCCGACGGTTTCCGTAAATGGCACCATACCGGCTTCGATATAGCTGTCTCCCACGATGGCCAGCAGCGGTGTGGTGGCGTTCGGATCGTAGTCCTGGTCGTTGACGAAGCCGTCATTGTTGACGTGCACATGATTCACGACTTCGAAGTTCCAGCCTTCGGACCAGATGAGCGTGCGGTTCGGCTGGAAGCGGAACACAGGGTTGTCTGCGTCGACCGGTTGCGCGCGCAACCCTTCGTTGACGGGCAGGAATCGAAGAACGATCTCGGCTGCGACCAGCGTTCCGACGATGGAAAGAAGAACGGCCGTCAGCGCCAGAAGAAACTGGCGGGCTTTGCCATGCATGCGAAACCCTATGCCACGAAGAGAGCGGATCATTGCAAAATTGGCTGTGGGGCACCAGTCCGGCGGCCACCGTCTCGCGCGGGCGAGCGGGACGGCCTATAGTGCCGATATGCGCCTTTTTTGTGGCGCGACCAAATCCACTTCGGGGAGACTACCGGTCTTGGTCGAATCCGATCGCTATAAAGGGCGCCGCATCGTCGTCACGGGTGCCGACGGTTTTATCGGCTCCCACTTGGTCGAATCCTTGGTGGCCGCGGGCGCCCAGGTCACCGCGCTCGCGTTCTACAACGCCTTCGACCGCAACGGCTGGCTCGACGAGCTGGCGGACGATGTCTTGACCTCGGTGCGGATCGTGCGCGGCGATGTGCGCGACTTCTCGTTCATTAACCGGCTGGTCGCGGGCCACGACATTATCTTCCACCTGGCCGCGCTGATCGGGATTCCCCATTCCTACGCGGCGCCGCAATCCTATGTGGACACAAACGTCACCGGCACGCTGAACGTGTTGGAAGCGGCGCGGGTGAACGGCGTCGGCCGCGTCGTCCACACATCGACCAGCGAAGTATACGGCACGGCGTTGACGCTCCCCATCGTGGAAAGCCATCCGTTGCAGGGCCAATCGCCCTATTCAGCCAGCAAGATCGCGGCCGACAAGATGGCCGAGGCCTATGCCTTGTCCTTCGACTTGCCCGTGGTCGTGCTACGGCCCTTCAACACCTATGGTCCGCGGCAAAGCGAGCGCGCCGTGATCCCGACTATCGTGCGTCAGGCGCTGGATTCTGCCTGCACTGCCATCAAGCTCGGCGATCTCACGACCACGCGCGACTTCAACTATGTTTCGGACACGGTGGCCGCGTTCCTGACCATCGGTCGCGCGCCCGAAATCGAATTCGGCACGCCCTACAACACCGGCACGGGCCACGCGGTCAGCGTGGCCGAGGTGCTGGAGCGGGTGCGTGAGCTGACCGGCACCAACAAACCCGTCGAAAGCGAAGCTCTGCGCGTCCGGCCCGAACGCTCCGAGGTGCGCACGCTTCTGGCCGATCCGGCGCGCCTCGTGGCCGCGACCGGCTGGCGTGCGGAAGTGTCGCTGGATGAAGGGCTGGATCAGGTCGTTGCCTGGTGGCGCGACCGTCTGGCCGGCGGCTCCGTGCGGCGTTCGGCCGACTACGCGACCTGATCCGGACGCCCGTGCGCTCCCTCGCAACGGTTTACCGGATCGCCCTTCGCCGCCGTCTCGCTCTCTTGATCAAGGGCGAGTTCGATCCGCATCCCGCCCCCCCCGCCGATGCCGAGTTGAGCCCGAGCCTGGCTCATGCGCGCGCCCTCGACGCGGTGCCTTTGCGCCTTTCTTGGTCGCGCGCGGGAATCGCCGACCCCCGTGCATGGCAGCTGCAGGCGCGTGAGAAGCTTCGCGCCTTGACCGGCTATCCCGCAAGCCGCGCGGCACCCGTCGCGCGCAACCGGACGGACCATCCACTGCCGGGCGGACTCAAGCGCCGCCGGGTCTATCTCCGTCTTTGGAACGGCGCGGATGCGCCAGTCGACGCGGTCTGGCGCAAGGGCGACGGTCGGCGCCCTGTGATGATCTGCCTGCAAGGCACCAACTCGGGCTCCCATCTTTCATGGGGCGAGGCCCGGATGCCGCCGGACCCGGTCAAGATCGCGGGCGGTGGTGACTATGCGCGCCAAGCGGTTGCGCGCGGCTACGTCGCGATCTGCCTCGAGCAATCTTGTTTCGGCGAACGCGCCGAGCGGCATATCGTGCCCCGGTCGGCCAGCGCCACGATCGACGCGGCGAACCACGCGTTCCTGCTGGGTCGCTCTCTGCTCGGCGAGCGGGCAGCGGATGTTTCTTCGCTGGTGGATTGGCTGGCCGCCGACGGCGCTGGGCGCGGTTTGGATCTCGCCGTGGATCCCGCTCGTATCTTCGTCATGGGAAATTCGGCAGGCGGCTCGGTAGCGCTCCACGCTGCTTCTCTCGACGTACGCATCGCGGGCGTCTTGGCCAGCGGATGCGTCGGTTTCGTCCGTGACACGATCGCGCGCCGACGCGACGATTCGGCCCAGAACGTCGTGCCCGGCCTTCTGAACTGGCTGGAGACGGACGACGTGGTCGCGCTCGTGGCCCCCCGCCCCCTTCTGGTGATCTCGGGTATCCGTGATCACATCTTTCCCTACGCGGGCGCGGCCTCCGTCGTCGAGTCGGCGCGGCGCGTCTACCAGGCGATGGGTGCGGGCGGCAATCTCACGGCCGTGCCCGCGGACGGTCCCCATCGTTTCTATCCCAAGGTGGCCTGGCCCGCCTTCGAGAGGCTGGTGGGCGGCACAAGCTCC
>JAPLOM010000013.1 GCA_026400755.1 Alphaproteobacteria bacterium
GGATATCAGGGCGGATTGCGGCGTCCATCTCTGGCCAGACGTCGTTTGCGACTTTCGGATTTTCCGCGTTCGGTCGGGAAATTAGTCGAGGCTTTCCGCCTTGTCCAGGAACACCTCCCCCGCCAGAACGCCGCTTCGCCCGCAAAACCCTTATTTCACAGGGGTGATCACCACTTCGGCCTCGACAGTGACCCGCACCGTCTCCTCGCCGGCCTCGGCCGCGGGCGCCTGCATGGGGGCCGCGGCCATGCGGGATTCCATCATCTTCGGCATGGGCATCGGCGGCCGGTAGCCGGAAGGTTCACCCACGCGGATGACGCGGAAACGGATCACGGAGGAATCGGCCGCCTTGGCCAGGGCCCGGCCACGCGCCACGGCCTTGGTCACGGCCTCGGCCTCCAGCTCGTCCTTCAGCTTTTGATAGGCCTCGGGCGTCAGGTCGAAACCCATGCCGGACATCAACAGGCCGCTGGATTGCAGGTCGCGGGCGACGGCCAGCACGGCGTCGAAATCGGTCGAGACGACCGAGACGAACTGCGAGCCGCGCCACTGGGTATTCTTGTTCTGGTCGACGAAGGAATAGATCGAATAGCCGCCGGTTTCGGCCTTCACGCCAGACGCCGCGCGGGCGCGCTCCAACGCCTTGTTCATGCGCTTGTTGATCTCGGCCTGGACCTTGAGCGGGTCGGCGTCCGTCACCTCGGCGCGTAGGGTGGCGCGCAGCCGGTCGCGCGGCACCACGCGCTCGGCGGCGGCGGAAAGCTGCAGCACCGTCTTGTCCTTATCGTCCTTGTTCTTGTCGTCTGCGTGGGCGGCCGGGGCGAGGGAGAGCAGGGCGGCGGCGAACAATGCGAGGGCGGCGAGGCGCATGGAAACCTCCTGGGTTTGACGCGGCGCTGGGTATCGCGGACCGGCGTGGCGAAACTATGGCGCCAATGCGAGGTCGGCGGCGCTGAAGCCGGAGCGCAGCGTTCCCTCGATGGAAGCGGGTAGGCCGGTATTGATCCAATCCCCAGCCAGAAAAAGGTTCCGCCATTGCGTGCGCGGGCTGGGGCGCAGGGCCACTTGGGAGGGGATTTGGGCAAAGGTGGCGCGCTTTTCCTTCACGATGCGCCACAGCGGCAGGGGCGCGTCGCCAAGGGCCAAGGCCTTGGCCGTGTCCTTCCACAGGATCGCGGCCACTTCCTCGTTCGGCTTCTCGGCCAGTTCGTCCGCCGCGCTGACCGTGATCGAGGCGATGTCACGGCGCAGGAACAGCCAATGGGCGGTGCCGCCGATCAAGCCCAGGAAGGGCATGCCGTCTTCTTCCATCGCGCGCGGCAGGCGGAAGTGGGCGTTGACGATGGCGCGTGTCGCCTCGGGCCCCTTGATCTCGGGCAAAAGCGCCATGGTGGGCATCGGCGGGATGGCCAGGACCACGCGGTCGTCCGGGCCGATCACGATGCGCTCGCGCACCAGATCCAGCGCGGTGACGCGATCGCCATCGCGTTCGATCTCGCGCAGGCGTTGGTTGAAGCGCACCGTGGCGCCCGCGCGATCGAGCAGGCGCAGGGCGGGTTCGATAAAGCTTTGGCTCAACCCTTCGCGTGCGATCAGCGGCCGGGACGCCTTGGCGCCTTTGCCGAAAATTTCGGTCATCACCGGCCACAGCAAATTGGCCGAAGCTTCTTCGATGCCGGCGTTCAGCACGGCGATGGTCAGTGGTTCCCAGAAATTGTGACGGGCCGCGCGCGAAACATTCAGGCAGTCGGCCACGGTGTCGTCCTTGCCCGCGCGCGCGAGGCGCAGCGCAGCCAGATAGTCGCCGGGCGAGGTGCCCGGCACGCGGCGTGACGGCGCGAAGATCCACCAGGGTAGGCGGCCTGCGTTGGGGCGCACGGCCCAGCGCGCGCCGGTCGCCAGGTCGACGAAGGGGATGACGGGGTCCTGCGGCCCAACCAGGCTGTCGCGGCTGCCGACCGCGTCGAGGAACTCCATGACCGTGAAGTTGCCCGACAGAAGCAAGTGATTGCCGTTGTCGATCACACGGTCGAGCGTCTCGTCGTAGAACGAGCGGCAACGCCCGCCCGCATGGCCCGCGCTTTCGTGCAGTGCCACGCGCACGCCGTGGGTCGTCAGGCGCACGGCCGCGCCCAGCCCCGCAAGGCCCGCGCCAATGATATGGACGGTCTTCACGCGTTGCCTGCTGTTTTCAAAAGAGACCGTGGCGAAGGGCGATCCAAAGCTTCGCCGGTTTGGAGAGACTCGCGCGCTGGTCGAGTGTGCGCCAGCCCCGGCGGCGCAGCGCGACCAGAATGCCGTGATAGACGTGCATCATCACGACGGCGGGGCGCATGGGGCCGCGGGCGCATCGGGCGATGGCGTGGCGCGCATTGGCGAAACGCTCCTCGGCCTTGACTGCGATTGTGTCGCACACGGCGGCCAAATTCGGATGGGCCAGGACCTTGTTGGGATCGCGCTCGCGGATGCCGGCTTCGTCCAGCAATTCGCTTGGCAGATAGAGGCGGCCGCGCTCGGCGTCTTCCTTCAGGTCGCGCAGGATATTGGTGAGCTGCAGCGCCTGTCCGAGATGAAGCGCCACGTCGCGCGCCTCGGGCTCCGTCGCGCCGAAGGCACGCACGGACAGACGGCCGACGGCGCTGGCCACCCGGTCGCAATAGAGTTCAAGTTCGGCCATGGAGGGCGCCGAAAAATCGTTGGCGTCCATCTCCATGCCGTCGATCAGGGCGATGAAATCTTCCCGCGCCAGGCCATAGGCGCGGACGGGGCCCTGTAAGGCGCGAGAGGTCGGCCATTCGGGCTTGCCGGCATAGAGGCGGTCGATCTCTTGCCGCCATTCGGCCAGGCGGCGGCGCTTTTCCTCGATGGGAAGCGGGTCGTCGGCGATGTCGTCGACCTCGCGGCAGAACGCGTATATGGCGAACATGGCGTCGCGCCGCGCTTCGGGCAGCAGGCGCATGGCCCAAAAGAAAGACGTGCGCGAGCCGGTCACGACCTTTTGCACATGATCGCGCGAGGCTTGGTCTAGGCTGTTCGCCGCCCCGACAGCACCGCTGTTCATGTGTAGGTCCGCCCCTTCCACGCGCCGCCTCGTCCCGCCCAATGGGCGCGCGCCGAATCGACCGTCATCAGAACATAGAAGATCGCGGCGACGGGCAGCAACAGAGCCTCCCAGGCAGGCCGTCTATAGAGATCGAGCGTGGGCTTGTAGCACACGGCCATTGTCGCCCAGGCGGTCACGCCCAAAAGCGCGAGGAGCGCATGGTTATCGAAAAGCCCGTCGAGCGCGGCCCAGGGCGGCACGATGTAGAGAAGCAGCATGCCCAACACGCAACCCGCCAACAGGGCGGTGGAATAGCGAAGCTGGTTGAAGGCCGAACGCGCGACCATGCGCCAGATGCCACCGAGCCCGCCGTACGGACGCAGGCTGCGTGCGTCGGCGGACAGCCCGAGCCAGATCGGTCCACCGGGTTTGATCGCGCGCGCCAGCGCGCAGTCGTCGATGATCTCGCCTTTGATGGCAGCCATTCCGCCGATGCGTTCCAGCGCCGTGCGCCGCACCAGCATGCAGCCGCCGGCGGCACCCGCCATGCGGTGGCTGGGGTCGTTCACCAACGGGAAGGGATAGAGCTTCTGGAAGAAGAAGACGAAGGCGGGAATGAGCAGCCGCTCCCAGAAGGTCCGGGCCTCAAGCTTGACCATGAGTGAGGTCATATCGAGCCGGTTGGCTTCGGCCTTGGCCACCAGCCGGCGCAAATGGTCCGCCGGGTGCTCGATATCGGCATCGGTGAACAGGATATAGCGTGCGTTGGGCATCCGTCGCATGGCTTCGGCCGTGCCCGCCGCCATGGCGGCGACCTTGCCGGCCCAGCCATCGGGCAACGGCGGTGCGGTCACGATGGTCAGCCGCGTGTCATCTCCAGCCTCGCGCGCAACGGTGGCGGTCGCATCGGTGCTGCGGTCGTCGACCACGAAGACGTGAAAGGCACCGGGATAATCCTGCGCCATATGCGAGGCCACGGCGCGGCCGATCACGTCGGCCTCGTTGCGCGCCGGGATCACGACGGCGATAGAGGGCCATTCGGTGGGTCCGGCGATGATGTCGTCTAGACGCTGATCGCCGCGCCAGAAACGGCCGTGGCGGAATGCAAGATAGAGCCACGCCGCGCACGCCAGCAGCGCCAGAAGCGTGAGCACGGTCAGCGACGCTTCGGCCGCGGCGACAACAGCACGCCGACGGCGCCCACCGCGCAGCAGCCCATGAATTGCAGCTTGGTGAGTTGAACACGCCCTGCCACGGGATCGCGCGCTTGCAACGCGCGGGTCAGCTTGGTCGCGATGCGCACGATGGCGGCCGATTCCATGGCCAGGCGGCTGTCATGCAACGCCCCGGGCAGCTTGCGCGCCTCAACCAGCAGGCCCTCGGTCGCGGTCAGGCAGCGGTCGATCACCCGGCGCAGCCCTGGGCTCGATTGCGTTCCGTCTAGTTCCTCGACCGTGGCGCCCTCCGCGCGCATCCAATCCTGCGGCAGGTAGACGCGGTCGAGCGCGCGATAGTCGGCCTGGCAATCCTGCAAATGATTCAGCACTTGGAGCGCGTTGCACAGCGCGTCGGAAAACGGATAGTCCGAGCGATCTTCGCCATGCAGGTCGAGCAGATACCGCCCAACCGGCGAGGCCGAGAGATAGCAGTAGCCCATCAGGTCGTCCCAGTCGTCGTAGCGCGGCTTGATCGCGTCCTGCTTGAAGGCGGCGACCAGATCGAGGCAATGCTGGGGGGTGACGCCGGTTTCCAACAGGCTGGCGCGGCTGTGATGGGCGGTGACGTAGCGCGGGTCGTTCGCGTGGCTGCCTTCGATGGCCTCGGCGAAACCGGTCAGGCGCGCGATCTTGTCCTGGGGCTCAAGCTCCGGATTGTCGGCGATGTCGTCGATCGCGCGGGCATAGGCATAGAAGCGCGCGACGTGCGGGCGCAGGCGCGCCGGCAGCAGGAACGAGCCGACCGGAAAATTTTCGTCGCCCGAGCCTTTGCCCGACGGGGTCTCGACCGATGCGCTGACGCCGCTGGTGGACACGGACTCAGGTGGTGACGGCGAAGGGGTTGAAGCGCGTGTCGTGGTCGTAGGTGTCCACGCCCTCCTTCCGCTTCAGGTAATTGACGACAAGATAAGTCAACGGCGTTGCCGCGGTCTCGTAAAGGCACTTCGCGATCCACTGCGTCGCGACGATGCCGACGATCGCCGAGACCGGAAACTTTCCGGCGAAGGCGATGGTCACGAAGATGGCGCTGTCGCAGGCCTGGCCGACGACGGTCGAGCCGATCGTGCGTGTCCACAGCCAGCGGCCGCTTGTCATGATCTTCATCTTGGCCAGGACATAGGAATTGACGAACTCGCCGAGCAGGAAGGCCAGGAACGATGCCGCCAGGATGCGCGGCGCTTGGCCCAGGATCTGGTCATAGGCCGACTGATGCTGCCAGAAGCCGGGCGCGGGCATGGCGCCCGCGATGGAGGCTGCGACCACGAACAGAAGGTTGGCGCCGAAGCCGAGCCAGATCACGCGCCGCGCCGCGGAATAACCGTAAACCTCGGTCAGCACGTCGCCGATCACATAGCTGATTGGGAAGATCACGATGCCCGCCGGCAGCACGAAGCCGGCCACGTCGACAAGCTTGGCGCTGATCACGTTGGCTGTGATCAGGCAGGCCACGAAGGTCGCCGCGACAGCGACAAAAAGGCCCGAATAGCGGGCTTCGGCGGGGCGAACGGTCATGGCTTTCCTCGGGTATGGACGGATCGTCTGGCCACGGGGCTTCGTGTAAGTTGCCGCCGATCATGGGTCAAGCCCGCATGCCGCAAAGCTCGTCTCCAGACGCCCAGGCCTGGGACGTTGGAACCTACGATTTCGACCTGCCGCCGCGCTTGATCGCGGCGCGGCCCGCGAATCCGCGTGATTCCGCCCGGCTTCTGCACATTGGCGGAGATCTGAGCGATCGGACCGTGCGCGACCTGCCCCGACTTCTTCGCCGGGGCGACATTCTGGTGGTCAACGATACCAAGGTCATCCCGGCGCACCTCGTGGGCAAGCGCGGCGCGGCCAAGGTCGAGATCACCCTGCACCGACAGGACGGCGTCGGCATCTGGCGCGGCCTCGCGCGTCCGGCCAAGCGCTTGAAGCCCGGCGACCGGGTCGAATTCGGCGGCTCTCTGTCGGCCGAGGTGATCGCGCGGAACGAAGGCGAGGTCACGCTGTCGTTCGGGCTGGACGATGCCGCCATGCGCGAGGCGCTGGCACGCCACGGCGCGATTCCCCTGCCACCCTATATCCCGCGCGAGCAAGGCGCCGATGTTCAAGACCGCGCGGACTACCAGACGATGTTCGCCCGCGCGGAAGGGGCGGTGGCCGCGCCCACGGCGGGTCTTCATTTCACGCCCGCGCTGCTCGATGCGCTGCAGGCGGCGGGGGTCGCCCGCGCCGCCGTCACGCTCCATGTCGGGCCGGGTACGTTCCTGCCGATCAAGACCGACGATATTCGCGCTCACCGCATGCATGCCGAACGCGCGATATTGACGGGTGAGACGGCAGCGGCCATTAACGCCGCGCGCGCGGTCGGCGGCCGTGTCGTCGCGGTCGGCTCCACAGCGCTGCGCACGCTGGAGAGTGCTGCGGGAGACGACGGCGTCCTGCGTGCGTTCGACGGCGACACCTCTCTGTTCATCACGCCGGGTTATCGTTTCAAGTCCGTGGATGTGCTGATGACCAATTTCCACCTGCCACGTTCGACCTTGTTCGTCCTCGTGGCGGCCTTCGGTGGGCTCGCGCGGATGCGCGCGGCCTATGACTACGCCATTCGGGGTGAATACCGTTTCTTCTCTTATGGCGATGCCTGCCTGATCGAGCCCGAGGCGCGGTCGTGACCGGCCTCGGTTTCCAGCTTCTGGCCACCAGCGGCGCCGCGCGGCGGGGGCGGCTGTCGACAGCGCACGGCACGGCTGAGACGCCGGCTTTCATGCCGGTCGGCACGGCGGCGACCGTGAAGGCCATGACGGCGGACGCCGTGCGCTCGACCGGCGCCGAGATCGTGCTGGGCAACACCTATCATTTGATGCTGCGGCCGGGCGCCGAGCGCGTCGAGCGGCTCGGCGGCCTCCACAAGTTCATGGACTGGTCCGGTCCCATCCTGACCGATTCGGGCGGCTTCCAAGTTATGTCGCTGGCGCAACTGCGGGATATCGACGAACGAGGCGTGCGCTTCCAGTCGCACATCGACGGCGCGAAGGAGGAACTGACGCCCGAGCGCGCGATGGACATCCAGCGCCGTCTGGATGCCAACATCACCATGGTGCTGGACGAATGCACGTCGTGGCCCATCGAGGCGGGGCCGGCCGCTGATTCCATGCGCCGCTCCATGCGCTGGGCCGAGCGCTGCAAAGCTGCCTTCGTGAAGCGGCCGGGCTATGGCCTGTTCGGCATCGTGCAGGGCAGCGTCTATCCGGACCTGCGCACGGAATCGGCCGAGGCGCTGGTGAAGATCGGCTTCGACGGCTACGCGATCGGCGGTCTCGCGGTGGGCGAGGGGCGCGAGCCCATGCTGGCGACCGTGCGGCAGACGACTTCGCTGTTGCCCACCGACCGGCCGCGCTACTTCATGGGCATCGGCCGGCCGGAGGACATCGTGGCGTCGGTCGCCCTCGGCATCGACATGTTCGACTGCGTGATCCCGACCCGCTCGGGGCGCACGGGCCAGGCCTTCACGCGGCGCGGGCCGGTCAACATCCGCAACGCGCGCCACGCCGAGGACCCGCGCCCGATCGATTTGGACTGCGCGTGTCCCGCCTGCAAGAACTACAGCCGCGCCTATATCCACCATCTCGTGCGGGCCGAGGAGATCCTGGGCCTGATGCTGATGAGCTGGCACAACGTTCACTATTATCAGGACCTGATGCGCGCGATCCGCGCGTCCATCGAGGGGGACGAATACGAGGCCTTCATGGCGCGTTTCGCGGCCGAGCAGGCGCAGGGCGACATCGCGCCCGTCTAGCCATGCAAGGTCTCGCCGCGTAGTCTGCCGCCATGCCCAAGACGCCACGCCTGACCCAGTTCGGAGTTCACCTCGCTGTGCCCCATGACCGGCCAGCCGGACTTCGCGCATCTGGTGCTGGATTACGTGCCGCGCGCGCGGCTGGTTGAAAGCAAGTCGCTGAAGCTCTACTTGGCGTCTTATCGCAACCACGGCGCGTTCCACGAGGACTGCACGGTGGCGATCGCAAAGGCGCTGGAGCAGGCAATGAAGCCGCGCTGGCTTCGCATCGGCGGCTATTGGTATCCGCGCGGAGGGATGCCCATCGATGTCTTCTATCAAAGCGGCGCCTCGCCCAAGGGACTCTGGATCCCCGACCAGGGTGTCCCGCCCTATCGCGGCCGCGGCTGACGCGGACCCGCGCCGGTCGATCCGCGACCTGGCGCTGGCGCAGGGCTTCGACGCGGTCGGCTTCGCGCGCGCGGAAAGCTCCGCCGCCGCGAAGCAAGGGCTGGCCGACTACCTGACGCAGGGCTTTCACGGCGACATGGGCTGGCTGGCGGCGAACGCCGACCGGCGCGCCGATCCCCGCGCTATGTGGCCCGAGGCGCGCACAGCGGTTGTCGTCGGACTCAACTACGGGCCCGACCGCGATCCGCTGGAAGGCCTGGCCGACAAGGCGGGCGGCAACGTCTCGGTCTATGCGCGCGGGCGCGACTATCATGACCTGATCAAGAAGCGCTTGAAGGCGCTGGCGCGCGAGATCGTGGCGCGGCACGGCGGCGCGGTGAAGGTGTTCGTCGACACCGCACCCTTGATGGAAAAGCCGCTGGCTATGCGTGCGGGCGTCGGCTGGCAGGGCAAGCACACGAATCTCGTCTCGCGCGAACTCGGTTCATGGTTCTTCCTCGGTTCGGTGTTGACGACCTTGGAGATCGCACCCGACGCGCCGGAAACCGATCATTGCGGCCAATGCCGCCGCTGCCACGACGCGTGCCCGACCAATGCGTTTCCCGCGCCATATAGGCTCGATGCGCGCCGCTGCATCTCGTACCTGACCATCGAGCACAAAGGGCATATCCCGCGCGAATTCCGCGTGCCCATGGGCAACCGCATCTATGGTTGCGACGATTGTCTGGCGGTCTGTCCCTGGAACAAGTTCGCCTCCGCCACGGACGAGGCGAGCTTCGCCGCGCGGCCAGGTTTGGAGGCGCCACGTCTCGCCGATTTGGCGCGGCTCGACGATGCGTCCTTTCGCGTGCTCTTCGCGGACTCGCCGATCAAACGCATCGGACGAGACCGCTTCGTGCGCAACGTGATCATCGCGCTTGGCAACAGCGGCGATCCGACGGCGGTCGGAATTGTCGAAGGCTTGCTGGGTGATTCTTCGCCACTGGTGCGCGCCATGGCCGTGTGGGCGCTGGGGCGTCTCGCGCCTCATGCTTTGCCGGCCGCCCGCGCGAAGCATGGAGCGGCGGAGGTCGATGCCGACGTGCGCGCGGAATGGAACTCGTGAGAAAAATTCAATGGCCTTGGCCGCGGAATTGAGCCACTACGGGCGGCAGCGAATAAAAAGGGGATTTTGAATGATGCGCACATCCCGCATGGCGGTTCTTGGATTGGTCTTCGCGGCTTTCGGCATGGGCTCGGCGCCCGCCATGGCCGACGATCCCGGCTATGCGAAGCTGCGCGCCTTGATCGATGGGCCGCAGCGCAGCGAGCGCAATCGCGTGCGCGATCCCTATCGCCATCCGCTGGAGACGCTGACCTTCTTCGGCCTGCGCGACAATATGCGCGTGGTCGAAATCTGGCCGGGCGCGAACGGCTACTGGCTAGAAATCCTAGCGCCCTATCTGAAGGACAGCGGTACCTACTACGCCGCGGGTCCAGAAAAGACCACGACGTCGGAGGAACTGCAGCACGATCTGAGCGGCTTGGCCGCCAAGATCACCAACGACCCAAACGTCTATGGCAAGGTCGTGGTCACGGAATTCGCCGGCGACAAATACGAGATCGCGCCGCCGGGTTCGGCCGACATGGTCCTGACCTTCCGCAACCTGCACAACTGGGTGAAGAACGGCGAGGCCGATGCGGCGCTGCGCGCATTTCACAAGGCGCTCAAGGTTGGCGGCATCCTGGGCATCGAGGGCCATCGCGGTCCCAACGATCAGCCGCAGGACCCGACGGTCAAGAGCGGCTATCTGCGGGAAGATTTCGCCATCGCGCTGGTCGAGAAGGCCGGTTTCAAGCTGGTCGAGAAGTCCGAGGTGAACGCCAATCCCAAGGACACCAAGGATTACGCCGAAGGCGTTTGGACCTTGCCGCCGACCTATCGTTTGAAGGACCAGGACCGCGCCAAGTATGCGGCCATCGGCGAGACCGATCGCTTTACCCTCAAGTTCGTGAAGGTCGCGCCCTAGGCGCGGATTCCCGTCCCTCGCGGCGATTGCGTCGGCTGGCGGGATCGCCCAGTATCGTGCCCCTTTTTGCCGCGATTGACGGAGACGTGAATGGGCCCGCTGGCCGGACTAAAAGTTGTTGAATTGGCGGGCATCGGCCCTGGTCCTTTCTGCGCCATGCTTCTTTCGGACATGGGCGCGGAAGTGCTGCGTGTCGACCGCACCCAGCCCTCGGGCCTGGGTGTGGAGCGTCCGGCGAAGTTCGACCTTTTGAACCGTGGCCGCCGCTCCATCGCCGTCGACCTGAAGCACAAGCAAGGCGTCGAAACGGTCATGCGCCTGGTCGAAAAGGCCGATGCGCTGATCGAACCGTTCCGGCCGGGCGTGGCCGAACGGCTGGGCGTGGGGCCCGACGACTGCTTCAAGCGCAATCCCAAGCTGATCTACGCGCGCATGACCGGCTGGGGCCAGGACGGTCCCTTGGCCCATGCCGCCGGTCACGACCTCAACTACATCTCGATCTCCGGCGCGCTCAACGCCATCGGCCCGGCCGATACGCCAGTGCCGCCCTTGAACCTGGTCGGCGATTTCGGCGGTGGCGCGCTCTACATGGCCTTCGGCATCGTGTGCGGCGTGTGGGAAGCCCAGCGTTCCGGCAAAGGCCAGGTCGTGGACGTCTCCATGGTCGAGGGCGCGGCAGCCCTGGCCACCGGTTTCTACGGCATGATGGCCGCCGGCATCTGGCAGGACAAACGCGCGGTCAACATCCTGGACGGCGGCGCGCATTTCTACGGCGTCTATGAGGCGAAGGACGGACGGCACATTTCGCTCGGCGCCATCGAGGCCAAGTTCTACGACCTGATGCTGGAGAAGCTGGGCATCCCCAAGGATGGATTGCCCAAACAGTTCGACCGCTCGCAATGGCCCGCCATGCGCAAGCGCATCGCGGATGTCGTCAAGACAAAGACGCAGGAAGAGTGGTGCAAGATCATGGAAGGCACCGACGTGTGCTTTGCGCCCGTCTTGTCGTTCCTCGAGGCGCCGAGCCATCCGCATAACAAGGCGCGCGGCTCATTCGTCGAGGTCGAGGGTGTGGTGCAGCCGGGCCCTGCGCCCAAATTCAGCCGCACCAAGCCCAAGGTGCAACGACCGCCGTCGAAGCCCGGCCAGCACACCGAGGAAGCGTTGAAGGATTGGGGTTTTGCGGTCGGCGACATCGCCGAACTGAAGAAGCAAGGCGCCATCGGCTGGCAATCCAGCGAGGCGGCGGACTGACGCGGCATTGGGCCGCGAGTGAGAGATTGCGGGAGGGGACCCATGATCACGTCCAAGGACGTCAAGATGATCCAGCACGACCGGCTGGCATTCTCGCTGGGTGAATACCGCCGCCGCTTCGACGCCGTGCTGAACGCGATGGGCGAAAAAGGTATCGACGTGCTGCTGGTGCGCACGCCGGAAAACATTGCCTACCTGACCGGCTATGTGACGCCCGGCTATTACGGCTATCACTGCCTGATCGTCGCGCGCGATCAGGCGCCCACCCTCGTCGTGCGCTATCTCGAGCAGACCAACGTGTTCGAGTATTCCTGGCTGTCGGATTCGGTGCCGGTCACCGATGATCGCATTCCATACGAAGTCACCATCGAGACGCTGCGCAAGCGTGGCTTGGCCGATCAGCGGGTGGGTGTCGAGAAGACGTCGTTCTTCTCGACCATCGAGGAATACGAAGGGCTGCGTGGCAAGCTGCCGGAGGCTCGCTTCGTCGATGGCTCCGGTATCGTGGAGTGGGTGCGGGTCATCAAGTCAGCCGAGGAAGTCGCGCTGATGAAGCGCTGCGCCAAGATGCTGGACCACGGCTCGCGCGCGGGCCTCGATGCATTGCGCGCGGGCACCACGGAAGACGCCATCGCGGCCGAGATCCACCGCGAGCTAGTCGGACGCGGCAGCGAATATCCCGGCCTGCCCCATTTCGTCGTCTCGGGTCCGCGCATCTCGGTGACGCACGCCACCTGGGAAGGCCGTAAGATCGCCAAGGGCGATCCGGTCTTCTACGAATTGTCGGCCACCAAGCACCGCTATACCTCGGCCATCATGTTCACGGCCTGCGACGGCGAGCCGAAAAAGCGCGTGCGCGCCATGGCGGACGCTTCGTTGGCGGCGCTGCATGCCGGCATGGCTGCGCTTAAGCCCGGCGTGCCCTGCGAAGAAGTCGACCGCGTCGTCCATGGCGAATGGGTTAAGGCGGGCTTTGGCGAATACCATCGCCACCGCGCGGCCTATTCCATCGGCATGTGTTTCCCGCCCGATTGGGGCGAGGGACAGATTCTGTCGCTCAAGAAGGGCGAGAAGCGGCTGGTCCAGAAGGACATGATCTTCCATATGGTCCCGGCGGCCTTCATCTATCGCGAGACCGGCGTGGGCTTCAGCGCGACCTTGCACGTGACCGCGAATGGTTGCGAGCCGCTGTCCATGTTCCCTGGTGAGCTGATCGTGAAGAATGCGGGCGGTGCCAAGCGCGCCGCGGCGAAGAAGGCTAGCGCCAAGTCGGCTAAGACAGCCAAGGCAAAGCGCAAGCCCGTCCAGAAGACCGCGAAAAAGAAAGCAAAGCGTAAGACGTGACGGTGAGATGACGACGAAACCACCACAGGCCGGACGAATCGGTAAAACCGGAACGCGTGTCGTGCGCCCTGCGGGGGGCGCCGGCACTGGCGTGCGTATCAAGCTCGACGCCATCGACCTCAAGATCCTGGCGGCGCTCCAGCGTGACGGACGCCTGACCAAGATCAAGCTGGCCGAGGAGGTCGGTCTTTCCGTCAGTCCGTGCCTGCAGCGCATGCGGCGGTTGGAGAAGGCCGGTTTCATCCGCGGCTACAATGCCGAGATCGACCTGTCGAAGCTGTTGTCGGCCTCGCGCGTGTTCGTCGAGATCACGCTGGGCGGCCACACGGCGGCGGACTTCGAACGGTTCGAGACGGCCATCGAGGCCGTGCCCGAGGTGGTCGAATGTCACGCCATCGGCGGCGGCATGGATTACCTGATGAAGGTCGTGGCGACCGACATCGACCACTACCAGCAGGTCATCGAGGAGCTGCTGAACGCGAATATCGGCATCGCGCGCTATTTCACCTACATCGTCACCAAGCCGGTGAAACGCGCGCAGGGCTATCCGATCCAGCATCTTTTGACGCGCGCCAAGCAGCGCCGGACGACGGAGCAGACCTGAGGGCGGCAATAGTTTCTGTTCAGCCGAACTCTCAACGCATTATTTCCCGGCCCCATCACTACTTTCGGTCGCTCACGCCGCCCGAAACTTGATAGCTCATCGTCCCTGAACCGCGCTCTCCGCGCGGCGTTCATAAAAAGCAGCGATGGGGAGTTTCGCGATGCTGGTCGGCGTTCCGAAGGAAATCAAAACGGAAGAGCATCGCGTGGGCATGGTGCCCGGCGGCGTGCGCGAACTGACGTCGCGCGGCCATCAGGTCCTGGTCCAAACGGGCGCGGGCGCCGGCATCAACTGCGATGACGCGGAATATCAGGCGGCGGGCGCACGCATCGCCAAGGATGCCGCCGAAGTTTTCGCCGCCGCCGACATGATCGTGAAGGTGAAGGAGCCGCAGGCCGTCGAGTGCGCCATGTTGCGTCCTGGCCAGGTTCTGTCCACCTATCTTCATCTGGCGGCGGATGCGGCCCAGAAGGAAGGGCTGCTTAAATCCGGCGGAATCGCTATCGCCTACGAGACGGTGACAGGACCGACAGGTGGATTACCGCTCCTGGCTCCTATGTCCGAAGTTGCGGGTCGGATGAGCGTGCAAGTCGGCGCCCATTGCCTTGAGAAGGCGCATGGCGGGCGCGGCATGCTTTTGGGCGGCGTGCCGGGCGTTGAATCGGGTCATGTCGTCGTCATTGGCGGTGGCATCTCCGGCCTCAACGCGGCCCGCATGGCCATGGGGCTCGGCGCGCGCACGACCGTGATCGACAACTCGATCAACAAGCTGCGCGAGATCGACGCGCTGTTCGACGGCCGTATTCAAGCGCTCTATTCGACTCGCGACGCCATCGAGCGCCAGGTGCGGGACGCGGATCTTGTGATCGGGGCCGTGCTGGTGCCGGGTGCGACCGCACCCAAGCTGGTCGACCGTAAGACCATCGCCGCCATGCGGCCGGGTTCGGTGGTTGTCGACATCGCCATCGACCAGGGCGGCTGCTTCGAGACCAGCAAGCCCACGACCCATTCCAAGCCCACTTACGAGGTCGATGGCGTGGTGCATTACTGCGTCACGAATATGCCGGGTGCCGTGCCGCGCACCTCGACCTACGCACTGACCAACGCGACGCTGCCGTTCGTCCTGGCGTTGGCGGACAAAGGCTACAAGAAAGCCCTGACCGACGATGTCCATCTGGCGCTCGGCCTCAACGTCCACAAGGGCGTGCTGACGCACCCCGAGGTGGCGCGCGCCTTCAACGAAAAATTCGTTCCGACGCCACAGGCCCTTGCCGCCTGATCGAACGGGAGTCGTGAGAAGCCGGGGAAAAGAGGAGACGGCCATGCCGTACGACAACGACCTCTTCCGGATGCTCAAGGACGCATCGCTTTTCCGCCAGCAGGCGTATCTCGACGGTGCGTGGTGCGGCGCCGATTCAGGCGCGACCGAAGCCGTGGAGAATCCGGCGAATGGCAGCCGGATTGGTGCGGTGCCGAGCATGGGCGAAGCCGAGACGCGCCGCGCGATCGCGGCGGCTTCGGCGGCGTTCGGCGGCTGGCGCGGTCTGACGGCCACCGAGCGCGCCCGAGCCTTGCGCCGCTGGAACGATCTGATCCTGGCCAACCGGGACGATCTGGCGCTCATCATGACTCTGGAGCAGGGCAAGCCCTTGGCCGAATCGCTTGGCGAGATCGACTATGCCGCCAGTTTCGTCGAATGGTTCGCCGAGGAAGGCAAGCGCGCCTATGGCGATGTCATCCCGAGCCACCTGGCGGGCCGCCGCCTGATCGCGACGCGCGAGCCGATCGGCGTCGCGGCCGCCATCACGCCATGGAATTTTCCCTCCGCCATGATCACCCGGAAGGCGGCTGCGGCGCTGGCCGCCGGCTGCCCGATGATCGTGCGCCCCGCGATGGAAACCCCGTTCTCCGCTCTGGCGCTCGCGGTCCTGGCGGAGCGCGCGAACATCCCGCGCGGCGTATTCCAGGTCGTGACCGGCAAAGCCACCGCGATTTCGAACGCGCTGATGGCGAGCCCAGAGGTGCGCGCGGTCTCCTTCACCGGCTCGACCGAAGTGGGGCGCATCCTGCTCGCGGGCGGGGCCGCGACGGTCAAGAAAATGTCCATGGAGCTGGGTGGACACGCGCCGTTCATCGTCTTCGAGGACGTCGACGTGGCGGCGACGTCGGCGGACGCCATCGGCGCCAAGTTCGTGACGACCGGCCAGGATTGCCTGGCTGCCAATCGAATTTTTGTCCACGAGCGCGTGTATGAGGAGTTCGCGGCGGATTTCGCCGCGCGCGCCGCTGCGCTCAAGGTCGGCGACGGGCTGGAGCCAGGCGTTGAGCTAGGGCCGCTGATCGACGAGCGTGCGGTCGAGAAACTCGAAAGGCAGGTGGCCGACGCGTTGGCCAAGGGCGCGCGGCTTTTGGCCGGCGGCAAGCGCCACGCCAAGGGCGGGCGGTTTTTCGAACCCACTGTCCTGGCCGACGCGACACCGGAGATGGAGATCTTCCGCGAGGAAACCTTCGGTCCGGTTGCGGCCCTGTTCCGTTTCCGCGACGAGGACGCGGTCGTGCGGCAGGCCAACGATTCGATCTATGGGCTCGCGGCCTATGTCTATAGCGCCGACTTGGCCCGTGCCTGGCGCGTGGGCGAGCAGCTGGATTACGGCATGGTCGCCTTCAACGGCGTGAAGATGACCGGCCCGCCGATTCCCTTCGGCGGGATGAAGCAATCGGGCCTCGGGCGCGAAGGCTCGCGCCACGGCCTCGACGAGTATATGCAGCTCAAGTATTTCTGCGTGGCCGGGATCGATCGCCCGGTTTTGAAGCAAGCCGGTTGATCGCATTGGCTGGGGGGCGAATGACGGTAACGGAACGTCCATCGCGGATTCTCGATGCCGGCACGCTGCGCCGGTTTGCCGCCGATCTTCTGGTCGCGGCCGGCTGTTCGCGTGAAGACGCGGTGGCATCGGCCGAAGTGTTTGTCGAGGCCGATCTGCGCGGCTTCGCGGGCCAGGGCGTCGATTATCTGCCCTACATGGTCCATTACCTGCAGGGCGGCAAAATCGACCCGAAGGGGAAACCCGAGATTTTGCGCGATCTGCCCGCCGCGGTGCTGATCGACGGCCATAAGGGGCCGGGCCACGCCGCGGCCTTCCTGGCTTGCGATATCGCCGCAAAGAAGGCGAAGGCCGCGGGCTGCGCCACGGTGGCGCTGGCCAACTCCGCTGACATCTACATGATCGGGTATTACGCCGAGCGGCTGGCGCGCGCCGGTGTCGTCGGCATGGTCGCGACCTCCGGCCCGCCCCTGGTCCATCCGCCGGGCGGTATGGAGCGGGTGTTGTCCACCAATCCGATCGCCTTCGCCTTTCCGCTCGATGGGCCCGATCCGTTCGTCGTGGATATGGCGATGAGCACGATGTCGCGTTCTCACGTTCGTCTTGCGGCCTATCACAAGGAGCAGGTTCCGCCCGGCACAGGCATCGGTCCTGACGGTCATTCTTCGACCGACGCGGTCACGGTGATGGCGGGCGCGCTCAGCACCTTGGCGGGTCACAAGGGTTTTGGGTTGGCCCTGTCGGTGGCGCTTCTGTGCGGTCCCTTGACCACGAGCGAGGCTGGCCCCGCGCTAGCGGGGTGGCAGGACGAGGGCAAGGTCGGGCGCCACGGCCACTTGTTCGTCGCTATCGACCCGGCCGCGTTCGGCTCACTGGACGAATTCCGCGCGGCCGCCCGCGCGCACATCGCCGAGATCAAGAATTCAAAAACGGCGCCTGGCGCGGCCGGAATTCGTATCCCGGGAGAGCGCGGCTTCGCCGAACGCGCGGAGCGGTTGAAATCGGGCGTGCCGGTATTGGACGCCACGTGGGCGGCTCTTGGCAAAATCGCCGAGGAGTTGAAGGTGAAGATGCCGGTATAGGAACCGCCCAGCCTGCCTTCCGTCGGTGGGGCAGGCATGGGATTTGTAAAGCCGATGCGAGGCCGCTAGGCTTCGTTCGTTTCGTACCGCGGGGCCCGCGCGACACGCATCGCGGCCGTGTGGCGGCAGGTGCGAAATGAAGAACCAACCATCAGGGGACCCCCATGGCCAAACCTGGCTTCAAGCTCAAGTTCGTTGAGCATGAACGGCTCAACTTTACGCCTGCCGAATATCGCCGCCGCTACGACCTCGTCACCGCGATGATGAAAAAGGAGGGCATCGACGTCCTCCTGGTCCGTGGCCCGGAAAACCTCTGCTATCTGACCGGCTACGAAACGCCGGGTTACTACGGCTACCACTGCCTCGTCCTGTCGTTGCAGGACCAGCCGGTGATGGTCATGCGCAGCTTCGAATCGCTGAACGTCTACGAATACACCTGGCTCGACGGCTTCACCGAGATCAAGGACTACATGGTGCCGGCCGACGTGACGGCTTCGGTGATCCAGAAGCTCGGCCTCGGTAACAAGATCATCGGCGTCGAGAAGCGCGGCTGGTTCTTCAACGTCTTCGAATACGAAAACCTGAAGAGCCACTTCCCCAAGGCGAAGATCGTCGATTCGACGCACATCGTCGAGGAAGCGCGCCTCATCAAGTCGGACGAAGAACTGGACACGATGCGCAAGGCCGCGCGCATCCTGGATCGCGCCGTGCAAGCCGGTATCGACAAGGTGGCCGGCGGTGTGACCGACAACGACGTGGCCGCCGAGGTGGAGCGCGTTCTGACCACCAACGGCAGCCAGTATCCAGGTCTACCGCCCTTCATCCTGTCGGGCGCGCGCACCTGCCTGCCGCACCAGACTTGGCGCAACGAGGTGATCCAGGAAGGCGACCCCGTCTATTTCGAGGTCTCCGCCAACATCAACCGCTACACGGCGGCGATCATGCGCTGCTGCAACGTGGGCGAGCCGCGTCCCATCGTGCGCAAGATGGCTGATGCCGTCATCGGCGGCCTGGAAGCGGCTATCGATAAGATCAAGCCGGGCGTCACCTGCGAAGCGGTGGACAAGGCCGCGCGCGGCGTGGTGGAGAAGGCGGGCTTCGGCGAATTCTTCCGCCACCGCACGGGCTATTCCATCGGTATCGCGTTTCCGCCGGACTGGGGCGAGGGGCAGATCCTCTCCTTGAAGCCGCGCGAAACGCGGAAGCTCGAAACCAACATGACGTTCCACATGGTGCCGCTGACGCTCAAGTATCGCGACTGCGGCATCGGCTTCAGCGCGTCGGTCCGCGTTACCAAGACCGGCTGCGAGGTGCTGAACGGTCTTCCGCGCAAACTGATCATCAAGTGATCTGACTTTGCGAATCCGCGCCGGTGGGCGCGGAGAACAGTGGTCCAAGGGGCCCCATCCCGAACGGATCGAGGGTGGGGCCCTTCTTGCTTTGGAGCGGAGACGGAACATGGCTGCCTGGGAATCCCTGCGCATCGACATCGCGCGGCTGCGCAACGACATCGAGACCCTGTCCAAGATCGGCCGCGCGCCGGATGGTGCTTTGACGCGCCACGCCTTCGCGCCCGCCTATGAAGAGGCGCGGCGCTGGTTCAAGGGCCGGATGGCCGAGGCCGATATTCCCGCCCGCGACGACGAGGCCGGCAACACGATCGGCCATGTGGGTGCGGCGGAAGGGCCCGTGGTGATGTCGGGCTCGCACATCGATACCGTGCCCGATGGCGGGCCGCTGGATGGCGCCTTCGGCGTTCTGTCGGCGCTCGAATGCGCGCGCGTCATCCGTGCCGCGAACCTCGGCGCGCCGCGCGGCTTCGAACCCGTCGCCTTCATCGACGAGGAAGGCCGCTTCCTCGACTGCATGGGTTCCAAGGCCATGGCCGGGCGGCTGGACATGAACGAGGTCGCCCACGCCAAGGACCCGAACGGCGGTTCGCTCGGCGACGCCATGCGTCAGGCCGGGTTCGATCTTGAGAAGATCGGCAGGGCCAAGCGCAAGAAGGGCGACATCGCCGCCTATGTCGAACTGCACATCGAGCAGGGACCGGTGCTGGAAGCCAAGGGCATGCCCATCGGCGTGGTCGAGGGCATCGTCGGAATCGATCATTCCGACTTCACCTTCACGGGCGAGCCGGACCATGCGGGCACGACGCCCATGGACATGCGCAAGGATGCCTTCACGGGCGCGGCCGAGTTCGCTTACAAAGCGCGTCGGATGGCGCTCAAGCGCGGCACGCCGTTGACGCGAATCACCTACGGCATCGTGAAGTCGAAAACGGCGGCGGCCAACATCGTGCCGCCCGAGATGTACATGCGTCAGGAGCTGCGCGACATCGACCAGAAGCTGTTGAAGCGGCTGGTCAAGGCCACATACAAGCTGGCTGATAAAGTCGCGGCCGAGCACCGGCTTACCGTCAGCCACGAACACATCTCTGGCAACACCTCGGCGCTCATGGCGCCGCGGGTGCAGGACACGATCGAGGGCGCGGCCAAGGCGCTGGGGCTCGGCAGCCACCGGATGCCGTCGGGCGCCGGCCACGACGCCCAGGTCATGGCGCGCGTGGCCGACGCCGGCATGATCTTCGTGCCTTCGGAAGGCGGGCGCAGCCACCGGCGTGACGAATGGACCGACTGGAAGCTGCTGGAGCAAGGCGCCAACGTGCTGTTGCAGTCGATCCTGCGCCTGATGCACGTGGCCTGAGGCACAGGGGCGCGGCGTGGAGGCTGTGGTCCGTTACTGGCAGACGCCCTGGTTGCGGGCGGGCCTGATGTGCGGCATCGCGGGCTTCGTCGACGCGGTGGGCTATGTCGATCTGGGCGGCGTCTTCGCCGCCAACATGACGGGCAACACCGTGTTGCTGGCCATGTCGTTCGCGCACGGCAACTGGACGAACATGCTGGTCTACGTGATCACGCTGGCCAGCTTCTCCGCCGGGGTGGCCTTCGCTTACCTATTAGAGGCCAAGCACCTGCGTGTGCCGCTCTTGGTCGAAGCGCTTTTGATCACCATTGTGGCGCTGACCGCGCCCGGCAAGACGGTCTCGCTCATCCTGCTGGCGGGCGCCATGGGGCTGCAGGCGGCCAGCATGACGCGCTTCGGCACGGTCACGATCTCGACCGTGGTGGTCACCTCGGTCATCGTCCGCATCGTCGAGGGCGGCGTTTCGAAGCGGCCGCCGCCCGACATTCGGCTCACCATACCGGTGCTGGCGGCGGCGTGGTCGGCCTATGCGATCGGCGCCGCGGCCAGCGTGGCGGCCTCGCCCCTGGGCGATGCCATCCTGCTGGTGCCGGTCGCGGTGCTGCTTCCCTTCATCTTCGAGAAGCCGCACCACACCTAAGGACGGAGCCGCCGCCAATCCCGGTGTGGCGCGAAGCCCAGTCGCTCTTGCGCACGGGCGATGGAGAACACGCCCGCGTGCGGGTCACGCTTGTACAACTCCGGCTGTCGCACCTCCGGCAGTTTGCCGTAATAGATCCGCAACAGATCGAGCGTCGGCGTGTCCGAAAGCGTGTTCGGCGCGCTGATGAAGAAGACATCATAGGGGTCGCCCTTTCGTCCCAGCGCTAGGCGATAGGCCTCGGCCACGTCCTCGGGATCGGCCCAACCCCACAGGTCGATGTTCTTCGGGTCCGTTCCCAACGCGCCGAGCTTGGGCGCGATGGTTTCGGTCGCGACCAGCGTCGGGCGGATGACCGTGACCGTCATGCCGCCGCGCAGCGCGAACATTTTGGCGATCTCCTCGCTCATCGCCTTGCTCGTGCCGTAGGGCTCGGCGGGATGCAGCGGATGATCCTCGTCCACCGGCAAATAGAGGGGCGGACGCGAGGGGTCGGCGAAGACGACGCCGGTCGCCGTCTCGCTCGACGTGTGGACGAGCTTGCGCACGCCGGCCTCCTCGGCGGCGGCGAAGACGTGCCAGGTGCCCATCACGTTCGTGCGGACGAGCAACTCGCCCGGCAATTTGTGCGCCACCAGTGCGGCCGCCAGGTGGATGACGGCCTCTTGTCCGCGCATCGCGTGCTTCACGGCGTCGAAATCCAGGATGTCGCCCTGGATATGGTGGCGCGCGCCCACCACTTCGCCCGCCTTGGCGTCAAAGGCGGTGACCTCGCACGTCTTGGCCAAGAGGGCGACGATGCGCCGCCCCAGCCGTCCGCTGGCGCCGGTGACTAGGACCTTCATCGCGCATGCTCCACGCGTGGCGCGCCCAGATGCTTGGCCGGATCGAACTTGCGCACGCGCGCGACGAAGTCGATCTCGATCTTGCAACCGTTCAACAAGTTGGCCACGCCCACGCAAGTGCGTGCTGGCGTCTCGCCCGGCGGAAAGAACGACCCATAGACGATGTTCATGCGGGCGAACTCCGAAAGGTCAGTCATGAAGACGCGCGCCTGCATCACATCGGTGAAATCCAGGCCAACGGACTTCAGGGCCGCCCCCAGAAGCTCCATAGCCGTGCGCGTCTCGGTTTCGATGTCGCCCAGGACGGGCGGGGGATTCGTACGGTCGGAGGCCAACTGCCCCGCGATGAAGACATAGTCGCCGTCGAAGACGACGTGGCGATAGACCTTGGCGGCCTTCGATTCGGGAATGTCGTGGCGCCGTATGTCGTTCATGGCGTTCTCCTCAGGCGGGCGGGCGAAAACGTGGCGGGGGTGACGCCGCGCGCGGTCAGGAGCGCGGGCCATTCGGTTTCCAGGATGAGGCTGGCGGCTGCCTGCGACAACCCGGCGGAGGTCTGGATGCCCGCGCCGCCCTGGCCAGCCAGCCAGAAGAAACCTTCGGCCTGGGGGTCGAAACCGAACACGGGCGTGCGGTCGGGAACGAAACTGCGCAAGCCTGCCCAGCTTCGCTCCACGCGGCGCACCTTGAGGGTCGTGGCGCGCTCGATGCGGTCGACGGCAACGGCGATGTCCATCTCGTCCGGTTGCGCATCGGTCGGCTGCGAGGGCGTCTCGTCCGATGGCGAGAGGAGGAGCTTGCCGGCCTCGGGCTTCAGGTAGAATTCGTCACTCACATCGTCGAGCTCGGGCCAGCCCGAGACGTCCACGCCGTCCGGCGCTGCTATGATCATGGCCGTGCGCCGCTTGGGCACGAGGCCGATGGGCTGCACGCCGGCCAGGCGCGCCGTCTCGTCGGCCCACGCGCCACTTGCATTCACCAGCACGTCCGCCTCGTAGGAGCCCGCTTTCGTCTCGACGCGCCAGACGCCGCGCTGCCTTTGCGCCGTCAGGGCCTCGGCATTGGTGACGAGCGTTCCGCCTTGGGCGCGCAGGCCCCGCAGATAGCCCTGCAGGATGGCGTCGACGTCCAGGTTGGCGGCCTCGGGTTCCAAGAAGGCTTGGGCGACATAGGCGCGGTTGAGCAGGGGAAACAGCGTCACTGCCGCATCGACGTCCACCACCTCGATGGCGGGGCAGGAGGCGCGCGCTTCGGCAAGCTGGGCTTCGAAGGTTTCACGCTGGTCCGCCCGCGCGACAACCACCCATGGCCGGCGCTTCAGCAGCGGCGTGTCGGTGAAGCCCTGGGGCGGCGTTTTGAAGAAGGGACGAGAGAGGGCGGTCAGCGCGCGGATCGGCCGCGTGCCCAAATTTTCCGACAGGCCCGCGGCGGAGCGGCCGGTCGAGTGGTACCCGGGCGCCGTCTCGCGCTCCAACACGATCACGCGCCGGTGCGGCGCCAAGCGGTAGCCCAGAGATGCGCCGGCGATGCCGCCGCCGACGATCACGACCTCGCACCGGACTGTTTCAGCCACCGCTTTTACCCCGCTTGACCGCGCCGTCATGTCTTGCTTAATTTAGGCCGATCGGCCTGGAATTTGGCCGGCCTTCCCCGGGGGAAATGCTCGCGACGACGGCCGGCCCTGACAAGAGGTATTTCCGACCGTATCGTTGCTAGGATATCGCTCCGGGCGCGGGGGACGCGCCGCGAAAATGGGAGGCGGGCATGACGGGCAACGTGGTGCGGATCGACGAGAAGGCCGATCCGGTCTGGCGCGCGCGGGTCGATCTGGCGGCGGCGCATCGCCTCGCGCACCGCTTTGGCTTCGACGACGGGATATGGAATCACTTTACGCTGATGGTGCCGGGCACCAAGGACCGTTTCTTCGTGAAGCCCCACGGCGTGTTGATGTCCGAGGTCACGGCGTCCAACCTGATCGTCTCGGATTTCGACGGCAACATCGTGGAAGGGCGCGGCAAGATCGAACAGTCGGCGCTGTGCATCCATGCCTCGTTCCACAAGCTCGGGCCGCATGCGGCCTGCGTGCTGCATTGCCATCCGGTTTATACGACGTGGCTGACGATGACCAAGCCGGGCCGCCTCTTGATGGTCCACCAGGACGCGCTGCGCTTCTGCGACCGCATCGCCTACGACGATCATTTCGGTGGCCTCGGCACATCCTTCGAAGAGGGCGGGCGCATGGCCGCGTCGCTCGGCGACAAGCCGCTGCTTCTTTCCGCCAACCACGGCGTCACGGCCGTGGGCGCGAACGTCTCCCAGACCTGGTACGACCTCTATTACCTGGAGCTGGCCTGCAAGCAGCTTCACCTGATCAAGGAGTCGGGTGAGGAGGCACGCGAGGTGCCGCAACAGATCGCGCAGTTCACCCGCAGCCAGTTGGACGACGAATGGGAGGAGAGCGCGGCCTTGAGCTACGAGGCGCTGAAGCGTGACCTCGACCGCGAAGAACCCGACTACAAGAGCTGAGACGCGCGATGGGCAAGGCACTGACGGACAGCGAGATCGCGGCCTACCGCGCGAACGGCTTTCATACGCCGTTCCGGGTGATGTCCGAGGAAGATGCGCTGGAATACCGGCGTCATCTGGAGCGTTTCGAGGTCGAACGGCCGGAGAGCCTCAACAAGCTCGACCTCAAGTGCAATCTTCTGTTGCCGTGGGCCGACCGGCTGACCCGCATGCCGCGCATGTTGGACGTGCTGGAGGACATCCTGGGTCCCAACCTTCTGTGCTGGAATTCCAGCGTGCGGAACAAGAAGGCCAAGAGCCCGACCTACGCGGGCTGGCACCAGGACACGCGCTACATCACGATCCGGCCGACCGGCACGATCGCCTTTCTGGCCCTGTCGCCCACTAACACCGACAGCGGCACGGTCAGCGTCATCCCCGGCTCGCACAAATGGGACGTGCTGCCCCACGAAGATACCCAAGACAAGAACAGCATCCTGACGCGCGGCCAGTACATCACCGCCGACTTCGACAAGGCCAACATCACGCCCTTGCAGCTGCAGCCGGGCGAATGCGGCTTCTTCGACCACAACGTCGTCCACAGCTCGGGCCCCAATCACACGGGCGACCGGCGGCTGGTCATGCTGATGGGTTATTTCGCGACCGGCTCCAAGCCGATGGACGACCGGCGCGTCTCAGCCTTCGTCGTGCGCGGTACCGACGAGCATCGGTATTTCGACCCCGACCCCGTACCGGTGGAGGAGTTCGGCCCGGGCGAGTTGGCCGCCCACCGCGAGGCCGTGGAAGTGCAGGCCAAGAAAATTCTCTACAAGGACAGCGACCGCCAGGCGATCGCATTGAGCTGAAGGAGACACCATGGCGCCTAAATTCGGACTGACCAAGGACCAGCTTGCCGCTTACGAGCGCGATGGTTACCTCGCGCCGATCCCGATCTACACCGAGGCCGAGATGGCCGAGATCCGGGGCAAGCTGGAGGACCTCCAGGCGCGCTATCCCGAAGCGACCAAGAAGATCGACCTGAAGGCGCACTTGGTCTGCCCGTGGCTCGACGAGATGATCCGCCACCCGCGCATGCTCGATGTGGTGGAAAGCATCTTCGAGACGCCGGACATCCTGTGCTGGACCAGCTCGTTCCGCTTCAAGAAGCCGAACAGCCCGTCCTATGCCGGCTGGCACCAAGATACGATGTACATCAAGATCGAGCCGGCCGTGACCTTCTGGCTGGCCTTCACCCCGGCCAATGAGGCCAACGGCGGGATGAAGATCATTCCCGGTTCGCACAAGGGACCGTTGCTGCCGCATGAGGACACCCAGGACGCGAACAGCATCCTGACGCGCGGCCAGTACATCACCTCCAAGGTCGACGACTCCAAGGCCATCTCGGTCGACCTCAAGGCGGGCGAGGCCGCCATCTTCAACCACAATCTGATCCACGGGTCGGGCCCGAACTTCGTGGACCGCTGGCGCATCCTATTCCTGCCCAGCTACATGCCGACCTCCGCGGTCAACAAGGGACCGCGCGACTGTGCGGCCGTCGTGCGCGGCCAGGACCGCCATCACAATTTCGATCCGGAACCGCCCTGCCATGGCGAGATGACACCGGAGGCCATCGAGGCGCATCGCCTCGCGGTCGAGTACAGCGCGGCCACCATGTACAAGGACGCGCAGCACAAGCCGGTCGCTTTGTCCTAAGGCGATAGGGTCGCTTCCCGTGCCGCGCGCGGCTATGCTGCGCGCCGCATGGATGCCGTCTCCGACCCGAGCGCCGAGGAGCGTCTGCGCCGTCTGCCGATCTGGCCGGCCGCGCCGGTGGTGACGCGCCTGTCGGTCGGGCGCACCAACATTAACTATCGCGTGGATGCGGGCGGCCAGCGCTTCTTCGCGCGGGTTGCGGCCGATCTGCCCCACCACGGCATCGTGCGCAGCCGCGAGGCGTTGTGCGCGTCGCTGGCGGCCGATTTGGGCGTGGCGCCGCCCGTCGTTCATGCGCGCGATGGCGTGCTGGTGCAGCGTTTCATGGACGGCGAGACGCTGCGGCAGGGCGAAGCGCTGTCGCCCGTACGGCTGGATCGCATTGTCGATGTCCTGCGCCGCGTCCACGAAGGCCGTTTGCCCGCCGACACACCCGACGCCAATCCTGTCGCTTGGTCACGCACCTACCTTGCGCGCCTTGCCCCCGGCACGCTTCCGCCCGCCCAGCGTGCACGCATCGAAGCTATTTTGAATGCCGCGCCCGCGGGCGAAAGGCGCGGGCTGACCCACACCGACCTGATCCCGGAAAACTTCATCGACGACGGCCGGAATATCTGGTTGATCGATTGGGAATATGCGGGGCTCGGCGATCCGGCGACCGATCTGGCTAACCTAGCCATGAACTTCGCCCTCGACGGTGCGGTTCTGGAATGCGCGGTGAAGCGCCATGGCGGCGTGGACCGTGCGACGGTCGATGGTCTCAAGGACGCCGTCGTGGTGCGTGAAGCGCTCTGGTGCCTGGCCCAGATCCAGGCCGAGGGCATCCGTGGCGATCTGGCCGACTACACACGCCTGTGTCTTGGAAGGCTCCGCATCGATCCCTCCGGCGTCCGGGGGATCGGCTGATGGCGGATTACGATGTCGCCATCATCGGCGCGGGTGTCGTGGGTTGCGCGATCGCGCGCGAGTTCTCGCGCTATCACCTGCGCGCGATCCTGCTCGAAGCCAACAGCGACCTGTGCGACGAGGCCAGCAAGGGCAACACGGCCACCTTGGCCACGGGCAACGACACACCGGTGGGATCGCTGGAGCGCAAGCTGGTCGTGCGCGGACATCAGCGTTATCTGGCCGAAGGGCCGTCGCTTGGCCTGCCGATCCGCATGGTCGGCGCCATGACGGTCGCCTTTGATGAGGCCGAGGCACGGGTGGTGAGCGAGGAAGTGCGGTCCTCGCGCGCGGAAGGCTTTGCCTCGGTCGAACTGTTGAACGCCGACGGCATCTATGCCCGCGTGCCGCATTTGGCACCTGGCGCCGTGGCCGCGGCCTGGGCGCCGGACGAAGGCATCGTGGATGGTTTCTCCACGGCCTATGCCTATGCGCTGGACGCCGTGGTGAACGGCGTGGACTACCGGGATTCGGCGCCCGTCACCGCCGCCCATCGCCGCGACGGCGTCTGGACGCTGACGACGCCGGGCGGCGCGGTGTCCGCGCGGCTCGTGATCAACTGCGCGGGCCTGCGCGCGGACCATGTCGAGGCGCTGGCGGGTTACCGCGACCTGACGGTCAAGCCGCGGCGCGGCCAGTACATCGTCTATGACAAGCGCGCGCGGCGGCTGGTGGACGTGATTCTGCGGCCCGCGCCCACACCCACCACGCGCGGCGTCTATATCGCGCCGTCCATCTTCGGCAACGTGCTTCTGGGCCCGACGGCCGAGGAGGTGCCCGATCCTGACGACCGGCGCGTGACGCCGGAAGGGATCGCGCAGCTCACAGCCGCCGCGCGGCGCATGCTGCCCGCCTTGCTCGACGAGCCGGTCGCCGCCATGTACGCGGGCATGCGGCCAGCCACGGAGAAACCGGAGTACCGCATCATCCCGCGCTTCGCCGACGGCTGGCTCACCTGCGCGGGCATCCGCTCCACCGGTCTTTCGGGCGCGCTTGGCATCGCCGAATACGTCGCGGGCCTCGTGGTGCCCGAGGTCGTGAAGGCGGCGCGCAAGGAGGCGATCAAGCCAGCGCGCGTGCCGAGCCTTGCCGATCCGAACATCGCGCGCCCCTGGACGGATGCCGCGCGCGTCGCCGCCGATCCGTTTTATGGAGAGATGGTCTGCCATTGCGAGCGGGTCAGCGTGGGCGAAATCCGCGACGCCCTCTCGGGTCCGATCCCCGTCCATTCCCTCAAGGCGCTCAAGCGCCGCACGCGCGTGATGATGGGGCGGTGTCAGGGTTTCTTCTGCGGCGCGCGGGTCGAAAGCATGCTGCGGACGGGGAAGCCATGAACCCTACGGTCGCCATCGTGGGGGCGGGTCCGGCCGGGCTTGCGGCGGCAGCGGCGCTGACCGCGCGCGGCGTGCGCGACATCGCCGTCTTCGACCGCGACGATACGGTCGGCGGTCTGCCGCGCTATTGCGGCCATCTGGGCTTCGGTTGGGAGTATTCGCACCGGCTGGAGAAAGGCTCGGCCTTCATCCGCCGGTTGATCGGCGAGACGGATCTTTCCCGCGCGGCGCTGTATCCGCGCACCACGGTGCTGGAGATGGCGCCGGGTCCCGTATTGCGCGTGGTGGGGCCGGAGACGGGCCTGCGCGAAATCCGGCCCAAGGCCGTGCTGGTCGCGACCGGCGTGCGCGAACGGCCGCGCGCGGCGCGCCTTGTGCCGGGCGCACGACCCGAGCGCGGCGTGCTCACAACCGGCGCGTTGCAGCAGATGGAGACGCGCGGCATTCCCATGCCCGGCCCGCGCGCGGTCGTGATCGGTTCCGAGCACGTGGCCTTCTCGGTCCTTCTGACGGCACGCCATTGTGGCCTCAAGATCGTGGCCATGGCCGAGCCGGGCAACCGCGTGTTGTCGCTGGCCGTCGCGCGGCCTATCGCCCGCGTCGTGTTCGGCGTGCCCGTGTTTCTCAACACCGAGATCGAGGAAATCCAAGGCCGCGCCACGGTTGAGGCTATCGTCCTGCGCACGCCCGAAGGGCTGCGCCGTATTCCATGCGATTGCGTGATCTTCTCAGGCAGTTTCGTGCCCGACGCTCCTTTGTCGGAGGAAGCCGGCCTCGCGATCGATCCGCGCACGGGCGGCCCGGTCATCGACCAGTTCATGCGGACCAGCCAGCCGGGCGTGTTCGCGGCCGGAAACCTACTACGCCCGGTGGAATCAAGCGGCGTCGCGGCGTGTGAAGGCGCGCGGGCGGGGGCCTGCATCGCGGCGTTCCTGGCTGGCCATCTGGACGGCACGCAGGCGGCATCCGTATTCGGTCTGGGAGAGGGCGTGCGCTATCTCGTGCCGCAACGATGGGCAATGGATGCCGTCGATCTGCGCGATGCGCGTCCCTTGCGACCCAGCCTGCGCGTCTCGTCTGACATGGAGGCCGCCCGCGTGACCCTAGCCACCGACGGCGCAGTCGTTTGGCAGGGCAGGCGACGGAGGCTGTTGCGCGAGCGGCGCATTGCCATCAATCTCGACGCCCTGCCAAGCGGTCGCCCGGCCGCGCCCCGGGTCGATCTCGTCGCGTGACGCGCATGGCCGTCGATTTCATCTTCATGCTGACCCGCGACGACATGACGGTCGAGAATTGCCTCGAGGTCTTTGAGGAAGCCGCGCCCATCGGATTGGCTCATGTCGGCTTTAAGGACGTGGGCGTCTCGCTTCAGACGCTGCGCAAGCTCAACCAAGCTATCCAAGCCACCGGCGCCACCTCCTATCTGGAGGTCGTCAGCACCTCACCCGAGGCATGCTTGCGCTCGGCGGCCAAGGCGCTGGAGATCGGCGTCGATTGCGTGCTGGGCGGTAAAGACATCGAGGCCATGCTGACGGCGCTCAAGGGCGGCAAGGCCACTTATATGCCCTTCGTCGGCCGCACCATCGGCCATCCCACGCGCTTGGGCGGCAGTCCCGACGACATCGCGCAAGGCGCCGCGCGGGCGCTGGCTCTTGGCTGCGTTGGCGTGGACCTTCTGGCCTACCGGGCGACGGAGGCTCAGCCGCTCGACCTGATCCGCGCCGCGCGCGCGGCCATGCCGACGGGCCAACTGGTTGTCGCGGGCAGCATCGATTCGCCAGAGCGCGTGGATGCGGTCGCGGACGCGGGCGCCGACGCCTTTACCGTGGGCACGGCGGTCTTCGACCGCATCTTCGCGCCCGAGGACCGCACGCTGGCCGGCCAGCTTAGGGCGATCCGCGCGGCCTGCGCGTAAGGCGTCAGTCGCGGTACGGCACGCCCGGCAGGACGCACAGCATCTCGAACAGAAGATTCGCGCCGACCAGGGCCGTGTTGCCCGTCGCATCGTAGGGCGGCGAGACCTCGACCAGATCGCCACCGATCACCTCGAGCCCGCGGCAGCCGCGCACGATCTCTTGCCCCTGCGCGCTGGTCAGGCCGCCGATCTCGGGCGTGCCGGTGCCGGGGGCAAAGGACGGGTCCAGCCCGTCGATGTCGAAGCTGATATAGACCGGCCCCTTGCCCAAATGCTGGCGCACTTCGGCCATGAGCGGCGCCAGCGACTTGTTCCAGCATTCGGTCGCCTGCACGACGCGAAAGCCTTGACGTTGGGGCCAGTCGAAATCCTCGGCCGTATAGCCCGAGCCGCGCAGGCCGATCTGCACCACGCGCTTGCCCTCGATCAGCCCTTTCTCGACGCAGCGGCGGAAGGGCGTACCGTGGGCGATCTTCTCCCCAAACATGGTGTCGTTGATGTCGGCATGGGCATCGATGTGGACGAGGCCCACCGGCCCATACTTCTTTTTGATCGCGCGCAGGATGGGTAGGGTCACCGTATGGTCGCCGCCCAAGGTCAGCGGCTTGCAGTTATGGGCCAGGATCTTCTTTTCGTAGAACTCCTCGATGATCCGCACGCTGTCGAGCAGGTTGTAGGGATTCACCGGCACGTCGCTGATGTCGGCCACCTGCAGCGCGTCGAACGGGGCCGCCCGGGTCACCACGTTGTAGGGGCGCAGAAGCGACGATTCGGCCCGGATATAGCGCGGGCCCATGCGCGTGCCCGAGCGGTTGGAGGCGCCCCAGTCCAGGGGAATACCGACGAAACAGGCATCGAGCCCCTTGGCGTCCTGTTGCATGGGCAGGCGCATCATGGTCGCAGGCCCGCCCGCGCGGGGCATGTCGTTGCCGCCCATCGGCATGTTGAGGGTGCGTTTCGGAGCCTCGGCCATTGGTGTCCTCCCGTTTGGACGAACGGCTTAATCCCAGAAGCCTAACTTTCGCCTGGAGACGTTGCAAAGCATGGCCGCCGATGTTGGAATGCGTGCGGCCCGGTCGACGGGACCGGACAGATTTCTAAGGAGATGAGAATGGCTAAGAAGAAGGCAGCCGCCAAAAAGAAGGCCGGCAGCAAGCGTCAGGCCGCCCGCAAGGCGCCGGCCGCGCGCCGCGCGGCGCCGAAGGTGACGAAGAAAGTGATCGGTGGTCCGATCGTCGTGAACGGCAACCAGATTCCGATCTCGAAGGGAATCCGCCTCGGCGATTACGTCGTCCTGTCCGGCCAGGTGCCGTTCAAGGACGGTGTGCCGATGACGACGGGCACGATCGAGGAGCAGACTGAAGTCACGCTGGAGATGATCAAGGGCCTCCTGAAGGAAGCCGGCGCGTCTCTGTCCGACGTTTTCAAGGTCACGGTGTGGCTGCGCGATAAGGCCGATTTCCTTGGCTACAACCGCACCTACGCCAAGTACTTCTCGAAGGATCCGCCGGTCCGCTCGACGGTCCAGTCGACCCTCATGGTCGATGTGCGCATCGAGATCGAAGTGACGGCCTTTTCGCCGCGCTGATTTTCGGTTTCGGCTTTAAACGGGCAAGGGCGGCGCCTTGGCGCCGCCCTTCTTGTTTGTACCCGGCGCGGGGGTGCCATAACATCCGCGTAACACGCCGGGAGCCCTATGGTTCTGAAACCGCCGCCCCGCCTCGGGGGCTATCCGCTCAAGCGGACCATGCAGACCTATTCGATCCGGTCGCTCGCCCGGAACGCCCGCGCGTTCCACGAGAACTGGTCCGAAGCCTGGCGCAGCCCCGAGCCCAAGCCGGCCTATGACGTCATCATCATCGGCGGCGGCGGACACGGCTTGGCCACGGCCCACTATCTGGCCAAGAACCATCGCATCAACAACGTGGTCGTGCTGGAAAAGGGCTGGATTGGCGGCGGCAATACCGGCCGCAACACCACCGTCGTCCGCTCCAACTATCTGTGGGACGAAAGCGCGGCGCTCTATGAAAAGTCGCTGCAGCTCTATGAGGGCCTGTCCCAGGAGCTGAACTACAACGTCATGCTGAGCCAGCGCGGTCTCATGCTGCTGTGTCACAGCCAGCACGAGCTGCATGACGCCCACCGGCGCGCCCACGCCATGCGGCTGAACGGCATCGATTCCGAATTCATCGACCGCGAGAACGTTCTTCGCATGGTGCCGTTCCTGGATGGCTCGCCGACCGCGCGCTATCCGCTCTGCGGCGGATTGCTGCAACGGCGCGGCGGCATCGCGCGACATGACGCGGTGGCTTGGGGCTTCGCGCGCAGCGCCGACGCCTTCGGCGTCGACATCATCCAGAATTGCGAGGTCACGGGCATCCGGCGCGATGCGACCGGCAAAGTCGTGGGCGTCGACACCACGCGCGGCGCGATCGACGCGCCCAAGGTGGCCATCGTCGTGGCCGGTCACACCAGCGTCCTAGCCGCCATGGCGGGAATCCGCTTGCCGATCCACAGCCATCCGCTTCAGGCTCTGGTTTCCGAACCGATCAAGCCGATGTTGAACGTGGTGGTGAACTCGACCCAGGTGCACGTCTATGTCAGCCAGTCCGACAAAGGCGAGCTGGTCATGGGCGCGGCGCTGGACCGTTTTCAGTCCTACGGCCAGCGTGGCAGCCTGCCGATTATCGAGGACCAGATGGCGGCCATCGTGCGGCTCTTTCCGATCGTCAGCCGTCTGAAGATGCTGCGCCAATGGGCGGGCATCGTGGATATCTGCCCGGACGCCAGTCCGATCATCGGGAAAACCTCGGTGGAGGGCCTCTATATCAATGGCGGTTGGGGCACGGGCGGCTTCAAGGCCACGCCCGCGTCGGGCTTCTGCTTCGCCCATACCATCGCCAAGGACCAGCCGCATCCGCTGACGGCGCCGTTCAATCTCGACCGCTTCTCGGGCGGCCGCCTGATCGACGAAACCGCCGCCGCCGCGATCGCGCACTAGGGATGACGATGCGCCGCTATTCGATCTGGAGTCTTCTGCGCAACGCCCGGTCCTACCATGAGGGCTGGCCCGAGATGTGGCGCAGCCCGGAGCCGAAGCCCGAATACGACGTCGTCATCATCGGCGCGGGTGGGCACGGATTGGCGACCGCCTATTACCTGGCCAAGGAGCATGGCGTCACCAATGTGGCCGTCGTCGAGAAGGGTTGGCTGGGCGGCGGCAATGTCGCGCGCAACACCACCATCGTCCGTTCGAACTATCTCTCGCCGGAAAGCGCGTTCCTCTACGACAAGGCCATGGAGTTGTGGCCGGGCTTGAGCCGCGAGCTGAACTACAACGTCATGTTCAGCCCGCGCGGCCTGATCAACGTGGGTCATAGCCGTGAGGACATGATCGAGCTGCGTCGCCGCGTGCGCGCGCTCCAGCTAAACGGCATCGAATCCAGCATGCTGACGACGGCTGAGATCGCGAAGAAAGCGCCGATCCTGGATTGCTCGCCCACGGCGTCCAATCCCGTGCTGGGTGGCTCATGGCAGGCCAAGGCCGGCATCGCGCGCCACGACGCGGTGGCCTGGGGCTATGCCCGCGCGGCGGACGCGCGCGGCGTGGACATGCTCCAGAACTGCGAAGTCACCGGCATCCGCCGCGAGGGTGGGCGGGTGACGGGCGTGGAAACCGCGCGCGGCACGATCCGCGCCAGGAAGGTCGCCATCGTCACGGCTGGCCATTCGGGTGTGGTCGCGGCCATGGCCGGGTTCCGTCTGCCGCTCACGGCCTACACCATGCAGGCCTTCGTCTCCGAGCCCATGAAACCGATTCTGGACACGGTGGTGATGTCGTCAAAGCTGGTCTCGGTCAGCCAATCCGATAAGGGCGAGCTGGTCATCGGCATGAGCACGGAGCCCTACGCCTCGTACAGCCAGCGCGGCAGCCTGCCCGAGGTCGAACGCGCGGCGCAGACGATGACCGAGCTGTACCCCTGCACGCGGCGGCTGCGTATGCTGCGCAAATGGGGCGGCACGGTGGACGTGCCCGTCGACGCCAGCCCGATTATGGGCAAGACTCCGGTGGAGAATCTCTTCATCAACGTGGGCTGGGGCACCGGCGGATTCAAATCCATTCCCGGCTCCGGTTTCGTGTTCGCTCACACCATCGCGACCGGCGAGCCCCATCCGCTGGTTGCGCCGTTCGGCCTGGACCGCTTCGCGTCCGGCCGGCTCATTTCCGAACACGGCGCGACCGGCGCGCTGGTTCACGGTGAATAGGTTTTGGGCCGAGTAGGCTTCGGGAGACGACGATGCTCTTGATCAACTGCCCCTGGTGCGGTCCCCGCGACGAGATCGAGTTCAATTGCGGCGGCGAGGCGCATATCGCCCGCCCGGCCGACCCGGCCGCGCTGTCCGATGCCGAGTGGGCGGAGTATCTCTTCATGCGCAAGAATCTGAAGGGGCTGCATTACGAGCGCTGGCACCATTCCTATGGCTGCCGCCAGTGGTTCAACGCCGCGCGCGACACCGTGACCCATGAGATCCATGCCACATACAAAATGGGCGAAACACCGCCCGTGGTGGCGGGCGCCGACGGGATCGTGAAGGGGAGCAGCTCGTGAAGCGCAGTGAAGCCCGGCTGGATACGGGCGGCCGCGTCAACCGCGACCGTGTCCTCAACTTCACCTGGAACGGCAAGCCGTATAAGGGGCTGGAGGGCGACACGCTGGCGTCGGCGCTGTTAGCCAACGGCATTTCGCTGATTGGGCGCAGTTTCAAATACCACCGGCCGCGCGGCATCTTCTCCGCGGGCGCGGAAGAGCCCAACGCCATCGTGCAGTTGGAGGCGGGCGCCTACACCCAACCCAATGTGAAGGCCACGCAGATCGAGCTTTACGAAGGGCTCGAGGCGCGCAGCGTCAATTGCTGGCCGACCGTGGAGTACGATTTCGGCGCGGTCGCCAATCTGTGCGCGAAAATCCTGCCGGCGGGCTTCTACTACAAGACCTTCATGTGGCCGTCGCGCTTCTGGCTGACCTACGAGTATTTCATCCGCCGCGCCGCGGGTCTGGGCCGCGCGCCGAAAGAGGCCGATCCCGACATCTACGACAAGGCGCATGCCCATTGCGATGTGCTGGTTGTGGGCGGCGGGCCAGCAGGGCTGGCCGCGGCACTGGCCGCGGCGCGCACCGGCGCGCGCGTCATCCTGGCCGATGAACAGAGCGAGTTCGGCGGCGATCTTCTCGGCCGTCGCGATGTGATGGACGACGCGCCTGCTGTGGAATGGGTGCGGAAAGTGGTGGAAGAACTGGCGTCCTTTTCCGAGGTGCGCCTGCTGCCGCGCTCGACCGTGTTCGGTTATTACGACCACAACTATCTGGCCATCGCCGAGCGGCGCACGGACCATCTGCATCCCAAGGACGGTTTGGGCAAGCCGCGCCAGCGCCTGTGGAAGGTCCGTGCCAAGCAGGTGGTGTTGGCCACGGGTTCGATCGAGCGGCCGCTGGTGTTCGCCGACAACGACCGGCCCGGCGTGATGCTGGCCGAATCGGCGCGCACCTATCTCAATCGCTATGGCGTGAAGGCCGGCCGCCGCGCCGTCATCTTCACCAACAATGACAACGCCTATGCCGCCGCCATCGACCTGGCTGACGCGGGCGTGGAGATCGGCGCCATCGTCGATCTGCGTCCGGACGTGCAGGGGCCGTTGCCGCAGAAGGCGCGCGCGCGCGGGCTGGAGATCCTGGCGGGCGAAGCCATCGTCGCGACTCATGGCGGCAGGCGCGCGCAGTCGGTCGAGGTCATGCTGCTGAGCCCCGAGGGCGACCATGTCCACGGTACCGCGCGCAAGATCGATTGCGATCTGGTCTGTGTCTCGGGCGGCTGGAGCCCAACGGTGCACCTGTTCTCCCAATCCGGCGGCAAGCTGACTTATGACGCTGGGCGCGCCTGCTTCGTGCCGGCCAAGTCCAAGCAGGCTGAGCGTTCCGCCGGCGCCTGCCATGGCACCTTCGGCGTGGCCGATTGTCTGGATGAAGGCTTCGCGGCCGGCCTTGCCGCCGCGGGCACCGCGGGTTTCGCCACGGCCGGTATTTCGCTGACGGCGCCCGCTGTGGAGCAGCCGGGCGAGGCGGGTTTGCGCGCCCTGCCCATCGTGCCGGGCAAGACCGCGGTCGGCCACGGCAAGGCCAAGCATTTCGTCGACCTGGCCAACGACGTGACCGCCGCCGACGTGCGGCTGGCCGCGCGCGAGGGCTATCGCTCAGTCGAGCACACGAAGCGCTACACCACGCTTGGCATGGGCCCCGACCAGGGCAAGACATCGAACGTGCCCGGCCTCGCCATCCTGGCCGATGCGTTGGGCAAGGAGATCCCGGACGTTGGCACCACCACCTTCCGTCCGCCCTACACACCGGTTTCCTACGGCCTGCTGGCTGGGCGCGACGTGGGCGAGATGTCGGACCTCACGCGCACGACGCCCATCCACGAATGGCACGCCATGACGGGTGGCGTGTTCGACGACGCGGGGCAGTGGCGGCGGCCCTGGTATTACCCGCGCGCGGGCGAGGACATGACGGCCGCGGTGCGGCGCGAGTGCCGCGCGGTGCGCGAAAGCGTCGGCATCATGGATGCCTCGACGCTGGGCAAGATCGAGCTCGTCGGCCCGGACGCGGTCAAGGTGTTGAACCAGGTCTATGCCAACGCCTGGGACAATCTGGCCGTGGGGCGGTGCCGCTACGGCCTGATGTTGGGCGAGGACGGCATGGTCTTCGGCGACGGCGTGACCGCACGCCTCGGCGAGCATCGCTACTTGATGACGACCACCACCGGCGGCGCAGCGCGCGTCTTCGGCTGGATCGACGATTGGCTCCAGTGCGAATGGACCAACTGGAAGGTGTTCATCACCTCCGTCACCGAGCAGTGGGCAACCGTGTCCATCGCGGGCCCGCGCGCGCGCGACCTAGTGCGCGAGCTGGCGGTCGGGACAGACGTGTCGGCAGACGCCTTTCCGCACATGGCCATCCGCGAAGGAAAGGTGGCTGGATTCCCGGGCCGCATCGCGCGTATCAGCTTCACGGGCGAGCTGGGCTTCGAGCTCAGCGTGCCGGCGAGCTACGGCATGGCGTTGTGGACGGCCTGCGTCACCGCGGGCGCCAAATACGGTCTGACGCCCTTCGGCACCGAGGCCGTGCACGTCCTGCGCGCGGAGAAGGGCTTTATCGTCAACGGCCACGAGTTCGACGGCACGGTCACGCCCCAAGACCTCGGCATGGCGTGGGCCGTGAACGCATCCAAGCCCGACTTCCTCGGCCGCCGTTCGCTCGAGCGCTCGGACATGAAGCGCGCGGACCGCAAGCAGCTCGTGGGGCTGCAGGTGCAGGACGCGACCGCGGTGCTGCCCGAGGGCAGTCAGGTGGTCGAGCGGGTGCTCAAGGCGCCGCCGATGCCCATGATCGGCCACGTCACGTCCAGCTACTGGAGCGAGACGCTCAAGCGCGGCATTGCCCTCGCTCTCGTCGCGGGCGGCCATGCGCGCATGGGCCAGACCGTCCACATCCCGCTCGAGGACAAGGTGCTCGACGCGGTCGTGGTCTCGCCCGTGTTCTACGATCCGGAAGGGAAGCGTCTCCATGGCTGACAGCTATTTCCGCCAGACGGCGCTGGCGCCGCTCGGCCTCGCCGCCAAGGCGACCGACGCGCCCGGCGAGGCGGGCGTCCTCCTCTCCGAGCGGCCCTTGGCTGGGCAGGTCAACCTGCGCGGCGACGGCGGATCGGTGGAATTTCTTCAGGTCGTGCGCACCACCCTCGGCTATGCGCTGCCCACGGAGCCGAATACGGTCACGCAGGGCGCAAACAGCCGCGCTTTGTGGCTCGGACCGCACGAGTGGCTCCTGGTGGCGCCCTTGGAGGCGGCCCTCGTGCCAACGCTCGAGCAGGGCCTGACCGGGCGCGCTTTCGCGGCGACGGAATTGGGCGATGCGCGCGCCGTGATTGGCCTTTCCGGCCGCAACGCCCGCGACGTGCTGGCCAAAAGCTGCCCGCTCGACCTGCATCCCAAATCCTTTGGCCCCGGCCGCTGTGCCCAGACGAAATTGTCCAAGATCGCGGCCATCATCGAGCAGCGTGACGACGCGCCCAGCTACGAGATTTATGTTGCCCGCAGCGTGGCGCGCTACGCTTGGCGCTGGCTGGAAGACGCGGGCAGCGAGTACGGCGTCGCCGTCATCGCCGGCTAATTTATATTCGATTGAACGATCAAGAAGACGGCTGGTCCGCTTGCGGGCCGGTGCTATCGTGCGGGCATTAGCCGGATAGCGGAGCGAATGCCGTGGGACAGTACGACGCTCTTCTCAAGCCACTGCGGATCAAGAATCTCACCATCCGCAACCGCGTGATGTCGACCAGTCATGCGCCGGGTTACGCCCGCGATGGGCAGGTGACGGATCGCTACATCCGCTATCACGAGGAAAAGGCCAAGGGTGGCGTCGGCCTGACGCAATTCGGCGGCGCCACCGCGACCTCCATCGAAAACTCGATCGATTACGGCCAGTTGAACGGCGCCGACGATTCGATCATCGCGGGCTACCGGCGCATGGCCGACGCCATTCACCGCCACGGCGCCGCCTGCATGGTCCAAATCCGCCATGGCGGCCGGCGCGAGCGGTGGGATATCGCCAACTGGCTACCGGTCTACGCGCCGTCTGCCATGCGCGAGCCCGTGCACCGTTCCTTTCCGGCCGCGATGGACGCGCACGATATCAAGCGCGTGCAGAACGACTACGTCCAAGCCGCGCGGCGCGCGAGGGACGGCGGGCTCGACGGCGTCGAGGTGTCCTGTGCCAACCAGACCTTGATCGACCAGTTCTGGTCGCCCGATGTGAACCATCGCAGCGACAAATACGGTGGCAGCCTGGAAAACCGTATGCGCTTTGGGCTCGAGATCCTGGAGGGTGCGCGCAAGGCGGTGGGTGTTGATTTCGTCATGGGCATCCGCATGAGCGGTGACGAGATGATCAAGCAGGGCCTATCCCAGGACGACTGCATCGCCATCGCGCGCGCCTATGTGAAAAGCGGCTTGATCGATTTCGTCAGCGTGATCGCCGCGCAAGGGCGCGACTATCGTTCCAATGCCATCAGCTATGTCGGCATGGACGCGCCGCCCGCGGCCCATCTGCATCTGGCCAGCGCGATCAAGGCCGAGATCGACCTGCCCGTCTTTCATGCGTTGCGCATCACCGATCCGGCCACCGCCAACCGCGCGCTGGAGGAAGGGCACGTGGACATGGTGGGCATGACGCGCGCGCTCATCTCCGACCCGCACTTCGTCAACAAGCTGCGCGAGGGGCGGGACGACGACATCCGTCAATGCGTGGGCGCTGTCTATTGCATCGACCGCGTCTTGCAGGCGAAGGACGCACTGTGCATTCAGAACCCCTCCACCAGCCGCGAGGGCGCGCTGCCCCATAACGTGGCGAAGGCCCCGCGCAAGCGCCGCGTCGTCGTCGTGGGGGCCGGTGTGGCGGGCTTGGAAGCCGCGCGGGTGTCTGCTGAACGTGGTCACGAGGTCGTGTTGTTCGAGCGCGAGGCGCAGACCGGCGGCCAGGTGAACCTGGCGACCAAGGTGGCTTGGCGCGAATCCCTCTCCGGTATTCCGCGCTGGCTCGACGACCAGGTGCGCAAGCTGGATGTCGATCTGCGCCTGTCGGCAGCGCCCACGGCCGATCAGGTGCGTGCGGAGAAGCCGGACGTGGTCGTCATCGCCACCGGCGGCCGGCCTAATCCGGGCCATTTCAAGGGTGCGGAGCTGGCAACCACCACTTGGGACATCCTGTCGGGTCGCGTGGCGCCGGCCGAGCGCGTGTTGCTGGTGGACGACCATGGGGCCGACCAAGCGCCTTCGGTTGGCGAGTTCATGGCCGAGCGTGGCGCGCAGGTCGAAATCGTGACGCCGGAACGCCAAATCCTTTCCGAAGTTGGCATGATCAATTTCTCGGCCTATCTGCGCCGGCTCTATGCCCGTGGTGTCGTCATCACGCCGGATACGGGCGTGGTCGAGGTTTATCGCGAAGGCAACACGCTGGTCGCCGTCCTGCGCAATGAATTCACGTTGCAGGAGGAGGAGCGGGTGGTCGACCAAGTGGTGGCCGAACACGGCACGCTGCCGAACGACGAGTTGTACCAAGCCTTGCGGCCCCATTCCTCGAACGACGGCGAAATCGACATGCGAGCGCTGGTCGATGGAAAGGTCCAGGCCATCCGCCATAATCCTGAGGCCGTGTTCCAACTCTTCCGCGTGGGCGATGCCTGGACCAGCCGCAACATCCACGCCGCGATCTACGATTCGCTGCGCCTTTGCAAGGATTTGTAGGCCGGCGCGTATTGTCGGCCTGATCCGTTCGTGCGAACGTAGCCGCGATTTTTTCCGAGCGCCCCGGAGAGACCAGCGATGGGTCAATACGACGCGCTGTTGAAGCCGTTGACGATCAAGAACGTCACCTTCCGCAACCGAGTCTTCAGTTCCAGCCATTCCCCTGGCTATGCCAAGGGCGGTCATATCACCGACCGCTATCTGCGCTATCACGCGGAAAAGGCCAAGGGTGGCATCGGCCTGACTCAGTTCGGCGGCGCCACGGGCGTCTCGATCGAGAACTCCTATCATTACGGCCAGGTCAACGGCTCCGAGGATTGGATCATCCCGGAGTATCAAAAGATGGCGGCCGGCATTCATAAGCACGGCGCCAAGTGCACGGTGCAGCTGACCCATGGCGGCCGGCGCGAGCGCTGGGACGCCGAGAACTGGTTCCCGGCCTACTCGCCATCCTGCCGCCGTGAGCCGGTGCACAAGGCGTTCCCGGCGGAGATGGAAGACCACGACATCCGCCGCATCGTGAAGGATTACGGCCAGGCTGTGCGGCGCGCGAAGGAAGGGCACCTGGACGGCGTCGAGCTCTCCTTCCAGGCGGGCACGCTGATCGAGCAGTTCTGGTCGCCGGCCATGAACTTTCGCACCGACAGATATGGCGGCAGCGTGGAGAACCGGGTCCGTTTCGGCCTCGAAGTGCTGGAGGAAGTGCGCAAGGTCAACGGCGACTATCTCGTCGGCATCCGCATGCCGGGTGATGAGATGTTGAAGGACGGTTTGAATCAGCGCGATTGCATCGAGATTGCCAAGATCTACGCCAAGTCCGGCATGGTGGATTTCATCAGCATCGTTGCCGCGCAGGGCGCGGATGCGGTGTCTAGCGCGTTGATCTGGCCGACCATGTGGGTGCCGCCCGGGGGCTGGCTGCCGCTGGCCAGCGCGGTGAAGGCGGAAGTGGACGTGCCTATCATCCACGCGGCGCGCATCGCCGACCTGCCGACCGCCAATCGCGCGGTCGAGGAAGGCCATGTCGACATGGTCGGCATGACGCGTGCGTTCCTGGCCGATCCGCATCTCCTGAAGAAGGCGATGGAGGGTCGCGAGGACGATATCCGGCAGTGCGTGGGCGCGGGCTACTGCGTCGACCGCGTCATCTCCGGCCACGACACGCTGTGCATCCAGAACGCGGCCATGAGCCGCGAAGCGGCCATGCCCCACGTGATCGCCAAGACCGCGAACGGCGTGAAGCGCGCCGTGGTGGTGGGTGCGGGGCCGGGCGGCCTGGAGGCCGCGCGCGTGCTCGCCGAGCGCGGGCACAAGGTGACGCTGTTCGAGCGCGAGGCTGAAACCGGCGGTCAGGTGAATATCGCGGCCAAGGCGCCGTGGCGCGTCTCGATCCAGGGTGTGCAGCGCTGGCTCGACGGCCAGGTGCGCAAGCTGGGCGTGGATATCCGCACAGGTGTCGAGGCGAAAGCGGACGACGTGATGGCGCTGAAGCCCGATGTGGTGATCGTCGCCACGGGCGGGCATCCTAACAAAGGCTGGTACACGGGCAGCGACCTGGCCGTTTCGACCTGGGACATTCTGTCAGGGAAGGTCGAGCCCGCCGATAACGTCTTGCTGTTCGACGAGAGCGGTGCGCAACAGGGCGCGTCCACGGCGGAATTCATCGCCAAACGCGGCTCCAAGGTCGAGATCGCGACCACCGACCGCACGATCTGCATGGAGCTGGGCGACACCAACGCCGCCGCGTTTCTGAAGGAGCTGTATCAGGCCGGAGTCCTCATCTCGCCCGACCTGCGCCTGACCAATATCTATCGCGAGGGCAACCAGCTTGTCGCGGTGCTGGCCAACGTCTTCACCCAACAAGAAGAAGAGCGGGTTGTTGATCAGGTGGTGGCTGAGTGCGGCACCATGCCGAACGACGCGCTCTATTTCGCCCTCAAGCCCTTGGCCAAGAACTTGGGCGAGGTCGATCTGCGCAGCGTGGCCGACGCCGGACCCAGCGCGCTGGAAGTGAATCCGAATGGCGCGTTCCAGTTGTTCCGCGTGGGCGACGCCTGGGCCAGCCGCAACATCCACGCGGCCATCTACGACTCCCTGCGTCTGTGCAAAGACATTTGAAGGCGCGGCGATGATTCCGCTTCAGTGGCTGATCGGGATTTGCGTGGTGGTGGGCGCGGTCTGCGCCCTATGGCGCGCGCGCCGCTGGTTCCGTGGACAGCCCGCGAAGGTCGATTTCGTGCGCGGCCTCATGCGCTATCCGCGCAGTTATTTCGTCGACCTGCACCATATCGTCGCGCGCGATCCCTATACCGCGCGCATGCACATGATGGTGGCGGGCGGCTTCACGGCTGCTTTGTTGCTCACGCTCGCGGTCCATCTGTTCAATATCGATTCGCGCGTGCTGGCGTGGCTGCTGCTCGTGTTCCTCGCGTTGATGGGGGTGGGCGCGGCCTTTGTCGCCATGCGTCGCAGCCCCAAGCGCGCGCGCCTGTCCGCGGGTGGCTTCAGCCGCCTGCCCTGGAGTCTGTTCGCCTTCGCGGCCGCTTTCTTCCTGGCCACCTTACCCAAGGCCGGTTTGGTCGCGTCCTTCGCGGCGCTTTCGGTACCCGGCATCGTGGTGCTGTTGCTGGCCGCCTGGGGCTGCGCCGAGATGGTGGCGTTCCTGCCGCTCGGGCCGATGAAGCATTCCTTCGCGGGGGCCATGCACCTGATCTGCCACCCGCGCTTCGCGCGTCTGGGCGCGGCGCGGCCCGATTCGGGTTTGAAGCCGCTTGATCTCAGCGCGCCAAAGCTCGGCGTCGAGACGCCGGCCGACTTCAAGTGGAACCAGTTGCTGGGCTTCGACGCCTGCGTGCAGTGCGGGCGCTGCGAGGTGGTGTGCCCGGCTTTCGCGGCCGAGCTGCCGCTCAATCCCAAAAAGTTGATCCAGGATTTGGCGCGTGCGGTCGATCCCGGCGGCAACGACCTGGCGTATGCGGGCAGCTCTTATCCGGGCCGCTCCGTGGGCCACGCCCATGGCGGGCCTTCACAGCCGATCATCGGTGATGGCGCGATGATCCATCCCGACACGCTGTGGTCTTGCACCACATGCCGTGCGTGCGTGCAGGAATGCCCGATGATGATCGAGCATGTCGACGCGATCATCGATCTGCGCCGTTTTCAGGCACTGGAGAAGGGCGCGGTGCCCGGCAAGGCGCCGCTGGTGCTAGCCGAGTTGCGCGCGACTGACACGCAGAGCGGCGCCGCGCTGGCCAGCCGCCTCGACTGGGCGGCTGATCTATCGCTGCCGCTTATTTCCACCAAGGGCGAATGCGACGTGCTTCTGTGGCTGGGCGAGGGGGCGTTCGACCTGCGCAACCAGCGTACGCTGCGCGCGCTCGTGCGTCTGATGCGCCACGCCAAGATCGACTTCGCGGTCTTGGGCGAGGAAGAACTGGATACAGGCGATCTGGCCCGCCGCCTGGGCGACGAAGCCACGTTCCAAGACTTGGCAAAGCGCAATGCGGCCACGCTGGCGAAATACCGCTTTCGCCGCATCGTCACGGCCGATCCGCATGTCTTCCATAGCCTGCGGAACGAATATCCGGCGTTCGGCGCGCGTCATGAGGTGCTGCACCACACGATGCTGCTCGACGAGCTGATGACCAATGGCGCCTTGCCCAAGACCAAGGCGCAGCCGACGAAGACCACCTATCACGATCCCTGCTATCTGGGCCGTTACAACGGCGAGATCCGCGCGCCGCGTGCGATCCTGGATGCGATCGGGGTGGAACGAGTCGAGATGGAGCGTTCGGGTATGCGCTCCATGTGCTGCGGCGGCGGGGGCGGCGCGCCGGTCACCGACATCGCGGGTAAGAAGCGCATTCCAGACGTGCGCATGGAGCAAGCGCGTGAAACAGGCGCAGCGGTCGTCGCTGTGGCCTGCCCCAACTGCGCCGTCATGCTGGAGGGTGTGGTGGGGCCGCGGCCGGAAATTTTCGATGTGGCTGAGCTTCTTCTTCAGGCGGTGGAGGCGGCATGAGCGAGGAACGCATCCGCCGTGACCCGCGCGCCGAACGCGAGACACGCCGCGCCCGCGCGGTAGAGGCCGAGGAAGCGCTTGCTCCGGCGGCAAGCGAATCTCCATCCGGCCGCATCCGCCGCGATCCCCGTGCCGAGCGTGCCGCGCGCACGGGCCGCGCCGCGGAACCAGTGGCTGCCCAGCCTTCTGCCGTCCCCGAATCCGAATCGGGTCGCGTTCGCCGTGATCCGCGCGCAGAACGTGCCTCACGCACCGGCCGCGCGACTCCCGTTGCGCCTCAACCGGCAACGCCTGTGCCTAGCGGCCGCGTGCGTCGTGATCCAAGGGTGGACAGGACGGCGCAGCGGCAGGCCACGGCCGCGCGGGCCGAGGCCGCCGCGCCGGTCAAGACGGTGGCCGATCCGAAATTCCTGATCTTGGCCGTCCCCGATCTGGAGGATGCGCGCCTGTCGAGCCACGACAAGGATGTCATCGGCGCGGCGCGCGGCCTGGCCGATGCGGGTGGGGGCGCGGTCGTGGTGCTGGCTTTCACCGGACCTGAGGGCGTGAAGGACGGTTTGGGCGAGGCGGGCGCCGACCGGATGCTGCGCTTCGCCGATGCGTCCTTCGCCGGCTATGCGCCCGAGCGGCGCGCCGCGGCGGTGCTGGCCGCGATCCAGGCTCTCAACCCCCAGCACGTTCTATTCCCCGATACGGGCGTGGTCGGCGGCGACGTCGGCCGCCGCGTGGCCGTGGCGCTCGGCGACCGTGCGGCGAGCAACGTGCAGCGCGTGGCGCCCGACAGGATCACGCGCCGGGGCCGAGGCGGTCGCGCCGATTTCGCGCTGGCGCCGCCGCGCGTGCTGTTGGTCGCGGCGGAAGCGGCCGATCCCGTCATCGACGAACGCTACGAGGCGCGCGAGCTGCCCGCGCCGCGCACCGAGGCGGTGCCGCGCGTCAAGGATCGCGGCTTGGCCGCGACCGATCCCGCGACCGTGCCGATGGCCGAGGCCGACTTCATTGTCAGCGCGGGCAATGGTGTGCACGACTGGGACGCGTTTCATCGCGTGGCCGCGGCGCTGGGCGCCAGCGAAGGCGGCAGCCGTCCGGTGTGCGACGCCGGGCACCTGCCGCGCCATCGTCAGGTCGGCGCATCGGGCACATTGGTCGAGCCGCGCTGCTATGTGGCGCTCGGCATCGCGGGCGCTCCCCAGCATTTGCAAGGTATCTCGAAGGTCGAGCGGGTGGTGGCGATCAACGCGGATGCCCATTGCGACATGGTGAAGCGCGCCGATTTGGCCGTGGTGGGCGATGTGCAGGCCCTGATGCCGGCGCTGGAACGCATTGCCAAGGAGCGCCGTCATGGCAATTGACGTCGCGGTGCTGGTTTCCGTCGGACGTCACCCCGTCTCGGGCCGCGCGCGCCGCGCCGACGCCGACGCGCGTGCGGTAGAGCTGGCGCTCAGCATCGCCGGCGCGAACGTGCGGTTGATCCATGCGGGCGATCCGGGTGAGCCGGCGTTGCGCGACTATCTGGGCATGGGCGCAAACACGATGACGGTCTTGCGCATGGCGCCCGAGGCCGATCCCGTGCTGCCCTTGAGCGCGCATCTATCATCCATGCGGCCGCAAATCGTGCTGATGGGCACGCGGGCCGAGGGCGGCGAGGATAGCGGCCTTGTTCCCTATCTGGTGGCTCAAGCGCTGGAAGTCCCTCTGGTCCCCGGCATCGTCAGCCTGTCGCTCGCGGGTGAACGGGCGGAAATGCTGCAGGGTCTGCCGCGCGGACGTCGCCGCTCGCTGGCTGCGTCGCTGCCGCTGGTCGCGACCGTGCCCGTGATGGCGCCCGCGCCTCGCATGAGCGCGTTCGGCCTTGCCCGGCGGGGCACGATCGAAGTGAAGGATGTAACTGCGGCTGCCGACGAAGCGCGCGCGGCTTGGACCGAAGGCCCGGCGCGCCGCCGGCCCAAGCGCATTAAGGTGATGAAGGCGGCCAGCGCCGCCGACCGCGTGCGCGCGGTGACCGAGATGGCCGCCGGTAAGGGCAAGGTCTTGCAGAACCTGCCGCCCGACGAGGCCGCCAAGGCCATTTTCGACTACCTGGTCGCCGAAGGAATCGTCCAGGCGAAACCGTAATCCACGTTTGCAGATACCGGAGGGGCGGCCATGACGCGATCGCAGGCGGAAAAAGGCGCGGCCTTCAAAGCGCTGCACGAGCGCCCCGGCTGCTTTGTGATGCCCAATCCCTGGGACGCGGGTTCCGCGCATCTCTTGGCCGGTCTTGGCTTCGAGGCGCTGGCCACGACCAGTGCGGGTTTCGCATTCTCCATCGGGCGGCGGGATGGTGAGGGCAAGCTCAGCCGTGACGATGTGCTGGAGAACGCCCGCGTCATCATCGGTGCGACGGATTTGCCGGTCAGCGCCGACTTGGAAGGCGGCTTCGGCGACGCGCCGGAGGCAGCCGCGAAGACAATCACCGAGGCGGCGCGCGCGGGGCTCGTCGGTGGCTCTATCGAAGACGCTACCGGGTGCAAGGATGCGCCCATTCACGATTTCGGCTTGGCGGTCGAGCGAGTGAAGGCCGCGGTGGCCGCGGCCCGCGCGCTGCCGTTCCCCTTCACGCTGACGGCCCGTGCCGAAAACCTTGCCTATGGCCGACACGATATGGCCGACACGATCCGGCGCTTGCAAGCCTATCAGGGCGCGGGAGCCGACGTGCTTTTCGCGCCCGGGCTGAAGTCCGAAGACGATATCCGAACGATCACGCGCGCGGTGGACCGGCCGGTGAACGTGGTCATCGGCCTACACGCTGCGTCATGGACGGTCGAAAAATTGACCGCGCTGGGCGTCAAGCGCATCAGCCTCGGGTCGAGCTTCAGCCGCGCCGCGCTCGGCGCTTTCTTGCGCGCGGCCGAGGAGGTCAAGGAACGCGGCTCCTTCTCCTTCGTCAGCGCCGCGATTCCCTACGGCAAGATCAATGGGCGCTTTTAGCGCGCAGGGTCATGCGACGATCATTTTACGGTCGAGTTTGGACAGGATCTCCAGGCCGTTCGGCGTCATCAGCAGCATATCGATATAGCTGCCGCCGTTTCCGCCCGGCCAGTCTTCCATGACGTCGAACACGTTCTCGTAGTTCGTCGTCATGCCGGGTTCGAAATCGACCGCTTCGAAGCCAAGGCCACTGTGGAATGTGTGGCCGACCCAGTCGGGTGGGATCGCGATGCCCATGTCGTAGCCGCCCACCAGCCAGGCGTATTTCTTCAAGCCAACGGATTCGATGTAGGCGTTGGCCACCTCGTGCAGCCGGGTCATGGAATCGCCCGGTTTGATCTCGCGGACGACGATCTCGATGCTTTTCGAGGCCTTCTCGTAGAGGTTGGTCCAGCGCTTGTCCGGCTCGCCGATCGAGAAGATGCGCGCCAGGTCGGCGTGATAGCGGTGATAGGAGCCGGAGAAGTCGACCCAGACGATATCGCCCTGCTGAATCTTGCGGCGGCTGGGCGGGACATGATGCACGCAGCCGCGCGGACCCGTGCGCACGGTGCTACGGATCGCGGGCTCCTCGCCGCCATGCTGCGCCATGACGTAGTGGGCTAGGCCCTGGATGTCGATTTCGGTCATGCCGGGCTTCAGCGCCTTTTGCACTTCAATCATGGCCGCATCGGCGATGGCCTGGGCCTTGCGCATGCAGGCGATCTCGGCGGGCGACTTGTTCATCTTCACCCGGTCCACCAGCCAAGAGCCGTCCACGGTTTTGGCGCCGGCCGCTTCCATGCGCTGCTCGATGGCGGTCAGCACGATGCCGTGGGGCGCCAGGCTCCAGCGTTCGACGGCGGCCGTGCCCTTGAGCCAGCCGCGTACCTTGAGCGTGTCGACGATCAGCTCGACGGCTGGTTCGTATTTGCGTCGCGAGACGAAGACCGCGTCGTCGAAGCGGCCGGTGCCGCTCTTGACCAGGTCGGCATGGGATTCCGAATCGACGAACAGCGTCTTGTCCTGGTCGGCCCGGATGAACAGGCCGGTGGGCGTCGTGCGCCGGTACCAGATCGAATCGTAGCCCGTCAGATAGGTGATATTGGGCGGGGAGGAGACGAACAGCAGGTCGATCTTCCGCGCCGCCATGGCGCGGCGCACCTTGGCCAGGCGCTCGGCATACTCGGCGGCCGGGAAGGGAGGGCCCCATGCGGTGCCGTCCTGGGTGTTTTTCATGCTGTTCCCCTTAAGCGCGCAGCTTTTCGTTCTTCGGGTCGTAGAGCGCGCCCTCGCACACGGTCGCGGAGTGCAGGTCGCCTAGAATCTCCACCTGCAGCTTCGTGCCCGGCGCGGCGAGGTTTGGCGCCACATAGGCCAGCGCGATGCTCTTCTTCACGCTGTGGCCATAGCCGCCCGAGGCGACCACGCCCGCGTAAGTTCCGTTGGCGAAGATCGGACCATTGGTGAAGGCGTCCGAATCCTTGGCGTCCACATCCAGCACCACCAGCTTCCACTTCGGGTCGGCCTTGCCGGCCGCTTCCAGCGCGCCACGACCGATGAAGTCGCGGCTTTCCATCTTCACCAGCCGGTCCAGCCCGGCCTCCAGCGGCGTGACTTCGGCCGTCAATTCGGTGCCGAGCGCGCGGTAGGCTTTCTCCAGGCGCATCGAGTTGGTCGCGCGCATACCGAAATTGGCGATGCCGAATTCTTTTCCGGCCTCCATCAGCGCGTCGTAGAGGCGCGCCTGATAGGCCACGTTGTGATGCAGCTCCCAGCCCAATTCGCCCACGTAGCTGACGCGCAAGGCACGCACGGGCACATTGGCGACCTCGATCTCTTGCGCGCTCATCCATGGGAAGGCGCCGTTCGATAGATCGGCCCGGGTGAGCTTGTCCAGCACCGCGCGCGATTTCGGCCCGGCCAGCACCAGGGCGCCGTCGCGCAAGGTGACGTCCTCCAGGCACACGCCGCCGTCCTTCGGCATGTGCCGCTCCAGCCAGTCTCGGTCGATCAGATGGGTGATCGCGGCCGTGACCAGGTAGAAACGCCCCTCGCCCAGCCGCGCCAGGGTGCCTTCACCCGCGATGCGCCCCTTGGGCGTCAGCATCTGGGTCAGAATGACGCCGCCGATCTTCTTGGGTGGGCGGTTGGCGCAGAGCCGGTCGAGAAAGGCGTAAGCACCCGGGCCGGAAATCTCGAACTTGGAGAAGCCCGAAAGATCGAGCAGGCCCACGCGCTCGCGCACCGCCTTGCATTCCGCGGCCACGTGCTCGAAGGCCTCGGTGCGGCGGAAGGTCAGGCTCTCCTTCGCGCCCTTGGGCGCGAACCATGACGCGCGCTCCCAGCCGAAGCGGGCCTCGAACACGGCGCCCTGCGCTTTCAAGCGGTCGTAGATCGGTGTCTGTTTGGCAGGGCGGCCCGCCGGACGTTCTTCGCCTGGGTAGGTGACGGCGTACATATATCTGTACACCTCGCAGGCGCGCTCGACCGTGTAGTCCAGCGTGGCGTAGGGGCCGAAGCGCCGCGGGTCGAACTCGTACATGTCCATCTCGGGCTCGCCGTCCACGATCCAATCGGCCAGATACTTGCCCGCGCCGCCGCCCTGGGCGATGCCGACGCTGAAGCCGCATTGGCACCAATAGTCGGGCAGGCCCGCCACGGGGCCGATCAACGGGTTGCCATCGGGCGTGTGAGGTATGGGGCCGTTGACCACGCGTTTGATACCGGCTTTGGCCAGCATCGGAGCACGCTCTATCGCCATGTCCACGATGGCTTCGATGCGGTCGATGTCGGGCGGCAAAAGATCCGCGCCAAACTGGGCCGGGATGCCGTCCACGGCCCATGGCCGGCCTTCCGGTTCGTAGGGGCCGAAGATCACGCCTTTGTTTTCCTGGCGCATATAGAAGGACGCATCAGGGTCGCGCAGGACTGGGAACTCGCGGCCGTATTCGATCACCTCGGGGATGTTCTCCGTCACGAGGTATTGGTGCTCCATCGAAACGATGGGCAGGTTGCGACCGGTCATCTTGCCGACATCGCGCGCCCAGGTGCCGGCCGCGTTCACCAGGATTTGGCAGCGGATCGAACCTTTGTCGGTTTCGACCACCCATTCTCCAGACGGCGTTCGGTGCATCCCCGTGACTTTGGTATGGCGATAGATTTCGGCGCCGCCGTCGCGCGCGCCCTTGGCCAGGGCGTGCGTAACGCTGGAGGGATCGACATACCCGTCGGCCGGCGTGTGCGCAGCGGCGATGACGCCCTTCAAGTCGATCAGGGGGTGGTGCTGCTTGATCTCCTGCGGCGTCAGGACCTGGAAGGGCAGGTCGATATTCTTGGCCTGGCCGGCCAGATGCTTGAATTGATCCACCCGGCCTTTGGTCTTCGCGAGGCGGATGGAGCCCACTTTGTGAAAGCCCGTAGCCTGGCCTGTTTCCGCCTCCAGCCGCTCATAGAGCTCGGTCGAGTATTTGTGAATACGGCTCAGATTCAGGCCGACTTCGAAATGCGGTGTCAGGCCCGCTGCATGCCAGGTGGAACCCGACGTCAGCTCGGCTTTTTCGATCAGGACGACGTCGCGCCAGTCGCGTTTGGTCAGATGGTAAAGAAGACTGCAGCCCGCGATGCCGCCGCCGACGATGACCACGCGCGCATGGGTCTTCATAGAGCGCCCCCGTATCGAGTTTCGTCGACTATGGAAGCGCGCGCGCGGGCCGGTCAACTCGTCGCGCTTTTGCGCTGCACAGTGGCCCCGTTGTCAGGGTTACCAAACTCGTGTAGGCCGTTCGACCGAATGTGGGGAGCCGAAAGACGGCCGGTTCGCGGGCGTCGGCATCCGAGGGGGCGACGCCATGGCCGCGGTAAGAAGCGATATCGAGATCGCGCGCGACGCGCGTATGAAGCCGATCGCCGAGATTGGCGCGAAACTGGGCATCCCCGAAAAAGCGCTGCACCCCTATGGCCACGACAAGGCCAAGATCGGGCTCGATTTCATCGAAGGGCTGAAAGACCGGCCCGATGGCAAGCTGATCCTGGTCACCGCCATCTCGCCCACGCCCGCGGGCGAGGGCAAGACGACCACCACCGTGGGTCTTGGCGACGGGCTCAACCGCATCGGCAAGAAGGCCGCCATCTGCCTGCGCGAGCCGAGCCTGGGTCCGTGCTTCGGCGTGAAGGGTGGCGCGGCCGGCGGCGGCTATGCCCAGGTCGTGCCGATGGAAGAGATCAATCTTCATTTCACTGGGGACCTGCACGCCATCGGCGCGGCCAATAATCTTCTGGCCGCCCTGATCGACAACCACATCTATTGGGGCAACGAGCTGGAGCTCGACGCGCGCCGCGTCACCTGGCGCCGGGGCCTGGACATGAACGATCGCGCCTTGCGCTCGATCGTGAACTCGCTGGGCGGCACGGCCAACGGATTCCCGCGCGAGGACGGCTTCGACATCACTGTCGCATCCGAGGTGATGGCCATCTTCTGCCTGTCGACCGGCTTGGCTGATCTGCAGAAGCGCTTGGGCAACGTCATCGTCGGCCAGACGCGCGACCGTCGCTTCGTACGCGCGGAGGAGCTGAAGGGCGCGGGTGCTATGGCCGTCTTGCTGAAGGACGCGCTGATGCCGAATTTGGTGCAGACGTTGGAGAACAACCCGGCCTTCGTCCATGGCGGGCCGTTCGCCAACATCGCCCATGGCTGCAATTCGGTGCTGGCGACCAAGACCGCGCTGAAGCTGGCCGACTATGTCGTGACCGAGGCCGGTTTTGGCGCCGATCTGGGCGCCGAGAAGTTCTTCGACATCAAGTGCCGCAAGACGGGCCTCAAGCCTTCGGCCGCCGTCATCGTGGCCACCGTGCGCGCGCTCAAGATGCACGGCGGCGTCGAGAAGGCGAACCTGGGCAAAGAGAATCTCGACGCGCTCCGTGCCGGTGCCGCCAACCTGGCGCGCCATGTGGAGAACGTGCAGGGCTTCGGCGTGCCCGCGATCGTGGCCATCAACCGCTTCGTCTCGGACACCGATGCCGAGATCAAGGTGATCGAGGAGATCTGCGCGGGTCTCGGCGTGAAGGTCGTGCCCTGCACCCATTGGGCCGAGGGCGGCAAGGGCACCGAAGCGCTGGCGCGCACCGTGGTGGAGACGGTCGAGGCGGGCAAGGCGGACTTCCGCGTTCTGTACCCCGACGACATGCCGCTGTGGGACAAGGCGCGCACGATCGCCCAGCGCATCTACCGCGCCAAGGACATCACGGCCGACAAGACGGTCAAGGACCGCTTCGCCGAATATCAGAAGGCCGGTTTCGGCAATTACCCGATCTGCATGGCCAAGACCCAGTACAGCTTTTCGACCGACCCGAACGCGAAGGGCGCACCCACGGACCACATCGTGCCGATCCGCGAATTGCGCTTGTCGGGCGGCGCCGAATTCTTGGTCGCAGTCTGCGGCGAGGTGATGACGATGCCCGGCCTGCCGCGCGTGCCGGCCGCCAACTCGATCTACATCAACGACAAGGGTCAGATCGAAGGGCTGTTCTGAATTAGACTTGGTTCCGCGGCTTGCCGGTGAGGGCTTCCGGCGTGCGGTCGGAGCCGGCGTAGAAGGTTGCCGTCACGGCTTCCACCGCCTTGCGATGCCGTTCGCGTTCGGCGTCGCCGAAATCCTCTGCCGGCAGGATTTCGTGGTCGAAATGGTCCCATTCGTCGTGGCCGTGCACCAGCATGGCGGACTCGCGGCCGTTCAGCTTCACGCCGCTGGCCGGCACCATATCGATCAGCATTCCCATGCGCCGGTCCTGGGTCAGGTTGGGGTCGGAGGCGTGCAGCACGGCGGTGTCGATCAGGATGCCTTCGCCTGCCTTCAACGTCAGATAGGTAGCGCCCGACTTGTCGAACTCGGTCGAGACGTAGTGGCCGCGCGTCAGCATGCTGTAGGGATCGACCTTCTCTTTGTGGGGCATGTCGCCCCACTTGTGGGAGCCGGGGATGATCTTGAGGCAACCGTTCTCGACCGTGGCGGGCGTCAGCGCCAGCCAGCAGGTGATGATGCGCGGTTCGAACTTCAGATAGACCGTGTCTTGGTGCCACGAGACGTAGGTTTTGTTGTCGGGCGCCTTGTTGCGGAAGCCCACGTTCTCGCACATCACGTTGGGACCGATCAGCGGCTCCATCGCGCGCATCAGCGTCTCGTTGCGGGTCAGCCGGTCGATCCAGCGGAACAAGAGGTTGGCCTTCATATCGATCAGGCCGACTTCGTCGGGATGGGCGCGCTCGAAGGCCTCCAACTCCACCCGGCAGGCTGCCGCGTCGTCTTCCGAGATGATGCGGATCGGCGCGACATAGCCCAGCCGCTCGAACCGGTCCTTGATCTCGCGGTCGGATGGTAGGCTGAACATGGGCGCTCTCCACGGCTGCGTCGTTTAGGCCAATCCACCTAAAAAGCGTAGGGCGGTTCGGAACCGCGCGCAACCCGGAGAACGGCGAAGCGTGCCAAGGCTTGCCTGACATTGAAACTGGGTGCAAATAGCGGCGCCTGGCTCATGGACGGGCAAGTCGAAACGGCGGAGAGAAACGCATATGTCCAAGCTTCGCGTGAACTGCTTCTCGCTGTCGCTCGACGGCTTCGGCGCTGGTCCGCACCAGGGGCTGGATAATCCGTTGGGCGTGGGCGGCATGGGCCTGCACACGTGGTTCGTGCCCACGCGCACATTCCGAAAGATGTTCGGCCAGGAATCAGGGACCACCGGCGTAGATGACGATTTCGCCGCGCGCGGATTCGAGAACGTCGGCGCCTGGATTCTCGGGCGCAACATGTTCGGCCCCGTACGAGGCGGCTGGCCCGACGAAAGCTGGAAAGGCTGGTGGGGCGAGAACCCGCCCTACCATTCGGATGTCTTCGTGTTGACCCACCATGCCCGTAAGCCCATCACGATGGAGGGTGGCACGGTCTTCCATTTCGTGACGGATGGAATTCGCTCGGCGCTCGACAAAGCCAAGGCATCCGCCAAGGGCCGGGATGTCAGACTCGGTGGCGGCGTCAACACCGTTCGCCAATATCTCGAAGCCGGCCTGGTCGACGAGATGCATCTCGCCGTGAGCCCGGTTCTTCTTGGGGCAGGAGAGCATCTCTTGAGGGGCCTCGACCTGCCCGCCCTCGGCTATGAGATGGCGGAATACACCGGCACGCCCGGCGCGGCGCACTACGTTCTGACGAAGAAACCGCGCTGAGAAGGAAATGGTGCTGGCAGCAGGATTCGAACCCGCGACCCCCTGATTACAAATCAGGTGCTCTACCAACTGAGCTATGCCAGCCCGTGAATGGCTGGGAGTATACAAGCGCCGCGCCACCCTGGAAACGAAGCGTGCCATGCGATGGCCAGCCGTTGACAGGAAGCGAAGCCGGACGGCAATTTTCCCGCGCTGTCCGGGCCCTCGGGCGGCGGAACCCTGGAGGTGGCGATGATCTATGAGTATCGCGTCTATGTGGCGGCGCCTGGGCGCATGCCCGAGGTCGGCAAGCGCTTTCGCGAAAAGACCATGACCATGTTCGCGAAACACAAGTTCCGCGTCGTGGGCTTCTGGGAGCCCGTGGTCGGCGACACCTCCGAGTTGCACTACATCCTCGAGTGGGACGACATGGCCCACATGGAGAAAACCTGGGCCGGCTTCCGCGTCGATCCGGAGTGGGTCGAGATCCGCCGCCAGACCGAGGCCAACGGCGCCATCGTCGACAAGATCAAGAGCCAGATTTGGCGTCTCGCAGACTATTCCCCCAAGCCCCGCGCCTCCTGAGGTCCCAATGAGTCCCGACAGCGCTCCCGCGCGCCCGTTCCAGGAATACGAATCCGAAAAGTTGATGCGGCGCATCGAGCGGGAGAAGCTGCCGGCCAATGTCGGCGCGCTGCTGAAAAGCGCCGCGGAAAAGTACGGCGACCAGCCGGCGCTGTACTTCTTCGACGACGACGTGACGGTGAGCTACCGCGAGCTCGAGGCGCGCACGCGCAAGCTGGCCTCGGCCTTCGCCAAACTGGGCATCAAGCACGGCACTCATGTCGGCATCATGGTCTACACGTCCGACGTGTATCCCACCACGTGGCTGGCGCTGGCGCGGCTCGGTGCCGTCACGGTGGCCATCAACTACAACTACACGCCGCGCGAGTTGAACTACATGCTCTCGGACGGCAAGGCCGAGTATCTCGTGATGAGCCACGAGCTTCTGCCGACCTTGGAAGGCATGGAGACTCATCCCGTGCCCAAGGACCGCGTCATCATGGTGGGCGCGGACGTGCCGGGTTACCCGCTCCGCTGGGAAACCGTCATGGCGTCAGGCACCGAGAACTTCACGCCGGCGAAAGAGCCCGTTCTCGACGACCTGATGAACATCCAATACACCTCGGGCACCACGGGCATGCCCAAGGGCGCCATGCAGCCGCAGCGCTATTGGCTCACCTTCGGCCGCGTCGGCGCGGCGCAGTTTCAGGACAAGCTGAAGCGCATTCTTCTGGCCCAGCCGTTCTATTACGTCGACGGCCAGTGGCTGTGCCTGGTCACGATCTTCCAGGGCGCGACCCTTTACGTCGCGCGCAAGCAAAGCGCCTCGCGCTTCTTGGGCTGGCTGAAGCAGTTCAAGATCAACTATTGCAACTTCCCCGAGGTCGTCTCCAAGCAGCCGGAATCTCCGGACGATAAGGACAACGACCTGATCGTCATGTCCGCCTACAGCCATAGGCGTGAAAATTACCGCTGGTACGAAAAGCGCTACGGCTGCCTCGCGCGCCAGGGCTTCTCGATGACCGAGGTGGGCTGCGCGATCTATGTGCCGATGGAAGCCGATCACATGACCGGCTCCGGCACCGTCGGCACGCCGGTCGCGTTCCGCGAGGCCATGGTGGCTGACGCCGAGGGCAATCCCGTGCCGCGCGGCGAGGTGGGCGAGTTGTGCCTCCGCGGCGCCGGCATCCTGCAGGGCTATTTCAACAAGCCCGAAGCCAACGCCAAATCGTTCTATCCGGGCGGCTGGTTCCGCACCGGCGACACGGCGCGCCACGATCCCGACGGCTGGCTCTATTACCTGGGCCGCATCAAGGACATGGTGAAGCGCAGCGGCGAGAACGTCTCGGCGGTCGAGGTCGAGGGCGTCCTGCGCGGCGTGGACGGCGTCATGGAGGCAGCGGTGCTGCCCGTACCGGACGAGCTACGCGGCGAAGAGGTGAAGGCGTATCTGCTGCTGACGCCGGGCAAGACGGCCAAGGACGTGACGCCCGAAGAGGTGGTTGCCCACTGCGAGAAGAACCTCGCGAAATTCAAAATCCCGCGCTACCTGGAATACGTCACCGAGTTCCCGCGCACGCCGAGCTTAAAAATCAAGAAGTCGGCGCTGATCGCCGCCAAGTCCGATCTGCGCGTGGGCTCCTACGATCGAGCGGAGAAGACCTGGCGCTGAATCAGCCGGTCTTGGCCGCCCGCCGCTGGCGGGTGGCCTCGTAGAGGGCGATCGCGGCCGCGTTCGACATGTTCAGGTCGGCCACCGGCCCGTCGGTCGGCAGGCGCGCCAGAAAGTCGCAGGCCTCGCGGGTCAGGCGGCGCAACCCGGCTCCTTCGGCCCCGACCAGCAGGGCGACCCGGCCCTTAAGGTCGATGGCGTCTAGTGGCTTGTCCGCCTCGCCGGCCAAGCCGACGCACCAGACATTGGCCTCCTTCATCTCGTCCAGGGCCCGGGCCAGGTTGGTCACCATGACCAGGGGGACTAGCTCCAGGGCGCCCGAGGCGGCCTTGGCCAAGGTGCCCGTGACGGACGGGGCATGATCCCGAGGCAGGATCACCGCCATGGCCCCAAAGGCGGCGGCGGAGCGCAATACCGCCCCTACATTATGGGGGTCGTTGGCCCGGTCTAAGATCACGAAGATGGCATCCGGGCCGGACGCCGCCAGGAGAGAGGTCAAATCCTGCTCCGGCAAAGGCTCGGCGCGTAGTCCAATACCCTGATGGACGACGCCGGGGGGCAGCAGACGGTCGATCTCTTCCCGCCCCATGATTTCGGGCTGGGGCGCGCCTGGGGGCGGCGCCAGTTCGGCCAGGGTGTCCCGGGTGACCACCAGACGCATGCAATGTGGATAGTTCTTGGTTTTTAAGGGCTTGCGTCGGCTCATGCTGGTTCTTATTATGCCACGAAATTTGGCGCTTAAGCGAGCCGTGCGGCGTCGCATTCACAAGATGTGACGTCACTACGGCTGTTTGCGTCTTTCACCGAGATACGGAGAGAAATCAGGTCACGGTCGCGGGTCCGCCGCCTCGAATGGCCATTGGACTGATGCGGAGGGGTGCCCGAGTGGCTAAAGGGGACGGACTGTAAATCCGTTGGCGCACGCCTACGTTGGTTCGAATCCAACCCCCTCCACCAACCAGGCATCGGGGAAGGCGCGATACGGGATGGAAGCGCGGGTGTAGCTCAATGGTAGAGCTCCAGCCTTCCAAGCTGGAGACGTGGGTTCGATTCCCATCACCCGCTCCAGCCTGCGATTGGAGCGACGAAGACGAAGAATGTGGCTCGGGCCGATGCCCTGACGGGCGGCCCGGGTTTGAAACGAGACGTTAACGCCAGCTAGGGAAGTCGGGAACATGGCGAAGGCGAAGTTTGAGCGTACGAAGCCGCACTGCAATGTGGGGACGATTGGCCACGTTGACCACGGCAAGACGTCACTGACGGCGGCGATCACGAAGGTTTTGGCTGAGTCTGGCGGCGCGACGTA
>JAPLOM010000021.1 GCA_026400755.1 Alphaproteobacteria bacterium
GCTCGGCCGTTCCCATCGCGCCGCCGCGCCGAAAGCGCGCCTCGCCGAGGTGATCACCCGCTCGCGCGACATTCTCGGCATGCCCGCCGACTGGCGCCTGGCCATCGTACCGGCATCGGACACGGGCGCCGTCGAGCTTGCGCTGTGGTCTCTGCTCGGCGCGCGCGGCGTCGACATGCTGGCGTGGGAAAGCTTTGGCAAGACCTGGGTGACCGACGTTGTGAAGGCGCTGCGCTTGTCCGACGTGCGTGTGTTCGAGGCCGACTACGGCAAGCTGCCGGACCTCGGCCAGGTCGCGGCCGACCGCGACGTGGTGTTCACCTGGAACGGCACGACCTCGGGCGTGCGCGTGCCGGACGCGTCTTGGCTCGCGCCTGGACGAGACGGCCTGGCTATCTGCGATGCGACCTCGGCGGCTTTCGCCATGCATCTGCCATGGGACAAGCTCGATGCCGTCACGTGGTCCTGGCAGAAGGTACTGGGTGGGGAAGGGCAGCACGGCATGCTGGCGATCTCGCCGCGCGCCGCCACACGCCTGGAAAGCCACACGCCGACCTGGCCGCTGCCCAAACTGTTTCGCCTGACCAAGGACGGCAAGCTGGACGAAGGTATTTTCCGCGGCGAGACGATCAACACGCCCTCCATGCTGTGCGTCGAGGATGCGCTCGACGGGCTGAAATGGGCGGAAGGCATCGGCGGGTTGGATGCGCTGATCGCGCGTTCGGAGGCCAATCTTGCCACCGTGGCCGCATGGGTCGGGCGGAGCGATTGGGCGGCTTTCCTGGCGGAGGATTCCGCCACGCGTTCCTGCACGTCGATCTGCCTCAAGGTAAAGGAACCTCTGTTCGCGAGCCTGCCGAAACCGCGCCAGGCCGAGATGCTCAAGCGCATGACGGTACTGCTGGAGGCCGAGGGCGTGGCGCTCGATATCGGCGCCTACCGCTCGGCGCCGCCGGGCCTGCGTATCTGGGGCGGCGCCACCATCGATCGGGGCGATGTCGAGGCTTTGCTGCCATGGCTCGACTGGGCCTATGCCTCTGTGCGGGCGGAGGCGGCGTGACATGGCCAAGGTTCTGATCGCCGACAAGCTGAGCGCCAAGGCCGCGCGCGTGTTTGCCGCGCGCGGTATCGAGGCCGACGTGCGCACCGACCTGACGCCCGAGCAGTTCGCCGCCGTGATCGGCGATTACGACGGCCTGGCCGTGCGCTCGTCCACGCAAGTGACCGCCGACGTCTTGGCCGTGGCCAAGGGCCTCAAGATTATCGGCCGCGCGGGCATCGGCGTGGACAATATCGATGTGCCCGCCGCGACCGCGCGCGGCATCGTCGTGATGAATACGCCGCACGGAAATTCCGTCACGACCGCCGAGCACGCGCTGGCTCTTCTGTTCGCGCTGGCGCGGCAGATTCCATCCGCCGACCGCTCGACCCAGGCCGGAAAGTGGGAAAAAAGCCGCTTTATGGGTGTCGAGCTGACCGGCAAGACGCTGGGTGTCATCGGGTGCGGCAATATCGGCTCCATTGTGGCCGACCGTGCGCAAGGCTTGAAGATGAAGGTGGTCGGTTACGACCCGTATTTATCGCCGGCGCGCGCGGCGGTGCTGGGCATCGAGGCCGTGTCGCTGGAGGATCTGTTCAAGCGCGCGGACTTCATCACGCTCCACGTGCCGCTGACCGATTCGACCCGCGGTATCATCGGCGCCAAGTCGATCGCTTTGATGAAGCCGGGCGTGCGCATCATCAACTGCGCCCGCGGCGGCCTGGTGGTCGAGGACGAATTGAAGGCCGCGCTCGACGATGGCCGCGTCGCCGGTGCGGCGCTGGACGTATTCGCTGTCGAGCCCGCGAAGTCAAACGCCCTGTTCGGCCATCCGAACGTGGTGGCGACGCCCCACCTTGGCGCTTCCACGGCCGAGGCGCAGGAGAACGTGGCCGTCCAGATCGCGGAGCAGATGTCGGACTTTCTGCTAACGGGTGCCGTGACCAGTGCGGTCAATATGCCGTCGGTCAGCGCGGAAGATGCCGTCAAGCTTCGCCCCTACATGACGTTGGCCGGTCAGATCGGCGGCTTCGTGGGGCAGCTCGTTCAGTCGGGCCTCAAATCCGCGACGGTCGAGTATGCGGGGCACGTGGCGGAGCTAAACACGCGGCCGCTGACCGCCATGTTGCTCCAGGGCCTGCTGACCCCGTTGCTTGACGCCGTCAACATGGTGAATGCGCCCGTCATCGCGCGCTCGCGCGGTATTGAGGTGAAGGAAGTCGTGCGCGACCAGGACGAAGAATACCAGACGCTGGTGTCGCTCTCGGTCGAGACGGCCGACGGCCGGCAGTCGGTGGCTGGCACGCTGTTCGGCGGCGGGCGCCCGCGCATCGTGCGGATCGAGGATATTCCGGTCGAGGCCGAGGTCATGCCGTACATGGTTTATATCCGTAACCAAGACACGCCGGGCACGATCGGGCGCATCGGCACGCTCCTTGGCGAGGGTGGGGTCAACATCGCCACGTTCAACCTCGGCCGCCAGGCCAAGGGCGGTGGCGCGCTTGCGCTTCTGGGCGTCGACGAACGCATGTCTGACGACGCCCTGGCGCGACTGCGCGCCTTGCCCGGCATTGTGCAGGTCAGATTGTTATCCTTCTGAGTCTTACGTTCACCGTAGCGTCACCATACGGTCGAGGCGCGCTTTCCCGAGATGCGTGTTTTGGGCTGATCGCACCGCCCTTCAGGGTGTTTTGCGCCACTGACCCCCTAAAAACCTAGGAAGTCCGCGGCCATAAGTGTCTTGCACCTTTTTGCCCTTCAACGACAACGAGGTGGGCAACTAGGGGCTGTCGCGGTGGACAGGGGATTCGAGTTTCTGCCTAAGCCGAACGCGCTTCTGGCGAAGCCGTGGCGCGCTCTATTCGACATCTTGCGGAACCTTTTTCGGTTTCGGCACCAACCCGGAAGTCTCCGTCAGATCGAAGCGGCGCTCCGGCGCGAAACCGCACACCTGGAAGCGACGTTCGAGAACATGAGCGAGGCGATCGCCATGGTCGACGGCGATCTTCGGATGGTCGCCTGGAACCAGAAATTCATCGACCTCTTCCGTCTTCCGCCATCGCTCATGCGGCCGGGCGTTCTCTTCGAGGACATCGTCCGGTATGGCGCGAAGCTTGGCGAGTTCGGGACCGATAGCAACATCGAGGACCTGGTCCACGCGCGTATGGAATCCCTCAAGCGCGTGGAACACCGCCGGTTCGAGAGGAAGCGTCCGGACGGGACGGTGATCGAGGTCCGCGACCGTCCGCTGCCGGGCGGCGGGTTCGTGGCGCTCTATATCGATGTCACCGAGCGGAAGCGCGCGGAGGAAGGACGCCTCGACGCCATGCGCCGCGAGCGGCAAGCCGAACAGCTTCTGGTCGAGGCTATCGAAAGCAGTTCCGAGGGCATCGTGGTCTACGACGGTCAGGACCGTTTCGTGGTCGCCAACAGCTGCTACCTCGAGTTCTACCCGGACATCGCGGACATGCACCGGCCAGGGGTGAAGTACGAAGACGTACTTCGCGCCTCGGTCGAGCGGGGGGAATCGTGCCAGCTTCCGCCGGGAATGGATAAGGAAGCGTTTGTCCAAGACCGTCTCAGGAGCTTCCGTAGCCCGAGCGAACCTATTATCCGACGCATGGCGGGCGGACGGTGGATGCAATTCTCCGAGCGGCGGACTCCTGGAGGGGGGCTGATCAGCCTGCAGACGGATATAACGGCCTTGAAGAATCGCGAGAGCGAGCTGATCCTCTCCAAGGATGCCGCCGAGGCGGCCAATCGGTCGAAGTCGGCGTTCCTCGCCAATATCAGTCACGAGCTTCGCACGCCGCTTCACGGCGTCCTTGGCCTGGCCGAGATCATGCGCGACGATCCGGGCACGGCGGCTTCTCTCGAAACCTACCAGGATTACGCGAAGCTCATTCACGACAGCGGTAGTCACCTTCTCGATCTGATCAACGACGTGCTCGATATGTCGAAGATCGAGGCGGGCCGCTACAACCTGATGGACGAGAAGATGTCTCTGGGCAGGGTCGCCGAATCCTGCCTCGCCATTGTCGCCTGCCGCGCGCGCGACGGCGGCGTCAACATCGTGAAGCGCCTGGATCACACGATGCCGGCGATCCGCGCCGATCAGCGGGCGGTCAAGCAGGTCGTGCTCAACCTCCTTTCCAACGCGGTGAAATTCACGCGTTCCGGCGGCACCGTGGTCATCTCGACCTCTCGCGATCCGGCGGGCGACGTGACTTTGTCGGTTTCCGACACAGGCGTCGGCATTGCGGCGGACCAGTTGTCCCGCGTCGGCGAGCCGTTCTGGCAGGGCGACGACAGCCATGCGCGTGGCTACGAAGGAACCGGCCTGGGGTTGGCTATCAGCAAGCGCCTGATGGAACTCCATGGCGGCGCCATCCGGATCGACAGCGTGAAGGATGTGGGTACGACCGCGGAAATCTGGTTTCCCAAGGCACGCATCCTGAACTGACAAAGCCCCTGCGCGTGGCGGACCGGGGACCTTTTTGCTAAGGTCCAGGCCGTTTTTCCAGACCTTCGGCTCAGGGGGATTCCGGTGAAGATCAAGCGCATCCGTGCCTATCGCGTCGAGCTGCCGTTGCACGAAGGCCGCTACAACTGGTCCGGCGGAAAGTCGGTGTCGGTGTTCGACAGCACCGTCGTTTCCATCGAGACCGACGCGGGCGTCACGGGCTGGGGCGAGGTTTGCCCGTTGGGGCCGTTCTATTTGCCGGCCTTCGCGGCCGGCGCGCGCGTGGGCATCCAGGAACTGGGGCCGCATCTCATCGGCGCGGACCCGCGCCAGATCGGCGCCATCAACCGCACGATGGATGCCGCGCTGAAGGGGCACCCTTACGTGAAAAGTGCGCTGGACATGGCCTGTTGGGACATCCTGGGTCATGTCTCGGGCCAGCCGGTCTGCGTGCTGATGGGCGGGCGCTTTGGCGAGACCGTCGATCTGTATCGCGCCATCTCACAGGACGCGCCGGAGAAGATGGCCGCGCGTGTGCGCCAGTATCGCGGCGAGGGCTACAAGAAGTTCCAGCTCAAGGTCGGCGGCAATCCCGATGACGATATCGAGCGCATCCGCGCGACGCGGGCAGAGTTGCAACCGCGCGACACTCTGGTCGCTGATGCCAACACGGGCTGGCTGATGCACCAAGCGGCGCGGGTTGTGCGCGCGGTGCACGACGTGGACGTCTATATCGAGCAGCCTTGCCTGTCCTACGAAGAATCGGTGGCTATCCGCCGCCGCACGAACCATCCCTTCATCCTCGACGAGAATATCGACGGCATCGACATGCTGCTTCGCCTGCACCAGGACGGCGCGGCCGACTGCATCAACATCAAGATCTCCAAGGTCGGCGGCCTGACCAAGGCCAAGCAGATTCGCGACCTGTGCGTGCATCTGGGCATCGCCATGATCCTGGAGGACAGCTGGGGCAGCGACGTCACCACGGCGGCCATCGCGCACTTCGCGCATTCGACGCCGGAAGAGCTGCGCCTGGCCGCGACGGACTTCAACAGTTACGTCACGGTCTCCACCGCCGAGGGGGCGCCCAAGCGCGAGCAGGGCAAGATGGCAGCCTCCACGGCCCCAGGCCTGGGCATCAAGCCGCGCATGGATGTGCTGGGCAAGCCAGTCTTGGAGGTTGCCTAAAGGCCTGGGGGAGAAGCCAAATCTGTTTGCCGACGAGGCCGAAAACGGTTAATTAAGCGAGTTACCGCAGGGCCCCATCGTGGCTCGGTGCGGTTCCCCGAACTGTGACGACCATGGCCGAGAAAGCAACCAACGCGCTCTTGCCCGCAGGCCTGCGCGATGTCCTGCCGCCGGAGGCCGCCCATGAGGCGCGTGTTGTGGAGGCGCTGCTGTCGCAGTTCGCCGCGCACGGCTACGAGCGCGTGCGCCCGCCGCTGGTCGAGTTCGAGGAGAGCCTGTTGGCCGGCTCCGGCGCGGCCATGGGCAGCCAGACATTTCGCCTGATGGACCCGGTGTCCCAGCGCATGATGGGCGTGCGCGCGGACATCACGCTTCAGATCGCCCGCATCGCCGCCACGCGGCTGGCCGGCGCCCCGCGCCCCTTGCGCCTGTCCTACGCGGGCGAGGTCTTGCGCGTGCGCGGCAGCCAGCTCGTGCCCGAGCGGCAATTGGGCCAAGTCGGCGTGGAGTTGATTGGCGCGGCTTCGGCCGAGGCCGATGCGGAGGTGATTGCCATGGCCGCCGAGGCGCTGGGTGCTTTCGGGGTCAATGATCTATCGGTCGACCTGACTTCGCCGCGCCTGGTGCCGGCTTTGGTCTCCGCTCTTGGGATGGACAAAGCTGGCAGCGCCGAAGATCTGCGTGATGCACTGGACCATAAAGATGCCGCCCGCGTGGCGATGGCCGCCGGTTCCCACGCCAAGCTTTTCGGTGCCCTGTTGGCCGCAGCGGGTCCCGCCGATCAGGCGCTGGCCGCGCTTCAGAAGCTCGACCTTCCGCGTCCGGTAAAGGCCGAAGCCAACCATCTGTCCGAGGTGGTGCGCCTCGTCCGCGCCGAGATTCCCGCGCTCGACCTGACCGTCGATCCGGTCGAGAATCGGGGCTTTGAATATCACACGGGCGTCAGCTTCTCGCTGTTCGTCCCGGGCGTGCGGGGCGAGCTGGGGCGGGGCGGGCGCTATGTCGCGGGCGCGCCCTTCGCACGCCGCGCCAAGGGCGCCGGCGAGACCGTTGGCGCGGGCGAGCCCGCCACCGGCTTCACCCTGGCGATGGAAACCGTTCTGCAGGCGCTGCCCGATCCCGAGCCGGCCCGGCGTCTGTTCGTGCCGATAGGGACGCCGCCCGAAACCGCGCGCCGGTTGCGCATCGACGGCTGGGCC
>JAPLOM010000081.1 GCA_026400755.1 Alphaproteobacteria bacterium
AGCCCCCGGCGCCGGAGGTGTTGAGCTGGCCGGCCTCACCAGCCTCGTTGCCGGGCGCCCGGCCGGCCAAGCTCAACACTGGTCGAGCAACCGATGCTCAACTAACATTCTAAACGGACCACTCAGTGGGGGCCGGTCACTATTGGGTCTTTCGCGGCAAGGCCAAGGCGCATATCGGGTATCACTGAGCGCAATCTTTCGTGTGCGACCCTGGGTTGAGATTGCCTCCTTAACAGTGGCGGGCCACAGTGTGCGCTCTGAACATCGGGAGCGTGAGAATGGCTGATACCAAGACCACCAAGCGCGGCGCGGAACTGCTTTCCGATACCCGCCTGAACAAGGGCTCTGCTTTCACGCTGGCGGAGCGCGAGGCCTTGGGCCTGGTGGGACTTTTGCCGCCCACGCCGGAGACAGAGGAAACCCAGCTCCAGCGCGTGCTCCAGCACATGGGCGCGAAGACGCTCGATATCGAGCGCTACATCTATCTGCTGGGCCTCTTGGATCGGAACGAGACGCTGTTCTACCGCGTCCTGATGTCGGACCCCGCGCGCTTCATGCCCATCGTCTACACCCCCACGGTGGGCGAGGCGTGCCTCAAGTTCGATCACCTGTTTCGCCGCGCGCGCGGCATGTATCTGTCGATCGACCGCAAGGGCAAGGTGAAGGAGACGCTGCGCAACTGGCCGGAGAAGGACGTGCGCTTCATCTGCGCGACTTCCGGTGGGCGCATTCTGGGCCTGGGCGATCTGGGCGCCAACGGCATGGGCATAGCCATCGGTAAGCTGCAGCTCTATACGGCTTGCGCTGGCATTCCGCCCAGCGCGCTGATGCCCATGGCGATCGACTTCGGCACCGACAACGAAACGCTTCTGGCCGACCCCCTCTACATGGGGCTGCGGCAGCACCGCGTGCCGAAGGAGCAGGTGGACGAGTTCGTCGAGGAATTCGTCCAAGCCGTGCAGGAGGTCTTTCCGAAATGTTGCATTCACTTTGAAGACTGGGCTGGCGTGGATGCCGTGCGCCTGCTCGCGCGTTACCGCGACAAGGTCTGTTGCTACAACGACGACATCCAGGGCACGGCCGGCGCCGCGTTGACCGGTCTGATGGGCGCCTTGCGCGTGACCAAGAACAAGCTGTCGGACCACCGCGTCCTGTTCCTGGGCGGCGGTTCGGCCGGGGTGGGCATCGCCGACCTGATCGTCACCGCCATGATGCTGGATGGATTGTCCGAGAAAGATGCGCGTGCACGCATCTCGCTGTTCGACATCAATGGCTTGATCGTTTCCAGCCGCAAGGACGTGTTGGATTTTCAGCAGCGCTATGCCCATGACCATGCGCCGGTCACCGATCTGGTCGCGGCTATCGAGTCGCTGAAGCCGACGATCCTGATCGGCGTCAGCACCAAGGCCAAGGCGTTCAATCAGAAGGTCATCGAGGCCATGGCCCGCCTCAACAAGCATCCGGTGATTTTCGCCCTGTCGAACCCGACCGATCATGCCGAATGCACCGCCGAGGAAGCTTACAAATGGTCGGAGGGGCGCGCGTTATTCGCGTCGGGCGTACCGTTCGGGCCCGTGCGGTTCGGCGGCAAGCTTTTGGTCCCCGGCCAGGGCAACAACGTCTATGTCTTCCCTGCGGTCAGTCTGGCGGTTTTGGCGACCGAGGCCACGCGTGTGACCGATGAGATGTTCATCGCCGCCGCGCGGGGGGTGGCTGAAAACGTGACCCAGGCCGAGCTGGATGCGGGATCGCTCTATCCGCCGCAGTCGGGCATCTTCGAAACCGAGGTGAAGGCCGCGATCAAGGTGGCCGAGACCATCTTCGCCCGGGGCTTGGCACGGGTGGCCAAGCCGAAGGACATGGAAGCCTTCATCCGCAGTCACCTTTACGAGCCGAAATACCCGAGTTTGGTCTAAGGAGAGGCGCCCATGGCCGAGAAGGACGGCTTCCGCACCGAGGAAGACGCGCTGGGCGACGTCCAGGTGCCGACGAGCCATCTGTGGGGCGCGCAGACCGAACGCTCGCGCGAGAACTTCCCCATCGGCATCCCGCGCTTCCGCTGGGGCCGGCCCGTCATCCGGGCGCTCGGCATCCTCAAGAAATGCGCGGCCCTGGCCAACGGCGAACTGGCTCAGTTGCAGAAGGAGAAGGTCGATCTGATCGTCCGCGCGGCGCAGGAAGTGATCGACGGCAAGTGGGACGGCGAGTTTCCGCTGGTCGTGTTCCAAACCGGCTCGGGCACGCAGACCAACATGAACGCCAACGAGGTGATCGCGAACCGTGCCATCCAGTTGGCGGGCGGTGTGGTCGGCTCGAAGAAGCCGGTCCATCCCAACGACGACGTCAACCACAGCCAATCGTCAAACGACACGTTCCCGACGGCGATGCACATCGCGACGGTCGAGGAGTTGGACAACCGCCTACTGCCCGCGGTGAAGGCCCTGCGCGACACGCTGGATGCCAAGGCCAAGGCGTTCGACAAGATCGTCATGGTTGGCCGCACTCACTTGCAGGACGCCACGCCGCTCACGCTCGGCCAAGCCATCTCGGGCTGGGTCGCCCAGTTGGACCAGGCCATGGACGGCATCCGAGCCGCGATGGGCGGCGTCTATGCCCTGGCCATCGGGGGCACGGCGGTGGGCACTGGCCTGAATGCCCATCCGCGCTTCGGCGAGACGGCGGCCAAGCAGATCGCGAAGGAGACGGGCAAGCCGTTTGTCTCCGCACCCAATAAATTCGCGGCCTTGTCGGCCCACGACGCCATGGTCGCCGCCAGCGGTGCGTTGCGCGTTCTGGCCGGCGCCTTGATGAAGATCGCTAACGACGTGCGCTGGCACGCCAGCGGCCCGCGCGCGGGGCTTGGGGAATTGCGCCTGCCGGAGAACGAACCCGGCTCCTCGATCATGCCCGGCAAGATCAACCCGACCCAGTGCGAGGCTCTGACCATGGTGGTGGTTCAGGTCTTCGGCAACGACCATGCCGTGGCCTTCGCCGGTTCACAGGGAAACTTCCAGCTTAACGTCTACAAGCCGGTCATCCTGCACAACGTGCTGGAGTCGATCGAATTGCTGGCCGAAGCCTGCCGCTCGTTCGACGAGCACTGCGCGCGGGGCATCGAGCCCGATGAGAAGGGCATCAAGCGGCATCTGGAGAATTCACTGATGCTGGTGACCGCCCTCAATCCTCATATCGGCTATGAGAAGGCGGCGCAGATTTCGCTCAAAGCTTACCGCGAGGATATCAGCCTCAAGGCGGCCGCGCTGAAGTTGGGCTATCTGACCGAGGCGCAGTTCGACGAATGGGTGCGGCCGGCGGATATGACCCGGCCGCTGAAGGGCTAGTCGTCGCCTTCCGCGGGCGGCCCGAACTGGCCGTTTTCGTCCAGCAGCATCAGACGTCCGCTGGAGACCGCGAACCAGCAGCCATGGAGCTGCAACGTGCCCGCGGCCACACGCTCGGCGATCCAGGGGAACGAGTGCAGGTTATTCAGCGACAGCTTCACGCACTCATGCTCGCAGGCGCGCTGTAATTCCTCGCCCGTCTCGCCGGTGGCGATCGCGCGTTCGCGCGCGGGCCGCGCCATGTCGACCCAATGGGAGACGAAGTCCGATCCCGTGGCCGGGGTGCCTTCCAGGAGCGCGCGTACGCCGCCGCAGAGCCCATGCCCCATCACCACCAGGTCGCGCACCTCCAGCACCCGCACGGCGAATTCCACCGCGGCACTTGTGCCGTGATAGGCCGCGTCGCGCTCGAAGGGCGGCACCAGGTTGGCCACGTTGCGCGCGACGAACAGCTCGCCCGGGCCCGCATCGAAAATCATCTGCGGGTCCACGCGCGAATCCGCGCAGGCGATGATCATGGTCTTGGGCGATTGGCCGCTGGCCGCCAAGCGCTGATAAAGCTCGCGGTAGTTCGGCCACGCGCCGGCGCGGAAGCGCCGATAGCCGTCAATCAATGGTTTCATCGCTCACCTGAATGCGTGAGCGTGCTTATAGGGGGCTTGGACGCGTCCGCCAACCCGTAAGATGCGACGGAAAGGCGGGGCTAAGCGTGTCCGCCCAAGCGCTGCGGCAGATGCCGGTCGCCAGCGGTAAATGCGTCTGCCGCCATCTGCAGGTTGCGCTCGGCGATGGCCGCGACGGGAGAGGGCATCAGCCAGACCAAGCGGCCTTGCGCCAGGAACCGGTCGCCGGCCTGTAGCGCCGCGATGATGGACAGGAACAGGCATTCGTCGACGCTGACACCCGTGCATTCCAGCCGGTGCAGGCGCCGCGCCTGGCGTGACGATGCGCAGAGAAGCGTCATGAAGGCGGCGATGCCCACGGCCGCGCGTTCGCCCTGTTCCAGGCCGCAGGCGGTCACCAGCGGCTCTTCTATGCAATGGCTGAGTGAAAGGCCGGGCTGCTCGCCGGCTGCTACCCGCTCGTGAAGCCAGCGCCGCATGGCCCAGATGATAAGCTGTTCGGAGAAGTTCAGGTCCGCGACCGTGCAGGCCGAGAGCGCGGCGGTATCGGGTGCATCCGGGTCGTCGTCGTTGACCGGGGCGGGCAGTTCCAGCGTGCTCAATCGATCCATTTGCAACTAATTCGCAATTGCAGGTGGCGCAGATTGAGGCTTGGCGCGGCCGCTGTCAACGGCGGGCGAAATGGTTTTGAAGCGGCGTCAGGCCGTCGGGCGGCAGCGCCCGGTGCCGCCCGCGCCGAAGACGCCGTCGAACTCGCGCGCCAGCGCGGCGTCCACCTGTGCCATGGAAACCGCAATGCCGAGATCGGCCAGCGAGGTCACGCCGAGGTTCGGCTCGGCGATGCCACAGGGCACGATGGCGCGGAAATGGGACAGGTCGGGCGTCACGTTCAGCGAGATGCCGTGGTAGGTGACCCATCGGCGCACGCGGACGCCGATGGCGGCGATCTTGTCTTCGCGCTCGCCGCCGCGCGCGACCCACAGGCCGACGCGGCCCGGGCGGCGTTCCGCCGTCACCCCGAAGCCTGCCAGGGTGCGAACCAGCCATTCCTCCAGATCGTGGACGAAGCAGCGCACGTCGCGCCCGCGCGCGGCCAGGTCGAGCAGGACATAGGCCACCCGCTGGCCTGGCCCGTGATAGGTGTAGCGCCCGCCGCGCCCTGTGCGGTGGACGGGGAAGGGGCCGGGATCGAGCAGTTCGGTGTCCCTGGCGCTGGTGCCGGCGGTGTAGAGGGGTGGGTGCTCCAGAAGCCAGACCAGCTCGGGCGCCGTGCCGTCGCGGATAGCGGCGGCGCGTGTTTCCATGGATGCGACGGCGGCCTCATAGGCTTCGGGCGCCGGACTCGTCCGCCATTCCACCGTATTTCCGGAAATCGCCTGCGCCATCGCCTGTGCCGGGCCTTTCACCTTGATATGCCTGATACGATTTGCTAATTCCCAGGCCCGCATTGCAAGCGCGATGCGTGTTCCGGCTGACATGCGGTCGTGGCGGAATGGTAGACGCGCAGCGTTGAGGGCGCTGTGGGAGCGATCCCGTGGAAGTTCGAGTCTTCTCGACCGCACCATCCCCGAGCCCTTGGGTCCACACATACGTCCGCACCGGCCGCTTTTGCGGCCGGTGACGTGGCCTTGTGTCGGCCCGTTCCTATTTGTTCAGGATCAGCTTGCCGTTGCTGGTGATACGCAGGCGGTATTCCTCGCCCCGGTGGGCGATGATCAACTCGTTGCCGCCTTGCAGCAGGTCCTCGGTGATGGTCCGGCGGATTGTCCGGCCCTGTCCGGCGGGCTTGGGCGCGCTGCCGTGATCGCCTGGACGTCCAGAGCCGTCTTCCTTCGTCAAATCCCCCACCCCGTTTTCAGTTGCCTGGCGCGGGTGCGGCGCCAAGGCATGCAAATGCAACTAATTCTCATTTAGCACTGCACGAGGTACTCGGCAAGTGTTTCAGCCTGCGTCGAAGCCCCTTTGCCGCGACGCAGGCTTATTCGATAATCAACCTCGAAAGCCAGCTCTTCGGACCCGGGGAACGAAGGCGCCAGCCGGATACCTCGATTGTTGGATCGCCCTGTCATGAACACACGTCTCGTTTCTTTCCTGGCCGCACTGTTCGTCGTGGGCTCGCCGCTTGCCGCGCTGGCCGAAGACGGTATGGGCGCCGTGCGCGGCCAAGCAAGCCCGTCGGTTGCCTATGGCGCGCAGTCGCGAGGCCTCGGCATGGTGGATAGCAACTCGTCCCAGATCGGCCGCGACGGCGCGGAAGAACTGCCGGGCGCCATCACGGTCAGCAAGACCAATATGGATCAGCGCCACGCCACAAGCGTCACCTCGGCCCTTCGCGTGGTGCCAGGCGTTTTGGCCATCGGGCGATAGACCCGCGGGCGCGAAGGCGCCTTAGTGCAGGTTGAACTGGACTGGGACGATGAACTCGAGGGTTTGCTCGGGCCGGTCTGCTGGGATGGGCGGCAGGGGCTGGGCGCGGACGATGAGGGCGAGCACCTCGTCATCCAGGTGCTGTGAGTTCGCGCTGCGGTACAGTCTGTAGCTCAGCACCTTGCCCTGGCGGTCCATCGTGAACTGGATATAGGCCACACCCTGGTGGCGGCGCATGCGCGCTTCTGGGGGATAGCGCTTGTGCTTGTCGAGGTGGGCGATCAGCAGCGCCTCGAAGCTGGCCTTGGCGGCCGCGGACGTGGAGGGCGCGGGGGCCGGGGTCGTGGTGGCGGCGGGCGCGGCCTGGACGGGCGCGGTCTTCGGCGCGGCTTCCAGTTCGGCGTCGGAGGGGGCGACGGGCAACTCTTCCTTGAGCAGGACCGGCTTCTGAACGGGCTTCTGCACCGGCTTGGGCTCCGGCGGCCTGATCTTGGGCGCGGGCGGCGGGGGAGCTGGCTTTGGCGCGGGCAGGGGCGCCATGTCGATCATGATCGTGGGCGGCGGGGCGTCCGGCGGGGGCACCAGGTTCTTCCACGCGACGAACAAGAGCGCGGCGGCCACGTGGATACCGACGATGGCCGCGAAGCAGCCGCTCCAGCGGTGCTTTTCTCGGTGGTCGTCGTGGTGAAGAAGAAGCGCCGCGCTCGACACGCCTATTGTCCCTGTTCCAGGCCGACCAGCGCGACCTTCAGGTAGCCGGCGTTGCGCATGCTGTTCATCACTTCCATCAGCTCGCCGTATTCGACCGTCTTGTCCGCGCGCAGGAACACGCGCTTCTCCTTGTCGCCCGCGGTCGCGGCGTCGAGCGCGGCGCCGAGGGATTCGCGGTTGGCCACCTGCTGCTCACCCACGATCAGGGACAGGTCGGACTTGAGGGTCAGGAACAGCGGCTTGTCCGGCCGCGGCTGACGCTGGGCGCTGGCCGTCGGCAGGTCGACCGGGATGTCCACCGTCGCCAGGGGGGCCGCGATCATGAAGATGATGAGGAGGACCAGCATGACGTCGATGAACGGCGTCACGTTGATCTCGTGGGTCTCCTCCAGTTCGTCCTTGCCGTGGTCGAGACGGACGGCCATGGCGCTACTCCGCCGCCTTGGTCATCCGCGGGGTATGGCGGCGGTCGAGGTCGCGCGAGAGCAGGCGCAGCACCACGGCCGAGGCGTCGCCCAGCTGGTGACGGTAGCCCGAGATCGAGCGCGAGAAGTGGTTGTAGATCACGACCGCGGGGATCGCCGCGACCAGGCCCAGCGCGGTCGCCAGAAGCGCCTCGGCGATGCCGGGTGCCACGACGGCCAGGTTGGTGGTCTGGGACTTCGCGATGCCGATGAAGCTGTTCATGATGCCCCAGACCGTGCCGAACAGGCCGACGAAGGGGGCGGTGGCGCCGATGGTGGCCAGGATACCGGTGCCCTTGGCTATGCGTCGGCCTGCGGCGGCCTCGATGCGCTCCAGGTGCCAGGCCGCGCGCTCCTTCACGCTCTCGGGCGGATCTTCGGTCGATTCGGCGAGCTCGGCCTGGGCGGCCACGATCAGGGGCGCGGTCGGACCGTCGTGATCGGCCACGCGCTGGGCGGCTTCGGTCAGGGTACGCGACTGGCTGACCTCGGCGAGCGCCGCGAGCGCGCGCTTGCGCGCCTTGTGCAGCTCCAGGTTCTTTGACAGCCAGACCGTCCAGGTGACGATCGAGGCGATCAGGAGCCCCACCATCACGGCCTGCACGATCAGGTCTGCCGTGGTGAACATCCCCCACACCGACAGATCCTTCGGAAGGAGGCCCACCGCCGTGTTGAGCGGGGTCGCCGGATCGAGGGTCATCGTGCCTGGCGCGGGATCAGCGGCAAGGGCTG
>JAPLOM010000032.1 GCA_026400755.1 Alphaproteobacteria bacterium
ACTGTCGGACGAAACGCTGGTCATGGTGCGCGACCAGTTCCGCCGCTTCGCCGACGAACAGGTCGTGCCCCACGCCCATGGCTGGCATGTGCGCGACGAGCTGATCCCGCTCGAAATCCTGGAGAAGATGGGCGAGTTGGGCGTGTTCGGCCTGACCGTGCCGCAGGATTTGGGCGGCCTGGGCCTCGGCAAGATCGCCATGTGCGTGGTGACCGAGGAACTGGCGCGCGCCTATATCGGCGTCGGCTCCCTCGGCACGCGCTCGGAAATTGCGGCCGAGCTTCTGGTCGCCTCCGGCACGCCGGACCAGCGGGCGCGCTGGCTGCCCGGCATCGTCTCGGGCGCCACCATCCCCACCGCCGTCTTCACCGAACCCAACACGGGTTCGGACCTGGCCAGCCTGCGCACGCGCGCCGAGCGCGCGGGCGACGCCTACCGCGTCACCGGCAACAAGACCTGGATCACCCACGCCGCGCGCGCCGACCTGATGACGCTCCTGGTTCGCACCGATCCCAAGGAACCAGGGTACAAAGGCCTCAGCATGTTCCTGGCCGCCAAGCCACGCGGCACGGCGGGCGATCCCTTCCCCACCAAGGGCATGTCGGGCGGAGAGATCCGCGTGTTGGGCTATCGCGGCATGAAGGAATACGACATCGCCTTCGACGGTTTCGAGGTGCCCGCGCGCGATCTGTTGGGCGGCGTCGAGGGCCAGGGCTTCAAGCAGCTCATGGCCACGTTCGAATCGGCGCGGGTGCAGACGGCCGCGCGCGCGGTGGGCGTGGCGCGCAACGCCATGGAGCTGGCGCTGGACTACGCCCGCACGCGCGTGCAGTTCGGCCAGCCCATCGCGGGTTTCCCGCGCGTGGCGGGCAAGATCGCCTGGATGGCGGTCGAGACCATGATCGTGCGGCAACTGACCCACTTCGCCGCGCGCGAGAAGGATTCGGGCCGCCGCTGCGACATCGAGGCCGGCATGGCCAAGCTCTTGGCCGCGCGCGTGGCGTGGGCCAACGCCGACAATGCCGTGCAGATTCACGGCGGCAACGGTTATGCCGTGGAGTTTCCCATCAGCCGCGTGTTATGCGACGCGCGCATCCTCAACATCTTCGAAGGTACGGCCGAGATTCAGGCCACCGTGATCGCGCGCGGCCTTTTGGCGCGCAGAAACTAGAAAGACCGAACCATGGAAACCGTCGCCGCCGTCTTCCCCTATCTGATCGGCTTCATGATGGCCGTGGTGCTGGCCGTTCTGCTGTTCGGCGTCGTGGGGATGCTGAGGGGGACCGAGTTCAACAAGCGCAACGGCAACAAATTGATGCGCCTGCGCGTCGCGACCCAGGCCGTCACCATCGTGCTGTTCGCGATCTATATGTTCTTCATCGACAAATGAGGCTGGCGCTATGGTTCGTTTGACGCGCATCTACACCCGCGGCGGCGACAAGGGCGAAACATCGCTCGGCGACGGCAGCCGGGTGAAGAAGCACGACCCGCGTGTGGTCGCCTATGGCGACGTGGACGAAGCCAACTCCGTGGTCGGGCTGGCGCGGCTTCACACCACGGGCGAAGCCGATGCCATGCTGGCGCGCATCCAGAACGATCTGTTCGACCTGGGCGCGGACCTTTGCACGCCGGACGAGCCGAACCCGAAATATCCGCCGCTGCGGATCGCGAAAGAACAGGTCACGCGCCTGGAACGCGAGATCGATGCCATGAACGGCAAGCTGAAGCCGCTCGATTCCTTCATTCTGCCGGGCGGCTCGGCCGCCGCCGCCTATCTTCATCTCGCGCGCACCGTCTCGCGGCGGGCCGAGCGGCGCATGACCGAGCTGGCCGAGCACGACGCGATCAATCCGGTCGCGATCGAATACATCAACCGGCTGTCGGACCACCTGTTCGTCCTGTCGCGCCACCTGAACGACGACGGCGCCCAGGACGTGCTGTGGGTGCCCGGGAAAAACCGCTGATCACATGCTGATCGGGACCGCCGCACGGCGTTGACAGGCTCGCGGAGGCCCCCCTATGGTGCAGCGCGAAAAGGCCGGTCCAGGGCGGGTTTAATTGCCCAAAAGCCGGCCGGCGCACGGCCGTAAAGCCGCGGCGCGAAACGAAAATTCAACCCTTTGAACCAAGCCGCGCGAACGTCCAGCGCAAGGGGAAAGCATGAAGATCCTCGTCCCGGTGAAGCGGGTCGTCGACGCCAACATCAAGGTCCGCGTAAAGGCGGACGGCACCGGCGTCGAGACACAGAACGTCAAGATGTCCATGAACCCGTTCTGCGAGATCGCGGTCGAGCAGGCCATCCGCCTGAAGGAAGCCGGCAAGGCGACCGAGATCATCGCCGTCTCCTGCGGCGTGGCGCAAAGCCAAGAGACGCTGCGCACGGCGCTGGCCATGGGCGCGGATCGCGGCATCCTGGTCGAAACCGACGTGGCGCTGGAGCCTTTGGCCATCGCCAAGCTGTTGAAGGCCGTGGTCGAGAAGGAACAGCCGGGCCTGGTCATTCTGGGCAAGCAGGCCATCGACAACGATTGCAACCAGACCGGCCAGATGCTGGCCGCCTTGCTGGGCTGGCCCCAGGGCACCTTCATCTCGAAGCTGGAGATGGGCGACGGTTCGGCCGAGGTCACGCGCGAGATCGACGGCGGCCTGGAGGTCATCAAGATCAAGCTGCCCGCGATCGTCACCGTGGATCTGCGCCTGAACGAGCCGCGCTACGCCTCGCTGCCGAACATCATGAAGGCAAAGAAGAAGCCTATCGAGACCCTGAAGCCCGACGCGCTGGGCGTGGACGTCAATCCGCGCGTCGTCACGCTCAAGGTCGTCGAGCCGCCCAAGCGCAACGCCGGCGTCAAGGTGCCGGACGTGAAGACGTTGGTCGAGAAACTCCGCAACGAGGCGAAGGTGATCTGACATGTCCGTCCTGGTTCTGGCCGAACACGACAACAAAGAGATCAAGCCCTCGACCCTCAACACGGTGACCGCCGCGGCGAAGCTGGGCGGCGACGTGGTCCTGCTGGTCGCGGGCCAGGGTTGCGCCGACGCGGGCGCCGCCGCCGCCAAGATCAAGGGCGTGTCCAAGGTCCTGGTCGCCGATGCGCCGGCCTACGCCCACCATCTGGCAGAGAACGTGGCGCCGCTGGTCGTTGGCTTGGCGCCGGACTACAGCCACGTGCTGGCGCCGGCCTCCACCTACGGCAAGAACATCATGCCGCGCGTGGCCGCGCTTCTCGACGTGGGCCAGGTGTCCGACATCTCGGGCATCGAATCGCCCGACACGTTCGTGCGGCCGATCTATGCCGGCAACGCGATGGCGACCGTCCAGTCGAAGGACAAGATCAAGGTCATCACCGTCCGCTCGACGTCGTTCGACGCGGCCCCGGCCGAAGGCGGCAGCGCCGCGGTCGAATCCGCGGCGGCTGGCGCGGACACCGGCCTGACCGAGTTCCTGCGTCTTGAATCGCAGAAGAACGAGCGCCCGGAATTGACCACCGCGCGCATCGTCATCTCGGGCGGGCGCGGCATGCAGGCCGGCGACAATTTCAAGATGCTGGAAGCCATCGCCGACAAGCTGGGCGCCGCCGTCGGCGCCAGCCGCGCGGCGGTCGACGCGGGTTTCGTGCCCAACGATTACCAGGTGGGCCAGACCGGCAAGATCGTGGCGCCGGAACTGTACATCGCCGTCGGCATTTCGGGCGCGATCCAGCATCTGGCCGGCATGAAGGACTCCAAGGTCATCGTGGCCATCAACAAGGACGAAGAGGCGCCCATCTTCCAGGTCGCCGATTACGGACTGGTCGCCGACTTGTTCAAGGCGCTTCCGGAGTTGACCGAGGAACTGTCGAAGTAAGTCCGCTGCCGATATCGGCGCGGTAAGGAGTAAGGACCATGATCAAGAAAATCGGCATCGTCGGCGCGGGCCAGATGGGCAACGGCATCGCGCATGTCTGCGCGCTGTCGGGCTATGACGTCGTGCTCGTCGACGTGAAGAAGGAGGCGCTCGATAAGGCGCTTCAGACGATCGAGAAGAACATGGGCCGCCAGGTCTCGCGCGGCACCATCAAGGACGAGGACAAGTCGGCCGCGCAGAAGCGCATCCAGACCTCGGCCGACATCAAGTCGTTCGCCGATTGCGACCTGGTCATCGAGTGCGCGACCGAGAACGAGCAGGTCAAGCGCGAGATCCTGAAATCCATCTGCCCAATCCTGAAGCCCGAAGCGATCGTCGCCACCAACACCTCGTCGATCTCGATCACGCGCCTGGCGGCGGCCACCGACCGGCCAACTAAGTTCGTCGGCATGCATTTCATGAACCCCGTGCCGGTGATGGAACTGGTCGAGCTGATCCGGGGCCTGGCGACCGACGAGCCCACCTACACCGCGGTGCGCGAACTGGCCGTGAAGCTGGGCAAGCGCACGGCCTCGTCCGAGGACTTCCCGGCCTTCATCGTGAACCGCATCCTGCTGCCGATGATCAACGAAGCCATCTACGTCCTCTACGAGGGCGTGGGCAACGTGGAGTCGATCGACACGGCCATGAAGCTGGGCGCCAACCACCCGATGGGCCCGTTGGAACTGGCCGATTTCATCGGTCTCGATACCTGCCTGGCTGTCATGCAGGTGCTCTATGAGGGGCTCGCGGATTCCAAGTACCGCCCCTGCCCGCTCCTGGTGAAGTATGTCGAAGCCGGCTGGTTGGGCCGCAAGGCCAAGCGCGGCTTCTACGACTACAGCAAGGAAAAGCCGGTTCCGACCCGCTGAGGCGTCAGCCGCCCTGGGGCGGCTGATCCAGGTAGTGGCGAATCAGGCGCTTGCCGCCGGCCGAATCCCATTCCGCCGCGCCCTCGATCCGTCCGACCGCCCGTCCGTCACGGCCGATGAGATAGGTCACCGGCAAGGTCTTCTCGCCAAACGCCCAGAACAGGGACGCATCCGGATTCAGATAGGGCGTCAGGGTCGAAAGCTGGTAACGCGTCAGGAATGGCTCGACCGGCTTCATCCCGCCCTGATCGACCGAGATCGCCACGACCTCGAAATCACCGCCGCCCAGCTCCTTCTGCAGCCGGTCGAGCGCCGGCATCTCGGCCACGCAAGGGCCGCACCAGGTGGCCCAGAAATTCACCAGCACCACCTTGCTTTTCCAGTCGGCCAGCGCGCGCGCACGTCCGTCGCGGTCGGTGAATGAGGTCTCCGGCACTGGCCGGGGCGTGGCGAAGGGGCTAAAATTGCTCGATTGGCCGGCAAATGCCGGCGGCAGCGCCGCATTTTCGCGTGGCTGCCCCAGAACGAGGGCGAGAGCGGCCAGTCCCGCAAGCGCCGCCAGGATGCCCAGGGTGCGGAGCCTTTTTCCCATGACGGTCACGGACGCCCTCGCATGAGCGCGAGACGGAAAAAGGGCGGAAGTACGCCGCGCATCAACGCGCTGTGGGGCGGCCGCTTCGCGGCGGGCCCGTCCGCGATCATGGAAAAGATCAACGCCTCCATCGGCTTCGACAAGCGGCTGTACGCCCAGGACATCGCGGGCTCGCGCGCCCACGCCGCCATGCTGGCGCGGAAAGGCATCATCTCGAAGAGGGACGCGGCCGCCATCGATCGCGGTTTACAGAAAATCCTCGCCGAGATCGAGAGCGGCAAGTTCCGCTTCAAGACCGCGCTGGAAGACATCCACATGAACGTCGAGGCGCGGCTGGCCGAGCTGATCGGCGCGGCGGCCGGACGGCTACACACCGCGCGCTCGCGCAACGACCAGGTCGCGACCGACTTCAAGCTGTGGGTGCGCGATTCGATCGATTCGCTCGAGGCCGCGTTTCAGGATCTGCAAGCCAAGCTGATCGCCCAGGCCGAGCGGCACGCGGACGCGATCATGCCGGGCTTCACCCACCTGCAGGCCGCCCAGCCCGTGACCTTCGGCCATCACATGCTGGCCTATGTCGAGATGTTCGGGCGCGACCGGGGCCGCCTGGCCGATTGCCGCGCACGGCTCAACGAATCGCCGCTCGGCGCGGCCGCTCTGGCCGGCACGCCCTTTCCGATCGACCGACACATGACGGCCAAGGCGCTGGGCTTCGACCGGCCGGCGGCCAACTCGCTGGACGCCGTGTCCGATCGCGACTTCGCGCTGGAGTATCTCTCGGCCGCCGCCATCGCGGCGGTGCATCTGTCGCGCCTCGCGGAAGAGATGGTGATTTGGACCAGCGGCCCGTTCCGCTTCGTGCGGCTGTCCGACGCTTTCACGACCGGCAGCTCGATCATGCCGCAGAAGCGCAATCCGGACGCCGCCGAGCTGGTGCGCGCCAAGTGCGGCCGCATCGTGGGCAGCCTGAACGCGCTCCTGATGGTGATGAAGGGCTTGCCCTTGGCCTACGGCAAGGACATGCAGGAAGACAAGGAGCCGGTCTTCGAAGCGACCGACGCACTGGCGCTGGCCGTCGCGGCCACGTCCGGCATGATCGCTGACATGAAGCCCGACCGGAAGCGCATGCGCCAGGCAGCCGAGGACGGTTTCCTGACCGCGACCGACCTGGCCGACTGGCTGGTGCGCGAGCTGGGCCTGCCGTTCCGGCAGGCGCATCACGTGTGCGGCCGGGCCGTGAAGCTGGCCGAGGAAAGTGGCAAGAGCCTGCAAGCCCTCACCCTCGCGGAGCTGCGCGCGATCGAGCCGCGCATCCATAAGGGCGTGCACAAGGCCCTGTCGATCGAGAATTCCGCCGCCGCCCGCCGCAGCTTCGGCGGCACCGCGCCCGCGCAGGTGCGCAAAGCCGCGACGGCCGCGCGTAAGAGATACCTATGACGCGCCGGCTGATCGCGCTCCTTCTGGCATTCGCCGTGGCCACGTCCGTCGCGGCGTGCGGCCGCAAGGGCCCGCCCGAATCGCCGCCCGGCAAGGAAGATGAATTCCCGAGAAGGTATCCGAGTGGCTGAGTTCACCATCCGCAACGGCACGCTCCAAGCCGAGGGCGTGTCGCTCGAGAAACTTGCGCGCGAGATCGGCACGCCGTTCTACGTCTATTCGGCCGCGTCCTTGCGGCGCGCCTACCGCGCCTATGCCGATGCGTTCGCGCACCTGCCAACCACGATCTGTTACGCCCTCAAGGCCAACTCCAACCAAGCCGTTCTGCGCGTGCTGGCGCGCGAGGGCGCGGGTGCCGACGTGGTCTCGGGCGGTGAGCTGAAGCGCGCGTTGGCCGCGGACATTCCCGCCACCCGCATCGTCTTCTCGGGCGTCGGCAAGACGGACGAGGAGCTGGCCTATGCGCTGCGCCGTGGCGTCGGGCAGATCAACGTCGAATCCGACGCCGAGTTGGACGCGCTCGACCGCGTCGCGCGACGCCTGGGCAAGCGGCCCCACGTCTCGTTGCGCGTCAATCCGGACGTCGATGCGGGCACCCATGCCAAGATCACCACGGGCACGGCCGAGAACAAGTTCGGCATCGACTTCGCGACCGCGCGCCGCCTGTTCGCCGGCGCTGCCAAGCGTCAGGTGCGCATCGACGGGCTTGCACTCCATATCGGCTCGCAACTGACCGACCTGAAGCCGCTTGCGCGCGCCTATGGCCGCGTTGCGGTCCTGACGCGCGAACTGCGCGCGGCGGGCCGCACCGTCGCGCGGCTCGATTTGGGCGGCGGCCTCGGCATCCGCTACCGCGATGAGACGCCGCCCCCGCCCTCGGCCTTGGCGCGCGTGGTCGAAAAAGAAGTGGGCAAGCTGGGCTGCGCGCTGACGCTCGAGCCTGGCCGTTCCATCGTCGGCGAAGCGGGCCTCCTGGTCAGCAGCGTCATCTATGTGAAGGACGGCACCGCACGCCGCTTCGTCGTGACCGACGCGGCCATGAACGACCTGATCCGTCCAGCCCTTTACGGCGCCTATCACGAGATCCTGCCGGTCAAGCGGCGCAAGGGTGCCACGCGCGCGGTCGATGTGGTGGGACCTGTGTGCGAATCGAGCGATACCTTCGCGGTCCAGCGCCGCCTGCCGCCCGTAAAGTCGGGTGACCTTCTTGTTTTCGGTTCGGCCGGTGCCTACGGTTCCGTGATGGCCTCGACTTACAACACACGCCCGCTGGTGCCCGAAATCCTGGTGGACGGCAAGCGCCACGCCGTGGTGCGCCCGCGCATCGGGGCCGAGGCGCTGATCGCGCAGGACCGCGTCCCCGCTTGGCTCGGCCGAGGCGCGCGGCGTCGTTGATGCCGTTCCTGGCGCAGGGCCTGGGCCGCGCGCGCGAGGCGACGTCGGACGCGAAGCGAATCCTGGCCAAGGCCGCTCTCCTGTGGGAACGGCTGTGGCCCGCCCTCTGGCCCGCCACCGGTATTGCCGGCGCATTCGTCGCCCTGGCGTGGTTCGATCTCTTGCCCCGTCTGCCTGGCTGGCTCCACGCCGCGATCCTCGTCCTCTTCGGCTTGGCGCTTCTCTACGCGCTGTTCCGCGGCTTCCGCGACTTCGCCTTGCCCCGGCCGGACGAAGCGTTGCGCCGGCTCGAGCGCGGCGGAGGCCTGGCGCACCGGCCTTTGTCCGCCATGGGCGATCAGTTGGCGGCAGGCACGGGCGACGCATTTTCGGAAAGCCTGTGGCGCGCCCACCTCGCACGCATGGCCGCCGCCGCCAAGCGTGCGCGCGTCGGCTTGCCCTCGCCGGGCCTAGCCGCGCGTGACCCGCGGGGTCTGCGGGCCCTCGTTCTTCTTCTGCTTGCCGTCGCCCTACCCGGCGCTCTGATCGACGGCTGGGATCGCCTCGAACGCGCCTTATCACCCCAATTCGGCGCCATGGGCGGCCCGCCGCCCAGCTTCGATGTCTGGGTCTCGCCGCCGGAATACACCAACCTGCCGCCTATCTACCTGCCGGTCGAACACGGCACGGAACCGATCAAGATTCCGGCC
>JAPLOM010000004.1:0-30461 GCA_026400755.1 Alphaproteobacteria bacterium
AAACCTCCACGACATACATCCCTTCGGCTTCCCTTCGTCCCGAGGACAAAGGACTGCCTTACCACTGGCTGGATTTTACTCCGCCGCAGCCGCACATCGCCGCCGCTCCAGTGGCAGACTTTGTCACCGCCGTGCACACCGGCTCATAGCTCACGCTTTTATGGGTGCCGGAAAGCCAGCGCGGATCGAGGAACGGCACTTCCGATTCCCGCAGATCGAAGCCCAGCTTGGACAGGAACAGCACCTTGCCCTGTTCGATTTCCCCGGCCAGCCGGCGCGACTCCGCCGCCTCGATCGCGGGAGACCACTCGCTAAAGGGAAGTTGGACGATGCGGTACATGGTTCAACGGCGCGCCGATAAGCCTTGCCACTCGCGGTATTCTAGCCGAACCCGCGTCCGATTTGAGCAACGCATTTAGACTTTCAGCTTATAGCCCCGCGCGAACATCGCGTAACACAGAAGGCCCAGCGCCGTGTTGACGGCCAGCATCACAAGCGCGCCATCCAAGTGCAGCGCCTCGGCTGTGCCGGTGAAGCCCGAGCGGAACCCATCGATCAGATAGAAGAATGGGTTGGCATGGGCCACGTCGCGCCAAAAGGGCGGCAGGGCATCGACGGAATAGAAGGTGCCCGACAAGAAGGCCAGCGGCGTGACGATGAAATTCGTCACCGCGGCCAGATGATCGAACTTCTCGGACCAGATGCCGGCCGCGATGCCGACCAGCGACATCAGCAGCGCACCCGCGCCGCCGAAGAATAGGATCGAGCCCAGATCCGCGACATGCATCCGCACGAACGGCGAAAGAGCTGCGATCGTGGCAACCGCGACCAGGAGGCCGCGCGTCATACCGCCCAGCGCGATACCGATGGTCAGTTCGGCCGCCGACAAAGGCGGCATCAGGATATCGACGATGTTGCCCTGAATCTTACCGATCAGGATGGACGAGGAGGTGTTGGCGAAGGATTGCTGCATCACCGCCGCCATGACCAGGCCAGGCGCCAGGAATTGGGCGTAGGGCACGCCACCGATCTCGGCCGTCTTGCCCAAGGCCAGCGTAAAGATGGCCAGGAACAATAGCGTCGTCACCATGGGCGCCAGAATGGTCTGGGTGAAGACCTTGAGGAAACGGCGCACCTCCTTCAGGTAAAGCGTCCAAAGGCCGAGGCCGTTGATGACGCCGTAGCGGCGTATGTTTTTGGGAACGACGGCGGTCATGGCCCGGACCTATCTTTCGTTGTTTTAGCGTCGGACAGTTTGGCGGCGAGCGTCCTAGTCTCCGGCGTTGCCCCGGGCTCGGGCGCTGTCCCCGCAGCTTTGGCGGCAAGCACCGTACGAACGTCGGGCGCAGCTGCCGGCAACGCATCGGCCAGATGCAACACGCGCTGGGGGAACGGGATCTCGATGCCCAGCTCGTCGAAGCGTTTCTTCATGCGGCGGCGAAACTCGCGCGCCACGGTCCATTGCATGATCGGCTGGGTCTTGATGCGCGAGCGGATGACCACCGCCGAATCGGCCAATTGGTCGACACCCACCACTTCGATAGGCGCCAAGATCATGGCTTTGAATTTCTCGTCCGCGCGCATACCCTCGCCAATCTCCTCGATCACGGTCATGACGTGGTCGACGTCTTCCTTATAGCCTACGCCCGCGTCGATCACCGCGTAGGAATAATCCTTGGTCATGTTGACGACGGTGGTCACTTCGCTGAACGGCACCGTATAGACCGAGCCGTCGAAACCGCGAAGCTGCACGCTGCCGATGTGGAGCGCCTCGACCAAGCCCGACTGGCCGCCCACAGTCACCACATCGCCGACCGCGATACTGTCCTCCAGCAGCATGCTGAGGCCCTTCAGCACGTCCTTGGCCAGGCTTTGCGCGCCGAGGCCGACGGCAATGCCGATCACCCCCGCGCTGGCCAGAAGCGGCGCGATGTTCACGCCCAACTCCGACAGCACGATGAACAGCACCATGACGCCCAAGACCGTGACCAGGCACCCGCGCAGGATGGGCAAGACGGTGCGAAGCCGGCTTCGGCGCGCGACGTCTCGCTCGGACGCCAGCTTGTACTCGATGAACGCGCCGGCCGCCTCCCACACGAGAAAGGCCAGCAGAACGACGAGCAGGATGGTAGCCACGCTGCCCGCGGCGCCGCGGCCGACATCGGTCGCCAACGCGCTCAGCGGATCGAGATTCCAGGCGTGCAGCACGGCAAAGAAAGCGGCGACGCCGATCAGCACCTGCGCCGCGACCTGCAGGCTGGCGACATAGCGGTTGGCGCGCGATTCGAGGAACGGCAAGCGCTCCTTGAGCGCGTCGGAAACGGTGAAGCCGCGCGCGATGAGCTGGCTGACGGCGGTCGCCAGGATGCGTGCGGCCACGATGATGGCCAAGGTCAGGAGCGAGCCGCGCGCGATCAGCTCGAAGCCGCCCTTGATGCCCGCGACCCAGACGATATAGGCGCCGATGACGTAGAGAAGCGCCAGCAGGTGCCAAATGCCGGCGACCAGCGAGCGGAGGCGGTAGAGCGTCGTCGGTGGCTCCGGCCGCCGGCCGCGAATCCAGGTCGCGACCGACGTGCGGTTCTGCGCGACAAAGAGGACGGCCATTGCCGCCAGCGCCAGGCCGACCACGTGGAAGGCGGCGCGCGCCGTGCCGCGCGGCAGGCCCAAGAGCGGCAGAGACGATGCGACGACGTAACCGTAGAGGCCCAACGCCGTGAAACGGCGCAGCCAAACGTAAACATATCCCGCCGTCTCATCGCTGAGGCGCAGGAAGCGGAGGGCCGGCGCTTCCGGGACCAAGGCCATGCGCACCGCGGCCATGACCAGGCAGGTCAGGATATGGGCGTTGGCCAGATCGAGCGTCGCGATGCGGAAGCCGCGCGGTAAGTCGAGGAAGGGCAACGCCGCGTAGGCGATGCCGGCGAAGACGGCGATCGGCACCAGATCCACCACGGTGCGCGCCAAAAGCCGCGCCAAGCGCAGAACCACGCCGCGCACAGGCGGCTCCGCCAGCTTCCGGCGCATGCCCGCCAGCGCCCGCCCGGTAAGCCATTGGCCCAAATAGCCGCCGGCCAGGACGCCCACCAACTTGAGCAGGTTGATGACCCAGGGCGTGTCGATGCGCGCCTGGCGCAGGCGGCTTCCCGTATCCGCGAAATCCTCCGGGATGCGGCGGATGACAGCACCGACCTCGGACAATTGTGCGCTCAGCCGCTCGACCGACTGGTCAAGGAAGGTGAGCAGCGCGCTTTCGCCCATCTCACCGTCGCCTGCCTCCTTCTCGCGCACGGCGATAAGAGTGCGCAGGTGGTTGATCAGCTCGGTGCGCTTGCCTTCGTTCTCGAGCGTGGAAAGGAGCGACTTGAGGTCGCCGGTCGGCACCGCGTCGAGGCGTGGCGCCTGACCGTTGCTCGCGGGCTGCGCCGGTTGGACGGCTTCGGCAGGCTGCGCTGCTTCCGCGGGTTGGGCCGTGCCCTGCCCAGCCGGCTGCGGGGATTCCACGGGTTGCACCGCCTGGCCCAAGGCGGGCAACGGCGCGACACTCAACAAGAGCAGGGGAAGAATGAGGCGGCGCGCGGTTGCACGCCATCCGCTGGCAAGGATCATGGGCGAAATCTACCGGCTGGCCGTGTGGGTGTCACACCTGATCAAAGGATTCAGTAGGCGCATCCGATACTTAACGGCCATGGACGGGAACGGTTCCCGGCGCCCCGGCACGCTCCCAGCCACCGCCTTCATGGCCGAAACGGAACGCCTCGGGATGAAGGATTTCCACCAGGATTTCGAGCGATTCAACCAGGCGTGGGCCCGAACGGTTGAAGTACTGGTTGCCGTCGAGAAGATAGAGATGTCCCTTCCTGACCGCGTTCAGGGATGACCAGCCCGGCAGACGCGTCAGCGCGGGCATCTCCGCGCGGATGCGTGGAATGCCGAAGCCGCAGGGCAGGACAAAGATCACGTCGGGATCGGATGCACGCAGCGCGTCCCATTCGAGCCAGGGCGAATGAACGCCGGGCGCGCCGAACAGATTGGATCCGCCAGCCAATTCTACCAACTCCGGCACCCAGTTGCCGGCGGCCATCAGAGGATCAATCCACTCGACGCAGGCCACGCGCGGACGCGCGCGGAGCGACTGCGCCTTCGCGGCGATCGCGGCGATGCGCGCCTCGAAACCGGCCACCAGCCCCCGCCCCTTCTCGGGCAGCGACAGCGCATCGGCCACACGCACGATATCTTGCCACACATCGGTCAGCGCATACGGCGCCAAGGGCACCACATGCGGCGCAGCGCCGGTCCAATCGGCCAGCGCCTCTTCCAAATCCTTGAAGCTGACCGCGCACACTTCGCACTGCGTTTGCGTCACGATCACGTCGGGATTGAGCGCGCGCAGCCGCTCTGCGTCGACGCGATAGACCGACAGACCCTGCTCGACGATCGTGCGCACCTCGCGGTCGATCGCGGCGCTCGGCCGATGATGCGCGATCTTGGTCTCGGTCACGGACGGCAGATGCGCCACGTCTTCGGGAAAATCGCATTCATGCGAGCGCGCAACGAGCGCATCGCGCTGGCCGAGCGCGCAGACGATTTCGGTCGCGCTGGCCAGAAGCGAGACAACGCGCGGCCCGTTCATTTCAAACTGCGCCCGTGGATTACTAAATTATTGTTATTTATCAAATAGATATACCATTCTTTCCAATCGGATGGCCGACCGCTCCAAGACACTATTATATGAGTCTTGATTATATGAGTCTTGTGGCAAGAACGGAGAAGAGCGCGATGTCGGCCCACGACCATAGCTTCACCAAAATCGATGGCGGCCCACTGCCGCTCAAGTTCTATCGCGGCAAGCCGGTGCTTGTCGTGAACACCGCGTCGGAATGCGGCTTCACACCGCAGTACAAAGGGCTGGAAGCGCTGTGGCGCCGCTATGACCCTAAGGGTCTTGTCGTGCTGGGCGTGCCATCCAACGATTTCGGCGCGCAGGAGCCCGGCACTGAGGCCGAGATCAAAAATTTCTGCGAGCGCACCTATCAGGTTTCATTTCCGATGGCGGCGAAGGTTAAAACCATCGGTGCCGGTGCGCACCCGTTCTACAAATGGGTTGTCGCGGAACTGGGCGAGGATGCCGCGCCGCGCTGGAATTTTCATAAATATCTGATCGACGGCGAAGGCAACTTGGCCGAGGCATGGCCGTCGAAGATCGAGCCAGGATCGAAGACGGTGAGCGACGCCGTGGAACGGCTGCTGCCCGCCTGAAACGTGCCTGAAACGTGAAAGGGCCGGGCTTTCGCCCGGCCCCCTCACCCCCGGTTCCCGCCAGGGAATTACAGTGTCACCACCAGGTGATTTTCGTCCTTCATCTCGTGCACCTCGAGACCGGTGACGTTCTGGAGCAGAACGACTGCCTGGAAGTTCTGGCCGTTGAGGGCACCGTCGATATCGACCGACACCTTGGTGTTGTTGCCTACCTGTGTCAGCTGGACGAAATCGGCGATGTCGCCGCCGTTCAACGTGACGAAGGATGAGAAGTCCAGCTTGTCGCCATCGGACTTGCAGAAGTCCGTGATTGCATCGAGCTGATTGAAGTACGAACCATCTTGCGCGCTGTGCCAGACGAAAGTGTCCGCACCGGCGCCGCCCGTCATCTGATCCGCGCCCGGACCGCCAACGATGATGTCGTTGCCGTCACGGCCGTTGATGATGTCATTGCCGCCCGCGGTATTGATCGAGTCGTTGAGCGGCGAGCCGGTGACGATGTCGTTTCCGACGCCACTGGATAGATCGCGCATGCCTTCGACGTTATCGCCGAACAGGCGAGCCGCGATTGTCTCGGCGTTGTTGCCGACGCCAACCTGGGTCTGCCACGAGATCACGAACCCGCCATTGTCCAGGCCGTGGACCACCGAGAGGGTCTGGTTGTTCGGGATGGACGTGTTGATGTGGTACTCCGCACCCGCGAGCGTGCCGTCAGCGAGCACGCGCTGGCCATAGATGCCGGAGTCGATGCCGGTCGATTCGGCGCCTTCCTGGTTATTGGTTGTCCAGGTGATGAAGAACGAGCCGTCCGGATTGAACGCGACGGTGCCTTGCTGCGGCCCGGTCAAAATCGCGAACGTGAGGTCCTGCAACGCATGGTCCGCGTCCGTCGCGCCAACCTGACCGCCAACCGGTTCGTCCTGCACACCGTAGACGGAGCTGTCGAGCGCGACCGGCGGGGCATTGGTCTGGCCGACCGGCAGGTCGAGGAACAGGTTCGCCGTGGCCACATTGCTGGTGTCGTGGCCGCCGTTCGCCGTGCTCCCGTCGTCGACCGCCTGGTAGGTGAAGTGGTCGGCGCCGAAGTAGCCGGCGTTTGGCGTGTAGATGAAGCCGCCGTCGGCGCTCAGCGTGATCGTGCCGTGGGCCGGACCTGAAACGATCTGGGCCGAAAGGGTGTTGCCCGGCGCGTCGCTCGGATCGGAGTCGTTGACCAGCACGCCAGACAGCGCACTAATCGTGATCAGCGTGTCCTTCAGGCCAGTGTAGGAGTCGTTCACCGCGACCGGCGCATCGTTGACCGGATCGACCGTGACCGTGAAGGACGCCGTGGTCGTGGCATTGGATCCATTGGCCGCTTCAGTCGAGGTGGCCGAGACGGTCAGCGTGAAGTCCGCATCGCTGTTGTGCGGCGGCGTGATGGTCAAGCCGGCAAGCTGCGCCAGGGCCAGGGTCCATGTGCCGTCACCGTTGTTCGTGCCGGCCGACAACGTGGCGCCGGTCGGCACACCGGAGATCGTGACCGACAGAGTCTCGGAACCATCCGTGTCCGTCAGCGCCGAGCTGATCGACAACGGGAGCTGCGTATCTTCGCTGCCCGAAGCACCTGTGACCGCGAGGGTCGGCGCGTCCGCAACCGGATTCACCACAACATTCAGGGTCGCGGTCGTGGTGGCGGTGCCACCACCGGCCTCCGTCGACTTCGCGGTGACCGTTAGGGAGAAGTCCACGTCGCTGTTCGCGGGCGGGGTGATCTTGAGGCCCGCGAGCTGCGCTGAAGTCAGCGTCCAGACGCCGCTGCCGTTGTTCGTGCCAGCGGACAACGTCGCGCCCGTGGGCACGCCGGAAATGGTGATCAACAGCGTCTCGGAACCGTCCGTGTCCGTCAGCGCGGAGCTGATCGACAGCGGGATCTGCGTGTCTTCATTGCCCGAAGCGGCCGAGGCCGCGAGGGTCGGCGCGTCAGCCACAGCGTTGACCGTCACGGCCAGCGCGGCCGTCGTGGTCGCCGTGGCGCCATTGGACTCGGTCGAGGTGGCCGAGACCGTCAGGTTGAAGTCCACATCGCTGTTGGCGGGCGGGGTGATCTTCAGGCCCGAAAGCTGCGCCTGCGTCAGCGTCCAAACACCGCTGCCGTTGTTCGTGCCGGCCGACAAGGTCGCGCCCGTGGGCACGCCCGAGATCTTGATCGAGGACAGAGTCTCAGAGCTGTCGGTCAGCGCCGCCGAGATGTTCAGCGAGATTTGCGTGTCTTCGTTGCCGGACGCGGCGGCCGTCGTGACGACGGGCGCATCCGCGACCGGCGTGACATTGACCGAGACGGATGCCGTCGAGGTCAGACCCTGCGAATCGGCGATCGTATAAGTGAAGCTGGCCGAGCCGCTGTAGTTCGCGGTCGGGTTGAAGACCACGTTGCCGCTGCCGTCCAACGCGACCGTGCCGCCAACGGCGTTGCCGACGGCGGTGATGCGGATCGTGTCGCCCGCATTGGGATCGGTGTCGTTGCCGAGCAGAACGGAAGGCGCCCAGACAGACTGCGTGTCTTCGGTCGCGGTCAGGGAGTCGGCGTTCGCGGTCGGCGCGCTGTTGGGCGGCGCGATGACGTCGAGCTGCAGACCCTCGAAGTTGCGCACCGAGAGGTCGAAGGCGTTGAACTGGAACACCGCGCCCTGGCCGGTCGCGGAGTTCTGGTTGCTGTTCGCGTTCAGGAAGGACTGGAACGCCACGATGTCGGCCTGGACCGCCGCGCTGTTGTATTCCGCGCTGCTCAGGGTCAGGCGCAGAACGTCGTAGCCCGAACCGCCGTCGGCGAAGTCGTGCTCGCCGACATTCTCGGACATGGCGTACTTCACCATGTCACTGCCGGCCTCAGCATAGATGTGGTCGCTGCCCGAGCCGCCGTCGAGTGTGTCGTTGCCGCCAGCGCCTTCGCTGGTCACCGAGTAGGTGATCGACTTGACGTAATAGTCGCTGCTGTCGCTCGCGGTGTCGCCGTTCACATAGGACAGCGCGGTGAACTCGAGCTTCGCGATCGGGCCGTCGGTGGTGACCGTGAAGGAACCGACGCCGTTTCTGCTGGTGATGATCGAGGGTCCAAACGTACCCGTGCCGATGTCGTTCCGCCAGCATCATAGGCCGTCCATTTGCCCTGCTCGCCACCGTTCTCGTCGGGGATCAGGTTGGAGACGGTGATCGTGGCCGTTGTGACGTTCTGGCCGCCGAAGTTGACGACCAGTGTTTCCGACTGGCCGTTCACGTTGTGATTGATCTGATTCGTGACGGGCGCGCTGCCGACCACACCAACGCCGTTCGAGTCGTAAGCCACCGAGGCCGGCTGACCGGTCAGGTCGAGCGCCGTCAGGGTGATGCCGTTGCTGGTCCAGGCGCTGGCCGACGTACCGGTGGCCGTGCGGCTCGTGGCGTTGATGCCGCCGTTGTCGCCCCACATCCAGTCGTTGCCGCTGCCGCCCGTCATCACGTCGTGACCGGGCGAGGTGTAGGTGGCGTAGTTGCTCAGCGGATCGGCGCCGTCGCCGAACATGCGGTCGTTGCCGGTGCCGCCGTCGAGCGTGTCGTTGCCCGCGCCGCCGTGGATCGTGTCGTTGCCCCAGACGCCGAAGATCGTGTCTTGGTGGTCGCCGCCGAAGATCGTGTCGTTGGCATCGCGGCCGTCGATCGTGTCCTTGCCGGTACCGCCGAGGATCGTGTCATCGCCACCGAGACCCGACAGCACGTCGTTGCCTGCGGCACCCGTGATGGTGTCGCGACTGCTCGTGCCGCTGAGGGTATCGTTGTTGTTGGTTCCGGTTTTGACAGCCACGGCGTCTACCCCAAAACTTTGGACCGGTTTCGGCCCCTTGTTTCCCCCGAAACCCTTTGAAAGATCACGGGACCTGTTACTCTCGTCTCCCTAATTTGCAAAAATCAGGCCAACTCTACTTGGGCCTTAAAGGAAGTGAGGGGCCCGCCGACCCCCGGATTCACACGCACTTGCGGGCGATTCCGAAAAGGACCAAGAGTACCTAAAGAACCTAATATAACCTCTTACCTTAAATTTGCGAAAACAGGACTCCTATTTTGCATTTCGAATCGCAGAAAGCGCAGAAATAGGGGTTTTTCCACATGCTGAGCCGGCCAACCTAAAAATACGCGCATTGCGAATAATGTAAGTATAACTTACTAAATCACAGCTAAATCCTGAAGGATTTATCTCTCGATAAAGCAGAAGCCGTGCCGTCTCGCGATTTGCCTCCCGCTCTCAGATGATCGCTTTCCCCTCTCCCTTCCCTCGGGCACCATGCGGCGCCCGCCGCGCCATTGGCGCCTTTGAACCGAGCTGTCAGGAGACCTCGCCCGTGTACGAGAACTACAAGCGAATCAAGTTCGAGCGGCGCGGCCGCGCGCTGACCGTAACGCTCAACCGGCCAGACCTCCTGAACGCCATCGAGGCGGAAATGCACGAGGAGCTGGGGCGGGTCTTCTACGACGTGGCGGTGGACGAAGAGGCCGACGTCATCATCCTGACCGGCGCGGGCCGGGCCTTCTGCGCGGGCGGCGACATTAACTGGATGCAGGAGATGATCGACGACAAGCGCATCTGGGAGCGCACCCGCGTCGAGGCCAAGAAGATCGTCTACGGCCTGCTCGACTGCGAGAAACCGATCATCGCCAAGGTCAACGGCGCGGCCATGGGGCTGGGCGCGACCATCGCCCTTTTGAGCGATGTCATCTTCGCGGCGGACGACGCCAAGATCGCCGACCCCCATGTGAGCGTGGGTTTGGTCGCCGGCGACGGCGGCGCGGTGATCTGGCCGCAGCTGATCGGCTATGCCCGCGCGAAGGAATACCTGATGACCGGTAAGCCCCTGACCGGCGCCGAGGCCGCGCGCATCGGCCTGGTCAATCACGCGGTGCCGCAGGGCGAGTTGGACGCGAAGGTCGATGCCTTCGCCGACCGCATCCTGGCCGGCGCCACCCACGCCATCCGTTACACCAAGACGGCGGTGAATATCGGCCTGAAGCAGCTGGCCCATTCCATCATGGACGCCAGCATCGCCTACGAGACGGTCAGCAACGGCCTGGCCGACCACCAAGAAGCGGTCAGCGCCTTCCGCGAGAAGCGCAAGCCGAAGTTCACCGGCAAGCTCTGAGGCGAAGGCCGCCGTGGACTTCGCCGAACCCGAACACGTCGCCGCCCTGCGCGAAACGATCCGGCGCTTTCTCGCACGCGAGATGCCGCCCGCCGAGGCTCAGCGCTGGGACTGCGAGGATAAATTCCCGCGACCCGTGTTCGACAAGCTGGCCGCCCTCGGCGTCACCGGCTCGACCGTGCCCGAGGAATACGGCGGCAGCGGTCGCGACATCCTGGCCACCATGGTCGCGATCGAGGAGTTGGGACGGCGCAGCTTCCCGCTCGCCGTCGCCTACATCAACTGCGCCTGCTACGGCGGCATGAACATCCTGGAAAGCGGCTCGGAGAAGCAGAAGCGCGAGCTTCTGCCCCAACTGGCCGCGGGCAAGATGTGGTTCGCCTATGGCCTGACCGAGCCCGACGTAGGCGCGGATTTGGCCAGCGTGCGCACCACCGCCACGCGCAAGGGCGACACGGTCGTCATCAACGGCGCCAAGCGGTTCTGCACGGGCTCCGACATCGCCGAATACATCTATCTCCTGGTGAAGAGCGATCCCACCGCGCCGCGCTACCAGAACCTGTCCTTCGTGCTGGTGCCGCCAAAGGCGCGCGGCGTCACCTTGACGCGCATCGACACGATGGGCCTCCGTGGCTTCCCGTCCTTCGACGTGACGTTCGACGAGGTCGAGGTGCCGATCGAGAACATCGTCGGCGGCGCGGCGGGCTGGAACAAAGGCTGGCCCATGCTGGCCGGCCCGACGCTCGGCGTGGAGAAGCTGGAGGTCGCCGCCATCGGTGTCGGCATCGCCGACGCGGCCGTCGAGGACGCGTGGACCTACAGCGAGCAGCGCCAGCAGTTTGGCAAGCCCATCTCATCCTACCAGGCGATCCGCCACTTGCTGGCGGACGCGAAGACGAAAGTGCATGCCGCGCGTCTGATGCTTTATCACGCCGCGTGGCTGGCTGACCGCCGCGAGAATTGCGACGTCGAAACCTCGATGGCCAAGCTATTCGTCACCGAAACCGCGAAATCGGTCGTGCTGGATTGCCAGTCGGTGATGGGCGCCTACGGCTACGCTCATGGCTTCGACATGGAGCGTTACGTGCGCGATGTGCTGCTGCTGCCCATCATCGGTGGTTCGTCGTCGATCCAGCGCAACAACATCGCCAACCGGCTGGGGTTGCCGCGCTGATGGATTTCCGCGAACCCGAGCATGTCACCCAGCTGCGCGAATCGCTCCGGCGTTTCGTAGCGGAGGAAATGCCGCGCGCGGCCGCGCAGCGCTGGGACAAGAACGACGAGTTCCCGCGCGCGGAATTCGAGAAGCTGGTCGCGCTTGGCGTCACCGGCCTGACCGTGCCGGAAGAACATGGCGGCCACGGCCCCGACATCACAGCCACGATGGCGACCATCGAAGAGCTATCGCGGCGCAGCCTGGCCATGGCCGTGCCCTACATCATGTGCGCCTGCTACGCCGGCATGAACATCATGGCCGCGGGCTCGCCCCGGCAGAAGAAAGAGCTGCTGCCCCGCGTCGCCAACGGCACGCTTCTGTTCGCCTATGGGCTGACCGAACCCGACGCGGGCGCCGATCTGGCCAGCGTGCGCACACGCACCGAGCGCAAAGGCAACCAGTTGATCGTCAATGGCGCCAAGCGTTTCTGCACCGGCGCCGACCAGGCGGATTACATCTATGCGCTTGTGAAGAGCGACCCCGCGGCGGCGCGTTACAAGAATCTCTCGTTCGTGCTGGTGCCGACCAAAGCCAAGGGCGTCACGATCACGCGCATGGACGGCATCGGCATGCGCGGCATGGGACTGACCGACGTGGTGCTGGAAGACGTCGAGGTGCCCATCGAGAACGTCGTTGGCGAAGAAGCGGGCTGGAACCAGGGCTGGCCCATGCTGGCGGGCCCCGCGCTGGACGTGGAGAAGCTCGAGGTCGCGGCCATGGCGCTGGGGCTGGCCACCGCGGCGCTCGACGATTCCTGGACCTATGCCCACGAGCGCAAGCAGTTCGACAAGCCGATCGGCGCGCATCAATCCGTGCGTCACATGCTGGCCGATTCCAAGACAAAGCTTCTGGCCGCGCGCCTCGTTCTTCAACAAGCGTCCTGGCTGGCCGACAACGACAAGCCCTGCGGCGTCGAAAGCTCGATGGCCAAATTGTTCGTCTGCGAGGCCGCGGAAGAGATCATCCTGTCCTGCCAGCGCGTCATGGGCGCCTATGGCTGCGTCGCGGGCGTGGATATGGAACGCTATGTCCGCGACATCCTGATCTTCCCCATCGCGGGCGGCTCCTCCGCCATCCAGAAGAACAACATCGCCAACCGGTTGGGACTGAAACGCGGCTGAACGGCTTGCTCCATGCGGGGCGCGCTCCTAGGATTTGGGTGCAACCGGAAGAAAGCGGGAAGACGCGATGAAATACGGCTTCTTCACCACCCTGTCCGAACCGGACAACCGGCGTTCCTATCACCAGATCCTCGACGATCTGCGCGAGCAGGCCGTGGTCTGCGACCAGGCCGGTTTCGAGACGATGTGGCTGGCCGAGCACCATTTCGGCCCCGAGGGCATGGGCAACAGCGCCAATCCCGTGCTGCTGGCCGCCGACTTGGGCAACCGCACCAAGCGCATCCGCATGGGCATGTGCGCGGTCATCCTGCCCTGGTGGCATCCGATCCGTCTGGCCGAGGATTTGGCCGCGCTCGACCATATGCTGAACGGCCGGCTCGATGTCTCCGTCGGTCGCGGCGTCTGGCCGCGCGAGGGGCCCAACTTCCATCCCAACGCCGACCCGCGCAATTCGGACGCGCTCATGGGCCTGTTCCGCGAGAGCCTGGAGATCATACGCAAGGCGTGGACGGAGGAATTCTTCAGCCACGAGGGCAAGAACTATGTCCTGCCCGCGCCGAGCACGACGTGGAACCACCCGATGTATCCGCAGGATGCGCGCTGGCGTGACGGCGAGCGCGTGACCAAGCTGAACATCGTGCCGAAGCCGTTCCAGAAGCCCCATCCGCCGCTGTGGATGGTGTGCTCCAGCCCGCCCTCGATCGAATACGCGGCCAAGAACGGCATCGATATCCAAGTCTGGCAACCGCCACCGAAATCGGTGCGGGCGCTGGGCCAGATGTACGCCGAGCATCGTTCCAAGGCGGAAGGGCGTCCGATCGATCCGGCAAAGCACATGGCCGTGCTGCGCCAGGTTTATGTCGCACCGACGATGGAAGAAGCCCTGCGCGACGCGCAGAAAAGCTCGACCTTCGTGTTCCTCTACAACAATCCCTTCCGCGGCCTGTCCATGTTCATGAATCCGGGCGAGAAGCCGGAACCGGGCATGCAGATGGGTTGGGACTTCCTGGTCGAGCGCGGCAACATCATGGTCGGCACGCCGGACTATGTGGCCGAACGGCTGAACGAACTGCGCGAGGTCGGCGGCGTCGAGAACGTGATGGTCGACATGGCCCTCCCCTACCTGGAGCAGCGCCAGATCCTGAAGAGCATCGAGCTGTTCACCACCAAGGTGATGCCGCAGTTGAAGAAGGCGGCCTGACCGAAACTCTCTCGTGAAGAAGACGGCCCGCGCTGTCCGGCGCGGGCCGTTTTTCGTTCAATGCTTCGCGGCCTTGGCCGTGCCGTCCCACAGGCGCTGCGGGCCCAGATCGCGCTCGGTCACCTTGAGCGCCTTCACGTCGTCCGGGATGCCCTTGCCGGTCACAAGGCCCGCCGCCGTGCGCGACAGGCCGACGGACGTCTCGATGCCATAGCCGCCCTGACCCGCGAGCCAGAAGAAGCCTTCCACGTTCGGGTCGTAACCCGCGACCGGCACGCCATCGATCACGAAGCTGCGCAAGCCCGCCCAGGTGCGCAGGATGCGGCGGATTTCGAACGTCGTCGCCTTCTCGATCCGGTCGACGGTCAGCGCGATGTCCATCTCTTCCGGCTGCGCATCGGTCGGCGGCGACGGCGTCTCATCGGCCGGCGAACCCAGGACGGTGCCCGCATCCACCTTGAAGTACCATTCCTCCTGCGTGTCGAAGACAACCGGCCATTTCGAGCTATCGATGCCGGGCGGCTGGTTGAACGCGATCACCGTGCGCCGCTTGGGCACCAGGCCGATCTTCTTCGCGCCCACGCGCTCGCCCACCAAGTCGGCCCAGGCGCCCGCGGCGTTGATCACCACCGGAGCCACGAATTCGCCGGCCGGCGTCTTTACATGCCACTTGCCGCCCTTGCGCTCCAGATGCTGCGCCTCGGCATTGGTCACCACCTGGCCGCCCGCCGCCTTCATGCCGCGCAGATAACCTTGATGAATGGCGTTCACGTCGAGCGCCATGGTCTTGGGATCGAGGAAACATGCGGCCAGATAATCGGGACGCAGCACCGGCACCATCTTCACCGCTTCGGCCACGCTGATCTCATGGATTTCAGGCGACAGCGGCTGCACGGCCTTGAGAGCGTCGTACAGGACGGTCTTCTGATCCTCGCGCGCGACGAACATCAGCCCGTGCGGATGGCACAGCGGCACTTCGGTGAAACCCTTGGGCGGATTCTGGAAGAACGGTCCGCCCGCGATGGCCAGCGCGCGAATCGCGTGCGGCCCATAGGCTTCGGTATAGACCGCGATGGAACGGCCGGTCGTGTGATAGCCGGGCTGCTCCTCGCGCTCCAACAAGACGACCTTATGGTCCTTGGCCAGCCAGTAGCCCACCGAGGCGCCGGCAATACCGGCGCCGACGATCAGAAAATCGCATTCACGCATTGGGGAATTCACTCCGTGAGACTTGGATCACTAGGCCGCGAGCCTCTTGAGCTTCGGCCAATCGCGCAGAATTTCGCGCGCCGCATTGGTGCCCGGCACGCCGGTGACGCCGCCACCCGGATGGCTGGAGGAGCCGCACTGGTAAAGCCCCGCGATGGGGCTGCGGTAATCGGCATAGTGCGGCACCGGCCGCTTGAAGAAGAGCTGATCGGGCGTGATCTCGCCGTGGAAGATATGGCCGTGGGGCAGGCCGATGATCTGTTCCAGATCGGGCGGCAACAAAACCTGCATGTCGATGATGCTGGAGGAAAATCCCGGCGCGAACTCGTCCATCACCGCCATCACGGTCTTGGTGAAATTCTCGCGCTCGTTGGCCCAGATGCCATTCTTCAGCTCGTAGGGCGCATGGCCGCCGAAGATGTTGACGATGTGCTTGCCTTCCGGGGCGATGGTCTTGTCGTGCACGGTCGGCACCACGGGCGACAGGAACGGCCGCTGGGAATACCAGCCATACTTCGCGTCGTCGTAGGCGCGCTCCATGTAATCCACGTCCGGCGCCAAATGCGTGAAGTCGGGGTACGCCATGCCCGCCGTCGCGGGATCGAAGCCCTTGAATTGCGGAATCCGGTCGACCGCGATGTTAAGCTTGAAGGCGGTCGAGAAGGTCCGGAACCGCTTCAGGTCTTTCATCATTTCGGCGGGAAGATTTTCTGCACCGACCAGCTTCTCGAACAACGGCTTCGCGTGGGCGTTGGACGCGATCAGCTTGGCCTCATAGACCTCGCCGTTCTCTAGCGCCACGCCCGTGGCGCGGCCGCCGTTGACGATCACGCGCGCGACCGGTGCGTTCGTCTTTACCGTCATGCCGTGCTTCTCGCCCATGTTGCGGATGGCTTGCGAGATGGCGCCCATGCCGCCTTCGGCAAAGCCCCAACCCACGTCGGGAGCGTGCGCCAGAACATGGTGCAACAGGACATAGGCCGAGCCCGGCGACTTCAGCGAGGCGAAGGTACCGATCGAGGATTGGTAGCCCAGCGCGCAGATGATCGATTCGTTCTCGAACCACTGCTTGAGGAAGTCGTAGCTACTCATGGTGAACAGGTCGGCCAGGCGGAAGAACTTCCCACCGATCTTGCGATGCTTCCAAGCGAACGACGCCAGATCCTTGATGCCCTTCAAGTCGCGCCGCGAGGGATCGAGCGGCGTCTCGAACATCATCCCGCGCACCACCGTGGTGGCGTCGGCCATGTAGGCGTTGAAATCGGCGAAGGCCTCGGCGTCCTTCTTGGACAGGCGCGCGAAGGAACGCTGGGTGATGGCGGGGTCATCGTGGACGACGAGCTGGCCGCCATCATCGGTCGGATGGAAGATGCCCTTGCAGGGCAGAATCTTGAGGCCGTTGTTGAACAGGTCCAGATCGTCGATGACGCGCTTGGGCATCATGCCGAATAGGTAGGAGGCCAGCGACATGCGGAAGCCGGGCACGACTTCTTCGGTCGCCGCCGCGCCGCCGATGATATGGCGACGTTCCAGCACCAGCGTCTTGAGCCCCGCGCGGGCCAGGATCGCACCGCACGCCAAGCCGTTGTGGCCCGCGCCGATGATGATCGCGTCATAGCGCTGCGCCATCCCCGTCTCCGCTGTTTGTCGCTTGTTTTGCGGTGATTTAACCAAGTTCGGACCGGCGCCACAACGGCTGGACAGGCCGGAAGCGGCCCGTTAAACGAGGCGCATGAAACTTGTCCTGCTCCGCCACGGCCAAAGCACCTGGAACAAGGAAAACCGGTTCACCGGCTGGGCCGATGTCGACCTGTCCGAGCGCGGCGTTGCCGAGGCCCAGGCCGCCGGCCGCGCCATGACCGCCGACGGGCTCGATTTCGATCTTTGCTATGCCTCGGTCCTGAAGCGCGCCATCAAGACGCTGTGGCTCTTGCTCGAAACCATGGACCGCATGTGGCTGCCGATCCAGCACGATTGGCGCCTGAACGAGCGCCACTACGGCGGACTGCAAGGCCTTAACAAGGCCGAGACGGCCAAGAAGTACGGCGACGATCAGGTTTTCGTCTGGCGCCGCAGCTACGACACGCCGCCGCCGCCGCTCGAAGCCAACGACCCGCGCTCGCAGGCCAACGACCCGCGCTACCGCGCCATCGCGGGTAAGGTACCGCCGTCGGAAAGCCTGAAGGACACCATCACGCGCACCCTGCCCTTCTGGCACGAGACGATCGCGCCCTCGATCAAGAGCGGCAAGCGCGTGCTGATCGCCGCCCACGGCAACAGCCTGCGCGGCTTGGTGAAATATCTCGACAATCTCTCGGACGAAGAGATTACCAAGGTCGAGATCCCAACTGGCCGGCCGCTGGTCTATGAGCTGGACGGCAACCTGAAGCCCCTGCGCCATTACTATCTCGGCGAGGAAAAGGCGGAGTCGCACTAAACCCCCGCCGCACCGGGCTTTTACCCGGATGCATCCGATTCGCCCGGGCCTGCGTATTCAAGACAGACGTGACAAGAAGGATCGCGCCATGTTCCCGATTCTTCGTGCCTTCGTCATTCCCATCATTCTGGCCGTGACCGTCTATGCCGGCGCGTGCGAAGCAGCCGACCGCGCGGGCACGGTCACGCGCATCAAGGGCGAGGCCAGGGCTGCCAGCGCGGGCGCGCCATCGCGGCCCCTGGCCGAAGGCGCCGAGATCTTTGCCGGCGACGAGGTCAAGACCGGCACCGCGACGCGCGTCGAGATCACCATGATCAACGATGCCAAGCTGACTCTCGGCGACAATTCGCGGCTGGTCATAGACGCCTATGTGTTCCAGCCGGGCGCCAAGAAAGGCAACGGCGCATTGCGCGTGGTAAAAGGTGTTTTCCGTGCGACCTCGGGCAAGATCGGCAAGCTGGAAGGTGCGCCCTTCCGCGTCGGCATGCCGGCGGCGACGCTGGGCATCCGCGGCACCGAGTTCTGGGGCGAGGTGAAGGGCGAAGGGCTTCTGGTCGCCCTGCTCGACGGCAAGGGCGTATTCCTGGAAAACCGCGCCGGCCGCGTGGACGTCACGCGCAAGGGTTACGCCATTACAATTGCCAGCCCCGACGCCAAGCCGCCCGCACCGTTCAAGCTGACCGACGACCAAGTGAAGGCCGCGCTGGCCACCGTCGCTTGGTGATTCGCTACGGCTTCACCAACTCGTCGTTTTCCGCGATGATCCGGCAACTCGCACCATCGCGCTGACAACTCTCCAGCGCCTGTTTCCGTGCGTCGTCCAACGTGTTGCGCCCAGAACGCCAGCCCCAGGCGCCGCCGGCGCCCACAGCAAACGCCTTGGAAGACGCAGCGCCGAGAAAATCCGTCCATGCCTTGCGGCCGGCGTCGCTGGCCAGTTCGCGCGGCGAGACCAGCTCGGCCTGCGAGCCATCGGCAGGCGGGGTGTCCCAGGTGGGCAGTCCCACCTTGCGAAGAAAGCCATCGACCAAGGCGCCAGATCGCGGTGCCCCGCCGGCTGAACAAGGCATGCCCATCGTCGCCGAAGGGCCCGACCACGATCAGTTCCGCCTTGCCGCCGGCCGCGGTGAACGCGTCATGGAAACGCTGCGCCAATCCCAGAGAGAAGTAGCTGTCGTTCTCGGCATAGATCCATAAAGCCGGCACGCGCGCCGTCTCGCCAAAGACGCCGAAGGCGTGCACCAAGGCGTTGTCCCCAAAGACGACGCCGGGCGACGGCGAGCCACGTCCGCCGGCGAAACTGATGACGGCGCGCAAGCCCTCCGGCGGATCGGCCGCGGTCGCCAGCGCGGCGAACCCACCGGCCGAAAAGCCGACGACCAGGATCCGAGAGGCATCGACGAAGGGAAGGGCCCTCAGGGATTCGATCGCCGCGCGCAGATCCTTGGCCCCCTCGCGCCCCGCGCGCACATAGTTGGGACGGTCGCAGGAGCCCGCGCTTTCGGCCACATCGCCCGTCGAAGTGCCATAGCCCCGGCGCAGCACGACTGCCACGGCCCAGCCACGACGCGCCAACTCGTCGGCCTGGGGGCCCAAGGAGCTGACGGCAAAGCGGCCGCGCTGGGCCACATCGCGCGGCGCGCCATGGGCGATGAGCGCGAGCGGAAACGGTCCGGCGCCGGGCGGACGGACGATCAACGATTCGAGTTTGTAGGACGAGCCGTCGATCATGACGGACAAGGCGCCGACCTCACGCACGAGCGCCTCCTTGGCGACAGGCGACGCAGCCTGCGCGGCGGGCGCGAGACACGCCATGGAGAGCGCGAAGACGAATGCGGCGCGAAAGAGCGGCATCGGCGCTAGAACCAATCGATCCGGTAAGGCGCCAGGTCGATCATCGGCGCCTGTCCCGTCACGATTTGTGCGATCACGCGGTCCGTGGGCGCGGCACCCAACAACTCCAGATGGCCGTGGCCGAAGGCGAAGAAGGCATTGGCGATGTTCGGCGCGCGGCCGATGACGGGCAGGCTGTCGGGCAGACAGGGCCGGTGCCCCATCCATTCGGAGTGCGTCTCGGTGCGCAAGCCCGGCAGGATTGTCTTACCGATGCCGAGAAAGATTTCAGCGCGCTCGTAATTTGGCAGCGCATCCAGACCAGCCAGTTCCACCGTGCCCGCAATGCGCACGCCTGTCTCCATGGGCGTAATCGCGATCTTCTTGTCGAGAACCATCAGCATGTTGCGCGGCACGGCACCCGGATCGGCGATGGTGACGTGATAGCCGCGCTGGCTTTCCAACGGCACATGATGGCCCAGCAACTTGGCCAGCGTGCGCAACCACATGCCGGAGGCGATCACCACCGCGCGGGGCGCGATCGTCCCGCGATCGGTGCGCACGGCGGCGATCTTGCCGTCCGCCACCTCCAGCCCATTCACCTCGGCGCGCAGAATCTGACCGCCCTCGCGCGCGATGCGTTCGGCCAGCGCCTGCGACAGGCGGTAGGGATTGCGGCAGTGCCCGTTGCCGTGCACGCGCAAGGCGACCTCGAAGATCGGCGCCAGATTCGGCTCCAGGTCGCGGATCTCGTCTTTGTTCAGCACGTCGTAGGATTCACCGGACGCCACGCGCAGTTCGTTGACCAGCCGGTCGCCTTCGTAGGATTCGCGCTTGATATAGAGATAGAGCTGGCCCGGCACACGGATCAGATCTTCGACGCCGGCCCAGCGCACGAGCGGCATGAGCGAATCGACGCAATGCCGGTTGAGCGCCTGGAGCGCGGCCGCGTTGTGACGCACCCGCGCGAGGCGCGTCTCGGCCATGAAACGCAACAGCCACGGCAGCGCGCGCGGCAGATAGGTTTTGCGAATGTGCAAGGGGCCGTGCGGATCGCGCAGCCATTGGGCACATCCCACATCATGCCCGGCATGCCGATCGGCATGGTGGCCAGGTTCTGAATGCCGCCCGCATTGCCGAACAAGGTCATCTCGCCCGGCCCGCGGCGGTCGACCAGAACGACGGGCACGCCCGCGCGCACGAGATACGCCGCGCAACAGATGCCGACGATGCCGGCTCCCACCACGACGACAGGCGCTTCGGTTTCGGACACGGTCAACGCGCCAGCTTCTTGTTGAGGCAGACCATGGGTGTCAGCGTCCAGCCACGCCCGGCATAGAAGTCGAGCGCCGGTGTGTTGTGCTGATCCGCCAAAAGCTGCACGCGCGAAGCGCCCTGGCTGCGCGCCCAGGCTTCGGCCCGGTCGAGCAGCGCGCGTCCGATGCCCTTGCCGCGCCACGCGCGATCGACCACCACATCCTCGATCAAGCCGGACGGGCCACCCTCAGAAGTCGAGACGGTGAGCTGCACCGTGCACATGCCGACGACTTGATTGTTGGCTTCGGCGGCCAGGATATGGGCGTTGGGTGACGCCAGCAGCGCGCGCAGACCCTTTTCCTGCCGCGCAGGGTCGACGATGAAGGCGGTTTCGAGGGCGAACAGCTCGCCGATCAACGCCACGAGGCGCGGAACGTCGCGCGGCTCGGCGCCGCGAAACCGCACGGCCTTTGGATCGTCCATGGAAACCCCCGAAGTCAGGCCGCCACTATGATCGGCCCGCCGGATGCCGCCAAGTCAGCCCTTGGCCAGCTCGGTCGCACGGCGTTCGAGGCCGTCGATAGCCTCGGCCACGCGTGAGGTTGCGCCTTTGTGCCACTCCGCATGGCCGGCCACGGCGTTCTCCACCGCGTCCGCATGGGCGCGCACATGGGCGGGATTCACACTGCCCTCCGTCACCCGCGTCTCGACGAAACGCTTGGCGTCCAGGATGTCGCGCAGTTCGGCGTCGGTCAGCGAGACCCCGCTCGCACCGGTGGCCTTCGCGGCCTCGGCCAGCGACGCGCCGGTGGCCGTCGCGGGCGTGCGGCCCGCATCGATCGAATCCTTCACGAAGCGGCCGACCACATGATGTGCCGCGCGGAAGGAAAGATCGAAGCGGCGCACCAGCTCGTCGGCCAGGTGGCTCGTCGTGCTCCAGAACGCGCCCGCGTTGGCCGCCATGCGCTCCTTGCGCACGCTCAAGGTCGAGACCGTCTCCTCCATCAAGCGCAGCGAACCCAAGGTCGAATCGCCGATCTGGATGAGGACGTAGTCGGCGAACTCGAAATCGAGATCGGTCGACGAGACGCCGCGTTGGCAGCCCATCATCGAGGCCAGCCAACCGGCAGCCTGGCCCGCCACACCCTTCACCCGTTCGCAGGCGTGGGGGTTCTTCTTCTGCGGCATGATGCTGCTGGTGCCGGCCAGCCCGTCGGCGATCTCGACATAGCCGAACTCCCACGACGACCAGAGATAGAAGTCGGTGGCCAGACGCCCGAGGTTGCTCATCAAAAGCGCCAGCACCGCCACGTCTTCCTCCAGCACATCGCGCGCGAACAGCCCGCCGTCCGAGGAATTGACCACGATCCCGTCATGGCCCAAGAGCGCCGCCGTGCGCCGGCGGTCGAGCGGCCAGGACGTGCCGGCATTGGCCGCGCCGCCGAGGACGCCCAGGTTGGTGCGCGCATAGGCGCCGCGCAGCCGCTGCAGATCGCGCTCGAAGATCGCGGCCTGACGCATGAGGTAATGCCCGAAGGTCCATGGCTGGGCGTGCTGCAGATGTGTGTAGCCGGGCATGACCGTCTCGGCATGCTTGCGCGCGAGCGCCAGCAACGCGCGTTCGAGCGCCAGCAGATCGCCCACGGCCTCCAGCAGAAGATCGCGCAGGAACAGACGGTCGGCCGAGGCATCCTGGTCGTTGCGGCTGCGCCCGGTCTGGATGCGGCCGCCGATGTCGGCGCCGACGCGGCTTTCGAGCACGTGCTCGATTTGGACCAGATACGAACCTGAACGCGGATCGAAGGGGAACGCGGCCGCGCCGCCGCGATGGATGTCGAGCAAGGCGCCCAGCAGTTTTGCACCGCGGTCGGGGCGCAGCACGCCGGTTTCGACCAGCATGACCACATGGGCCAGGTCGACCAGCGAGAAGCAGCGGAAGCGCCGCGGCATGGCCGCGAGGTTGGACGCCTCGTCGTATTTGATGATGGCGTCGCTGCGGCGGCCCAAGCGCGCCTCTTCCAGGAACACGTCTTGCTTCACGATGCCCTCCCTTGGCCAAGGCCGAACGGCCTAATCCCGGACGGGAGCATAGCCGTCCCGCGCGGCGTTGGGGATTCGGCGGACTTCCCCGCGCGCATCGTCCATGCGACCCTGCGCGCATGGACGACCTGACCGATCTTTCGACCGCGCGCCCGACCGGACAGCCCAACTGCCACCTGATCCTGCCGCGCGGCTGGGGCACAGGCCCCGCGCACCAGGATAGTCCCGTCTTCCCGGTCGAAGCGCCGGTGCTGGCAAGCGCCGTCGCAGCTTGCCTGGCCAAGACGCCGCGCACGGAGATCGTGGCGCGCGCGCCGGACGGGCTGCAGATCGAGGCCGAGGAACGCAGTCGGTTGTTCCGCTTCGTCGACCGGATCAGCGTGCGCGCCGTGCCGCAAGGCACCGGACGCTCGGCCCTGGCCTTCTTCAGCCGCTCGCGGATCGGCTATTGGGATTTGGGCGTCAACCGCAAGCGCGGCGCGCGCCTCTTGGCGGCCCTGGAATCGGAACTGACCACCGCCCGCCCCTGATCCACCCGCCGGCCCGCTGCGTATCCCTTCCAGATCCGAAACGCGGCGATTTAACGATGTCATTGAATTTGCAGCAGGAATCCGCGTCCAGCGCCCGCCCCGCCAGGGGTGCCGCCCTAGTCACGTTCCCGCAAGTTGGCTATGCTTCGCCCCTCACGCTCAGTTCGCGCGTGCAGGTCTCGCCCATGAACCAAGACATGCTCTGCGATCTGGTCGAGGCCGTGGCGCGGCAACGCGACAAGGCCGCGTTCGCGCGCCTGTTCCAGCATTTCGCCCCCCGCCTGGCCGCCTTCGTGCAGCGGCGCGGCGCCGATCCGGCCACCGCGCAGGACGTGGCCCAGGACGCCATGCTGACCGTCTGGCGCAAGGCGCAGCAGTTCGACCGCTCGCGCGCGACGGCCTCGGCGTGGATCTTCGCCATCGCGCGCAACCGGCGCATCGACGTCATTCGGCGCGAGCGGCGGCCCGATCCCGAGATGCTGATCTTCATGCAGGAGAACAACGCACCCAGCGCGGAAAGCGAAATGGAGCGAAGCGCGTTCCATGGCCGCCTGCACGCAAGCCTAACGCAAGTGCCCGCAAACCAGCTCGAAATCCTGAAGAAAGCCTATTTCGAAGATCTCGCCCATTCCGAGATCGCCCAGCAGCTCGGTCTGCCGCTCGGAACCGTGAAGTCGCGGATCCGCCTGGCCCTGATCCGGCTGCGCGGCCTCCTGGACGAGGAAGAAACGCCATGACCCATCACGTTCCCACCCCGCTCTTGTTCGACTTCGCGACCGGCGCCCTGCCCGAAGGGCCCGCACTCGCGGTCACCACCCATTTGTCCTATTGCGGCGAATGTCATGCAGCGCTTCTGCGCCTGGAAGAAGTGGGCGGCGCCCTGCTGCAGACGCTCGAGCCGGCGGCGGTCGATTCGGATCTTTTGTCCCACACCCTCGCGCGTCTCGACGAAAGCGACATGGATGCAAGCGTGGCGGAGCCAGAGGGCGAGACGCGCGGTTTGCTGCCGCCCGTCCTGCGCCCGTATCTCGCGACCACACTGAACGGTGCGCGCTGGCGCTTCGCCGCGCGGCATGTGCGCGAAGCGCGCCTGCCTCTTGCCAACACCGCGCACCGTGCCAGCCTTCTGCGTGTGGCGGCCGGGCGGCCCGTGCCGCAGCACACCCATCGCGGCGTCGAATATACGGTCGTCCTGTCCGGCGGCTTCACCGACCGGGGCCAGGCCTACCGCATGGGCGATTTCTGTGTGGCCGATCCGTCGGTCGAGCACCGGCCGGTAGCCATGGCGGACGCCGAATGCCTGTGCCTGGCCGTGCTCGACGCGCCGGTCCTGCCAACCGGGCGCATCGGCCGCCTGATCTCGCCGTTCCTGCGATGAGCGCCGCTGCGCGCATCGCCGCGCTGCCCATTTCGCTGGCCGCGAGCCTGGCCGTCTCCGCCATCGGCGGACGCATCACCGCAACCTCGGCCGGCGATTAGTACCAGGCCTTGATCAAGCCGCCGCTGAATCCGCCTGATTGGATCTTCGCGCCGGTCTGGATCACGCTCTACATCCTGATGGCCGTCGCCGCCTGGCGCGTTTGGAAACACGGCGGCACGGGAGGCGCACTGCGCATCTATGCGCTCCAGCTCGTCCTCAATCTCGGCTGGACCTGCCTGTTCTTCGGCTTGCGGCAACCGGCACTGGCCCTGATCGAGATCCTCATCCTGCTGGCCGCGATCCTGTGGACCATCGCTGCGTTCCGCACACATGACCGCATCGCGGCGTGGTTGCTCGCGCCCTATGTCCTGTGGGTCGCCTTCGCCACCTATCTCAACGCCGGCATCGTCGCGCTGAACTGAGCGCACGGATGGACACCCAGCCCCAACCGCGCCGCCGCGTCGCCGTAATCGGCGGCGGCATCGCAGGCCTGTCGGCGGCGTGGCTTTTGTCTCGCCGGCAAGACGTCTTTTTGTTCGAGGCCGAGCCGCGCCTGGGCGGCCATAGCCACACGGTCGAGGTCGCGCACGGCGGCGCGCGGATCCCGGTCGATACGGGCTTCATCGTCTACAACGAAGAGAACTATCCGAACCTGACCGCGCTGTTCCAACATCTGGGCGTGGCGACCGAAGCCAGCAGCATGTCTTTCGCCGTCTCGATGGAGGATGGCGCCTTCGAATATGCCGGCGGCAACGGCGCGCGCGGCGTCTTCGCGCGGCCGGGACACATGGCGTCGCCGCGCTTCTGGCGCCTTCTCGGCGAGATCGTGCGATTCTTTTCCGACGCGCGCGCGAGCCTGGCGCGCGGCCTGGACGAACGCACGACGCTCGCGGATTTTCTCGACCGCGGACGTTACGGAAGCGACTTCCGCGACCGCCATCTGTTGCCCATGGCCTCGGCCGTGTGGTCCGGCGCGCCCGACCGCATGCTGTCGTTTCCGTGCGCGAGCTTCCTGCGCTTCTTCGACAATCACGGGCTTCTGCGTCTGCGCAACCGGCCGTGCTGGCGCACGGTCACGGGCGGCAGCCGCACGTATGTGCGGCGCCTGGCGGACGACACGGCGGGCACGATCACGGCCGGGCTGGCCGCGCAGCGCGTCGTGCGCGAGAACGGTGGTGCGACCATCGCGCTTGGCGACGGTTCGCAGTTTCGCGCGGATCATGTCGTCATCGCGACCCACGCCGATCAGGCGCTGGCCCTTCTGGGCGACGCGGACGGTATGGAAACCAAGGCTTTGGGCGCGTTCCGCTACAGCCGGAATCGCACGATCCTGCACAGCGATCCGAGCCTGATGCCGCGCCGGAAACCGGCCTGGGCAAGCTGGAACGTAATCGGCGGGGAGACGGCGGAGCCGGCCGCCGTGACCTATTGGATGAACCGGCTGCAGAACATCGACCCCGCCAAGCCGCTGTTCGTCACCCTCAATCCTCCCCGCCCGGTGCGCGACGATGCGGTTTTCGGCGCATTCACCTACGAACATCCGCAATATGACGATGGAGCGCTTGCAGCCCAACGATCGTTGACCCGCAGAAACGGCGCGCGGAACACCTGGTTCTGCGGCAGTTACCTGGGTTACGGCTTCCACGAGGACGCTTTATCCTCGTCCATCGCCATCGCGCGCGCGTTTGGCGCCGATCCGCCCTGGGAGGCCGCGCCATGACCTATTCCGCGGTCTATTTCGGCCATGTCCGGCATGTCCGCCTGCGTCCCATGCGCCACGCGTTCCGCTATGCCGTCTTCTCCCTCTATCTCGACCTCGACGACATCCCGACGCTCGGCAGGCGGAGCCGGATTTTCGCGCACAACCGGTTCGCCCTCCTGGGCTTCCACGACCGCGACCATGGGCCGGGTGCGGACGCTGCCCTGCGGCCGTGGGTCGAGCGGCATCTGCGCGCGGCCGGCCTCGCGGAGGCGGACGGGCGCATCATGCTGCTCTGTTATCCGCGCATCCTGGGCTATGTCTTCAATCCTCTCTCGGTCTATTTCTGCCACGGGCGCGACGGCGCACTGCGCGCACTTCTTTACGAAGTGCACAACACATTCGGCGACCGCCATGTTTATCTGCTGCGCGTGCACGACGCTACGGCGGGCACGCTTCACCACCGCGCGAAGAAAGCGCTGCACGTCTCGCCCTTCCTCGGCATGGAGGCGGCCTACCGCTTCCGCACCGCGCCGCCGGACGAAGCCCTGCAGCTGAGCATCCTGGAAAGCGACGGCAAGGGCGCGCTTCTGTATGCCGCACTCGACGGCGAGCGAAGGCCGCTCGACGACCGCACATTGGCGCACGCGCTCCTGCGCTATCCGCTGATGACCCTGAAGGTAATCGCCGCGATTCATTTCCAGGCGCTGCGCCTGTGGCTGAAGGGCGCGCGCTTCCACCGCCGCCCGGCGCCGCCCACCTGCGAGGTCAGTTACTGCACGGTCGCGGCACCTGATCCGGCGGCAACCCCCGTCCGTAACAGCGATGACGGTTCCCGAAGCGGACGAGCGGCATGAGCGGCGAAACTTTTCCAACGGCCTATTTCCTGAACACGCGCACCACGCCGCGGACGCGCGGCGGCGTGACCATCGCCCTGCCCGCCGGGCTGCGCTTCACCGTGCCAGGCCGCCGTGCCGGTCCCGCCGCGTCGCTGGAGATCCGCAACTGGCGCGCGCTCGCGCGGCTTGTGCGCGAAGGCGGCGTGGGCTTCGCCGATGCCTACCGCGATGGCGACTGGGACTCGCCCGACCTGGCCGCCCTGGTCGAATGGGGCGCGCGCAACCGCTTCCAATCGTCGGCCCGGGCCAAGCACGCCGTCTCCACTTCACCCGGCCGCGCGACCAGCGCCGCCAACGTCGCGGCCCACTACGACCTGGGCAACGATTTCTACCGCCAATGGCTGGACCCGACCCTTTCCTACTCCGCCGCCCTGTTCGGGCGCGAAGACGGCGATTTGGAATCGGCCCAGCGCGCCAAGCTGCGCCGCATCCTGGACCTGACCGGCGCCAAGCCCGGCCAGCACATCCTGGAAATCGGCTGCGGCTGGGGCGGCTTCGCGCTTCTGGCCGCGCGCGAGCGCGGCGTCCGCGTCACCGCCGTGACCCTGTCGCGCGCCCAGCAAGACTACGCGCGCCGGCAGGTGGCCGAGGCCGGCCTGCAGGACCGGGTCGAGATCCTGCTGCGCGACTATCGCGACCTGACCGGCCAATACGACCATGCCGTCTCGATCGAGATGTTCGAGGCCGTGGGCGAGGCCGACTGGCCAGTCTTTTTCCACACGCTGCGCGAGCGGCTTGCGCCCGGCGGGCGCGCGGCGCTGCAGGTCATCACCATCCGGCCCGAGATGTTCCCGCGCTATCGCGCGCGCATGGACTTCATCCGCCGCTTCGTCTTTCCGGGCGGGATGCTGCCGCCGCCCGCGGCCCTCCACCGGGGCGCCGCCACGGCGGGCCTGCGCGTCCTGGCCGACGAGCGCTTCGGCGCCCACTACGCGCGCACCCTGTCCCTCTGGCGCGAACGCTTCGAGGACGCCTGGCCGCGGATCGCGCCGCTGGGTTTCGACGAGCGCTTCCGCCGTCTGTGGCGGCTTTATCTGGCCTACTGCGAGGGCGGTTTCCGCGCGGGCAATATCGACGTCCACCAGATCGCGCTCGCGCGGCCATGAGCGCGCCAACCCCCATGGGCTTGGAATTCCGCTTCGAGAAATTCTTTCTCGGGCCCACGCGCGGCCACGGCACCTTCTTCGACCGCTTCGGGCGCGAGCGCCGGCATTTCACCGTCGAGATGCTGGGGCGCTGGGACGGCGCGGTCTTCGTGTTGGAAGAGGAGTTCCTGTTCGACGACGGCAAGCGCCACCGGCGCGAATGGCGCATCGTGCCGCTGGAAGACGGCCGATACGAGGCCACCGCCGCGGACGTCGTGGGCATCGCGCGGGGCCGCATCGTGGGCGCCGTCGCGCGCTGGCGCTACCGGCTCAAGCTGCCGGTTGGCACGCGCGTCTGGACCCTCGATTTTCGCGACTGGCTGATGCTGAAGACACCGCGTCTGGTCCTGAACGTGGCCGAGGCGCGCAAATGGAGCATCCGGGTCGGCCAGATGGCCGTTCTGTTCGAACGTCCCACCGACCAGCCGTAGGAAAAATATTATACTGAATGGTGGAATGTTTTCCCGACCCGGGATACATTCAACCTTATGGTTGAACAACAGCACCACCTGGACGCCGTTTTTCACGCCCTGTCGGACCCGACGCGCCGTGCCATGCTGCGCCGTCTGGCGGCGGAGGAACTGAGCGTCGGCGACCTGGCCGCGCCCTACCGAATGTCGCTGGCCGCGGCGTCGAAACACATCCGCACCCTGGAACGCGCGCGCCTCGTGCGCCGCACGGTGCGGGGCCGCACCCATGTCTGTCGCCTGGACGCGGTGGCGCTGGAACGCGCTCATGCCTGGTTCCGCTTCTACGAACGCTTCTGGACCGACCGGCTCGACGCCCTGGCGCGCGAACTGGCGCTGCCCGAAACACAGGAGGGAAGAAAAAAATGAGCGATTACGGCACCCACAGCGAACCCAACACCTTGCGGCTGGAACGCGTCCTGCCCGGTCCCATCGAGCGCGTATGGGAATATCTGACCGATTCGGAGAAGCGCGCACGCTAGTTCGCGCCAGGCACAATCGAGCTTCGTGCGGGCGGGCACGTCCACCTTGTCGGCGACAACGCGAAACTATCGGGCGGCGAGACGCCCGAACAATACCGCTGCAAGTCTCCGGTCATGCGCGGCGAAGTCCTGGAATGTGACCCGCCGCGCCTCTTACGCTACCGCTGGGATCACGACAGCGCGGAGCCGTCCGATGTGACCTTCGAACTGACGCAGGAAGGCAAGGATGTGCGCCTGGTCCTGACCCACCAGCGTGTGCTGACCCGCGAGTTGCTGGTCGGCGTGTCGACGCTGGCACACCCATATCGGCCTCTTGGTCGCGATCCTGCGCGGCGAGACACCGGAGCCTTTCTGGCCCAAGTTCGAACAGCTCAAGGGCGAATACGAGAAGCGGATTCCCGGTTAACGGAAAAACAGGAACGTCGTCAGGACGAAGACCGGGATCAGCACCACGGCCGCCCACAGCATGTAGGCGAAGAAGCTGGGCATCCTGACGCCGCCCGCGCGCGCGATGGCATAGACCATGAAGTTGGGCGCGTTGCCGATATACGAGTTGGCGCCCATGAAAACGGTGCCCGCGGAGATGGCCGCAAGCGTAAGGGCGCCTTGGGTCATCAAGGTTTGCGCGTCGCCACCCGCCAGCTCGAAGAAGACGACATAAGTCGGCGCGTTGTCGAGAAATGACGACAGGCCGCCCGTCAGCCAGAAATAGGCCGCAACGTTGGGCGAACCGTCGGGATTGGAGACCAGCGCCACCAGCGGCGCGAAGGCACCCGCGCTGCCCGCCTTCAGCATGGCCAGGATGGGGATGATGGTGATGAAGATGCCGGCGAATAGCTTGGCCACCTCCTCCATCGGCCCCCAGGTGAAGCCGTTGCCTTTCCGCTTGGCCTTGGGCGTCAGCGCAATGGAGGCGGCGGTGACGGCCACCATGACCGCATCGCGCAGCAAATACTGCACCGCAACGTCCGTGCCCAGGATGTGGACCTCGCCAAGCTGGAGCGTGGCGCTCAAGAGGATCGCGGCGATCACGATGGCCAACAGCAGGAAATTGATCCCGCCGCGCACGCGCAGCGGATTGTCCGGCGTGGGGTCA
>JAPLOM010000004.1:30523-66645 GCA_026400755.1 Alphaproteobacteria bacterium
AAATGATGCGGTCCATGACGAAGAAGACGGCCAGCACCGCGCCGCCGACGAACAGCGTCTCCGGCAGCAGGTGGGTGGTGGTCCAGAAGAAATCGACGCCGCGCAGGAACCCGAGGAACAGCGGCGGATCGCCCAGCGGCGTCAGCGAACCGCCGATGTTCGAGACCAGGAAAATGAAGAACACCACGACGTGGGCATTGCGCTTGCGATAGTCGTTCGCGCGCAACAGTGGCCGGATCATCACCATGGAGGCGCCCGTGGTGCCGATCACGCTGGCCAGCGCGGCGCCGATGGCAAGGATCGCCGTGTTGGTGCCGGGCGAGCCGTGCAGGTTGCCGGACACCACGATACCGCCCGCCACGGTGTAGAGCGCGGTGAGCAGCAGAATGACCGCCCGCGAGCGCCATGGGCACAACGGTCAGCACCGCCCACAGGGCCGCCACCTTGCCGTGATGCCTTTCCCAAAAATGGTGCGCGACCAGTGGGAACAAGGCGATCGACAGAAGAATGCCCGCGAACGGCAGCGCCCAGGCCAAGCCAAGCGAGGCGCCGTCGAGGGCGGCGGCGTGGACGAACGAGGGCGCGCAGAGGACGGCGAGCGCCACAACGCACGCACGTAGGATTCCGCCCCGCGACCGATCGGTGACCGCTCTCATGACGGACAGGATTATAGGTAGAATGGGAAATGGCGCGCCCGGAAGGATTCGAACCTCCAACCTCCAGATCCGTAGTCTGGCGCTCTATCCAGTTGAGCTACGGGCGCGCTGAGGGAAAACGGCGGCGGCGAATCACGTCGAACGACGTCAGAGCGCCTTGCCGCGCGGCGCGCACAGTAATCAAATCACCCCCCTAAGGCAAGGCCGCGGGGCCGGGCCGGACGGGAGATTTCCCGTTCTTTCCAAGCCCTTCCCCCAGTTGCAAAGCCCCGTTGTTGCTGTCATTTTATCATCTGGCGCTCTGGGAGGCGGGGCGCCAGCCCGTATCCATTCGGCTCGGGGCATCCAAGGGGCAAGCATGCCGCTTCGCAAGACATTCGCCGCGATTGCGGTTGCGACGCTGCTGATCGGCGGTTGCTCCTATTCCGACGACACGCTGTGGCCGTCTCTCACGGGCGGCGACCCCGCCGGCAACCCCTCGCCACCGCCTGCCAATGCCGGCAACACGGGAACCATGTCGGGTGCTTCGGCCGCGGGCGCCGGCGTCATCACCACCTCGGCCGCGGAGCCGACCGGCACCTTCGTCGGCCAGAAGGTCATCGAGCTGCGCAACCAGCTGGTCGTGCTGCAGCAGACGATCGCCACCCACAACGCCCAGGTTCAGCAGCTGCGCCAGGAAACCGGCACGGCGTCCGACCGCTACCATTCGCTGGTCGCCGCGATCACCGCGCGCCTGCAGGTGGGCACCACGCCGGGCAACCCGATCCTGACCAACCAGTTGAACCAGGCGCAGACCGAATTGGATCGCATGAGCGTCCAGGTCGGCCGCATGAACGCCGAGTCCAACGCGGTGGCCAGCGATTCCTCAATGGCCGCCTACATTCTTGAATCCTCCCGCACGGCCTATGGCCTGTCGGGCGCGGTCGACGAGGACCATCGCCAGCTGGCCATCCTGGAAGACGAGGTCAACAAGACCGTCGTTTCCATCGACCGGCTGTTGAACGATCTGGCCAGCGATGTCAGCCGCCAGACCACCTATATCTCGCGCGAGCGCGCGAACATGACCGTGCTGTCGGTCGCGGTGAAGAACGGCGAGATGTATGGCCAGAGCCTGAGCAACCGGGCCTTCACCACCGTGCCCGTGACGGCCATGCAGCAGCAAGGCCAGGGCGGCGCGCGCCGTCCCCTGGTCGTGATCCGCTTCGACAATCCGAACGTGGAATACGAGCAGGCGCTCTACACCGCCTTGAAGGGCGCGCTCGACCGCAAGCCCGATGCCGTGTTCGATCTGGTCGCCATCGCGCCAACCAAGGGCGGCGCCGGTCAGAACGCAGTCAAGTCCACGACCACCAAGCGCCACGCGGACCAAGTGCTGCGCTCCATGTCCAACATGGGCCTGCCCGGCAACCGCGTGACCACGTCGCAGACCTCGAGCGACACGTTGGACGCGACCGAAGTCCAGATTTACGTCCGCTGAGGCCAAGCGGAAGGACGGCATTGCAAGCCCCGGGGACTATCCCGGGGCTTTTCGTTTCGGCACAAGCAGCTATACGCCGCCCCGGCTTTCGCGCCCGCGCGGCGATTGCTACCAAGGGCCATCGAGAGGACATTGCGTGGCCGGTGACGCACCCTTCACCAAGAACTACCCCGTCTCCTGGGACCAGTTTCACCGGGATTCGAAGGCATTGGCCTGGCGCCTGTTGGAGCGCGGGCCGTGGAAGGGCATCGTCGCGATCACGCGCGGCGGCCTGGTGCCCGCCGCCATCGTCGCGCGCGAGCTGGACGTCCGCCTGATCGAGACGGTCAGCATCGCCAGCTACGATCACCAGACGCAAAGCACGGTGAAGATCCTGTCCACGGCCACCGATGCAGGCGACGGCGCGGGTTGGTTGATCGTTGACGATTTGGTCGACACGGGTGCCACGGCCAAGGCCGTGCGCGCGCTTCTGCCCAAGGCGCACATGGCCGCGGTCTATGCCAAGCCCGCCGGCAAGCCGCTGGTCGACACTTTCATCACCGAGGTCAGCCAAGACACCTGGATTCACTTCCCCTGGGACACCGAGCCGCAATTCGTGCGCCCGATCGTCGACCACCACAAGCCGTGACGCCGCCATCCACGGGCCATTCGCTGCCCCGCCAGGGGTTGCTGCTTCTCGTCGCGCTGACCTTCTTCTGGGGCGTCAACTGGCCGGCCATGAAGATCACCATGGCCGAGATGACGCCGTGGACCTATCGCAGCATCACGGGCGTCACGGGCGCCATCGGCCTCTTGCTCCTCACCGTCGCGTTGCGCCAGCGCCTTTCCGTGCCGCGCCACGAATGGCCGAAGCTGATCGCCATGGCGCTGGTGAACTTCACGGGCTTCCAGGTGTGCGTGGCCTACGCCATCAGCCTGATGGCATCGGGTTCGGCCGCCGTGCTGGCCTTCACCATGCCGCTGTGGGCGACGCTGGTCGGTTGGGCCGTGACCAAGGAACGGCCGAGCGCGCGGCGGTTCGTGGGCCTGGCGCTGGGGATGGCGGGCATCTTTGTTCTTTTGTCCGGCAACTTCGAGGTGCTGGGCCATTCGCCGGTTGGCCCGCTGCTGATGATCCTGGGCGCCATGCTGTGGGGCCTGGGCACGGTCATGCTGAAACAGACGCGCTGGTCTATTCCAGTGCTGACGCTCACCACCTGGATGGTGATCGTCGGCACGATCCCGATCGTGCTGCTGACCGGCCTGATCGAGGGCTATCACATCCCCGACGCCAGCACGAAGGCGTGGCTCGCACTGGCCTTCACGGTGATCGGGCCGTTCATCTTCTGCTACTACGCGTGGATCAAGATCGTGAACATCTTCCCGCCCGGCATCGCAGCCATCAGCACGCTGTTGATCCCGGTCGTGGGCGTGATGAGCGGCGCGGCCGTGCTGGGCGAGGAGCCGGGCTGGCGCGGCTATACCGCGCTGTTCCTCATCACGGGTGCCTTGGTGCTGGTCCTCCTGGTGCCCGCGCGCAAACGCGTCTAGGCGCCGACCGGCATATTGTCGATCAGTCGCGTCTTGCCGAGCCATGCGGCGGCCAGGACGCGCGCCGGCCCGTCGATGCGGTCGAGGGGCTTCAGCGATTCCGCGTCGGTCACGTCCACGTAATCGACCGAGGTGAAGCCGGCGGCCAGAAGCGCCGCGCGGCCACGCTCCACCTCGTCGCGCGGCGCGGCTTGCCCGCGCGCGAGGCGATCCGCGATCTCGCGCAGGGTACGCGGCAAGGCGGGCACGACACGTCGCTCTTCCGCCGACAGGTACGCGTTGCGCGATGACAGCGCCACGCCGTCCGTGTCACGCACGGTCGGCACACCGACGATCTCGACCGGCAGATCGAGATCGCGTGCCATGCGCTTGATGACCTGAAGCTGCTGGTAGTCTTTCTCGCCGAACAGCGCGAAGTCGGCCTGGGCCTGGCTCAACAGCTTGGAGACCACCGTGGCGACGCCGTCGAAATGTCCGGGACGGAACGGTGCGCACAACCCTTCGGTCAGCCCTGCAACATGGATCGTCGTGGCAAAACCTTGCGGATACATCTCGGCCACGCCTGGCGCGAACAGAAGATCGGCACCCACCTGCGCCAGCTTGGCCGCATCGGCCCCCTCGCCGCGCGGATAGGCCGCGAAATCCTCGGAAGGGCCGAACTGGGTCGGGTTGACGAAGATGGTTGCGATCACGCGGCTAGCGCGCGCCTGCCCGGCGCGGACGAGGGAAAGATGGCCGGCATGCAGGGCGCCCATGGTGGGCACCAGAGCCGCGCGCTCGCCCGCGCGGTGCCATTCGGCGACGTGGCGGCGCATCTCGGCCACGGTGCGCGCGATGATAAGCGGAGACTCGGCCATGATCGGTCGCTGAAAACGAAGCGGCGCTTAGGCCCGCTTGATGCTGCCGTAGCAGTGCTCGGGGCCCGGGAAGCGGCGCGCGCGCACGTCGTCGGCATAAGCCGAGATTGCCTGCGCCGCGTCGTTGCCCAGTTCCGCATAACGCTTCACGAACTTGGGCACGTTCGGGAACAGGCCCAGCATGTCGTCGGTGACCAGGATCTGCCCGTCGCAGGCGGGCGAGCCGCCGATGCCGATGGTGGGCACGGGCACGCGCGCGGTGATCGCGCGCGCAAGAATCTCGATGGTGCCCTCGACCACTATGCCGAAGGCGCCGGCTTCCGCGATCGCGACGGCGTCGCCCATGATGCGGTCGGCCTCGCCGGCCACCCGGCCGCGCGCACCGAAACCGCCGTAATTGTGAACCGACTGGGGCATCAGCCCGACATGGCCGAGCACGGGGATGCCGCGCTGGGCCAGATAGCGCGTCGTCTCCGCCATCTCCAAGCCGCCTTCCAGCTTCACCGCCGCGGCGCCGGTTTCCTTCATCACCCGCGCCGCGCTGCGGAACGCTTGAGCCGGGGATTCCTGATACGTGCCGAAGGGCAAATCGACCACGACGCAGGCGCGTTGGGCGCCGCGCACGACGGCCTGGCCGTGCAGGATCATCATGTCGAGCGTCACGGGCAGCGTGCTGTCCATGCCGTAGAGAACCATGCCCAGGGAATCGCCCACGAGCATCAGGTCCACATGGGCGTCCAGCAGCTTGGCCATCGGCGTGGTGTAAGCGGTCAGGCAGACGATGGGGGTCGCCCCCTTCATCTGCCGGATCATGGGCACCGTCACGGGCTTGTAGTCCGCGCTCTTGCTCATTCGGCCCACCCTTCGACCGGAGGCTGTGCACCGCGCACAACCGTCTTTTGCACTGCACAATAATGCGCCCCCTGGCCGGTCGGGCGCAAGATGGATGCTGGCCCGGCCAAAATCTTGATCCGGCTGCGATTTTCGGGCTTTCGGCGGCCTGCGCGGTTGCGCGAGTGCGGCCAGGAAACCAGACTGGCGCCATGAAAACTCGCTTCCGGTGCGCCCTTCTGGCCTGGACCGCCCTCTTCCCCCTGCTGCCGGCCGCGGCGCCATCCCTGGCCGAAACGCCCTTCTCGGCCGAGCCCGAAGTCGCGACCGACGTGGCGCCGCCACGCCCCGCCGCAAAGGCCAGCCGCCAGATGGTGGCGGCCGCCAACCCCATCGCCGCGCAAGCGGGCCTCGAAATCCTGCGCGCGGGCGGCAATGCGCTGGATGCAGCGATCGCGATCCAGATGATGCTGAATCTGGTCGAGCCCCAATCCTCGGGCGTGGGCGGCGGCGGCTTCCTTCTTTATTACGCCGCGCGTGACCGCTCCCTCGCCGCCTATGACGGGCGCGAGATGGCGCCGGCCTCGGCCACGCCCACCATGTTCCTGGCGCCCGACGGCACGCCCTACGACTTCATCGACGTGGCGCAAAGCGGCTTGTCCGTCGGCGTGCCTGGCGCCTTGCGCATGCTCGAAGCCGCGCACAAGGAAAACGGCAAGCTGCCATGGGCCAAGCTGTTCGAACCCGCGATCAAGCGCGCGGAGGACGGCTTCGCCATCTCCAAGCGGCTTTTCCGCTTGCTCGAATCCGAGCAAGGGCGCATGTCGCTCATGCCCGCCGCGGGCGCGTATTTCTACGACGCGCAAGGTTTGCCCAAGCCCGTCGGCACGATCCTGCGCAATCCGGCGCTGGCCGACACGTTCCGCCAGATCGCGGCCAACGGCGCCGATGTGCTGTACCGCGGGCCCGTGGCCGCCGACATCGTGAACGCCTTGCGCACCGCGCCGCGCCATCCCAGCGGCATGACGGAGAAGGATTTGGCCGATTACCGCGCGATCAAGCGCGAACCCGTCTGCGGCAATTATCGCGCCTGGCGCGTCTGCGGCATGCCGCCGCCCTCGACCGGCGGCCTGGCCGTGGCGCAGACGCTGGGCATTCTGGAAAATTTCAACCTCGCGCCGTTGAAGCCCGATTCCCTCGAAGCCGTGCATCTGATGTCGGACGCCTACAAGCTGGCTTTCGCCGACCGCACGGCGCTGGTGGCCGACCCCGCTTTCGTCGACGTGCCCATGGCGCGCATGCTGGACCGCGCCTATCTCAACCAGCGCGCCGCGCTGATCTCGCCCGACCGCGCCATCCCGGGCCGCGCGCGGCCGGGCATCGAGCCCAAGCGCACCGCGCTCGACGAGCCGGTCAGCGGCGGCACCTCGCATATCGCGGCCGTCGACGCCGAAGGCAATGTCGTCTCCTTCACCACCAGCATCGAGCGGCAATTCGGCTCCGGCCTGTTCGTGCGCGGCTTTCTGCTGAACAACCAGCTGACCGATTTCTCCTCCCACCCCACGTTCGAGCAGCGCCCGACCGTCAATCGCGTGGAGCCGGGCAAGCGCCCGCGCAGCACGATGTCACCGACCATCGTGTTCGACGCAGACGGCAAGCCCGTGATGGCGGTGGGCGCGGCCGGCGGCCCCTACATCATCGGCTATGTAACCAAGACCATCCTGCGCACGCTGGAGTGGAAGCAGGACGTCCAGGCCGCCATCGCCGCGCCCAACTTCGCCGACCGCAACGGGCCGACGGAGTTGGAGGCCAACACCCTGATCGTCGGCCTGGAAGACCCCCTGAAGCGCATGGGCCACGCGGTCGAGGTACATCCCCTGCCCGGCGGCATCCAAGGCATCGTGATCCGGCCGGGTGGTCTCGAAGGCGGCGCCGATCCGCGCCGTGAGGGCGTCGCCATCGGCGATTGATGCGTTGCGGTACCGGTGCGCGCGACTAGACTGCGCGCCATGTCCCAAACCCCACGTCCGACCCTTCGCCTCCTCGCGGGCCGCCATCGCCGCGCGTTCGGCGGCTATCCTTGGATCTATTCCAACGAGATCGCCATGGACGCGGCCGCCAAGGCGTTGCCCGCCGGCACCGTCGTCGCGATCCAGGCCGCCGACGGGCGCATGGTGGGCGCGGGCACATTCAATCCGCACACGCTGATCGCGGTGCGGGTGCTGACATCCGATCCGGCGGTGGAGATCGGCGCGGAATTCCTGGCCGGCCGCCTGCGCGCGGCGCTGCATTGGCGCGAACGTCTATTCAGCGCGCCCTTCTATCGCCTGATCCACGCCGAGGCCGACGGCTTGGGTGGGCTGATCCTCGACCGCTTCGGCGACACGGTCGTGGTGCAGGGCGCGGGCGCTGTCGGCACGGTCCTGGCGCCACGCTGCGTCGTGCTGAAATGCGATCCCGCCGCGCGCGACACCGAGGGGCTCGAATCCTACGTCACGGTCGCCAAGGGTGCGCTCGACGGACCTATCGAAGGACGCGAGGGCGCGATCCGCTTCCTGGCCGATCTGGCGGGCGGACAGAAGACGGGCTGGTTCTACGACCATCGCGAGAACCGGGCCGCCGTCGCACCGCTTGCGCGCGGCACGCGCGTCCTCGACGCCTATTGCTACGCGGGCGGCTTCGCCCTTCACGCCGCTGTGGCCGGCGCGCGCGAAGTCGTGGCGCTCGACCGCTCGGCCGACGCGCTCGCCATCGCCGAACGTGCGACCGCGCTCAACGGCGTCGCGGAGCGCTGCACGTTCCGGCGCGCGGACGTCTTCGAGGAGATGGAGCGGATGGTGGCCGCCGGCGAGCGCTTCGATGTGACCATCATCGACCCGCCCGCCTTCGCGAAGTCACGCAAGGACGTGCCCATGGCGTTGAAGGGCTACCGCAAGCTCGCGCGCCTCGGCGCCGCGCTGACAGCGCCCGGCGGTTTCCTGTTCATCGCCTCCTGCTCCCACAACGTGGACGAGGCGCATTTCGGCGAGGAGGTCCGGCGCGGTGTCGAGAAGAGCGGACGCCAGGCACGCATCCTACGCCGCTCGGGCGCGGCGCCTGACCATCCGGTGCATCCGTCCTTGCCCGAGAGCGCCTATCTTAAGGCCGAGCTTCTGGCGCTCGACTAGCCCAGCGGCAAACGCAAGCGGAAGGTCGTGCCCTTCGGCCCCGAAGCGGCCAGCAGGATATCGCCGCCATGGGCGTGCAGCGTCTCGCGCACGATGGCGAGGCCGAGACCCGAGCCGCCCGGGCGAGACGAGCGGGCGAAGGGCGTGAACAGCGTGTCCTTCACATCGTCGGGGATGCCCGTGCCGTCGTCGGTCACGGTCACCACCAGCATGTCAGTGGTCACATTGGCCTCGACGCGCACATGCTTGGCGCCAGCCTCGGCCGCATTGCCGATCAGATTGGCGAAGACGCGGAAGAGTTGGTTGCGGTCGCCCGACACGGCGGCATCGTCGCCCGCCACGATCTCGACCGCGATGCCGCGTGGCTCGGCCAGGGTCGACGCGGCCTCGGCCACGAGCGGGCGCAAGCCGACGCGCGCGCGACGCGCGGATTGGTCGGACTGGGCGTAATCGACCGTCCGGCCACAGAGCGCGATGGCGCGGTCGATCGCGGCCATAAGCCCAGGCGCCATTTTGCGCACGGCGGGATCGTCGACCGAGGCCAGCCGGTCGGAAATGAGCTGCGCCGTCTGTAGGATGTTGCGCAGGTCGTGATTGATGCGCGTGACCGCGGCACCCAAAGTCGCCAGGCGCGCGCGTTCGCGCAACGAGGCGCGCAAGCCCGTCTCCATCTCGGCCAAGGCATGCTGGGCCACACCGACCTCGTCGGTGCGGCTGCCGGGCTCGATCGGCGGCGCGGTTTCAGGATCGTCGCCGAACGCCATCATGTTCTCGGTCAGGCGTCGCATCGGCCGCACGATCAAGAGCTGCAGACTCAGATAGACCGCCGCCGCCGTCGCGAACGCGATACCGAGCGAGAGAACCAGGATGCGCTCGGAATAGTCGACCATGCCCGCGCGCATGACGGCCTCGTCCAAGGTCACTTCGACCAGCGTCTTCGGATCGCGCGGAGACGGCGCTATGACGCGGATGATGTAGCGGCCCGAGCGCGTCAGCGCCGCGAAGGAATCGGCAATCAAACCGAAGAAGGTTTCCTGCCGCAGGTCGAAGGTTTGGTTGACCATGGGCGGCATGTCCCGCGACAGCATCAGATGACCCGCCTGCCCCGGCTTAAAGAGGGTTACGCCAAAGGCCCCGGCGTGGTCCAGGATTTCGGCTTCCAATTCTGGCGCGAGCTTGTGGTTGGGCGACGCTTCGAGCGCGAGCGTGGCCAGGTGTGAAGCCGCGATACGCTCCTGCAGATAGACCAGGCGGTAGCGCGCGACCGATGGCGCATAGATGAACACTTCGGCCAGCATGACGACGAAGATCGTCAGCCACAGAAGGCGTGAGGACAGGCCGCGCCAGAAGGGTGGCAGCCGCAGGGTCCGTGTGCTCATGGACGCAGTATAGCGAAGAGCGGCGGCTTCAGCCCAAACACGCGAGGAAGCGCACGATCCGCTTGGTCCGCTCGCTGAACAGGGCGGCCGTGTAGAAGGAGCCCGCCGCCCGCTTGCTGGCCTCGCCGAAGGTCGGATAAGGCGCGATCATGTTGGCGATGGCGCCGATCTTGAGCTTCTGGCCAATGGCCAGCGTCCAGAGCTGGATCATCTCGCCCGCCCGTGCGCCCACGATGGTGGCGCCCAGGATATGCCCGCGCTTGGTGACAATGGCCTTCACGAAGCCTTCGGTCGCGCGCTCGGCCTGGGCGCGATCGTTCTCGGCGAAGGACCAGCGCAGGATACGGATCGCACCATGCTTTTCCTTGGCGTCCTTCTCGGACAATCCGACATGGGCCAGCTCGAGCGCGGTGTAAGTGACCCAGGGCATGGCCCGCGTGTCGACCTTGGCCGGCAGGCGGAACAGCGCGTTGCGGATGACGATTCCGGCCTGGTAGCCCGCGTTGTGGGTGAACTGGTAGCCGCCCGCCGCCGCGTCGCCGATGGCATAGACCCGGCGGTTGGCCGTGCGCAGGCCCGCATCGACCACGACACCCTGCGGCGTGTGGGCGATGCCCGCGGCTTCTAGATTCAAGTCGCGCAAATTCGCACGCCGTCCGACGGCCACCAGAAGATGGCTGCCTTCCACCGTCTCCTGCGCGCCGTCGCGTTCAACGGTCACGGCCACGCCCGGCCCGCGCCGTTCCACACGCGTCACCTTGGCGCCCTCGCGCAGGTCGATGCCGTCGGCTTTGAGGCGCATGCGCAGGATATCGACGAGTTCCGGATCGTCCTTAGGCAGGATCGAGGCGGCCTCCAGGATCGTCACGGCCGAGCCCAGCCGCCTGTGCGCCTGCGCCAGCTCGCAGCCGATCGGCCCGCCGCCGATCACCACGAGATGCGCCGGGCGTTCGGTGAGATCGAAGACGGTCTCGTTGGTGAGATACGGCACCTGGTCGAGGCCGGGAATCGGCGGCACGAAAGGCGACGAGCCGGTCGCGATCACGAAGCGCCGCGCGCGGATGCGCTGACCGCCCGCCTCCACCATGTCCGGCCCGGTGAAACGCGCGGAGGCACGGATGACGTTGACGCCAAGGCCGGTGAAGCGCTCCTCGGAATCGTTGGGCGCGATGGCGTCGATGACGCCGTGCACATGGCGGTGCACGGCGGCGAAGTCCGTCTCGGGCGCGCTTGTCACAACGCCGAAGCGGCGTGCATTGCGCGCGGTGTCGGCCGCGTGCGCTGCCGCCAGAAGCGCCTTCGACGGCACGCAGCCGAAGTTGAGGCAATCGCCGCCCATCTCGGCCCGCTCGATCAGGACCGTGGATGCGCCCAACTGCGACGCGCCCGCCGCGACGGTCAGACCGCCCGAGCCCGCGCCGATGACGCAGATATCAACCGACAGAATCTCGCTCATGACTTCGCCTTCCGCCCTACCACCCTCTTATAGATCACCGGCACCGCGGCCAGCGCGGCCAGACCGAGCAGCGGGATGAGGATCGACGGCTGGAGGATCAGGGAAAGATCGGGCGAGCCGCCCGCGGCCAGGATCGCGCCGAGCCCGTTGCCGATGCTCACGAACACGAAGGTGCCGGGCACGATGCCGATGAACGTCGCCAGCACGTAGGTGCCCAGCGGTACGCCCAGGAAGGCGGGCACGAGGTTGACCAGCCAAAAGGGAAACAACGGCACCAGGCGCAGGACCAGAAGATAGCTGAACGCGTTTTCGCGGAACCCGGCCTCCATGCGCTTCACGAACGGCCCGATCCGCGCCACGAAGACGTCGCGGAACGCGCCGCGCGCGGCCAGGAAGATGGCGATGGAGCCCAAGGTCGCGCCCACGACCGTATAGGCCGTGCCGAGATAGAGGCCGAACAGGAAGCCGCCGATCACCGTGAGCAGCGCCCCGCCGGGAAGGGAGAAGGCCACCGCCACCGTGTAGAGGACGATATAGGCGGCCGCGGCCAAGGCCGGATCGCGGGCGGTCCAGGCCTCGAGCTGGGCATGGTGGGCGCGGAGCGCATCCAACCCGACATAACGGTTCAGGCCCAGGCTATAGAACAAAGCGAGACCGGCCACGATCACCGCCACCGGAATGAGCCGGCGGATCGACCAAGGGCGCTTGACGGTGGTGGCGGGCGGGTTCATGGAGCCAAAAAGCCGGTTTTGTGGGCAAAACGGGCCGGCATTCTACACACGCGGGTTACCGCCACCATTCAACAAGCCGTGAGCGGGCTCTGGTCCGGGCGCCGGGGGTCGGTTGACTTGAAAGGGGGCAGCCCTTATACAGCGGCGCGGTCAAAACCCCCGGAATTTCGGAGATTTCTCAGTGAAGCGCCCCTATCAACCGAGCGTGCTGGTTCGCAAGCGCCGGCACGGATTCCGCTCCCGCATGGCCACGGTGGGGGGCCGTCGGGTCTTGTCCACGCGCCGCGCCAAGGGTCGCAAGCGCCTGTCCGCGTAGGACGATGCAGGTCGCCGTCGGGCGCCTCAAGAACCGTCCAGAGTTTCTTCGCGTCGCCGCCGCGCGCCGGAAATGGGTCGCGCCGGGTCTTATCCTGCAAGCGCGCGCCTCGGAGCCAGCCGATGACTCTCCCGTCTGCCGCGTCGGCTTCACCGCAACCCGCAAGATCGGCAACGCCGTGGTGCGCAACCGCGCGCGACGCCGCCTGCGCGCCGCGGTCCAGACCGTGATGCCCGCCCACGCCAAGCCGGGCTACGACTACGTCCTTATCGCGCGTGGCGAGACCGCGCGCCGTCCGTATCCGGCCCTGCTCGGCGATCTGTCCGAGGCGCTGCGGCGCCTGGGCGCCTGGCGCGACGCCGCATCGTAACGCCAAAGTGCGATGATGCGCGTTCGTGACCTGCCCAGCCTGCCGTTTCGCGTGCTGATCCGCGCCTATCAGTGGGGCTTGGCGCCGGTGATGGCGCCACGCTGCCGCTTTCTACCGAGCTGTTCGAACTATGCGCTGGAGGCCGTCGAGCGGCACGGCGCGATCCGGGGTGCGTGGCTGACCGTCCGCCGCATGGCCCGCTGTCACCCTTGGGGCGGTCATGGCTACGATCCCGTGCCCGATCAGTGCTGCGGGCATCATGCGAAACCCGAGCCGGTGCGGTAATGGACCAGAAGAACCTGCTTTTCGCCGTGCTGATCTCGCTCGCGGTCCTGGTGGGCTTTCAATATCTCTATGAGAAGCCGCGGCAGGAGCGCGCCGCCCAACAGGCCGCGCAGCAGCAGGCGGCCCAGCAATCCGCGACACCCGCCACGCCTGCGGCACCGGGAACGCCCAGCGTTCCGGGCGTCTCGGCGCCCCAGCTCTCCGCGCAGGCGCCTATCCATCTCGACCCCACCGCGTTGCGCGCCGCGCGGCAGGAGGTGCTGAAATCCTCCCCGCGCATCCGCATCAAGACGCCGCGCCTGCACGGCTCGATCGCGCTGAAGGGCGCGCGCTTCGACGACCTGACGCTGGCCGACTATCACGAGACGGTCGACCCCAGCAGCCCCGAGATCGCGCTCTTGGCGCCCGTCGGCGCGCCCAAGGCGTACTTCACCGAATTCGGCTGGACGGCGCCAGCCTCGGCCAACGTGCCCGTGCCCGACGCGGACACGGTGTGGAAGGCCGACGGCGAAACGTTGACGCCGCAAACGCCGGTGACGCTGACGTGGGACAACGGCCAGGGCCTGCGCTTCTCGCGCACGATCACGATCGATGAGAACTTCATGTTCTCGATCGCGCAGAAGATCGAGAACATGGGCACCGCACCGGTCACGCTCTATCCCTATGCCCTGACCTCGCGCTGGGAAACGCCGGAGACGGCGGGCTTCTACATCCTGCACGAGGGCCCGCTGACCGTCCTGAACGACAGTCTGAAGGAATACAGCTACAGCGACCTGCGCGACGAAAAGCAGATCAAGGGCGAGAGCAGCGTCGGCGGCTGGATCGGCATCACCGACAAGTACTGGATGGTCGCGCTGGTCCCCGACAAGGCCCAGAAGAAGCTGGAAGCACGCCTGTCTTATCGCCAGGAAGGCGGCGCGGACAAATACCAGGCCGACTATGTCGGCCTCGACGCCCAGACGGTGGCGCCAGGCGCCTCGATCGAGACCAAGAGCCTGATGTTCGCGGGTGCAAAGCAGGTGCGCCTGCTCGATCGCTATGCCGAGGAGTACGGCATCGAGAAGTTCGACCGCGCGATCGTCTTCCGCTGGCTCTACTTCCTGGCCAAGCCGCTGTTCTACGGCTTGTCCTACATCTACGACCTGACCGGCAATTTCGGCATCGCCATCCTGGTGCTGGTCGTGTTCGTGAAGATCTTGTTCTTCCCGCTGGCCAACAAATCGTACCGCTCGATGAGCCGTATGAAGGTGCTGCAGCCGGAGATGGCGAAGATCAAGGAACGCATCGGCGACGACCGCCAGAAGATGCACCAGGAAGTGATGGCGATGTACAAGCGGGAGAAGATCAATCCCGCCTCGGGCTGCCTGCCCGTGATCGTGCAGATTCCGGTCTTCTTCTGCCTCTACGAGGTGCTGTACGTCACCATCGAGATGCGGCACGCGCCGTTCTTCGGCTGGATCAAGGACCTGTCGGCGCCCGATCCGACCACGATCTTCAACCTGTTCGGCTTGATCCCCTTCACGCCGCCGCATTTCCTCATGATCGGCGCGTGGCCGCTGATCATGGGCGTCACCATGTTCCTGCAGCAGAAACTGAACCCGCAGCCGGCCGATCCGGTGCAGGCCAAGATCTTCATGTTCCTGCCGATCATCTTCACGGTGATGCTGGCCTCGTTCCCCGCGGGTCTCGTGATCTATTGGGCATGGAACAACATCCTGTCGATCGGGCAGCAGTGGATCATCATGCGCCAGGTCGAGCGGGAAAAAGCACGCGGGAAGAAAACCTGAGCGACGCGGAGGCGATGGAGCGCGGGCGGCTTCTGTTCGCGCGGAGTTGCGAGTTCGCCGCCGGGGCCGCGACGGAAGACGCCCTGCCGCAACCCATCCTGCCCGAGATCGCCTTCGCCGGCCGCTCCAACGTCGGCAAGTCGAGCCTGGTCAACGCGCTGGTCGGGCATAAGCGGCTGGCGCGCGTGTCACTGACGCCCGGGCGCACCCAGCAGCTCAATTTCTTCAATCTGGCCGGCACGCTGATGCTGGTCGATCTGCCCGGCTACGGCCACGCCGCCGCGGCCAAGCGGAAGATCCGCTCCTGGACCGACCTGATCCACGCCTATCTGCGCGGCCGGCCGAACCTGCGGCGCGTGGTGGTGCTGGTCGATTCGCGCCACGGGCTCAAACCCAACGACCACGCGCTGATGGCCGAGCTGGACGACGTGGCCGTGTCCTACCAGATCGTGCTGACCAAGGCCGACAAGGTCGGCGACGCCTCGGTGAAGGCCGTCTTCGCATCGGTCCAGGCCGCCCTCGCCAAGCGCCCCGCCGCGCATCCCGAGATCGCGGTCACCAGCGCCGAGACGGGCGCGGGCATCCCCGAGCTGCGCGCGGCCATCGCCGCGCTGGCGAGGTAAACGGGCTTCCGCTAAAGTCCCGCGCCATGACGGAAAGCAAGAACATCGGCGAGACCAAGCACTGGCTGCGCACCGCGCGCACGATCAGCGAAGCCTTGCCGTTCTTGCGCAGCTATGCCGGCAAGACCTTCGTCATCAAGTACGGCGGCCACGCCATGGGCGATGCGGCGCTGGGCGAAAGCTTCGCGCGCGACGTCGTGCTTCTGAAGCAGGTCGGCATCAACCCCGTGGTCGTTCACGGCGGCGGTCCCCAGATCGGCCAGATGCTGGAGCGTCTGAAGATCAAGAGCGAGTTCATCGACGGGTTGCGCGTAACCGACGCCGCGACCGTCGAGGTGGTCGAGATGGTCCTGTCCGGCACGATCAACAAGCAGATCGTGGCGTCGATCAACGCGGCCGGCGGCCGTTCGGTCGGCCTGTCGGGCAAGGACAGCAACCTGATCGTGGCCGAGAAGCTGCGGCGCACGAAAAAGGATCCGGACTCCAACATCGAGAAGGTGCTGGATCTAGGCTTCGTGGGCGAGCCCAAGGAGATCAATCCGGGCGTCCTCGAGATGTTCGCGAAGTCCGACATCATCCCGGTGGTGGCCCCCGTGGGCATCGGGCGCGACGGCCAGACCTACAACATCAACGCCGACACGGCGGCGGGCGCCATCGCGGGCGCACTCGGCGCTACGCGCTTCTACCTGCTGACCGACGTGATGGGTGTGCTGGACAAGGACGGCAAGCTGATCCCCGAGTTGACGCTGCACGACGTGCAGCGCCTGATCGGCGACCACACGATCAAGGGCGGCATGATTCCCAAGGTCGAGACCTGCGTGGACGCAGTGAAGCGCGGCGTGGACGCCGGCGTGATCCTGGACGGGCGCATCCCGCACGTCCTTCTGCTCGAAATCTTCACCGACCACGGCATCGGCACGCTGATCCGCCGGGCGGAGTAGACCGCCGCCCCTTGCGGCCGCCCTGCCGCCAACCCAGACTCACATCATGAAGACACCGGTCCAAAGCGGCTGGGCCGCCGGGCGTTTCGACGCCTGGCTGTTCGACCTGGACAACACGCTCTATCACCATTCCTGCGATCTGTTCGCCCAGATGGACGAACGGATGCAGGCCTTCATCTGCGAGACGCTTGCCATCGACCGCACACAGGCACGGCTTCTGCAGAAGGGCTATTACGAAAGCCACGGCACCACCCTGCGCGGGCTGATGGACCATCACGGCATCGATCCGCACCGTTTCACCGAATTCGTGCACGAGATCGACGTGACGCCGGTGCCGCCCTCGCCCGAACTCGACGCGGCGCTTTCCCGCCTGCCCGGACGCAAGATCGTTTTCACCAACGGTTCGCTGCGCCATGCCGAGAACGTGATGGCGCGCCTGGGCGTCGCGCACCATTTCGAGGCCATCTTCGATATCGCGGCAGCGGATTTCGTGCCCAAGCCGGCCGACCAATCCTACCGCCTGGTGGTCGAGCGCTTCGGCCTTCAGCCGCGTCGCACCCTCATGCTGGACGACGCCGCGCGCAACCTGAAGCCGGCCGCGACCTTGGGCATGACCACTGTCTGGGTTCGCACCGAATTGCCCCACGGGCGCGAGGGGTCGGACGGCGACCATGTGCATCACGTGGCCGACGACCTGGCTTCCTGGCTGGATCACGCCGTGGGCGCACCCTCCCGTCTTTAACGGAGGTGCCGTTGACAGGGGCGGCGGCGCTGTCCCATCTTCGCCGCGACCCATCCCTCCTGACATTCGAGAAAGCCATGAATCGCGCCGATCTTCAGCAGACCATCGACGCCGCGTGGGAAGCCCGCAACGACATCAGCCCGGCCACGACCGGCAAGGTGAAGGACGCCGTCGACACCGCCCTCGACGCCCTGGATTCGGGCACGGCCCGCGTGGCCGAAAAGGTCGGCGACAAATGGCAGGTCAACCAATGGCTGAAGAAGGCCGTGCTGCTGTCCTTCCGCCTGTACGACATGTCGCCCATCCCAGGCGGACCGACGGACGCCACCCGTGGCGAATCGGGCTGGTTCGACAAGGTGCCGTCCAAGTTCGCGGGCTGGGACGAAAAGCGCTTTCGCGCGGCCGGCTTCCGCGCCGTGCCCAGCTGCGTCGTGCGCCGCGCGGCCTATATCGCGCCGAGCGTGGTCCTGATGCCCAGCTTCGTGAACATCGGCGCTTACGTAGACAGCGGCACCATGATCGACGGTTGGGCCACGGTCGGCTCCTGCGCCCAGATCGGCAAGAACTGCCACATCTCGGGCGGTGTGGGCATCGGCGGCGTCTTGGAGCCGCTGCAGGCCGACCCGGTCATCATCGAGGACAATTGCTTCATCGGCGCGCGCAGCGAAGTGGCCGAGGGGGTGCTGGTCGAGACCGGCTCCGTGCTGTCCATGGGCTGCTATATCGGCGCCTCGACCAAGATCGTCGACCGCGCCACGGGCGAGGTGCATTTCGGCCGGGTGCCAGCCTATTCCGTGGTCGTGCCCGGCACGCTTCCCGGCGCGCCCCTGCCCGACGGCAAGCCCGGCCCGTCGCTCTATTGCTGCGTCATCGTCAAGAAGGTCGACGAGAGGACGCGCTCCAAGACCTCAATCAACGAGTTGCTGAGGAATTAAATGCCGATCGATTCCGTCGAACTGGCGCAGGCGCTGATCCGCTGCCCCAGCGTGACGCCCGTGGACGCGGGCGTCTTGGGCGTTCTGGAAGGTGCCTTGAAGCCGTTGGGCTTCGCCTGCCACCGCAAGACCTTCACCGAGGAAGGCACGGCGGACGTCGACAATCTCTATGCCCGCATCGGCACCAAGGGACCGCATTTCTGCTTCGCCGGCCACACCGACGTGGTGCCGGTGGGCGACCGCGACGCCTGGACCCATGATCCCTTCGGCGGCGAGATCGTCGACGGCCGCCTCTATGGCCGTGGTGCGGTCGACATGAAGTCGGCGGTCGCGGCCTTCGCCGCGGCGGCCGAGCGGTTCCTGGCCGAGCGCGGCAAGGATTTCGGCGGCTCGATCAGCATGCTGATCACCAACGACGAAGAGGCCGTCTCCATCAACGGCACCCGCAAGGTGCTGGAGTGGATCAAGTCGCGCGGCGAGACCATCGACGCATGCGTCGTGGGAGAGCCCACCAACGCCAAGTCGTTCGGCGACATGGCCAAGATCGGCCGGCGCGGCAACATGAACGCGTACCTGACCGTCTACGGCACGCAGGGCCACACAGCCTATCCGCATCTGGCCGACAGCCCCGTGCCGCGTTTGGCCCAGATGCTGGTCGCCATCACATCGGAGCAGATCGACCAGGGCACCAAGTATTTCCAGCCGACCATCCTGCAGGTCACCAGCGTCGATATCGGCAACCCCGCCATGAACGTGATTCCGGCTCAGGCCAAGGTGCGGATGAATTCGCGCTTCAACGACCTGCAGACGCCGGAGACCTTGGAAAAATGGCTGCGCGAGCGTTTCGACCGCGTCATCGCGAGCCATGGCGGCCGCTATGACCTGACCATCGACGCCGGCGGCGATGTCTTCCTGACAAAGGAAGGCCCCTTGTCGGAATTGATCGTCGGCGTGATCGGCCAGATCGCGGGACGCCGCCCGGAGCTGACGACCACGGGCGGTACATCCGACGCGCGCTTCATCAAAGATTACTGCCCGGTGGTGGAGTTCGGCCTGGTCGGCCAGACCATGCACAAGGTCGACGAGAACACCCCGGTCGACGACGTGCGCAAGCTGGCCGACATCTACAAGGGCATCCTGGACGGCTACTTCCCCAACTGAGCGTGGGCAACATGAGCCGGGCGCGCGAAGCGGCCTACGCCCTGTTCGGCGCCTATCGCCTGGCGCGTCTCGACCCGTCGGGCCTGCAGTATTTCAACGCGACCGTCCGAGGGTTTTGGCGCTCGTTCCTGGCCGCGCTGATCGTGGCGCCGGGCTACGCCATCCTGATCGGGCTGGAACTGACCGAAACGGCGGACGCCGCATCGTTGGATTGGGGCAGCATCGCGCTGGTCCAAGCCGTTTTCTACGCCATCAGCTGGACGGCCTTTCCCTTGGCGATGCACTACCTGACCGCTTTGATCGACCGACATGAGGACTATGTCGGTTATATCGTGGCCTATAACTGGGCCGCGGTCGTTCAGATGGGCGTCATGCTGCCGGCCGCCGCGCTGCAGGCCATGATTCCAGGCGATGTGGGCGGCCTGATCATGCTGCCCGTCGTCGCTGCGACAGCATTCTACCAGTGGTTTATCGCGCGCACGGCATTGCGGATCAGCCGCGGCACGGCCGCCGGCATCGTAGGCTTCGACTTCGCGCTGTCGCTGTTCATCGCGGGCATCGCCGCGACGGTCCGCGGCGTTTAGTAGCCGACTTTCATCAAGTACAGCCCGTCCGGCGGACAGGTGGGCCCGCCCGCCGCGCGGTCGCGCGCTTCCAATGCCTGGCGCACGTCCTCGACCGACCACTTGCCCAGCCCGACCAGCTTGAGCGTGCCGACCATGTTGCGCACCTGATGATGCAGGAATGAACGCGCCTCGGCGTGGACGCGGATCTCGTCGCCCTCGCGCACGACGTCGAGCCGGTCGAGCATCTTGACCGGCGAGCGCGCCTGGCAGAGCGAGGCGCGGAAGGTGGTGAAGTCGTGCTTGCCGACCAAAACCTGCGCGGCCTCGTGCATGGCAGGCACATCCAGCCGGTGCGTCACATGCCAAGCACGGTCCTTGTCGATCGCCAGCGGCGGGCGCCGGTTGACGATGCGGTAAAGATAGACGCGGTGGCGGGCGCTGCGGCGGGCGTTAAAATCCTCGCCTACCTCCTCCACCGACACCAGCACGATGGAGGCGGGCTTCAAGTGAAAGTTGATCGCTGCGCGCACCGTGGCGGTGGACGCTTCCTTCCTCAAATCGAAATGCGCGACTTGGCCCAGCGCATGGACGCCCGCGTCGGTGCGCCCTGCGCCATGGACGACGACCTTCTCCGCGCAGAATTTTACGATGGCTTCCTCGATCGATTGCTGGATCGAAGTGCCCGTCGCCTGGCGCTGCCAGCCGACGAAGCCGGAGCCGTCGTACTCGATGATGGCTTTGTAACGCGGCACGGGTTCAGCCCTCCGCGGCCAGGAGCGTACCGGCCGGCAAGGCGAAGCCGCGCAGAAGCGACGCAACGTCCATGGGTGCGCGGCCCGGCCGCTGCACGCGCAAAAGACGCAAGGCGCCCTCGCCGCAAGCCACGGTCAGCATGTCGTCCTGCACGGTGCCGGGCGGCGCATCGCCCGCGCGCGGTGCGGGCAATACGGCCAGCACCTTGATCTGTTCCCTGCCGTGATCGAACCAGGCGCCCGGCCAGGGCGCGAAGGCGCGCACCTGGCGCGCCAATTGGGCAGCCGGTTTGTTCCAATCCAGCCGCGCCTCGGCCCGCGTCAACTTGGACGCGTAGGTGACGCCTTCTTCCGGCTGAAGCCGCGCCTGGAGCGTTCCAGCCGCAAGGCCATCGAGCGCGGGCACGATCAGTTTTGCACCCAGAGCCGCCAACGTGTCGTGCAATGTCTCTGCCGTTTCGTCCTGCGTGATGGCCACTCGCTCTTCGAGAAGCATGGGGCCGGTATCGAGCCCTTCATCCATCCGCATGATGGTGACACCGGTTTCCGTATCGCCCGCCAGGATCGCGCGCTGGATCGGCGCGGCGCCGCGCCAGCGCGGCAACAGCGAGGCATGAACATTGACGCAGCCGAGGCGGGGCGCGTCCAGGACCGGCTTGGGCAGGATCAACCCATAGGCCACCACCACGGCCGCGTCCAAACCGAGCGCGGCGAAGGCGGCCTGCTCGGCCGGGTCCTTCAGGGATTTGGGCGTCGCGACCCCGATGCCGAGCGCATCGGCGCGTTCATGCACCGCGCTAACGCGTTCCTTCTGGCCGCGCCCGGCGGGGCGGGGCGGCTGGCTGTAGGCGCGGACGATGTCGTGGCCGGCGGAAATCAGCGCATCGAGCGTGACCGCGGCGAATCGCGGCGTGCCGAGAAACGCCAAACGAAGCCGCGCCGGGCGCGACATGATCAGGCCTCGACCGTGACCGAGAGCCGCCGCGCCTTGGTCAGCTTGCGCAGGATGATGCCGCGCTTGAGCGCGGAGATATGGTCGATGAACAGCACGCCGTTCAAATGATCGATTTCGTGCTGGATGCAGGTGGCGGCCAGGCCGTCGAACTCCTGCTCGCGGATCTCACCCTGATAGTCCAAGAAGCGGATGCGCGCGCGGGCCGGCCGCTCCACGTCGGCATAATGGTCGGGCACCGACAGGCAGCCTTCCTCATACGTGACCATCTCATCCGAAACCGACAGCACCTCGGGGTTGGCCATGCGGATGGGCGTCCGCGCCTCGCCCTCGCGCGCCACGTCCACCACGATGACACGTTTCAGCACACCGACCTGGGGCGCGGCCAAGCCGATGCCGGGCGCCAGATACATGGTCTCCAACATGTCGTCCATCAGCTTGCGCACTGAATCGTCGACGCGCGCCACCGGCTCGCAGGCCAGCTTCAGTCGCGGATCGGGCGCAGTGATGATGGGCAATACGGCCATCGCTTGTCTCGTCTTCAGCACCAGGAACGGGCCGCTTTCCGGCTGGGCTTTAGGTAGGGCGGGGCCGCAGCGCCGTCAAGCGGAGCGACGGTCGGCGCCCCGCGTGCTAGCATCCGCTGCGATGGATTTGATGACCGCAATGCTGATCGTGGTGGCCGCAATCGTGGCCGGTTTGGCCGTCGCGCTGGTGATGGGGCGCGGACGCGGCGGGCGAGGCGAGGAAATCGTCGAGCTGTCGGCGCGCCTCAAGCAATTGGCCGAGACCTATACCCTGGCCCAGGGCCAGATTGGCGAGCGGCTGCAGGCGCAGGAGCGCGCCTTGTCCGAATCGCTCGACAAGCGCCTGGGCATGGTGGCCGACCGGTTGACCGAGGGCTTGAGCAAATCCTCGAAGGAAACCCAGGCCACCATGGGCGAGCTGGGCAAGCGCCTGGCCGTGATCGACGCGGCGCAGAAGAACATCGCCGAATTGTCGACCCAGATGGTCGGGCTGCAGGACATCCTGTCCAACAAGCAGGCGCGCGGCGCCTTCGGCGAGGTGCAGTTGCGCAACCTGGTCGAGGATGCGCTACCGCCCTCGGCTTACGAGTTTCAAGCGACTATTGGCAACAATAAGCGGGTGGATTGCCTGATTCGGTTACCGAACCCGCCGGGCCCGATCTCGATCGACGCGAAGTTTCCGCTGGAATCCTACAACCTGCTGCGCGCCGCGACCGACGACGCGGGCCGCACGGTGGCCTCGCGCGCCTTCACGGCCGCCATGCAGGTCCACCTGAAGGACATTCACGAGAAATACATCGTGCCCGGCGAGACAGCCGACTGCGCGCTGTTGTTTCTGCCCAGCGAGGCCATCTATTACGAGATCCAGTCGAACTTTCCGAACGTGGTCGAGGAGTCGCGCCGCCGGCGCGTCTTCATCGTCTCGCCCGACACGCTGTGGTTCATGCTGAACACCGTGCGCGCGGTCCTGCGCGACGTCCGCATGCGCGAGCAGGCCCACGTGATTCAGAAGGAAGTCGGCACGCTGCTGGAAGACGTGAAGCGCCTGGACCAGCGCGTGGCGAAGCTGCAGGTCCATTTCGCGCAGACGGGCGACGACGTGCGTGACATCCGGATCTCGACCGACAAGATCATCAAGCGCGGCGACAAGATCGAGAGCGTCGAGCTGGAAGACGATGCAGCCGCCACGGCGGCCTTGCCGCCCCAGGCCGCGCCGGCGAAATCCCTGCTCTAGTATTTCGCTTCGGCCGCGTAGTTGACCGGGATATAGGCGACCGACGCCGAATTGGGCAGCGCGATCACCCGCGCCACGATCTCGGCCAGGTCTTCCGGCTGGGTGAGCGTTTCGGGTTCGCCCGGGCGGTTGGCCGCGATGAAGTCTGTGTTGGTCGAGCCAGGGCAGATGGCCGTCGCGCGCACGCCGTCCTTCCAGGCGAACTGGCGCGCGATCTGGGTCAACGCCATGGTCGCGTGCTTGACCATCGAATAGCCCGGCGAGCCGCCGCCGAAGCGCAAGCCCGCCAGCGACACGACCGTGACAATGCGGCCAGCACCTGAACGCTTCAGATGAGGCAGCGCGGCCACGATCAGGCGGTAAGGCGCCTTTACGTTCACGTCCCACATGGCGTCCAGCGCGTCCTCGTCCGGCTGGTCGAACGGGAAACGCTCCACGATGCCCGCGTTGGCCACGATGGCGTCCACGCGGCCGAAGCGCGCGACAGTGGCTTCAACCCATTTCGCGGCAATGGCGCGGTCGCGCGCCTCGTAATTGTGGAGCAGAACGTTCTCGCGTCCCTTGGCCCAATCGGCGAGGACCGCCGGATCACGCAAACCCAGGCTGAGTGCATAGCCCTCGGCGTGAAGCCGCTCGGCGACCGCGCGGCCGATACCACGGCCCGCTCCGGAGATCATGGCCACACGGCCCTTCGGATCGATCCGGGCGGCCATCAGAACGGCCGCCGCGCCTTGAGCGCCGCCGTCAGCGTGCCGTCATCGAGATAATCCAGCTCGCCGCCGACCGGAACGCCATGGGCCAGGCGCGAGATCACAACGCCCGCGCCCTGCAGCCGGTCGGTGACGTAATGGGCCGTGGTCTGGCCGTCGACCGTCGCACCCATGGCCAGGATCACCTCGCGGATGCCGCCTTCGCCGATGCGCTTCACCAAGCCTCCGACATTCAGATCGTCGGGCCCGATGCCGTCGAGCGCCGACAACACACCGCCCAGCACGTGATAGCGGCCGCGGAAAGACGCCGTGCGCTCGATCGCCCACAGGTCAGCCACGCTCTCGACCACGCAGATCGTCTCCGCATCGCGGCGCGGATCGATGCAGACAAGGCAGGGATCGCGCGTGTCGAGATTGCCGCACACCGAGCAGGCGCGCACCTTCTCGGCCGCCGCCGCGATGGCGCGCGCCAAGGGCTCCAGCAGATTTTCGCGCCGTTTGAGAAGGTGCAGCGCCGCGCGCCGCGCCGAACGCGGGCCGAGGCCGGGCAGCTTGGCCAAGAGTTGGACGAGCTGCTCGATTTCCGAGCCGGACATGCGGGGTTTCTAGAAGGGCAGCTTGAAGCCGGGCGGAAGCGACAGACCGCCGGTGACCTTGCCCATCTCCTCGGCCATCAGCGCTTCGCTTTTCGCGCGCGCGTCATTGCAGGCAGCGGCGATCAGGTCTTCCAGCACCTCGATCTCGGCCGGCTCGGCCAGCTTGGGGTCCAGCTTCACGCGCTTGACCTCGCCCTTGCCCGTCATGGTGACCGCGACCATGCCGCCGCCCGAGGTGCCGGTAACCTCAAGCTCGGCCATCTTGGCTTGCATCTCCGCCATGCGGGTCTGGAGCTGCTGCGCCTGCTTCATCATCTGGCCGAGATTCTTCATGGTTCTTCCCGCTCGTCGTTCGGTTCGGTGGTGCCGTCATCGTCCGGCTCGCTGCTGCTTTCGGCCGCCGCCGAAGCGGCCAGATCGTGCACGGCGACGATCTCGGCGTTCGGGAAGGCGTCCAGCACCGCGCGCACCACGGGATGCGCGGCCGCGTGGGCCTTTTGCGCAACGACCTCGGCCTTGGCTTGTTCGGTCAACGTGGGTTGGCCTTCGGCGCGGCTGACGCTGACGCCCCAATGACGGCCGGTCCATTCGCTGACCAGCTTTTGTAAGTGGTTGGCCAGGGTCGGCGGCGCGCCCTGGGCGGGGCGAAACTCCAAGACACCGGGCTCGAAGCGCACCAGATGCACGCTGCTTTGCAGATGGGAGTAGAGCGTCATTTCCTTCTTCGCGCCGAACAGCTCGACCAGTTCAGCGAAGGTCTGCGGATTGGGCAGGACCGGCTCGGCCGGAGCCTGCGCCACCGGCTCGTTCCGCTGCTCGGGCTGTTCGGTCGGGCGCATCTGGGTCGTCGCGCGTGGCGCGCCGGCCCGCTCCGGTGTTGCGGGTGCCGTGCGCCCCACCGCGCGCGTCTCGCCACCGCCCGAGGGCGGCGCAGGCGTGGCGGGCGCAGAGGTTGGCGCTTGCGCGGATTGCAGGCGCTCCACGATCTCGGCCGGCGTCGGCAACTCAGCCACATAGGCCAGGCGGATCAGCGCCATCTCGGCCGCTTCCGCGGGCGACGGCGCGGATTGGGCCTCGCCCAACCCCTTCAGCAGCATCTGCCAGGCGCGACTCAACGCGGCCATCGATAGTTTCTGAGCAGCGGCTTTGCCGCGCACGCGCTCGGCCTCGGGCACGACCGGATCGTCGGCCGTCACGGGCACGATCTTCACCCGCGTGATCCAATGCACCAGTTCCAAGAGGTCCTGCAACACGACCAGGGGGTCGGCGCCGCTGCGCCCTGCCTCGGCGAACAGGTCCAGCGTCTCGGCCGCCTTGCCCGCCATCAGCGCCTCGAACAGGTCGAAGATCTGGGTGCGGTCGGCCAGGCCAATCATGTCGCGAATCTGGTCGGCGCCGACGCCGCCCGAGCCGTAGGTGGCAATGGCGCGGTCGAGCAAGCTGAGCCCGTCGCGCACCGAGCCGTCGGCCGCGCGCGCGACGAGGGCCAAGGCGTCGGGCGCCAGCTTGGCGCCCTCCTTCTCCGCGATGGCGCCCAAATGCGGCCCCAGGATTTCGGCCTCGACGCGGCGCAGGTCGAAACGCTGGCAGCGCGACAGGACGGTCACGGGAATCTTGCGGATCTCGGTCGTCGCGAAGATGAATTTCACGTGCGGCGGCGGCTCTTCCAACGTCTTGAGCAGCGCGTTGAAGGCCTGCTTCGACAGCATGTGCACTTCGTCGACAATGTAGACCTTGAAGCGCGCAGACATGGGCGCATAGCGCACGCCGTCGGTCAGGTCGCGGATATCGTCGACGCCGGTGCGGCTGGCCGCATCCATCTCGATCACATCGACATGGCGGTCGTCGGCGATGGCGCGGCAATGTTCGCACACCCCGCAAGGCTCGGCGGTCGGCCCGCCCGTGCCGTCCGGCCCGACGCAATTCAGCACCCGCGCGATGATGCGCGCGGTCGTGGTCTTGCCGACGCCGCGCACGCCCGTCAGCACATAGGCATGCGCGATGCGGTCGGTGCGGATGGCGTTGGTGAGGGTGCGGACCAGCGCGTCCTGGCCGATCAGTTCGGCGAAGCTGCTGGGCCGGTATTTGCGGGCGAGAACGCGATAAGCGGCGCCGGAGGGCGCGGCCTCTTTATCGGGTGCGGACGGTTTAGGATCGGTCATGCCGCCCGTTCGGTTCGCTCGTCTTGTTGCGGCAGGAGATGAAGTAGGAGGTTGGACAACGACCCGGATCGAAACTCGTTACGGTTGCTTCCTTCCGGACCTGGCCGGGTTGGCGAGGAATCCGTCCGCCGCCAACCTCCCGACAGAACTATATCAGGATTCCGGCGCGGCCGGGCAAGGGGGCCGGGCCGGATTGGGGCGCGTCCCCGCGCCGTCTGGGCGCCTCATTGCACCGGGGTTGGGCCCTGTGCCACCTTTCCGTCATGTACGTCAATTTCTACGCAGGCAGCGGCCTGGACCGCGCCTCCCACGTCCGCCGCGACGAGGCATGGCTCGCGGCACAGCTCAACGCCGCGACCACCCGCGTCGTGCCGGTCTGGCGGTCCCAGAGTCTGATGGTGATGGGCGACGCGCCCGCCGCCGTTTACCTGAACGGCCGGACGGCCGCGAATTTCGCCGCCGAAGGCGCCTTGGTGGCATTCCTGGGCGTGCTGGACGACGTGGCCCATTTCGCCGTCGACCTATCGCACCACGAAAAGCCGCTGGAAATAGAACCCCTGCGCGGCCAGGGCGAGTTCGTCGACCTGCGCACGACAGGCGCCCTTCTCGACCGGTCGAACGGCTCGCTTTTAGCCTATGCGCGCGGCCTCATGTACTGGCATGCACGTCACCGCTTCTGCGGCGCCTGCGGGCATGCGACGCGCGTGGCCGACGCGGGCCACACCCGCGCCTGCACCAACCAGGCTTGCGGCATCCAGCATTTCCCGCGCACCGACCCCGCCGTGATCATGCTGGTGACGCACGGCGACAAATGCCTGTTGGGACGGCAATCGAGCTTCCTGCCGGGCATGTATTCGACCTTGGCCGGCTTCGTCGAGCCGGGCGAAAGCCTGGAAGAAGCCGTGGCGCGCGAGGTGTTCGAAGAGGTGGCCGTGCGCGTCACCGACGTGCGCTATCACTCGTCCCAGCCCTGGCCGTTCCCCGGTTCGATCATGCTGGGCTTCCACGCCCGGGCGCTCAACACGGCGGTCGAGGTCAACCGCAGCGAGCTGGAAGATGCGCGCTGGTACAGCCGCGCCGAACTACGCGCCAGCCCCGAGAACGAGACGTTCCGGATGCCGCGCAAGGTTTCCATCGCGCGCCAGTTGGTCGACCACTGGCTGAACGAGGGCTGAAGCGGCGTCAGTCGTCCTGCGCCGCGGCCGCCTCTTCGCGGCGGAACGGGTGGGCCGGATAGACGCCCAGGATCTTCAGCTCGCGGCTGAAGAACGATAGCTCCTCCAGCGCCAGGCGCAGATTGCGCTCCTCCGGATGGCCCTCGACGTCGGCGTAGAACTGCGTCGCCGAGAAACGGCCGCCCAGCATGTAGCTTTCCAGCTTGGTCATGTTGACGCCGGTGGTGGCGAAACCGCCCGTGGCCTTGTAGAGCGCGGCCGGCACGTTGCGCACGCGGAAGACGAACGTGGTCATCACCGGACCGCTGCCGGGCTTGGGCGTCACGGCCTCACGCGACATGACCATGAAGCGGGTCGTGTTGTGCTCGGCATCCTCGATATCGGAACGCAGGGTTTCGAGGCCATAGCGCTTGGCCGCCAAGCTTGAGGCGATGGCAGCCTGGCTTTTGTCGCCGCCCTTGGCCACATCGGCCGCGGCGCCCGCCGTGTCGGCATGGACGATGGCCTTTAGGCCCAACTCGCGGATCAGCTTGCGGCACTGCGACAGCGCGTGCACGTGGCTGTGCACCGTCTTGATGCTGTCGAGCGTGGCACCCTTGGGCGCCAGCAATTGGTGCGAGATGCGCTGGAAATGCTCGCCGATGATGTGCAGGCCCGAATCCGGCATCAGATGGTGGATGTCAGCGACGCGGCCTGCGACCGAGTTGTCGATCGGGATCATGGCCAGCTCGGCGCGCTTTTCGGTGACGGCGGCGAAGGCGTCCTCGAACGTCTCGCAGGGCAGCGTCGTCCAATCGGGATAGACGACGCTGCACGCCAGATCGGAATACGCGCCGTGCACGCCCTGGAAGGCGATGGTCTTGGCCGATCGTTCGGATTTCGCCATGGCGACGCCGTTTCTGCGATTCAGTTTGACGGAGAGGAGTGCTTCGGAGCGAGCATCGTTCGCGCCCGCGCGAGGTCGGCCGGAGTATCGACACCGAGCGGAACGGTGTCAACGAACGCCACCTCGATGCGCATGCCGTTTTCCAGCGCGCGCAACTGCTCCAGCTTCTCGCGCTGTTCCAACGGGCTTGGCGGCAAGGACACGAAGCGCCGCAACGCCGCGCGGCGGAAACCGTAGAGGCCGATATGGTGATAGAGCGGCCCCTCGCCCCACGGCACGGGCTGGCGGCTGAAATAGAGCGCACGGCCACCCCCGGCACCCGGCGCGGCGGACACCACGGCCTTCACCACGCTGGACGCCGCGCGCTTCTCGGCGTCGCGGATCTCGACCGCCAGGGTGGCGATGTCGACCGAGGGCTGCGCCATGGCGGCCAGCACCACACGGACAAGCTTGGGGTCCAGCGTCGGAAGGTCGCCCTGGACGTTGAGGATGATGTCGTGGGCGCCCGCGGGATCGAGCCGTTCCACAGCCTCGTGCACCCGGTCGGAGCCCGAGGGATGATCCGGGCGGGTCAGGACGGCCTTGCCGCCCGCCCGCTCGACGGCCTCGGCGATCACGGGCTCGGCACAGGCCACGACCACAGGCCCGACCTCGGCCTCCATGGCCCGGCGCCAGACATGAACAATCATTGGGACCCCGCCGATATCGGCCAGCGGCTTGTCGGGCAGACGCGTGGACGCCATGCGGGCTGGAATGACGACGATAGGGTTCGTGGGCACGGGGTTTTCCACCGGAAATCGAAGCCGGGCGCCACCTTATACCGGCCCCGCCCGCATCGAAAACCGATTGCCAACCCCTTACGCCATGTGGACAAAAACGGGGTGGGGCGGGTAATGTCGCCCCCGATTTCGCCCGCACTCTCGCCCGCCTGGGGACCCCATGAACTCCTTCGAATTCAATAAGATCGCCGGTGCGTTCCTGATGTCGCTGTTGATCATCACGGTGATCGGCCATATCGGGAACTTCATCATCCCCAAGCCGGTTGTGAGCCACGCGGACGCGGGCCACGAGGTCAACGCCGAAGCCCAGACGGCCGCCGCGCCCGAAGCGCCCGCGAAGCCGATCGCGGAGCTCCTGAAGACAGCCAGCGCCGAGGAAGGCGCCAAGGTCTTCAAGACCAAGTGCACGAGCTGCCACAACTCGGAGAAGGGCGGCGCCAACAAGGTCGGACCCAACCTGTGGAACATCGTGGGCGACCAGAAGGGCGATCCGCACCTCAACTTCAACTTCTCCGACGCCATGAAGGCCAAGGGCGGCACCTGGACCTACGACGACCTCAGCGCGTTCCTGATGAACCCGAAGGGCTTCATTCCGGGCACCCGCATGACCTTCGTCGGCCTGAAGAAGGACGAGGAGCGCGCGAACGTCATCGCCTTCATCCGCGCCCAGGCGGATTCGCCGAAGCCGCTGCCGTAAGCCAGGCGTCCGCGCCGCCGGTTCGCGGCCAGGGAAACGGACGCATGAACGACACCGCCTGCCCCGATCGCCTGATCGCGCTGACGCACCGCATGGCGGACGCGGCAGGCGCGATTGCGCGCCGCTATTTCCGCACCCCCTTCGACGTCATCTCCAAGGATGACGAAAGCCCGGTGACCATTGCCGACCGCGAGGTCGAGGCGGCCATCCGCAAGCTGATCGCGGCCGAATGCCCGGATCACGGCATCATCGGCGAAGAGCACGGCACCGAGCGCGCGGACGCGGAGCATGTGTGGGTCATCGACCCCATCGACGGCACGCGCGCGTTCATCACCGGCATGCCTCTGTTCGGCACGCTGATCGCCCTGCTGCGCAACGGCAAGCCCATCCTGGGCGTGATCGACCAGCCGATCTCGAACGAACGCTGGATCGGCGCGGCCGGCCATCCGACGCTGTTCAACGGAAAGCCCGCGAAATGCCGGCCGTGTCCCGAACTGGCGGCGGCATCCCTGATGTCGACCTCGCCGGACATGTATGACCCGCCCGCCAATGGCGCGCCCTTTCGCCGCCTGCGCCAGGCCGTGCGTTTCACCCGCTTCGGCGGCGATTGCTATGCCTTCGGCCTGTTGGCCAGCGGCTTCATCGACGTCATGACCGAGGCCATGCTGAAGCCCTACGACTATTGCGCGCTGGTGCCCGTGGTCGAGGGGGCCGGAGGCAAGATCACCGATTGGGAAGGCCGTCCGCTGGATTTGAAGTCCGATGGGCGCGTTCTGGCGGCGGGCGATCCGCGCGCCCACGAACAGGCGCTTAAAATCCTGCGCGGCTGACAATACTTAAAGTCCGCCAGCCTTGCGGCACCAGACGGGAGTTTCTAGGCTTCCGCCCGTCATGCGTTTTGCCCGCGCCGCCGCCGTACTTCTTCTAGTCGCAGCGTCGAGCGCCAGCGCCGCCGACGGCAGTGTGACCAAAAGCTATGGCATCGCGATCCATGGCGGCCCGGGCTATCCCGCCGACTTCACCCATTTCCGCTATGTCGATCCCAACGCGCCCAAGGGCGGCACGATCCGCCTGTCGGCGTTCGGCACCTACGACAGCCTTAATCCCTTCGTCCTCAAGGGCACGCCCGCGCCACCGGGAGGCGTGTTCGAGACGCTGATGACCTCGTCCGGCGACGAGGCCAATACCGAATACGGGTTGATCGCGGAATCGATCGAAACGCCGGCCGATCGTTCCTGGGCGATTTTCAACCTTCGGCCTGAGGCGCGCTGGCATGACGGCAAGCCGATCACCGCCGACGACGTCGTGTTCTCCTTCGAGATCATCAAGTCGAAGGGGCATCCGCAATATCGCGCCTATTACAAGAACGTGACCAAGGCCGAAAAGCTGGGGCCCTTGCGCGTGAAGTTCAGCTTCACGGGCGGCGAGAACCAGGAATTGCCGGTGATCATCGGCCAGCTTCCCGTGCTGCCCAAGCATTATTGGGAAGGCCGCGAATTCGCCCGCGCCACCTTGGAGCCGCCGCTCGGCAGCGGCCCATACAAGGTCGAACAGATCGATCCCGGGCGTTCGATCACCTTCCGCCGCGTCGAAAACTACTGGGGCGCCAAACTGCCCGTCCGCATGGGAACGTCGAACTTCGACGTCATGCGCTACGAGTATTACCGCGATCGCACGGTGCAGCGCGAAGCCTTCAAGGCCGGCGAGTTCGACCTGTTTTTAGAAAACACGGCCAAGGATTGGGCGCTCTCCTACGACTTCCCCGCCCTGCGCGCAGGTCTGGTGAAGAAGGAGGAAATCCGCCACGAGTTGCCCTCGGGCATGCAAGGGTTCGCCTTCAACGCGCGGCGCACGCTGTTCAAGGACGTGCGCGTGCGCCAGGCGCTGGGCGAAGTGTTCGATTTCGCGTGGATGAACAAGGCGCTGTTCTTCGGCCAGTACACGCGGTCCAACAGCTACTTCACGAACTCCGAGCTGGCCTCAAACGGCCTGCCGAGCCCGGCGGAGCTGAAGATCCTGGAGCCCTATCGCGGCCGCATCCCGGAACAGGTCTTCACCCAGGAATACAAGGTGCCGGCGACGGACGGCAGCGGAAACATCCGCGACAACATGCGCCGCGCCTTCGCGCTGCTGAAGGAAGCCGGCTGGATCGTTCGTGACGGCAAGCTGGTCAACCAGGAAACGGGTCAGCCCTTCGAGTTCGAGCTTTTGCTCGATTCGCCGGCCTTCGAGCGCGTGGGCCTGACCTTCGCGCGCAATCTGAAGCGGTTGGGTATCACGATGCGAATCCGCACCGTGGACACGGCCCAGTACCAGCGGCGCATCGACAATTTCGATTTCGACATGACGGTCGAAGTGTTCGCCCAATCCCTTTCGCCCGGCAACGAACAGCGCGATTTCTGGGGCTCGCTGGCGGCAAGCGAGCCGGGCAGCCGCAACATCGTCGGCATCAAAGACCCCGTCGTCGACGCGCTGGTCGACATCCTGATCGCGGCACCCGACCGTCAAAGCCTGATCGACCGCACCCGCGCGCTCGACCGCGTCCTGCTGTGGAACTTCTACGTCATCCCCAACTGGCACAGCCGGACCTTTCGTGTGATCTATTGGGACAAATTCGGCCATCCGCCGGTGGCGCCGAAATACGACTTCGGCTTGAGCGGCTGGTGGATCGACGACCAAAAAGCCGCCACGCTGACCGAGCGCCAACGCGCCCTGCAAGCGCAAGAGAAGAAGAAGTAGCCGCCCGATGCTGGCCTATATGATTCGGCGCCTTCTCTTCGTGATCCCCACGCTGCTGGGAATCATGGTGATCAATTTCGTCATCGTTCAGGCCGCTCCGGGCGGGCCGGTCGAGCAGATGATCGCCCAGATTCAGGGCCGCGGCTCGGAAGCCACCGCCCGGGTCTCGGGCTCGGCCCAAGGCGACACGGCGGCGCCGTCGTCGGCCAACACCACGAGCCAGCCATCGTCGTCCGATGGAAGCAGCCGCTATCGCGGCGCGCGCGGCCTGGACCCCGAATTCATCAAGGAGCTGGAGCGGCTCTATGGCTTCGACAAGCCGCCGGGCGAGCGCTTCATCTTGATGCTGCGCAACTATGCCATGTTCGATTTCGGCAAGAGCTTCTTCCGCGACCGGCCCGTGATCGACCTGGTGATCGAAAAGCTGCCGGTTTCGATCTCGATCGGCGTCTGGACCACGCTTCTTGTCTATCTGATCTCGATCCCGTTGGGCATCGCCAAGGCCGTGCGCGACGGTTCGCGCTTCGATATGTGGACCAGCGCCGTGATCGTGGTGGGCTACGCGGTGCCCAGCTTCCTGTTCGCGATCCTGTTGGTCGTGTTGTTCGCGGGCGGCAGCTTCTTCTCCTGGTTCCCCTTGCGCGGCCTCGTGTCCGAAGGCTGGCGCGCCATGCCCTGGTCCACGCTGGTGCTGGACTATCTCTGGCACATGGTTTTGCCCGTGACGGCCTTGGTCATCGGCGGTTTCGCCGGCCTGACCATGCTGACCAAGAACTCGTTTCTGGAAGAGATCAACAAGAACTATGTGGTGACGGCCCGCGCCAAAGGCTTGGACGAGCGGCGCGTCCTGTTCGGCCACGTCTTCCGCAACGCGATGATCATCGTGATCGCGGGATTCCCCTCGGCCTTCATCGGCATCCTGTTCACGGGCGCGCTCCTGATCGAGATCATCTTCTCGCTCGATGGGCTGGGCCTGCTGGGCTACGAGGCCGCGCTCGGGCGCGACTATCCCGTGATGTTCGGCACGCTCTACTTCTTCACCCTGCTGGGCCTCATCATGGGCATCGTGCGCGACGTGACCTATGTGATGGTCGACCCGCGCATCGATTTCGAAAGCCGGGAGACCTAGATGGCGGCCGGTCGCTTCCTCGGCTTCAAGATCACGCCCCTGACGCGCCGGCGGATCGACAATTTCCGCGCCAACCGGCGCGGCGTCTGGTCGTTGTGGCTGTTCCTGTTTCTGTTCGTGGGCAGCCTGTTCGCCGAGTTCATCGCGAACGACAAGCCTTTCCTCGTTTATTACGACGGCGGCTTCTATATGCCGATCTTCGAGGCCTATCCCGAAACCACGTTCGGTGGCGAGTTCCCGACCGAAACGGATTACCAAGACGCCGCTGTCCGGCAACTGATTCACGATAAGGGCTGGATGCTGAACCCGCTGATCCCCTTCAGCTATGGCACCATCATCCTGGATTTGGGGCGGCCCGCGCCCACGCCGCCCTCCTCGCGCAACTGGCTGGGGACCGACGACCAGGCGCGCGACGTGCTGGCCCGCCTGATTTACGGCTTCCGCATCTCGGTCCTGTTCGGCCTGACGTTGACCTTCTTCAGCTCGATCGTCGGCGTCGCGGCGGGCGCCATCCAGGGCTATTTCGGCGGCTGGACCGACCTTCTGTTCCAGCGCTTCATGGAAGTGTGGGAGGGCATGCCGACCCTCTATTTGCTGATCATCCTGGCCAGCATCGTGGAGCCCAATTTCTGGTGGCTCCTGCTGCTGATGCTGCTGTTCAGTTGGATGAGCCTGGTGGGTGTGGTGCGCGCCGAGTTCCTGCGCGCGCGCAATTTCGATTACGTGCGCGCGGCCCGTGCGCTGGGCGTCCGCAACCGGGTGATCATGTTCAAGCACATGCTGCCCAACGCCATGGTGGCTACGCTGACCTTCCTGCCCTTCATCACCAGCGGCTCGATCACCACCCTGACCTCGCTCGACTTCCTGGGTTTCGGCATGCCGCCAGGCGCGGCATCGCTCGGTGAGCTTCTGTCCCAGGGCAAGGCCAATCTGCAGGCGCCCTGGCTCGGCCTGACCGGGTTCTTCGTGCTGGCGCTTGTCCTGTCGCTTCTGGTCTTTATCGGCGAGGCCGCGCGCGACGCCTTCGACCCGAGGAAGACGCTGCGATGACCGCCCCCCTTCTTCAGGTCCGGAACCTTTCCGTCGCCTTCCATGTCGGCGAGCGCACGGTGGACGCCGTGCGCGGCGTGTCGTTCGACGTCGCCAAGGGCGAGACGCTGGCGCTTGTGGGCGAAAGCGGCTCCGGCAAATCGGTCACCGCGCTGTCGATCCTCCAGCTCCTGCCCTATCCCATGGCGCGCCACGGCGCGGGCTCGTCGATCCTGTTCGACGGCAAGGAGATGGTGGGTGCCAAGCCGGAGACGTTGCGCCGGATGCGCGGCAACCGCGTCGCGATGGTGCCGCAGGAGCCGATGACGTCGCTCAACCCCCTGCACACGATCGAGCGGCAGGTGGGTGAGGTTCTCATCATCCACAAGAAGCTGGGTGCTGTGGCCGTGCGTGCGTGCGTCCTGGAGCTTTTGCATCTGGTTGGTCTGAACGATGCCGAGCGCCGCCTGAGCGCCTATCCGCATGAATTGTCTGGCGGACAGCGCCAGCGCGTCATGATCGCCATGGCCTTGGCCAACGAGCCCGACCTTCTGATCGCCGACGAGCCGACCACGGCGCTGGACGTCACCATCCAGGCCCAGATCCTGAAGCTTTTGAACGAGCTGCAGGCCAAGCTGGGCATGGCCATGCTGTTCATCACCCACGACCTGGCCATCGTGCGGAAGATGGCCAAGCACGTGATGGTGATGAAGGACGGCGAAGCCGTCGAGGCGGGCCTCTTGGCCGACGTGTTCGCCCATCCCAAGCACGATTACACCAAGCGCCTTCTCGCGGCCGAGCCGCGCGGCGCGCCGGCACGGCCGGCGTCCGACGCGCCTGAGGTGATGGCGGCCGACAACCTGAAAGTCTGGTTCCCGATCAAGAAAGGCGTCCTGCGGCGCACCGTCGATCATGTGCGCGCGGTCGACGGCATCGACATCCGCA
>JAPLOM010000004.1:66687-123288 GCA_026400755.1 Alphaproteobacteria bacterium
CGTCGTGGGCGAAAGTGGCTCGGGTAAGACGACCCTGGGCCTCGGCCTCCTGCGTCTCGTGTCGAGCCAGGGGCCGATCCGCTTCCGCGGCCGCGACATCCAGGGCCTGAGCTTGGGCGCCCTGCGCCCCTTACGGCGCGAGATGCAGATCGTCTTCCAGGACCCCTTTGGCTCTCTCTCCCCGCGCCTGTCGGTCGGCCAGATCGTCGAAGAGGGCCTCAAGGTTCACAAGCTGGGCGGAAACGCGGCCGAGCGCGAGACGCTGATCGTCGACGGCTTGCGCGAGGTCGGGCTCGACCCCGAGACACGCCACCGCTATCCGCATGAGTTCTCCGGCGGCCAGCGCCAGCGTATCGCCATCGCCCGCGCCATCGTTTTGAAGCCCCGCTTCGTCGTGCTGGACGAGCCGACCTCGGCGCTGGACGTCTCGATCCAGGCACAGATCATCGACCTGTTGCGCGAGCTGCAGCAACGTCACAAGCTGGCCTACTTGTTCATCAGCCACGACCTTCGCGTCGTGCGCGCCCTGGCCGACGAACTGATCGTCATGCGGGATGGAAAACTGGTGGAACGCGGAACGGCGGCGTCCATGTTCGCCGGACCCAAGGAAGCCTATACGCGCGCGCTGATGGCGGCGGCGTTCGATTTGGAAACGGTTGAAAGCGGAGCGGTGAGGACCTGACATGGTTTTGATGATGAAGAGCGGCGCAGCGCGTATCCCCTGGTGGTTGGAGGAGTTCAAACGTCAGGCGCCCGATCTGCAGGTTCGCGTTTGGCCGGATGTGGGCGACAAAAAGGACGTCGAGTTCGCGTTCGTCTGGGCGCCCGACCCCGGCGACCTGAAGACCTATACGAACCTGAAGGCCATCTTCTCCATGGGGGCCGGCGTCGACCATCTGTTCAAAGACCCGGATCTGCCGAACCTGCCGATCACGCGCGTCGTCGACATCAACATGACGCGACGCATGACCGAGTTCATCGTGCTGCAGGTGTTGCGCCACCACCGCCAGCAGCCGGCCTATGACGCGCTGCAGCGCGAGGGCAAGTGGCAGGAGCTGAAGCAGCCGGCCGCCGACCAGCGCATTGTCGGCATCCTGGGCATGGGAACGCTGGGTTCGGATGCGGCTAAGAAGCTGTCCAGCCTGGGCTTCAACGTCGTCGGCTGGAGCCGCACGAAGAAGAAGGTCCCGAAGGTGAAGAGCTATGCCGGGCTGAAACAGCTCAACAAGTTCCTGAGCCTGAGCGAGATCCTGGTTTGCCTGTTGCCACTGACCAAGGAGACCGAGAACGTCCTGAACAAGGACGCTTTCGCCATGCTGCCCAAGGGCGCCTCGCTCGTGAACGCGGGCCGCGGCGAGCAGGTGGTGGATGCCGACCTGATCGAAGCGCTCGATTCCGGGCACATGTCTCACGCCACCTTGGATGTCTTCCGCAAGGAGCCGCTGCCGGCGGACCATCCCTACTGGTCGAACCCAAAGGTGACGGTGATGCCGCACGTGGCGAGCTATACCGACCCGCGCACGGTGGTGAGCCAGGTGCTGGAAAATATGCGCCGCGCCCGCGCGGGCGAACCGCTGCTCAACACCGTCGATATCAAGCTGGGGTATTGAGCCTATGGCCGCGCTTCTGTTCCACAGCCCCTACGACGATCCCGGCGCCTGGCGCGATCTGTTCGCCAAGGAAATGCCGGACCTGCCCGTCCGCGTCTGGCCCGACGCAGGCAACCCGGCGGAGATCGAGTTCGGCTTCATCCAGAGCCTGCAGCCCGGCGAACTGAAGCGCTTTCCCAACCTGAAGGCCGTCTTCTCCGGCGGCGCGGGCGTCGATCATTTGTTGAAGGACCCCGAGTATCCGCGCCAGGTGCCGATCGTGAAGATCGTGCAGAAGCAGATGACGCTGGGCATGACGCAATACGTCGTGCTGCACGTCCTGCGCCTGCACCGGCAGCAGCCGGCCTATCAGGCTCAGCAACGCGAGCATGTCTGGAAGGAAATCCCCCAGCCCGGCGCATGGGACCGCACCGTGGGCCTCATGGGACTGGGCGATCTGGGCGGAGCGGCCGCGAAGGCGCTGGCGGAGCTGGGCTTCAAGGTGCGCGGCTGGAGCCGCACGAAGAAGCGCCTGAAAGATATCGAGTGCTTCCACGGCAAGGACGGGCTTGAGCCGTTCCTGAAGGAAACCGAAATCCTGGTCTGCATGCTGCCGCTGACGGCGGAGACGACGGGCATCGTCAACGCCCGCAAACTTTCCATGCTTCCCAAAGGCGCCTGCTTCATCAACCTGGCGCGCGGCAAGCAGCATGTGGACGCCGATCTTCTGGCCGCACTCGATTCGGGACAACTGTCCCACATGACCTTGGACGTGTTCTTCCCCGAGCCGCTGGCGCCCGATCATCTGTATTGGAAACATCCAAAGGTGACGGTGACGCCGCATCGCGCGGGCAATTCCAGCCGCGAGGCCGTCATTCGCGACACGCTGGAGAACATCAAGGACTTCCGGGCCGGCAAGAAACTGCGCAACCGGGTCAATACCAAGGCCGGTTACTAGTGACCCCGGCCACCCGCATTTGCTAGAACCCGCGACGGCTTGAAGAGGGGGAGACGTCCATGGCGCTCGTGTTCAAAAGCGTGTTCGACGATCCGGTGGCGTGGACCAAACGGCTGCAGGAGCAGGTGCCGGGACTCGAGGTGCGGGTGTGGCCCGACGTCGGCCGCGTCGAGGACGTGGAATACGTCCTGGCCTGGAAGCCCGAGCCCGGCGACCTGAAGCGCTATCCCAAACTCAAAGTCATCCTGTCCCTTGCGGCGGGCGTCGACCATATCTTCGCCGATCCGCATCTGCCCAAGGGCGTGCCGGTTTGCCGCATCGTCGACCCCGACCTGACGGCGCAGATGAGCGAATACGCCATCTATGGTGTTCTGCATTATCACCGCCGCATGGCGAGCTATGCCGAGGCGCAGGCGCAGCGCAAATGGACCAAGCTCGGCCGCGGCGACACCGCCAAGACCAGCGTTGGCGTCATGGGTATCGGCCAGATCGGCGCGGACACAGCGAAAAAGCTCGCTGCGCTAGGCTTCCAGGTCCATGGCTGGAGCCGCTCGCCGAAGAACGTGCCGGGGATCACCTGCCATCACGGCGAGGCGGGGCTCAAGCCGTTCATGGCCGCCTGCCAGTATCTTGTCTGCGTCCTGCCGCTGACCGACGCGACCAAGGGCATCCTGAACAAGAAGACCTTGGCCATGCTGCCCAAGGGGGCTTACGTCATCAACATGGCGCGCGGCCTGCACGTGGTCGACGCGGACATGATCGCGGCACTCGATTCCGGCCACCTGGCCGGCGCCATGCTGGACGTGTTCTTCCCCGAACCCCTGCCCGCCGATCACCCTTACTGGACGCACCCCAAGGTGATCGTGACGCCGCACATCGCGGGCGATCCCAACCCGGACACGGCGGCGCAGCAGGTGGGCGAGAACATCAAGCGCGCCCGCGCCGGCAAGGCACTGATCAACGAGGTCAATCCCGACGCCGCCTACTGAGGCCCGTCAGCGCGCGTAGCGCTCGGCGATCAGGCGGAACAGCGCACGCATGCCCTGCGCCTCGCCGCCCTTGGGGCGGCCGGCGCGCGGCGCGGGGTTCCAGCCCATCATGTCGAGATGGACCCAGGCCCGCTTGTCGGAGACAAAGCGCTCCAGATACAGCGCGGCCGTGATGGCGCCCGCGAAGGGGCCGTCGGAGATGTTGTTGAGGTCGGCCACCTTGCTGTCGAGGGTGGCGCGGTAGCCGGGCCACAGCGGCAGGCGCCAAAGCGGATCACTCTCGCGCCGCGAGGCCGCCATCAGCGCGTCGGCCGTCTTGTCGTCGTTGGTGAACAGCGCCGGCATATCGGGACCCAACGCGACACGCGCGGCGCCGGTGAGCGTCGCGCAATCGACGATCAGGTCGGGCTGCTCGCGATCGGCCTCGGCCAGCGCATCGCACAGGATCAAGCGGCCCTCGGCATCCGTGTTGCCGATCTCGACCGTCAGGCCCTTGCGCGTGCGGATGACGTCGAGCGGCCGCATGGCGTTGCCCGATATGCTGTTCTCCACCGCCGGGACCAGAACGCGCAGGCGCACACGCAGCTTGGCGCCCATGATCATGGCGGCCAACCCCAGGATCTGCGCCGCACCGCCCATGTCCTTCTTCATCAGGAGCATGTTGCCCGAGCCCTTGATGTCGAGCCCGCCCGTGTCGAAGCACACGCCCTTGCCGACCAGCGCGACCTTGGGGTCGCTGGCCCGGCCCCATCGGATGTCGATCAGGCGCGGCGCGCGCGTGCTCGCACGGCCCACGGCATGGATGGTGGGGTAATTCTTTTTCAACAACGCATCGCCCACGATCACGCTGAATTGCGCGCGGTGACTCTTCGCGAGCTTGCGCGCCTCGGCCGCCAACTCGGCCGGCCCCATGTCGTTAGCGGGCGTGTTGATCAGGTCGCGGACCAGGAAGGTGGCCTCGGCCGTGCGCTCGACATGGCCGCGATCGGCGCCTTTCGGCCAGACCAGCGCGCGGGGCCGGTCTTTCCGCGCCTTGTAGCGGGTGAACGCGTACGCACCCAGCGCCCAGCCGAGCGCCGCACGCGTCGCGGCCTCTTGCGGCAACGTGGCATCGAACGCGTAGCTGCCAGTCGGTAGTTTTTCTCGCAGGCTCGCGTACGCCCATGGCGTCTCACCCGCGCCGATGCCCACCAGAACGCGCGCGAGGCCGCCATCCGTGCCGGGTACGGTCAACAGTGTTTCCGGAGACGCATCGAAGTCGGACTCTTTCACCCACCGGCGCAGCGACGCACTTTGGCCCGTGAGAAATTTCGCCAGCGACGAGGCACGCAGCACGGTGATGGGCACAGTGCCGCGTTCGGGCCGGGGCAGGAAAAGTCCGCGCATGGATGACCTCGTTCCGTCACAAGCGAAAACGCCGGGAGCATGGACCGCTTCCGGCAGGCTGAAAAGCCCCAACGGGATAACGATCGGCGCTTGCCAGGAGCCGCTTCATCCACTCCAATGGCGCCGCTCGAGTTTCCCGGGAGGAGCACATGGCCGACTGGACGATCGTGGTCGCCAACAAGAATTATTCGTCGTGGTCCCTGCGCGGCTGGCTGGCCTTGAAGCAGACCGGCGTCGCGTTCGAGGAGGTCGTCATCCCTCTCGACGAGCCGACCACGCGCGAACAGATCCTGCGCCATTCGCCGTCGGGCAAATTGCCGTTGTTGAAGCACGGCGAGACGGCCGTGTGGGAATCGCTGTCCATCGGCGAATATCTGGCCGAACAGTTTCCCCAGGCTGGCCTGTGGCCCCAGGACGCCGGTGCGCGCGCCTACGCGCGCTCCATCTCGACCGAGATGGCGACCAATTTCATGGCCACGCGCCAGAACATGCCCATGAACATGCGCGCCTCCCACGCGGGCAAAGGCATGGGTGCTGGCGTGCAGGACGAGGTCAACCGCATCAGCGCGATCTGGCGCCATTGCCGCGAGCGTTTCGGCAAGGATGGGCCGTTCCTGTTCGGCGCCTTCTCGATGGCCGACGCCATGTATGCGCCGGTCGCCGCGCGCTTCACGACCTATCACGTCAAGCTGGATGAAGTGTCCGAAGCCTACCGTCAGGCCATCCTGGCGCATCCAGCCTATCAGGAGTGGTTCGCGGCCGCGAAGAAAGAACCCTGGATCATTCCCAAGTACGAGCTGTGACCGCTCCTACTTGAGCATCCGCACTTCGCGGTAGTAACGCGCGGCGCCCGGATGCAACGGGACGCCGAGCCCATCGAGCGCCGCTTCCGGTTTGATCTGTTTCCCCTCGGGCGTGCGCGAATCGAGAAGCCGGCGCGTCGTGGCGTGCCACAGCGCGCGGGTGATTCCGTAGACCACCTCTTCCGGCACCTTCTCCGAGACGATCCACTGGGCCGGAACGCCCAGCGTGGACGTTTCGCCGATTCCCTTGTAGGTGCCCGCCGGAATCCGCACGACCACGAGAAAGGGCAGCCGCCCGATCAGGGTCTGGGCCTGCTGGTCCGCAAGCGGCACGATCTCGATCTCCATCGACGCCGCCAGTTCGCTGACAACATCGGAGCGGCCGGCCGCGGTCACGAAGAACGCGTCGATCTGACCTTTTTTCAGAAGCTCGGCGGCCTGCTTGGGCGCGTCGTAGCGTAACTTCGCCTTGGCGGATGTTACGCCGTAGACCTGCAGGATTTCGCGCGCGGTGTCCGCATCGCCCGAACGCTCGGGCCCTAGCGAGATGCGTTTGCCCGCCAGCGCTTTCACGTCATGGATCTTGGCCTTGCGCGCGACCACCAGATGGATCGTCTCGGGGTAGAGGCTGGCGATGGCGGTCAGGTTGCGGAACTTGCCGCGGCCTTGGAACGGCCCTTCGCCGCGATAAGCCCAATAGGCCGTGTCGGCCGACAAGAGCCCCGATTCCAACTTTTCACCGTTCACCATCTCGACGTTCGCCACGGGGCCTTCGGTGGAGACGGCCACCGCGATCAAGCCGGGCACGCCGCAACTTCCGCCCGCGGAACAGGCGCGCGAGCCGGGTGGCTTGCTGATGGCGCTGGCCAAAAGCCCGCCGATCGCGAAAAAGGGGCTGTCCGACGACCCTGTGGCGATGCGGAAGAAAGACGTGTCTTCGGCGCCCACGCGCGCGGCCAGGCCAATACCCATGGCCAGCGCCACGACAAGGGCAACAAGACGGCTGAAGCCGCGCGGACGGAACGGCGGAAAACACCGCGTCGCATCCGATCCTGCCAGCCTGCCCTTCACTTGAAGCCGCCTCGTCCCAAGAGGCGCGCATCTTACGTGAGAGAGTGCGCGGATGAAACCGGCCACCGCGCCGTGAAATGGCCGTATTTCCCTGAGCTTAGTGACCGGACTGGCGTTTTCGGATCGGGCCTGACGGGCGTGCGACAAATCGAGGATTTTCTTCTCTCCCCTGGACGAAACATGGCCAAATGCCTATATCGAACCCGGTCAAAGGGCCGGGAGCGGTGGAAATCCGCCACCTATGGAACACCCGCCCCAGGGGCAAGTTCACAGGATTGTACGGTTCGGCTGCGCGTGCACGGGGACCTGATGAATCAGGCCCCTGACAGACAACGCCTCCGGGCCGGAATCGACGCAAACCAACCCGCCGCCAGCACGGATAGCCCGGCGCGGATCACGCGCGAGGCGAGCAGCACGTTCCGATGAAGGTCTATTTCAAGGTTTCCTCGCTCCTCATCCTGCTCGCGCTATCGCTCGCGAATGTCGGTCTGTGGGCTTTCGTCAATCGGCCCATGCAGGAGAAACCCTGGAGCGGAGTCTTCCGCGGCCTCTCCTATTCTCCCTTCCACGGCGACCAGGACCCGCAAGCCGGCGCGGTCGCGTCCTACGCCGAAATCGACGAAGACCTGCGCTTTCTTCAGGATAAGACCACCACCATTCGCACCTACAGCGCGCTGGACGGCATTGAGCAGGTTCCACGCATCGCCGCCAAATATGGCCTGCGCGTCGTGGCCGGCGCCTGGATCGACAACTACCTCGACAAGAACGAGCGCGAGGTCCAGAGCCTGATCTGGAGCGCCAACCACAATTCCAACATTGATCGCATTCTCGTCGGTAACGAGACGTTGCTGCGCGCCGACGTGACGCCCGGGCAGATGCTCGAATATGTCCGTCGCGTCAAAGAAAAGGTGAAGCAGCCGGTCAGCACCGCCGAGCCCTGGCACGTCTGGCTCAAGAACCCGGAGCTGGCCAAGGAAGTGGACTATATCGCCGTCCACATTCTTCCTTATTGGGAAGGCCAACCGCTCGACCGCTCGATGGATTTCATCCTCGAGAAATATGACCTGCTCGTGCAAGCCTATCCCAACAAGCACATCGTCATCACCGAGGTCGGCTGGCCCAGCGACGGGCGTATTAAAAAGGGCTCGGTGCCGTCCTTGAAGAACCAGGCGCTGTTCCTGCGCCAGTTCCTCAACCTGGCGAACTCGCAGAAGCTCGACTATTCGCTGATGGAAGCCTTCGACCAGCCGTGGAAGCGGCATATGGAAGGCAGCGTCGGCAGCTATTGGGGCATCTACGACAACAACCGCAATTTGAAGATCGCCATGGCCGGGCCGATCGTGAACGTGCCCCACTGGCCCTATCTGGCCGCGGCTTCGACCATCCTGGCATTGATCCCCATGGCCTGGTTCCTGGGCAGCGCGGGGCGCATGCGCGCGGGCGGCCGCATCTTCTATGCTTCCATCATCCAAGGTGTGGCCACGACGGGCGTGTGGGCCTTCCACATCGCGACCGATCAGTACCTGACGCAAAACGAGATCGTGACCTGGTGCGCATTGGGCTTCGGCTTGGCGCTTTTGATGGCCATCTTGTTGGCCGAGGCATTCGAGCTCGCGGAATCCTTCTGGCTGCGCCTCGCGCGACGCCCCGATCCGGTGGCGGCGGACCCCAGCACGCACATGCCCCGCGTCTCGATTCATATTCCGATCTACAACGAACCGCCAGAGCTGGTGATCGAATCCCTCGAGGCCCTCGGCCGCCTCGACTATCCCAACTACGAAGTCGTGGTGATCGACAACAACACCAAGGACCCCGCGGTCTGGGCGCCCGTCGAGGCCTGGTGCAAGGAACGCCCCGACATCTTCCGATTCTTCCACCTGGATCATTGCCCCGGCTTCAAGGCCGGCGCCCTGAACTACACGCTGAAGCACATGGATCAGGCGGCCGAAGTCGTGGCCGTGATCGATAGCGACTACACCGTGAAGCCCGACTGGCTGAAAAGCTTCGCGCCCTATTTCAACAAGCCCGAAGTCGGCTTCGTGCAGGCGCCCCAGGATTACCGCGACTGGCGGCAGAACCTGTTCAAGGAGATGTGCTACTGGGAATACGCCGGGTTTTTCCACATTGGCATGGTCGTGCGCAACGAGCGGAACGCGATCATCCAGCACGGCACCATGACCATGGTGCGCAAGACCGCGTTGGAAGAGGTCGGCGGCTGGGCCGAATGGTGCATCACCGAGGATGCCGAATTGGGCATCAAGCTGATGGCCCACGGTTACGACTCGCTTTACCTCAACCAGAGCTTCGGCCAGGGCGTCACGCCCGACACCTATGCGGGCTATAAGAGCCAGCGCTTCCGCTGGGCCTACGGCGCCATTCAGATCATGAAGCGCCACTGGCGCGAGTTCGTTCCCTGGGCGGGCGGCAGCCTGACTCCGGCGCAGCAGTACCATTTCGTCGCGGGCTGGCTGCCCTGGATCGGGGATGCGCTCAACACCGTCTTCACCTTCTTCGCCCTATTCTGGACGATCGGCCTGATCGTGTGGCCCAAGGCGTTCGATTTCCCACTAACGATCTTCATTTCCGCGGCGCTGGGCCTGTTCGCCTTCAAGACCGTCAAGTCGTTCGCGCGACCCACACGGTCGGCAAAGCCGTGTGGAGCGGCATCTTCACTTCGGGCAAACCCTTCCTGCGCACGCCCAAGCTGGAAGACCAACCGGCGGTGCTGAAAGGCCTTCTGATGGCGTGGGAAGAATCACTTCTCACGATCCTGCTGTGGGTCGCCGCCGTCGGCATCGTCATGGCCAACGGATCGGATTCGCCCGAGTCCTGGCTATGGGCCGCCATGCTGGTGGTGCAGTCGATTCCCTATGCCGCGTCCTTCATCACGGCGATGGTCAGCATCGGGCCCCAGCTCTTCAAGCGGCGCCCGCCTGCTTCCGCCGCGGAACAGCCGCGCCTGCCCTCGGTCACACCGTCGCCGTCCGCGGGCGCTCTGCCGCTCAACCGCGTGACGCGCGACCGCGACTCCTAGGCGGACGCGCATGGGTGGCGTTAGCGTCGTCATCCCCGCGTTCCAGGCACAGGCCACCATCGCCCGCGCGGCGGCCAGCGCCCTTTCCCAGGGTCCCACCGAAATCATCGTCGTTTCCGACGACGGCGCAGACTATGCGCCCGTCTTGGCCCACGCAGGCGTGCGCGATCCCCGCCTTCGTCACGCCACCACCGGGCGCAGCGGCGCCGGCCCCGCCATCGCGCGCAATCTGGGCCAGGCCACGGCCACGGGCGAGATCGTGGCGTGGCTGGACGCCGACGATCTGTTCCATCCCGGCCGCCTGGCTGCGCTCGTGCCCTTGGCGCGCGAACGGGGTGCGGCGGCCGACAATGTGCGCGTCGTCGACGACGCGACCGGCCGTGAGCTGCAATGCCTGTTTCCACCGGGCGATGGCGTGATGGAAATGAACGCCGAGGATTTCCTCGCGACCTCGGTGCCCATGATGTTCGCCGTGCGGCGCGCGCTGGACCTGCGGTGGGACGAAGATCTGCTGCTCGGCGACGACGTGGCCTACAACCTGCGCCTGATCGACCGGCTGGGGCCCCTGCCCATCACCCTACGGCCATTTCACGACTATCGCGTGCGGCTGGGCTCGATCTGCCACGCCGACGATTCCGCGGCGAAGGCCGAGGAAGGGTATGGCGTCATGCTGCGCCGCCTGAGCGCGGACGGCTTCGGCTTCACACAGCCGGAAATCCGCGCCGCTTTCACGGCCTCACTTCAGCGCAAGATTGCGCTCAATCGCGAGTTCGACGCGGCGCACCGCGCCGGCCGCGCAACCACGTTCCAGGATTTCATTGCCACTCGGCGCGGGACGTAGCGCCCTCTTCCGACACCAGCCATTCGATCCGGCGTGACGCCCCGGCGGACCGGCCGAGCGCCTTGACCAGGAAATCGAGAATCTCTGTGGCCTCGCCCTCAAAGGTCCAAGGCGGATTCACCAGGATTACGCCACAGCCGACCAAACGGTTGGGCTGCTCAGCCTCGAGGCGCAACTCCACCGCCATGGTGCGCGGAAGCGCCAATGCCGCGACCTCGGCGTGGAAAGCGGCCACGGCGTCGCGGTTCTTGATCGGATACCAAAGCATATAGATGCCGGTCGCCCAACGCCGATGCGCCTCCTTGAGCCCACGCGCAAGACGCGCGAATTCATCGGTCGCCTCGAACGGTGGATCGACCAGGACGAGCCCGCGGCGCTCGGCCGGCGGCAACAGAGACTTGAGCGCGTTGTACCCGTCCATGGTCTGGATCTTCACGGAGGGATCGCCCGCGAATTCGTCGGCCAGAAGCCGCGCATCCTCGGGGTGCATCTCGACCGCCGCGAGGCGATCTTGATCCCGCAGGAAGGTACGGATCAGGCGCGGCGAGCCGGGGTACCAGCGCAAGCCCTCCTCGCCGTTGAGACCGCGCACGGCGGAAAGGTACGGCGCCAATGCGGTCGGGGCGCCGGGGCGCGTCAGAACGCGCGCGATCCCGTCGCGCCATTCGCCCGTGCGCAGCGAGCGTTCGTCCGACAGATCGTAGAGACCGAGCCCGGCATGGCTGTCGAGCACGAAGAACGGCTTGTCCTTCGTTTTCAGGCGCTGAAGTAAAACGGACAGCAGCGCGTGCTTGAAGACATCCGCGAAGTTGCCAGCATGGAAGACGTGACGATAGTTCATGAAAACCCAGGCGGTTGCGACGCGCGAGTATAGGCAAAAAGAAAGGGGCCCCGGAGGGCCCCTTTCCGACTTTCGGCTTAGGTGGCGGCTATTTTCCGTTACCGAACAGGAAACGGTAAACCCCACCGCCCACGAGCCCGCCCACCAGCGGCACGACCCAGAACAGCCAGAGCTGCTGCAACGCCCAGCCGCCGACGAACAAAGCCGGCCCCGTGCTGCGCGCGGGGTTCACCGAGGTGTTGGTGACCGGGATGCTGACCAGGTGGATGAGGGTCAACGCCAAGCCAATGGCCAGGCCCGCGAAGCCCGCCGGCGCGCGCTTGTCGGTCGCACCCAGGATGATGATCAGGAAGCCGAAGGTCATCACCAGTTCGGATACGATCGCCGAGGACATGACGTACTTGCCCGGCGAGTGGTCGCCGTAGCCATTGGCGGCGAAACCGTTCTGAACATCGAAACCGGGCGCACCGCTGGCGATCACATAGATCACGGCCGCTGCGGCGATGGCGCCAATCACCTGGGCGACGAAGTACGGGATGACGTCCTTGGCATCGAACCGCCCGCCGGCCCACAGGCCGATCGTGACCGCCGGATTGAAGTGACCGCCGGAAACCGGGCCCAGCGCATAGACCATGGTGAGGACGGTCAGGCCGAAGGCCAGCGAAACGCCGGCCAGCCCGATGCCGACTTCGGGAAAACCGCCCGCGATAACGGCGCTGCCGCAACCGCCGAGAACAAGCCAGAACGTGCCGATCAATTCGGCCGCGAAACGCTTGGACATACCCATCTAAACCCCCTTATCCGTGGATGACGTCGTACGCGTTCCCCCGCGCACCATAATCATGCAGCGGCTTCGGAAGGTTTCAAAGCAATTCCGAGCCGCGTTTGCGGCGCGCGCGAGCCTTCGTATAATGCCGACCGAACCGGTCGAAACTGGAAAATCCACGGCCCCAAGGCATTTTTTCGCCGACGGAGCGCCGCAACGAATTCAGTCAGGCTTAGGGAGCCCCGCCCCATGGAACGACGGAAATTCTTGAAGACGGCCAGTTTCGGCTTGGCCGCCAGCACCATCGCCGCACCTGCGATCGCGCAATCGTCCTCGAACCCCGAGATCAAATGGCGCCTGGCGGCAAGCTGGCCCAAGGGCCTCGAGGCCCTGTGGGGCGGCGTCGATCTGATCGCCAAGCGCGTGGCCGCAGCCACGGACGGCAAGTTCCAGATCACGCCTTCCGCGGCGGGCGAGATCGTTCCGGCGCTACAGGTCCTGGATGCGGTACAGAACGGCACCGTCGAATTGGGTCACACGGCCAGCTATTACTATGTCGGCAAGGACCCCACCTTCGCGTTCGACACCGTCTTGCCGTTCGGCCTGAACGCGCGTCAGCAAAACGCGTGGATGTATCACGGCGGCGGCATCGACCTGATGCGCGAGTTTTTTGCCGGCTACGGCATCCACCAGATCCCGGCCGGCAACACCGGCGCCCAGATGGCCGGCTGGTTCCGCAAGGAGATCAAGACGGTCAAGGACCTGAACGGCCTCAAGTTCCGCATGGGCGGCATCGCCGGCCAGATCATGACGAAGCTGGGCGTGGTGCCGCAGCAGATCGCCGCGCCAGATATCTATCCCGCATTGGAGAAGGGCACGATCGACGCCGCCGAATGGGTCGGCCCGTATGACGACGAGCGTCTCGGCCTACAGAAGGTGGCCAAGTACTACTACTATCCCGGCTGGGCCGAAGGCAGCGCCCAGTTGTCGCTATACGTAAACCAGAAACAGTGGGACACCCTGCCCGCCAACTATAAAGCGGTGCTAGAAGCGGCCTGCGGCGATGCGAACGTGTGGATGCTGGCCAAATACGATGCGCAGAATCCGGCGGCGTTGAAACGTCTGATCGCCAACGGCGCCCAGCTTCGGGCGTTCAACAAGGACATCCTGAACGCGCTCTATAAGGCGGCCAACGAGCTGTATGACGAGATCGGCGCCAAGAACGACAAGTTCAAGAAGATCTACGACCAGTGGAGCGCGTTCCGCGACGAGGAGTTCCTCTGGTTCCGCTACGCGGAAAATTCCTACGACAACTTCGCCTTCACGGCGGGCGCGAAGAAGTAGGGTTCACCGCCAGAAACGACGGAAAGCCCCGCACTTGCGAGGCTTTTTCTTTGGCGCCTATGGGTTGGCCTTGGGCTGCGGCGGCTCTTCCGTATCGGGCGGCGGCGGCGGCGCGTCCGATTCCGGCAGTTGCATCTCGATGGCCGCCGGGTCGGCAGGCGCATCCTTGGGCACGAAATCCAGCACGAGCCCCGGCCAAGCGATCAGGATCGCCACCAGGATGAGCTGAAGGCCGACCCAGGGCAGTGCACCCCAATAGATGTCCGAGCTTTTCACCTGCGGCGGCGCGATGCCGCGCAGATAGAACAGCGCAAAGCCGAAGGGCGGATGCATGAACGAGGTCTGCATGTTCGCGCCCAGAAGGACGCCGAACCAGATCAGATCGATGCCCAGCTTCTGCGCCACGGGCCCAAGAAGCGGGATGATGATGAACGCGATCTCGAAGAAATCGAGGAAGAAGGCCAGGACGAAGACCAGGATGTTGACGAAGATGAGGAAGCCGACCGCGCCGCCCGGCAGGCTGGTCAGCAAACCTTCGATCCAGCGGTCGCCGTCGAGCCCACGGAAAACCAGCATGAAAACGGTGGAGCCGATCAGAATGAAGATCACCATGGCGGTGATCCGCATGGTCGACGACATGCCCTGGTAAAGAAGCGGCCACGTCAGGCGGCGCTGCATCGCGGCCAAGCCCATGGCGCCCACCGCCCCCATGGCACCGCCCTCGGTCGGCGTCGCCAGGCCCATGAGGATGGTGCCAAGGACGAGGAAGATCAGCGCGAGCGACGGTAGGATGCCCTTTGCGCAACGCCACGCCAGCGCGCCGACGCTTTCGGTGATCGCTTCACGCGGCAGGGCCGGCATATGCTTCGGCCGAAGGATGCTCAGCACGAAGATGTAAATGCAGAACAACAAGATCTGCATCAGGCTGGGACCGATGGCGCCGGCATACATGTCACCGACCGAGCGGCCCAGCTGGTCGGCCAGAACGATCAGAACCAAGGCCGGAGGAATGAGCTGGGTGATCGTGCCCGACGCCGCGATCACGCCAGTTGCCAGACGCATGTTGTAGCCGTGGCGCATCATGGCGGGCAGCGAGATCAGCCCCATGGCGATGACCGAGGCCGCGACCGTGCCGGTCACAGCACCCAGCACCGCGCCGACCAGGATGACGGCATAGGCCAGGCCGCCGCGAATGGGACCGAACAGCTTGCCCAGCCCTTCGAGCAGGTCCTCGGCCAGGCCGCAGCGCTCTAGGATCGCGCCCATGAAGGTGAAGAAGGGGATCGAGAGCAGCAGGTCGTTGGCCATGATGCCGTAGACGCGCTCGGGCAAGGCCTGCAACAGCGCCGCTGGAAACAGGCCCATTTCGATGCCGATGACGCCGAAGAACAGCCCGAGCCCGGCCAGCGAGAAGGCCACGGGATAACCGATCAGCATGAAGAGGATCAGCCCGCCGAACATCAGCGGGCCCATGATGCCGGCCATCTACTGGACCGCCTTCTGGTACTTGTAGGTGATCTCGTACTGGCCGCGCAGCGCCGCGATGCGCTTGATCACCTCCGAGATGCCCTGAAGCAGAAGCAACAGGAAGCCGACCGGCAGCATGAGCTTGATCGGCCAGCGCAAGAGCCCGCCCGCGTTGCCCGAGACTTCACCGATGGCATAGGACTGCGCGAAGACCGGCCATGACAGGTAGCCGATCAAGGCCGCCATGGGGATTAGGAAGAACAACCCGCCGAGAAGGTCGACCCAAAGCTTGCGGCGCGGCGAGAGGCCGCCATACAGCACGTCCACGCGCACATGCTCGTTCACCAGCAGCGTGTAGGGCGCGCCCAACAAGACCAACGCGCCGAACATGTACCACTGGATCTCGAGCCAGGCGTTCGAACTGAGATCGAAGAAATAGCGCGTCAGCGCGTTGCCCGCGCTGACGACGCAGGACAGAAGTACGAGCCAGTTGGCGATCAGCGCGACCTTGGAATTGATCGCGTCGATGAAGCGGCTGAAGCGCAGAAAGGCCTGCACGAACCGGTCCCCTCGGTTACCCCCAACGCTTCTATCACAGAGGCGTCCCACGCCGAAGCCGGGGCGTCTCGCGTTATGGGAATTTTAACGGGACCAAACGCAAGAAGGGCGCCCTCGCGGACGCCCTTCCCGTGTTCGAATCCGGAGTCCGGCCTTACTCGGCGGCCGCGGCCTTCGGATGGGTGGCCAACGGCTTCTGTCGGATCACCGGGAACTTCGTCCCCCGGCGCTTGAACTCTTTCTCGACGGCCGGGATGACCTTGGAGCCGAGCGCCTCCAGCGTCTTCATGGTGCGCGCATGCGGCACGCCGCCCAGCTGGACGTTGAAGGCCACATGGCTGTGCCGCATGACCTCGTAGTCCTCGAGGATGCGCTGAGCACAGGTTTCCGCGTCGCCGATGATGTAGTTCTTCTCCATCTGCTCGATGGGTGGCTCGTTCTGCGCGGCCTGCTCCTCGACGTAGATGCCGTTGATCTTGGAATAATTGAGGCGCAGGGAGAGCGACAGGCGTGAGGAATAACGAGCGCGCTCGGCTGCCTCGCGGGCCTCGGCCTTGCTGTCTGTCACATGGACGAATCGCATCAGGCTGAGCGGCAGTTCAGACGGGTCGCGGCCGATCGAACGATAGACGTCGTCATAGGCCTGGCGTGCCTTGGTCAGGGTCGAGACATGATTCCAGCTGGGCGTCAGGAACGGCACATAGCCGCTTTCGGCCACGCGCTTCTGCACCTTGGGGTGCCCCATCAGGCCGGCGACCCAAATCTCCGGCAGCGGCTTCTGCATCGGACCGACCGCCACCTGGGTGGGCGGCAATTGATAATGCTTGCCGTTGTACGAGAAGACGTCCTGGGTCAGACCCAGTTCGATCATGTCGAGAATTTCCATCGTGCGGTCGATGGCCTCGTCGATGCGCACGCGAAAACGCTGGAACTCGTAATCCTGATAGCCCGAGCCGATGCCGAGGACTAGGCGGCCGTTGGTGATGACGTCGGCCTGACCAATCTCCTGCACGATACGCGCGGGCTCATAGAGCGGCAGCACAAGGATGGACGTGCCCAGGCGGATCTTCGACGTCATGCCCGCCATGTAGGTGCAGGCCAACAGCGGCGACGGGCACAGGCTGTAATTGTTGAAGTGGTGTTCGGCGAACCAGGCCGTCTCGAAGCCGATCTGCTCGGCCAGCTTCACATTCTCCGCCACGGAGTCGTAGGTGCCGCGGTCGGTCCAGCTTTCGTCGCGCTTCTGCAGCAGACTGAACAGGTCGAATTTCATGGTCTCGCTCCTGGGATGTCTGTGGCCCTGGGCCGTTCGGACTCAAGAAATATCAATAAAAACAATGCTCTAAGATATAACGTTATGTGTTATAACACTTTATCGAAAGACTCTCAAGCTAGCTTCAGGGCTTCCGGCTGCTTGGCGCGCAGTTCGGCCTCCAGATGCTCGGCCGAATAGCGGATATCGAACTCGATCGCCGCGCGCAAACCCTCGGCATCGCGCGCCTTCAGCGCCCGCGCTGCGCGCTCGTGATTTTCGATTCCCTTCCGCGCCAGACCGAACGCCGGATAGATCAGGTTGACGTAGGTGCCCGTGCGCAGCCACAAGCCCTCGATCATCTTGATCAAGGTCGGCATGCGGCAGCCGCGGTAGATACCGAAATAGAACTCATGGTTGCGCAGGATCGCGCCCTTGAAGTCCTCGGCCTTGGTCGCGCGCGTCAGCGCCTCGTTGGCGGCAACGATGCGCGTGATCTCGCGCTCGTCCAGCAGGCGCGCGGCACGTTCCGCCGCGAGGCCTTCGAGCGCGATGCGGATGCGGGTGATCTCGGCCAGCCGGTCGATGCTGAGCGGCGGCACCATGAGCGTGCGGTTGGCGCCGAACTCGAGCGCGCCTTCGGCGGCCAGGATGCTGAGCGCCTCGCGCGCGGGCGTGAGGCTGACGCCCAGCGATTTGGCCACGGCGCGGATGGTGATCTTGTCGCCCGGCGCGAAGACGCCGCCGATCAACGCCTCGCGCAGCTTCTCGGCCACCTGGGCGGTCAGGGTCTCGCTGCGCTCGATCAGATCCAAACGATGGACGGCCACGTCTCGCCTTTTCAAGTTCCCGCGAGGGCCACCATACGACGATCGGCGATTGCCGGGAAACCCCGGCTCATTCGGCCGGCGGTGCCGCGGGCGCGGGCGGCGCGTGATGGGCGGGCGCTTCCGGCTTCTTCCGCCGTTCGCTCAAGCGTTCCAGCACGACGAAGAAGGACGGCACGAACAAAACCGCCAGGCAGGTCGAGGCCAGCATGCCGCTGAATACGGCGATGCCGATCGACTTGCGCGCGGCGGCGCCGGCGCCCGAGGCCAGCACCAGCGGCACGACGCCCAGGATGAAAGCGAAGGACGTCATGACGATGGGCCGGAAGCGGATCTTGGCGGCCTCGACCGCCGATTCCACGATGCTCTTGCCTTCCTTCAGACGTTTCTCGCGCGCGACTTCGACGATCAGGATGGCGTTCTTGCTGGCCAACGCGATGAGCAGCACCAAGCCGATCTGCGTATAGACATTGTTAGCGATACCCAGGCCCTTGAGCGCGATCACCGTGCCCAAGAGCGCCAACGGCACCGCGAAGATGACCGCCGCAGGTGCGCTCCAACTTTCGTACTGGCCGGCCAGCACCAGGAAGACAAGCGCGATGGCCAAGCCGAAGACCAGGAAGACCTGATTGCCGACCAGTTTTTCCTGATAGGAAATGCTGGTCCATTCGTAGTCGACGCCCGCCGGCAGTGTCCTGGCCGCGACCTGCTCCATGACGGCAAGCGCCTGACCCGAACTAAAGCCCTCGCCCGCCATGCCGTTGATGGCCGCGGTCGGATAGAGATTGTAGAGCGAGATCAGCGCCGGCCCCTGCGTGTAGCGCACGTCCGTCAACGTGCCGATGGGAACCGTGTCGCCGAACTCGTTGCGGACATAAAGGCGGCGAAGATCCTCCGGCGTCAGGCGGTACTGGTGGTCGGCCTGGACGAAGACCGGGAAGGTGCGGCCGAACTTCGTGATCTGGTTGACATAGGTCGAGCCCAGATAGGTCTGCAGCGTGTCGAACAGGTTCTTGATCGGAACCTTGAGCGTCTCGGCCTTCACGCGATCCACATCGGCCTTGATCTGCGGTACCGATGCACGGAACGGCGTCATCAAATGCTGCAGGCTGGATTGCGCGCCGCCGTTGGCGACCATGGCATCGGCGGCCTGCTGCAGCTTGACGAAATCGAAGGTCCCATCGGTCAGCTCCAGCTGCATCTGGAAGCCGCCGGATTGGCCCAGGCCCTGAATCGGCGGCGGGATCAGGACCAGCGCGCGCGCCTCCTGAATCTGCGACATCTGGCCCTGGAGATTGAAGTAGATCGAGCGCAGGTCTTCGCCCTTACCGCGCACGCCCCAATCCTTGAGGATCACATAAGCCACGGCGCCGTTGGCCAGGCTGGCGTTGTTGTCCAGGACCGAGATTCCGCCGATCGTCACGACGTGATCGACGCCCGGCGTACCCTTCGCGATCTCGTTTACCTTCTGCATGACCGCTTCCGTGCGCTCCAGCGAAGCCGCATCGGGAAGCTGAACCGAGACGATCACGTACCCTTGGTCTTCCGGCGGGATAAAGCCGGTCGGGATTGTGGTCAGCCCCCAGAACGAGAGCGCGACCAGAACGGCCGCGATCGCGACCATCAAGCCGCTGCGATGGACCATGCGGTCGATCAGCCGGACGTAGGCGTGCTCGACCGGCAGATAGGCGCGGTCGAACGCGCGGAAGAAGATGTTCTTCTTTCCCGGCTTGGGCGGGCGCAGCCAGAGCGCGCACTGGGTCGGCTTCAAGGTGGCCGCGTTGATGGCGCTGATCAGCGCCGTCGCGGCAATGACCAGGGCGAACTGGCGGTAAAGCTGGCCCACGATACCTGGCAGCATGGCTGCGGGCAGGAAGACCGACATGAGCACCAGCGTGATGCCGATGATGGGGCCCATCAACTCGGCCATGGCATTGATGGCGGCCTGCTTGGGCGCCACGCCGCGCTCGATATGCTGGGATGCGCCTTCCACCACCACGATGGCGTCGTCGACTACGATACCGATGGACAGGACGATCGCGAACAAGGTCATCAGGTTGATGCTGAAGCCGAGAGCCGCCATGGCCGCGAAGGCGCCGATGATCGTCACGGGCACGGTCGTCGCCGGCACCAGCATGGCGCGGAAATTCTGCAGGAACACCATGATGACGATGAGGACGAGGATGCCGGCCTCGAACAGCGTGGTGTAGACCTCGTTGATCGAGGCCACGACGAACTTGGTGGTGTCGAAAGGCACCGAGTACTGCAGCCCTTGCGGGAAGTTCTTCGACATCTTCTTCATCGCCTTGTCGACTTCCTTGGCGACGTCGAGCGCGTTGGCGCCCGGTAGCTGGAAGATGGCGATGCCGGCAGAGGGCCTGCCGTCGAATTTACAGAATTGGCTATAGGTCTGGGCGCCCAGCTCGACTCGCCCGATGTCCCGGATGCGCGTGATGCGGCCGCCGCTGGCGTTCTCGGATTTGACGATGATGTCCGCGAACTGACTCGGATCGTCGAGCCTGCCCGGCACGTTGACCGTCAGCTGAAAGCTTTGCCCGATCGGCGCAGGGGGCATGCCGACCTGTCCCGCCGCGACCTCCTGGTTCTGGGCGCGAATGGCGTCCATCACATCGGTCGGCGTCATCGACCGCGCATAGAGCTGCTCGGGATCGAGCCAGATGCGCATGCTGTACTGGCCGATGCCAAACACGGTGACGTTGCCCACGCCTGGCAGGCGCGCCAGTTCGTTGACCAAGCTGATGGTCGCGTAGTTGCTGAGGAATAGGCTGCTGTATTGGTCGTTTTCCGACGTCAGCGTGATGATCTGCAGCATGGCCGTCGACTTTTTCTGAGTCGTGACGCCTTGCTGCTGCACGGCCATGGGCAACTGCGCCATGGCCGCGGAGACGCGGTTCTGCACCTGGACTTGCGCGATATCCAGGTTGGTGCCGACCGCGAAGGTGATGATCAGGTTGTAGGTGCCGTCGTTCGCGCTGGTCGACTGCATGTAGATCATGTCTTCGACGCCGTTGACCTGCTGTTCGATTGGCAGGGCCACGGTGTTGACGACGGTCTGCGCGTTGGCGCCCGGATAAGAGGTCTGAACCTGTACCGTCGGCGGAACGATTTCCGGATACTGCGAGATCGGAAGACCGATAAGCGCGACGACGCCGATCAGCATGATCACGATCGCGAGAACGTTCGCGAGGATCGGCCACTCGATGAAAAATTTCGCCATTGCGGATTGGACCTACTTGGACGTCGGCACGGGTGTCTGCGCGATCTCGCCCTGTTTGGTCGTGACCTTGGCGCCCGGCGCAGCGAACTGCAGCCCATCGATGACAACTAGATCATCATCGGTGATGCCTTCCGTGATCACACGCAGGCCATTGACCAGCGCGCCAGTCTTGACGCGCCGCTGCTGCACCGTGTTGTCGTTTCCAACGATCAGCAGATACTGGCCGGCCTGGTCGAGATTCACCACCTTGTCCGGCACCAAAAGCTGGGGCTCCGCCTGCCCCAGGGGCAAGCGCAACCGCACGAAAAGCCCCGGCAACATCGAGATGTCGTTATTGGTGAAAACGGCGCGGCCCTGAATTGTGCCGGTCTTGGTGTCGAGACCGGTAGCCACGAAGTCCAGCGTGCCTTCGTGCGGATAGCCCTGTTCGTCCTGCAGGCCCGCGTAGACCGGTATGCTGGGGACGGTGCCGACCGGGATATTCTGCTCGCGCGCCCATTTGCGGATGCGCAGCAGGTCACGCTCGTTGACGGTGAAATAGGTGTAAAGCGGCTTGAGCTGCTCGATCATGGCCAACGTGGTCGGCTGACCCGCGCCCACCACGTTGCCAGGGTCGACCAAGTGCCGGCCAACGCGGCCGGCGAAGGGCGCCAGCACGCGGGTATAGCCCAGGTTGATCTTCGCGACTTCCAGGTTCGCGCGCGCTTCTTCCAGACCCGCGGCGGCCTCGTCGCGCTGTGCACGCCATTTGTCCACGGTCGCCTGCGAGGTCGCGTTCTGGGCCAGCATACGTCCCTGGCGGTCGAACTCGGTCTGAGCGTTGAGAAGCTGCGCCTTTTCCGCCGCGATGGTCGCTTCTTGCAGCTTCACTTGCGCGATATAGGGCGCCTGCTCGATCACGAAGAGGAGCTTGTCCTTCTCGACCAGCGTGCCGTCTTCGAAATTGACCGAGGTCAGATAGCCCTCGACGCGCGCGACGAGAGAGACCGCGTTGAAGGCGGCCGTGGTGCCGGTGGCCTCCAGATAATTGGACACCTTCTCGCGCACCGGTGGGCTGACCGTGACGGTCGGCGGCGGCGGCGCTTGATAGTTGTTCTCTTCTTTGCATGCGGCCAAAAGCGCGGACAGCGCCAGCGCCATGACCGCGATCTGCGGTGTCCTCATCATCGTCCGTCCATTCGCTTGCCGCATGGGTTGATCCTCACCAATCCGGCGCGCGGATCAGCGCGTCGCGCTGGTCCTGTGTGGGGGTCTGATGGTTGGCGGGATCGAGCAGGTTGCCCCAATCGGTCCGCTTGGCCATGGCCTCCTTGATGTCGTTGGGCACGAAGTCGTTGCCGTCGCGCAGCTCCCAGCCGCCGCCGAGCGCGCGGTACACCGAGACCAGCCCCTGGGGCACGTTGCCCAGGCTGATGGCTAGGTTGTCTTGCACCGAGAGAAGCTGCTGCTGCGCCGTCAGCACCGTCGTGTAATCCGTTTGCCCTTCGCGATAGCGGACCAGCGCCAGGTCGGCGGACTTCGCCGCCGAGCGCGCCGCTTCGCGGTAGCGCGCAACGCCCTGCTGCGCCATGAGATAGGCGGCCAAGCCGTCCTCCACTTCCTTTTGCGCCTGCAAAACCGTGTTCTGGTATGCCAGTGCGGCCTTCTGGAACGCGGCATCCTGCGCGCGCACCTGGTTGGTGAGCTGACCGTAATTCAGGAACGGAAACGTCACCGAGGGGCCGATCGACCCCGTCCGGCTGCCCCAGGTGAACACGTCGCTGAGCGAGGCCGTGCCGACGTTGCTGGAGGCGAAGCCGAAGAAACCGCTGAGCGAGAAGGCCGGATAGAGCTGGGCCTTCGCGACGCCGATCTGGGCCGATTGAGACGCCGCGACCAGTTCGGCCTGACGGACGTCGGGACGCCGGCGCAACAGATCCTTCGGAATGCCGATCGCGATTTGCGACGGCGCCGCGGGAATGGCGCTTGGCCCTTCCAATAGCGCGCGGACGCGCGCGGGCGGAACACCCAGCAGAACCGCCAGTGCATTCTTGGCCTGGCGCAAGCTGGTTTCAAGACCGGGAATCTGCGCCTCGGTCTGAGCCAGTTCCGTCAACGCCTGCTCGACGTCCAACAGGCTGGTCTCGCCTTCATTGTAGCGGACATTGGCGATGCGAAGGCTTTCCTTCTGAATCTCGACGTTCGCGCGCGCGATGCGGATACGATCCTCGAAGGTGCGGATCGTGATATAGGTGCTGGCCACGTCAGCGGTCAGCGTGACGAGCGCCGAATCGTAACCCGCGATGGACGACATCAGCGTGGCGTCGGCCGATTCGATCGCGCGGCGGAATTTGCCCTAGAAATCGATTTCCCAACTGGCGGTCAGACCGAACTGGGTCGACTAGCTGTTGAGCGTCTGGAAACCCGGAATCGGGATGGCAGTCGAGGAATTGGGGCTCTGACGCGCGGCCGTGTAATCGCCCGTCAGCGCCTGCTGCTGGGGATAGCTTTGGCCGATCGCGACGCCCAACTGCGCGCGTGCTTCGAGGACGCGCACGCCGGCGATCTGCAGCGAATAGTTGCTCTTATAGGCTTCGTCGATCAGGCGGTTGAGCGCGGGATCGCCGAGCGCCTCCCACCACTTGTCGCTCTTGAACGGCGTCTCGGGCAGCGCGCTGTCCTCGTTCTCCGTCCACTGGCTGGAAACCTTGGCCTCCGGCGTCTCGAAATCGGGGCCGACCTTGAAGCAGGCCGTCACGAGAAGAGCGGCAAGGACCGGCAAAAGCCGGACGCAAGGGACGCGAAATGGGGCTGTCGGCAGTGCTGCGCGCATCGATCCATCGAGTACCGCGCAAACGCACCCGGGGGACGCGATCTGAGGATCCGCTCGACCCCCCGAACGCGAATGAAGCGCTTGTTCTGGCTTCTATATATAGCCGTCTAGGGGGAGTGCGGCAACAAAATGTGGGCAGTTAACCGCCCTTTTGCCCATAAAACGCCGCCGCGTGGGGCACCGGGGGCGTCTTGCCGCGAATCGCGTCGGCCAGCTTCTCAGCCATCATGATGGTGGGTGCGTTCAGGTTGGCGGTTAGCATGCGCGGCATGATGGAGGCGTCGATGACGCGCAAGCCCTCGGCGCCCCGCACCCGGGCGGCGGAATCGACCACCGCCATCTCGTCCACGCCCATCCGGCAGGTACAAGCCGGATGATACTCGGTGCCCAAGGTGGCCCGCAGGCAGGCCAAAATCTCGGCATCGGTCTTCACATCCGGGCCGGGGAAAATCTCCTCGGCGCGGTACGGGTTCCAGGCGGATTGCTGGCCGACCTCCCGCGTGCGCTTGAGGGCGTCGATCAGATCCTGCCGGTCCTCCGCCGTATCCATGTAGTTGGCGACCATATGAGGTTTCGCGGCCGGGTCGGCCGAGCGCAGCGTGATCCGCCCCCGGCTGGTCGGCCGCAACAGGTGGATGCAGTACTGATAGCCGTGCACGACCTCGAGCCGGTTCGGCTTGGCCACGCGAATGATGGGCAGGAACTCGTGCTGGATGTTGGGCACTTCGATCTCGGGCCGCGTGCGGAAGAGCGCGCCGGTCTCGAAGAAGTTGCTGGCGCCGAGGCCCTGCTTCAGAAGCAGCCATTCCGCCGCCAACCTGATGCGACCGGCGAAACCCAATTGATGCGCCAGCGAGCGCACGCCGTCGCGCGCGCGGTACTGCACCGCCGTGGCCGGATGGTCCTCCAAATTACGCCCCACGCCCGGCGCATGGATCGCGGCCTGGATGCCGTGTTCGCGCAGATGCCCGGCATCGCCGATGCCGGAGAGCATCAGAAGCTGCGGGCTGTTGATAGAGCCCGCGCACAGGATGACCTCGCGCGCGCAGGCGACCGTCTCGACCGTGCCTTTGTGACGCAGGCGTATGCCGGCCGCCCGCTTGCCGTTCAGAAGCACGGCCTCGACCAGGCACCGCGTACGCAGCTTTAGATTGGGCCGGTGCAACGCCGGGCGCAGATAAGCGCTGGCCGTGTTCCAACGGCTACCCCGATACGTGGTCCGCTGTTGCAGATGGACGCCCTCGGGCTTGAAGCCATTGGGGTCCTCGGTGAAGCCCAAGCCGGCCTGCTTGCCAGCCTCTAGAAAGGCTTGGAAAAACGGCTCCTCGCCTTTCGCCGTGGTGATGCGCAACGGCCCGTCGCCGCCGCGCCATTCATCCGCGCCGCGGTCGTAATTCTCGAGCTTGCGGAAATAGGGCAAGCAATGGACCCAGCTCCACTCGGGCAGTCCGGCGGCGGCCCACCCGTCGAAATCGAGCGGATGACCGCGCACATAGGTCATGCCGTTGATGGAGGACGAGCCGCCGAGCACGCGCCCGCGGGGATGGAAGATCATGCGGCCGTTGAGATGGGGCTCGGGCCCCGCCTCATAGCTCCAATTGAAACGCGGCGCGCGATAGGCGAAGGGAAGCGCGCCCGGCATCTGCAGAAACGGGCTTCGATCCGAGCCACCAGCCTCGATCAAAAGAACGCGCGTGCTGGCGTCCTCGCTCAGCCGGTTGGCCAGAACGCAGCCGGCGGAGCCGGCGCCGACAATGATGTAGTCGAATTCAGCCATCAGCGCGGGCGGTCGCCTTCGATCGTCACGCGGTGCATGACCCGGCGTTTGCCGAAATAGTCGTCGATCGGCGTGTGCTGGGTGCAGCGATTGTCCCACAAGCCGAGCGAGCCTTCCTGCCAGCGCAGGCGGCAGGTGAATTCGGGGCGGGTCGAGAATTCGAAGAGATAGGCGAGCAGCGGTTTGCTCTCTTCCTCCGTCCAGCCCTTGAAGCGCAGCGCGTAGTGGGGGTTCACGAACAGCGCCTTGCGGCCGGTTTCCGGGTGGGTGCGGATGACCGGATGTTCGGTCTCCGTCTCGGCCGCCGTCTTGCGGTCGGCGACCAGCTTGGCGTTGGTGATCGCGCTGGTGGGCTCGTCCCCATAGACATTCCGGCCGCCGTGGATACCGATCAAGTCGTCCAACATCGACTTCATGCCCAGCGTCATGGCCTCGTAGGCCATGTACTGGTTGGCGAACAGTGTGTCGCCGCCGATGGTGGGAACCTCCTTGGCATAGAGCATGGAGCCCAGCACGGGGCGTTCCTGGTAGGTCACGTCGGAATGCCAGCCCTCGGCGAAGATCTTGCGATCCGTCGGCTCGCGCCGGATCTCGAGAATCTCGGGATGGCCGTCCAGACCTTTCAGGAATCTATGAGTGCTGAGCGGGCCGAAGCGGGCCGCGAATTCTTTCTGCTGGCCCGGCGTCAACGCCTGATCGCGGATCGCGATCACCAGATGATCGAGGAACGCCCGGTGGATTTCGGTAAACATCTCGTCGTCGAGTCGGGACAGGTCCGCGCCGAAGATCTCGGCGCCGAGCGCGCCGGTGAGCGGGCGGACTTCGATGCGGCGGTAGGATGCGCTGGCCATGGCGGAGTCTTTCCCCTCCGCCGCGATAAAGTCCAGCCCGCTAGACGACCGAGGCGGGAACCTCGCACTGCACGATCTGGGGCTCGGAGGCGAAGAAGGTGCGAAAATGCGCCATCACGTTCTTCAGTTCCGGGCTGTTGAGGTTACGCTCGATGGCGGCCTCGCTCTCCCACAAGGTGACCGACATCACCTTGCAGGCCTTGCGGTCCATCAGCAGCATGTAGCCCGCGATCAACCCCTTACCCTTGAACACGCCCGTCGCGCGCGGCCATTCCGCGATGGCGGTTTCCAGCTGGTCGGGCTTCATCGTCACGGAGAACACGCGGGCGAGCATCGGTCAGCTCCTCGGTTGCAGGCAAAGGAAAGACCCGCCGGGACCGCGGCGTCGAACGGTCCCGGCGGGCGGCGTCTTAGGTGAGCTGCCAGGCCTTGAAGCGCTTGGTCAGTTCGTCCAGGCGGCCGGGCTCGCCCCACCATTCCGGGTTGACCACGAGATGGTTGGGATTGTTCGGGTCGGGCACCCAGTCGCGCCGAATCTCCGGCTTGACCATCTCCATGCCCTTCTTCTTCACCGGCGCGTAAGTCATGACGTCGCAGAACTTGGCCAGCAGGTCGGGCTTCACCTGATAGTTCAACAGCTTCATGGCCGCCGTCTTGTTCTTGGCGCCCTTGGGCACGGTGTAGGTGTTGAGGAAGATCAGCATCTGCTTCTGAGCGTATCCCAACGGCAGACCCTCGGCCTGCGCCGCGAAGACGCGGCCGCTGTAGGTGTTGGTGAAGTCCAGCTCGTTCTTGGCGATCAGCTGCACCGTCTGGGGCGTCGAATCGATCCAGATGTTCACGTGCGGCTTGATGCGATCCATCACCTTGAACGCGCGCTCCACGTCGATCGGATAGACGTTCTTGGGCGCGACGCCGTCGGCCAACAGCGCGATCTCGAACGTGTCGTTCGGGCGCGGACGCAGGCCGCGGCGGCCCGGAAATTTTTTCACGTCCCAGAACTCGGTCCACGTCGCCGGGTACTTTCCTTCGGGAAAGCGTTTGGCGTCATAGCCGATGCTAGCCGTGTAGCTGTAGGCCGAGACCCAATACTCGGCCTTGGCCTCGGGATAGATCAGGTCGTCCATCTGCACGATGGAATAGTCGATCTTCTCCAGAAGCCCGTCGCGCGCGGCGGACACAGATTGGGTCGGCAACGCCTCGACCACATCCCACTCCACGTTGCCCGTGGCGACGCCCGCCTTCAGCTTGGCCATGTCCACGGCGGCGGTGGAGACGACCTTGATGCCCGTCTCGGCGGTGAACGGATCCCAGAAAATCTTGCGCAGCCATTCTTCGTATTGGCCGCCGTAGCTCGCGATGTAGATGGTCTCGGCCGCCCGGGCCTTGCCCGGCGTGAGAATCAGCGGCCAGCTCACAGCGGCCGCCGCCGCGCCCGTGCCGATGAGGAATTTGCGCCGGGACGCATCCACGCGCCGGCCCGCTTGCGTCTTGCCCAACCGTTTGTCGGTCATGGTCCTGCTCCCTGACGTTGCATGCCTCCGTTGTCCGCGTCCGTGCGCGGCGTCTGCCTTTGCGGCTTGTTCATCAAGTATCCGATTCCGTAAGTGGTCAATCAATCATTTATTGCTTTACACAATCCGCGCGCGGGTCCTAGGCTTGCCGGCTTGGCTCTTCGAGGAGGAACGGAGATGTCCGTCACACTGTCGTCGAAAATCGAGGTCGTCCCCAGCGGTGGGGCCTGCGGCGCCGAATTGAAGGGCGTCGACGCCTCCCGGCTGCTGTCGCCGGAGGCCAAGAACGCGGTCAAGCAGGCCCTGTTCACGCACGGTGCCGTCTGCCTCCGCGATCAGAAAATCACCGATGCCCAGCTCGTGGCCTTTGGGCGCAGCTTCAGCGATCTGCACGCCTATCCGGTGACGGAGTACGAGAAGCCGAAGGGCCTTCCGCCCGAGGTCGAGCTGATCTCGAACATCCTGGTCGATGGCAAGCCGATCGGCGCGCTCGGTTCGGGCGAAGCGACTTGGCATTCGGACATGTCGATGTTCGACATCCCCGCCTCCTTCACCTACCTCTACGCCGAGAAGGTGCCGCCTGTGGGCGGCAACACACGCTTCGCCAATCTGTATGCCGCGTATGACGCGCTGTCCGACGATCTGAAACGGAAGATCGAAGACCGCAAGTCGATCCACGACATCGCCTATATCGCCGACGGGCGCCTGCGCCCGCCCTACAAGCACGTCACCGACAAGTCGAAGGGGCCCGGCGCGCAGCATCCGATCGTGCGCACCCATCCCGAATCGGGACGCAAGGCGCTCTATCTCGGGCGCAAGGGCTACGGCTACATCTTCGGTTACCCGGTGCCGGAAAGCGACGTTCTGCTCGACACGCTGTGGGATCACATGGTCAGCCCGCAATTCGTGTGGGAACACGAGTGGCGCGTGGGCGACGTCCTGATCTGGGACAATCGCGGCGTGGCGCACAGCCGCGGCACGATCGACCCCACCCTGCCCCGCCTCATGCGCCGCATCGTGGGCATGGGCGAACCGCCGGTCTGACCGTGGCCATCTATAAAAAGCGTCCTCACGCCGAGAGTTACGGCAACGCCGTCGGCATCCTTCTGCTCGACGGGCGCGCGCCCTTCGTGCCGGGCGATGTCGGCAACGCCTCCAGCTATTCCTATCCGGTCGTCTACAAGACGGTCGAAGGCCTGACCACCATGCGCCGCCTGAACCAGGAGCCGGGCTGGGAAGACAAAGTGGTCGAGGCCGCGAAGGAGCTGGAGCGCCAAGGCGTGCGCGGCATCTCGAGCGACTGCGGCTTCATGATCCAGTACCAGGACGCGGTCTGCGACGCCGTGCACATTCCCGTCTTCCTTTCGACCCTGCTGCAGCTGCCCTTCATCGGCCGCACCTTGGCGCCGGACCGGCCCATCGGCGTGGTGACCGCCGATTCCAGCAACTTCAACGAAGACTTCATGCGCCGCACGGGCACGCTGCCGCCCAACCCCATCGTGATCCGCGGGCTTCAGAACGAGCCCGAGTTCGGCACCGCGGTGATGCAGGAGAAAGGCACGCTCGATTCGGACCTGATCGCGGGCGAAGTCGAGGCGGCCTGCCGTGACATGGTGCGCGAGCGTCCCGACCTGGCCGCGATCCTGCTGGAATGCTCGCTGCTGCCGCCCTATGCCAAGCGCGTGCAGGACGCGTTGGACTTGCCGGTGTTCGATTTCATCTCATTGATCGACTATGCCGAGGGCGGCACCCGCCAGCGGCATTACACCGGCAATTACTGAGACAATTCCCGCAAGTGCCGTGTGACCTCCGGCTGCCGCTCGCCGTCGGGCAGCGCCTCGTACTCCACATAGATCGCGGCCACTTTGCGCGACAGCTCTAAGATCGCGGCGCGGTCATCCGTGCCGGCGCGCGCGGGTGCGCGCAGGACCGTGTCGCCGGCATGGCTCGGCACGCATCCGTTCTTGGCCAGATCCATCGGCTGCACGGGACGTTCGCCGGCCGCGGTCGCGCGGATGGCCGCGCGCAAACGTTGGCGCCGCATGGCCACGCCCACGTCCGTCGTTCCCAGATGTTCCGCCGCATGGACGACAATGGCGCCTTGGCTTTCCAGCGCCTCGAAGTCGCTGGGCTCGCGCCTCCGCTGCTCGTAGGGGCGGTCGCGCAGGCCGCCCGCTTCCAGTATCTGGAACGCATCGGGCGTCTTGTCCGCATCGCGTGGCGGATCAGAGCGCGGGCCGAAATAGCGCAGTCCGAAAACGCGCGTATGGGTGTCGTCCACCGGCACGATCCAGCGGCTGAAACCCGCGCGACCGAAGAGGCGTTCCTTTTCGCCGTCGAGCGAAGTGACCGCGCCCGACTGCGCCATGTTCGGCGCGACATTGTCGTGGGTGCGGATCCAAACGTAATCGCCAACGCGGCGGGCGTTCGTGTAGAAGAAGCCGAGCGGACGTTGGTGATAATCGACCACCGGCAAGGCGCCGAAGATGGCCGAGAATTGCGGCCCGCTGATGGACGTGTGCAGAAACGACGAGTGCACCGGGTCCATGCTGTTGTCCATGATCTGCAGCCAGTTGCAGTGATAGGGCACGCAATAGGTCACAGATTCCGCGCCGGGTAATTCGAACGTGTCGAAGATGGGGAATTCCGGCGTCTCTTCCGGCGGGCCGAAATAGGCGAAGATCAGGCCCTTGTACTCGCGTACCGGATAGGCCGGCTGAAACACCTTTTCCTTGAGGCGGCTCGTCGGCGGCTCGCCGGGAGTCTCGAGCACGGCGCCGTCGGGCGCGAACAGCCAGCCATGATAACAGCAGCGCAGGCCGCTTTCCTCGACGCGGCCGAATTCGAGCGACGCGCGGCGATGGACGCAATGCTTGTGCAGAAGCCCGACCTGCCCCTGCCCGTTGCGGAAGATCACCAGCGTCTCGCCCAGGATCGTGACCAGGCGCGGCTCGGTGCCTAGCTCCGTCGCCATCAGGATCGGCTGCCAGAACCGGCGAAGATATTCGCCGCAGGGCGTGCTTGGGCGCACATGGGTCAGCTCGGCGTCTTCCGCCGGCTCGCGGGTACGGTGGTAGCCCGAATAGCGCATCTCTTGAGAGCTGCCGCGAACGCTCATCGCGCCCTCCTTCGCTGCCTTGCCCTTATTGGTCAATCTATCACTTAGAAAGCGGCGGGCGAAAGAGCGCCGAAGCGCTAGCCCCGCCGCCGGCGCCGGTCGAGTTGCTCGACCTTCAGGCTGTCCTCGGCGTCGCCCGCATGCAGGCGGCGAAGCTGGCTTCGCGCGCCTTCCAGGAACGTGCCGACCTGCAAGCAGACCAGATCGGACATGTCGTCCGGCATGGGCATGCCGTAAACGTGCTTGCGGATTCCGAGGAAAACCACGGCGCCGTGCAGGATCATGGCCAGCTCGCGCTCGCCGCGCATCATCGGCTGACGCTCGAAATCGGGCAGGCCGCAATCCGCGCGAAGCTCGGCGATCACAGGCCGCAGCATCTGGTCGGTCAGAGGCACGCTGTAGCGCCGCGCCATGTCGGCGCCGTCCAGACCGGCGCGCACGAACAGGCGCACGGCGATGGAATCGGCGCGCTCCATATAGGCGACGTAGAGACGAACGAGCCTTTCTTCCAACGGCTGCGCGCGATCGGCGATCAGCATATCCCACGCATCGTCCCACAGCCGGACGAAGGTGGTTTCGAACACGCGTTCGATGAGCGCCTGCTTGGAGGGGAAATAGCGGTAGATCAGAGCCTGGGCCACGCCCAGGCGGTCGGCCAACTCACGCGTCGAGGTCTCGAGTCCATGCTCGGCGAAAAAGGCGGCGGCTTCCTCGACGATGCGGCGGCTGCGCTCCGCGGGCCGAAGCCGGCGCCGCGGCGGTGATTCGGCCTGCAACCCGTTCTTGGTGTCCCCAGCGGCGGCTTTGGCCATGGGCGTCACGCTAGCACGATCCCGGCGTGAGGGCATAGGAGAAGGCCCTTAGCCCCGCCCGATCAGCGGCATTTTGGTCGCCATCACCGTCATGAACTGGACGTTGGCGTCGAGCGATAGGCTGGCCATGTAGACCACGGCCTTGGCCACGTTCTCCACGTCCATGGTGGGCTCGGGCATGATCGTGCCGTTGGCCTGGGGCACGCCATCCTTCATCTTCGCGGTCCTGGGCGTGCCCGCGTTGCCGATGTCGATCTGCCCGCAGGCGATATCGAAATGGCGGCCGTCCAGCGAGGTCGATTTGGTCAGGCCCGTGATGGCGTGCTTGGTCGCGGTGTAGGGCGCCGAGTTCGGCCGCGGCGCCTGCGCCGAGATCGAGCCGTTGTTGATGATGCGGCCGCCGCGCGGCGTCTGATTCTTCATCAGGCGGAACGCCTCCTGCGTGCACAGGAACGGCCCGGTCAGGTTGGTGTCGACGGCGCCCTTCCATTGCTCGTAGGACAGATCCTCGAGCGGGATCGGCGGCGCGCCGATGCCGGCGTTGTTGAAAAGGAGGTCGAGGCGCCCGAACGTCTCCTTGGTCTTGGCGAACAGCGCCTTGACCGATGCGGGGTCGCGCACGTCGGTCGGCACCACCAGCGTGCGGCGGCCCGACGCGGCGCCGAGCTTGACCGTCTCGTCCAACGCCTCACGCCGGCGGCCCGCCAGCACGGCGTCATAACCGGCCTTCATCAAGGCCAGGGCGACATGCCGTCCGATCCCCGTGCCCGCCCCCGTGATGACAGCGATCTTCTCCTGCGTGCCCATGGTCCCCTCCGCGTTCCGATCTGGAGCGGAAAAATACAGGGAAACGCGCCGGCTTCATGCTCAAACTTTCCTGGTTCCGGAACGCTGTTGCGGGAGGCCGGTTTCTGGCCTAATTCCGGCACCATGATGGGATGGCACGGCCGATGAATGGCGTGGCGGCGGCCCCTGCGGCGACCGGCCAAAGGCGGGGCAAGATCCTGTTCTGGCTGCGCGCCATCGCCGGGCATGCCGCGCTCGGCGGGATCTACCTCGCGGCCTATGTCGGGCTCGATTGGCTCAGCTTCTTCGAGGAGTTCCGCGGCCTCGACGTCACGCTGTGGAACCCCCAGCCCGCCCTGACCCTGATCCTCATCATCCAGCGCGGCACGGCCTACACACCCTACGCGCCGGCCGCTCCGTTCCTGTCCGATTGGATCGTCCGCGACTTCCCGCTCAGCCTGGCCGGCACCCTGGCTTATGACGGGATCTTCGCCGTCGGCTATGTCGCCCTCGCGTTCCTCATGCGGCAGTTCCGCAGCATCACCGCCGATGACGCGCGCGTGCAGGACATGGTGTGGCTGGTCTCGACCATCGTGCTGGGTTGCCTGATCATATCGTCGGCATGCGCGGAGACGTTGGAGCTTCTCGGCATCATCAAGGAGCACCGCGTGCGCCAGATCATCGGCGCGTTCTGGATCGGCGACGCGTCTGGCATCCTGGCCTTCCTGCCGTTCTTCATCACCTGGCCCGACGCGCTGCGCACGTGGCGCCGGGGAACCTCGCGGCAACGGATCATCGATCTTTCGGTGTTTGCCTTCACCGTGGCCTTCGCGCTGTTCATCGTCTTCGGGATCGACGATGCGCGCAGCCCGGGCTTCTTCTATCTCCTCTTCATTCCCGTCTGCTGGGCCGCGGTGCGCCTGGGCGTGGGCGGCGCGGCGACGGCCTGCGTGACGGTCCAGCTTGTCCTCGTCCTGACGCTCGACCTGCTGGACTATCCGCCGCAGGAATTCCGCCCCTTCCAGGTCATGATGCTGGCGCTCACGGGCACGGGTCTCTTGATCGGCACGGTGATCACCCAACGCGGCCGCGCCGAGGCCGCGCTGCGCGCGCGAGAAGCCGAGCTGTCCCGTCTCGGCCGGGTGACGTCCCTGGGCGCCATGGGCTCGGCGCTGGCGCACCAGATCAGCCAGCCGATCGCCTCCGTCGCCACCTACGCCCATGCGGCGCAACGCATGGTGGCCGCCGAGGCGCCCGACCTTGGCCGCCTGAATGAGGTCCTGTCGAACATCGCGGGCGACGCGCGAAGAGCGGGCGAGATTTTGCGCCGCCTGCGCGACTTCATCGCCCATGGCGGACAGCAGACCCAGTCGATCGACGTCACAGCACTGCTCCAGCGCAGCGTGCGAACCGCACGGGAAAGCGAAAGCGGCCACGTGCTCGACATCCGCCTCCGCGCTGCCTTGCTGCCGGCCGTCATGGGCGACGAGCTGCAATTGGAGCAGGTGTTCCTGAACCTCCTGCGCAATGCCATCGACGCCACCGCGCAGATTCCCGCCGGGCGACGGCGCATCGCCATCGAGACCACCGCAACCGATGGAGCCGTCGAAATCGCGATCGAGGACAATGGCGCGGGTATCGCCGCGAACTTTGAACCCCTTTTGTTCGAGCCGTTCGAGACCACCAAGGCCACGGGCATGGGCTTGGGTCTGTCGATCAGCCGGCAAATCGTGGAGTCGCACGGCGGAAAGCTGTGGTATGAGCGGGGCGAAGGGGGCGGCGCGCGTTTCGTCGTCCGCCTGCCGTCCGTGAAGGGAGCATTGCCATGAACCGGGATTCGACCGTCTACATCGTCGAGGACGATCACTCCATGCGGGGCGCCCTGGCCCTGCTGCTGGAAGGCGAAGGTTACCGCACCGAGCAATACGGCTCGGCCGAGGAGTTCTTGTCGGCCGCCGACGAGCCGCGCACGGGCTGCGCCCTGGTCGACGTGCGGCTTCCCGGCAAAAGCGGCCTGGATCTTTTGCGCACGCTGACCGAGAAGGCGGCACCCGTTCAGGTCGTGATGATCAGCGGCCACGGCGACATTCCCATGGCCGTATCGGCCATGCGCGCGGGCGCCCTGCATTTCATCGAAAAACCGTTCGAGCCGGCGGCGCTGGTGGGGATCGTCTCCGAGGCCGTGCGGCTGGCCGAAAGCCGGCCACAGAACACCGATTCAATCGAATCCCTGCGCACGCGTTTCCATACGCTGACCCCGCGCGAGCACGAAATCCTGCGCCATGTGGCCCAGGGCCTGTCCAGCAAGCAGATCGCGGCGGAGCTTCGCATCAGCCCGCGCACGGTCGACAATCACCGCGCCAGCATCATGGACAAGATGAAGGCCACGAACCTGTCGATCCTGATCCGCATGACGATGCTGCTGGGCGGCGACCGGCCCTAGCCGCGATGGCGGATGAAGGGGCTGTGCGAGGGTGATTCGGGCTTCAGTCGCCCGCCCTGATCGAATTCCTCGATCGCGTTGAAGCGTAGGGGCTTAAGGCCGTCCAGGCCGCGCAAGGTCGTGGCCAGGCGCTCCTTATGTCCATCGAGGCGCGCCGCGATGGCCTCGGGGCTGGAATATTTCAATCCGCCCTCGACGCCGCAGGCGACGAAGGGCGGCAGCACGTCGAAGCCGATGTAATAGAGCGTGTAGTGCATCGGCCACAGCAAGAGGTCCGCGTCGGCGTTGCGTCCGTCCGGCCCATGGGTGGTTTCAGGCGCGCCGGTCGTGATCGACAGCATGGCCTTCTTGCCCTTCCACGGCCCATGGTTGTAACGCTGGGTCGAGGTGTAGAGGCCGTAGACGAAGACGCGGTCGATCCAGCCCTTCAGGATCGCGGGCGAGCCGAACCACCACATCGGATACTGGATAAAGACGAAATCGGCCGCCACGACCTTGTCGATCTCGGCCTGCACCGCGGGCGACAACGCCTTGTCGTTCCACGCCGCGCGCTGCTCGGCCTGGGTATCGAACCACGACGCATCCACCCGCTTCGGATAATGGCGCGGCCCTTCGACCGGATCGAAACCCATGGCGTAGAGGTCGGACACGTCGACCGTGTAGCCGGCTTTCGAGAGGGTCTCGACGGCCACGTCATTCATCTGACTGTTGAAGGACTTTTTCTCCGGGTGAGCGAGGACGGCAAGCGCGCGCATCGGGCGATATCCTTTCGGCTGCGGGACTTCGGGACGGCGAAGGGGATAAGCTGGTGGGCGGATCGAGGGTAAGGATAGGGCGGAGGCGGGAATGGGCAAGACCACGAGTTTCGACCGGCTGGACGGCGCGAAGGCCACTGGCTACTTGGCCGAGACACGCGATCCGAAGGCGCCCGGCATCGTGGTCATCCAGGAATGGTGGGGCGTGTCCGGCCAGATCACGGGCATCTGCGACAAGCTTGCCGCCGCCGGCTATCACGCGCTGGCGCCCGATCTCTACGAAGGAACCGTCGTGCCCTACCACGACTCCAAGGCCGCCGAGCGCACCATGAACGCATTGGATTTCCGCTCGTCCACCGATCAGGTGGTGCGCGGCGCGGCGCTGACCTTGAAGCGCAACGGCGGCAAGGTCGGACTGACCGGCTATTGCCTGGGCGGCATCGTCGCGGCGCTGGGCGCGATCCGCATCGCGGATTTCGACGCCTCAGTCTGCTTCTACGGATTGCCCTCGCCGGAACTGGCGAACCCGCGCGATCTGAAAGTGCCGTTTCAGGGACATTTCGCGCGGAAGGACGAATGGTGTACGCCCGAGGCGGTGGATGCGTTCGAGAAAGGCCTTACCGGCGTCAAGTTGCCGCATGAGATCCACCGCTACGACGCCCAGCACGGCTTTATGAACGAGGAGCGGCCCCATTTCGATCCGGCGGCCGCCAAGCTGGCCTGGGAACGCAGCCTCGCTTTCTGGCGGATGTATCTCGGCTAACGCGGATCACCGGCCGGCCACACGGATGGCGCGCCAGCGCCTTAATTTCGTCTCAAAACCCGATCTAAATCGCAGTTTCGGGCATCGCGTCCGGCGGCGCCTTGCGCCGTGTTCATGGGCTATCAGGGAGATTGTATGTCGCTCGCCAAACTCGGCATCGCCGTTGTCTGCGTCGCCATGCTCGGTGCCTGCGCGCAACAGGACAGTGGCGGGATCGGCACCAAGACCGCGGTCGGCGCGGCCGGCGGCGCCGCGGGCGGCGGCTTGATCGCGGCGGCAGCCGGCGGTGGTGCGCCTGCCATCGCGGCGGGCGTGATCGTGGGTGGCCTTCTGGGCGGCGCGGCGGGCAACATGCTGGATGACCAGGACAAACGCACCGCGCAGCAAACGACGCAGAACTCGCTGGAATCCACGCCCACGGGGCAAGCCAGTACGTGGAAGAATCCAGACAACGGCAATAGCGGCACGGTCACGCCCACACGCACCTACACCAACGCGCAAGGCCAAAACTGCCGTGAGTTCCAGCAGACCATCTCTGTCGGCGGCAAGATTGAACAGGGTTATGGCACGGCCTGCCGTGACGCCAACGGCAATTGGCGCATCGTCAGCTAGTTCCGCGCCCACGCTCGGCCACACAGCCGGGGCTTAGAAACGCGCACCAACCCACAAGGGGGCATCGACATGCTCAGACGAACGATTTTGATGGGCTTTGCCGCCGCCGCCATGGTGGCCGCGGTGCCCGCCCGCGCGGATACGGCGGACGATGGCGCCAAGCAATTCGTGAAGGGCATCTCCGATCGCGCCCTCGCGGCGCTGAAGGACAACGCGCCCAAGGCCCAGCGCGACGAAACGTTCCGCGCCATTCTGCATGACGGCTTCGCCACGCAAGCCATCGCGACCTTCTGCCTGGGCAGCTATTGGCAGAAGGCGTCCGAAACCCAGCGCCAGGAATACCAGAAGCTATTCGAGGATCTGATTGTCCAGTCTTATTCCCAGCGCTTGCCCAGCGTCTATAACGGCCAGGAGCTGGTCTTCGGCGCCACCCGTCCGGACGGCAAGACGGGCACCTGGGTGTCCAGCCGCTTCAACGCGGCGTCGAACGTCCCCTCGGAAGAGGTGTTATGGCGTGTCCGCCGGACAGAAAGCGATCAGTACCGCGTGGTCGACGTGGTGTTCGCCAGTGTCAGCCTGGTGGTGACCCAGCGCGACGACTTCGTCAGCATCCTGCAGCGCAACGGCGGCAACATGGACGAGTTCCTGACCACCCTGCGCGACAAGGTCGCCAAGCTGCAATCCGCGGCGTAGGGGCTGTTCGCGAAGCCTCTTGATCCTTGGCACCCATCCGCGTTGGATAAGGCGCGCGCGGGGATCCGCCCCGTGACGCGTCAGTCCGGGGCGGCTCATGAACGGCGGTGCAATCCGTAAAGTGACGGTGATCGGCGCCGGCGTGGTCGGCCTGGCAACCGCCGTGTCGCTGCGCCGCGACGGGCACGAGGTCACGGTCATCGACCGCCTGCCGCCCGGCGAGGCCTGTTCGTTCGGCAATTCGGGCGCCATGCCGCGCAACCACGCGGTGCCCATGTCGACGCCCGGCATCCTGCGCAAGGTGCCCGGTTATCTGCTCGATCCCCTTGGCCCCCTGGCCTTCCGCTGGCGTCATCTGCCCGCGTTGGCGCCCTGGCTCGTCACCTTCCTGCGCTCCAGCACGCCCGAGCGCTTCGACCACATTCTGACCACGCTGACAAAGCTGATGCAGCAGAGCCACGCCGATTGGAGCGTGCTGCTGAAAGACGCCGGCATGACGGACCGGGTGCGCGAGAACGGCGCGCTCTCGATCTATCGCAGCGCCGAGGCGCGCGAAGCCGCGTGGCCCCTATGGCGGATGTTGATCGAACGTGGTGCTAAGCTCGAACGGTTGGACGAAGACGCGCTGCGCGCGATCGAACCCGGCCTGCCCGCGGGCTATCGCTGCGCCGTGCTGGAACATGACTACCGGCACGCAACGGATTCCCACCGCATTCCGACCGGCCTGGCCGAATACTTCCTGCGGTTGGGCGGGGTGATCCGGCGCGAGACGGTGAGCGAGATCGAGATCGGCCCCACCGGCCCCAGCACCTTGCGCACCAATCAGGGCGAGCATCCGCTCGACCTTCTGGTCGTGGCCGCGGGCGCCTGGTCCGGGCCGTTCGCCGCGCGCCTCGGCCACAAAGTGCCGCTCGAAGCCGCGCGCGGCTACCACGTCACCTTTCTCGACCCCGGCGTGACAATGCCGAGCCACGTCCTATTCGTCAGCGACATGCGCCTGTCGCTGACACCGATGGAACGGGGCTTACGCGTCGGCGGCAACGTGGAGTTCGCAGGGCTCGGCGCGCCGCCCGATTTCCGCCGACCTGCGCGCCAGATCGAAAACGTGCGCCGCCTGTTCCCGCATATGCGCCCGGAGCCGCATACGAAATGGTCCGGCGACCGGCCGATGATGCCGGATTCGCTGCCCGTGATCGGCCGCAGCCCGATCCATCGCAACGTGCTCTATGCCTTCGGGCACGGTCAGTACGGATTGGCGTTGGCCGCCGCGACGGGACGGCTGGTGGCAGAGTTGGCGGCGGAACGTCCGCCGGTTGTGGATCTGTCGCCGTTCCGGATCGACCGCTTCTGATCAGGTGAAGCGGTAGCCGCCGTCGATGTCGAGGGTGGTGCCGGTCGCGAAGCCGTTCTCCATCAGGAACAACATGCCTTCCGCGATCTCCTGGGCTTCGCCCAGACGCTTCACCGGCTGTGCCTGCGCGATCTTGTCCCACATCGCACGCCGCTCCGGCGGGATATGGTCGGTGCCCGGAGTCTGGATGAAGCCCGGCGCAATCACGTTGACGCGGATAGGCGCCAGTTCGATGGCCAGAATGCGTGCCAGCGATTCGATAGCGCCCGCCGCGGCGCAACTGGCCGAATAGCGCGGGATTGTCTTGCGCGGCTGGCTGCTGGACATGAAGACGATCGAGCCTTCCTTGCTCATGTGCGGCGCGCCATAGCGGGCGGCCCAGCACTGGCTCCAGAAACGGTTGCGGAAGACGGCGTCGAAGGTGGCCGGCTCCATGTCGAGGAACAGGCCGAGCTTGGACGACAGCGATTTGTCAGGTGCCGAGGGCACCAGAACCGTCAGATGGTCGAACTGCCCGGCGCGCGAAAAGAAGGCCTTGATGCCCGCTTCCGTGGTGGCGTCGACCTGGTAGGTCTCGACCTTCCCGCCGATCTCATCGGCCGCGGTCTTCAACCGCTCCAGCGTCCGGCCCCCGATGACGACCTTGGCGCCGCGCTTGGACGCCTCCTTCGCGGTCTGCAGGCCGATGCCCGCGCTGCCGCCGATGATGACGATACGCTTGTCCTTGAGCGAAGACATGGAAACCTCAGCGTTGAATGCGCTCCATGAGCGCGATTTGCTGCAACACCTCTTCCTGCACGCTGTCCCAGATCTGGCTCTTGAGTTCCAGATAGCGGGGCGTGAGCTGCGCCGAGGCGCTGCGCGGCTTGGGCAGATCGTTTTCCAGGATCGCCTTCACCCGTCCGGGGCGGGAAGAAAACACGGTAATACGATCCGAAAGGATCAAGGCTTCGTCGATGCTGTGGGTGACGAAGATGACCGTCTTCCGGGTCTTGGCCACGATGTCGACCAACTGGTCCTGCAGAAGCTGGCGCGTCATGGCGTCAACCGCCGCGAACGGCTCGTCCATCAGAAGAATTTCGGGGTCGTTGGCCAAGGAGCGCGCGAGCGCCGCGCGCTGGCGCATGCCGCCGGACAGCTCGGCCGGATAGGCCTTCTCGAAACCCTCCAGCCCCACCAGCTTGATGAACTTGGCCGCCGTCTCGCGCCGCGTGGTCTTGTCGACGCCTTTCATCTTCAAGCCGAACTCGACGTTGCTCTGCACCGTCTTCCACGGGAACAATGCGTATTCCTGGAAGATCATGCCGCAGCGTGTGTCGATGCCGGTGATGGGCTGGTCGCGTAACAGGACCCTGCCCTCCGTCGGCTTCAGGAAGCCCGCAATGATATTCAACAACGTCGACTTGCCGCAGCCGGAGCTGCCGACGATGCACAGGATTTCGCCTTCGCGCACGTCGAGCGAGAGGTCGCCGAGAGCGCGCACCACTTCGACGCCGCGGGCGTACTCCATGCTGACGTTTTCGGCGCGGATGATGGGCCGGTCTGACGCCACGGGAACTCCTATCGCTTGTCCTGGCCGCGGTGCCACGGGAGCATGCGGTGCTCCATGCCGCGGATGATGGTGTCGAGCGCCAGCACGGTCAGGCTGATGGCCAGCATGCCGATGATGACCTGGCTGATGTTGGACAGATCCTTGCCGTTCCAGATCAGGAAGCCGAGCCCCTTGGTCGAACCCACCATCTCGGCTGAGATGATGCAGGTCCAGGCCAGAGCCAGCGTGACCTTGAGCGCCGAGATGATGCTGGGGAGCGCGCCCGGAAGGATCACCTCCCACATGATACGAAAGCGGCCCGCGCCCAGGTTCTGGGCCGCGCGGGTGTAGATCGAATCGACGCGCATGGTGGCGTCGGTCACGAACACGACCAAGGGCGCGATCGTGCCCATGAAGACGATGGAATATTTCTGCTCCTCGCTGAGGCCGAGCCACAGCATCGAGAGCGGAATCCAGGCTAGCGAGGGAAGCGGCCGGATGATCGAGATGATCGGCTCGACGATCCAGCGGATCACCTTGGTGGTGCCCAGAAGGATACCCAGCGGAATGCCGATTCCGGCCGAAAAGACGAAGCCGATCAGGACGCGCCGCGTGCTAACGAGGATAAAGTCGAAGATGCTGCCGTCGGCCACGAGCCGTTCGAGCTCGTGCCAGACATAACTGGGCGGCGGAAAGAATTGCGGATCGATCGCGCCAGTAGCCGCCGCCAATTCCCACAGGCCGATGAAGCAGATCGCCGACACGGCGCTGATGGCCGTGTAGCGATACCGCCAAGGCGGACGGGGGATGCGCGTGGCACCCCCCGCCGTTTCTTTCGGCCGCATGGTCACGGCGACGGTTTCCCGGTCGACGGCATCAGCCCTCGATGAGGTCCATCCGGACCCATTCGCGGTAGTTCGGCTTGTTGTCGATCTTCTTGATCACGGCGTACATGAACTCGATCATGATATCCATGACGGGATAGGTGCCCTTGTCGGACATCTGCTGAATTTGGTCCTTGCGCGTGTAGCGCACCGACTGCTTCTCCCAGGCCAGCCAGTCCGCCTGGCTCTGCTTGCTGATCTTCTCGGCGATCGCGGCGGCTTCCTTCTGGTTGTCGATGATCCACTGCTGCGACTTCCAATAAGCGGCCAGGAAGCGCTTGGCGCCGGCCGGGTCCTCGTCGACGAACTTCTTGCTGAGGATCAGCGCGTTGGGCGCCGGGATCTGCTTGTACTTCTCCCAGAAGCCCGTATCGGCGACGGACGCGATCTTGTGGAAGCCAGGCAAGTCCTGAAGCTGGGCGTATTCCGGATACCACGCGCCGGCCGCGTCGATCAGGCCTTGCTTCATGGCCTGGACCATTTCCGACTGCCTCAGGTTCACCAGCTCGACATCCTTGTACATGTCGAGGCCAGCGTTCTTGAGGATGATGTAGTCGGTGATTTCTTCGGAACCGCCGAACTGGATGGCCAGCTTCTTACCCTTCAGATCCTTGACCGACTTGATGTCCTTCTTCGCGACGATGCCCGAAATATCGGACGCGCCATCGGGCACGCCGACCCAGTAGAAGTTCTTGTTGCCCTGGGCCATGGCCGCGACGACGGCCTGCGAGCCCGTGCCCGCCATGACGGCGTCGCCCGACGAGACGATCGTGACGCGGTCGGACGAGCTGGCCACCAGCTTCCATTCGACGTCGAAGCCGGCTTCCTTGAAGAAACCCTTATCGATGCCCACCCAATAGGGCGCATGCACGCCCGCCGTCGACGAGACGACGGTCACTTTCTTCGGCGCTTGCGCGTTGGCCACGCCGGACACGGCAAACGCCGCTCCGACGGCCATCGCACCCGCGATCAGGCTGCGAAATTTAAACATGATTCCCTCTCCCTTTTTTCCAAAATCTCTTGTGTCGATGTCTGTCCGCTTCGCGCGGCTCTCTCATTCCAAGGTCAGTGTCGACGCTCGTTGCGGCGCCATGGCGTCAGGCGCCGCTCGACGAGGCGGTAGATGATGTCCAAGACCAGGACCGTCAGGCTGATCGCCAGCATGCCGACGATCACCTGCGCGATGTTGGCCCAATCCTTCGCGTTCCAGATCAGGAAGCCCAGGCCGCGTGTGGCACCGACCATCTCGGCGCTGATGATGCAGGCCCAGGCCAACGCCATGGTGACCTTCAAGGCCGAAAGGATGCTGGGCAAAGCGCCCGGCAGGATCACCTCCCACAACACTCGCACCTGGTTCGCGCCCAGATTGCGCGCGGCGCGGATCAGCAAGGGATCGACGCGCCGCGTGGCATCCACCACGAACACAAGCGTCGGCGCCAGCGTGCCCATGAAGACGATGGCGTATTTCTGTTCCTCGCCAATGCCGAGCCACATCATGGACAAGGGAATCCACGACAGCGACGGAAGCGGCCGGATCAACGACACGATGGGATCGAACACGGCCTTGAGCGGCCGCCAGACGCCCATGGCCAGGCCCAGGATGATGGCCGCCGTGGACGACAGCGCGAAGCCTATGAGGACGCGGCTGGCGCTGGCCGTGGTGTGTTTGTAAAGCGCGCCGTCCGAGATCAGCTTCCACGCGGCCTTCGAGACTGTTTCGGGCGAACCGAGGAAGGCCTTATGCACAAGGCCTGTCGAAACCAGCCCCTGCCAGACCGCGAGGAACGTGATGACCGACAGTGAGCCGACCACGACGGCGCCGATGCGGTCGCGGCGCACCTGACGGTCGCCGCCGACGGCGGCCCGAGTCGATTTCGGAGATGGGACGGCCTGGACGCTCACGCTTGCCTCGATCCCATCCGCCGTGTGTTACCGACGCCGTGCCCGGGCGCGCGCCGCGGGGCGTGCAGCCTTTTTCTTGGCGGGCTTTTTCTTGCTCTTGCCGACATGGGCGGTGGCCATGATGACCAGCCCCACGTCCTTCACGCCGATTTCGTTGACGATGACCGTCGCGCGGTTGGGATAGGGCTTGGGAAACGCCTTGGCCCAGATCTCGGTGATGGGGTCGATGAACTCGCGCTTGGTGACATAGAGCATCACCTGCGTGACGTCGGCCATGGAGCCGCCGGCCGCCTTGAGCGATTGCGCGAGATTGGCCAGCACCAACGTCGTCTGCTTGCGGATGTCGCCGGTCTCCGCCGTGCCGTCCGCTTTGACGGGCGCCGCGGCGGCATAAAAGATGCCGTCCGCCACGATGGCCCACTCGAACGGCCGCGAATGACGCGGAATCCCGGTTTCTAAGGCTTTCTTGACCATCGTTTCCCCTCCCGCGCCGGCTTTTTCGGCCGATGGATGCGCGTCAATTGCGCTCCAATCACCCCATGCGGCTTGTTTTTAAGGAACCACGGCGGCGCGATGGAGTCCATGGACAACGTGCGCTTGAAACACAACTTCGCGGCTTCTAGTGTTTTTCGCGCGTCGCAATGATCGAATGCCTATCGCATCTCGATAACCGCAAACATCGCAGGTCATCTCATGTCGGAATTCCCGACGTTGCAGGATTTGGTTTGGGCCGCCCGAGAGAAGCTGCCCAGCGCCGTGTGGGAGTTCGTGACTTTCGGCACGGAGAGCGAGACCACCCTGCGGCGCAACCGCCATTCGCTCGACAGCGTGGCGTTCATCAACCGCGTCATGCGCGATGTCAGCGAGGTGGACACCACGACCTCGCTGTTGGGCGTGAAGCTGCGCATCCCGGTGGTGTTTGCGCCGGTGGGCTCGATCGCGTTGCTGGATCCCGGCGGGGCGTTGACCGCGGCCAAGGTCGCCGAGGAATTCGAGATCATGCATGTGGTCAGCGGTTTCGCCGACCCGGGCTATAAAGCCGTGGCCGAAGGCATCAAGGACAAGTCGCGCATCGTCTACGCGCTGCATCCGCGCGCGGAGCAGCCGTTCCTCGACGATCTGGTCGATGGCGTGAAGGCCGCCGGCTACAAGGCCATCACCTTCGTCAGCGAAGGCGCCTATTACAGCCGCCGCGAGCGCGATCTGATGAGCGGCCTGGCGACGAAGGCCAAGCGCAGCCGCACCTACGCCAGCTATCTGCAGCAGCAGCGTGACGAACGCGCGGCCGGCAAGACGCCCAGCAAGGAAGGACTGCTCGGCACCGTTATCACCTGGGAGATGCTGGAGCGGGTGAAATCACGTTCGGGCCTGCCGCTGATCCTGAAGGGCGTCACCAACGCGCAGGACGCGCGCCTGGCCATGGAGCATGGCGTGGACGTGATCTATGTCTCGAACCACGGCGGCCGGTCGCTCGACCACGCGCGCGGCACGATCCAATCCCTGCCCGACGTTGTCGATGCCGTGAAGGGCAAGGTCGACATCATCGTCGATGGCGGTTTCGTGCGCGGCAGCGACGTGCTGAAAGCCGTGGCCATGGGCGCCAAGGCCGTCTCCATGGGGCGCATGCAGTCTTGGGCCCTGGCTGCCGCGGGCCACGCGGGCCTGATCCGCATGCTGGAAATCCTGGAGGAAGAAATCATCGTCGCCATGGGCCTGCTTGGCGTGACCAAGCTGGACCAGCTCAACCGCGATTACGTCACGCCGAGCCACCCGGTCACCCAGCCGCACCCCTTGAGTGCGTTTCCCGTGGTGATGGAGCGAATTGCTAAGGAGTGAGCGTCAGCGCCCTGTGAAGCGGGGCAGACGCTTTTCACCAAAGGCGCGCACGCCCTCGCGGTAATCCTCGCTTTCGAGCGCGGTTTGGACGGCCGCTTCCATGGCGCCGTGGCGTTCCTTTGTCTTACCCGCGGCCAGCGCGTTCACCACCGTCTTCATGCCGGAGATGCTCAGCGGCGCGTTCTGCGCCATGGGCTTGGCGAAATCGCGCGCGGTCTCGACCGGGTCATCGCTGGTCACCTCGTCGATCAGACCCATCAGCCGCGCGCCCATGGCGTCGATCTGTTGGGCGCCGAACAGGATCTTCTTGGCGTTGGTCACACCCACGGCCGCGATCAGGCTTTCACACTCCAATTGGCTGTAGACGATGCCGAGCCGCGCGGCGGGAATGGCAAAGCGCGCACCGCCCGCCGCGACCCGGAAATCGCAGGCCAGGGCCAGGGCCACGCCGCCGCCGATGCAATACCCCGCGATGGCCGCAATGGTCGGCTTCGGCATGTCGATCAAGGATTGCGTGCCGTGTTTCACGGCCTCGTCGTAGGCCGCGCCCGTGGCCGCGTCGGCGCGCACGGTCTTGAACTCCGAGATGTCGGCGCCCGCGCAGAAATGACCGCCCGCGCCAGTCAGGATCACCACGCGCACGGCACGATCCGCGCCCAGCTCCGCGAACAAATCGCCCAGCTTGCGCCATTGCGCAAAGTTCACCGCGTTGCGCCGCTCGGGGCGGTTGAGGGTGACCACGGCCACGCCGTCGTCGTGGCGGGTCAGAAGAACTTCATCTTTTTCCATGGAATTCCCTCGCTCGCGCGGCGCGCTATACTCGCCCACCTCTCCGGCCAAAATGGCCACAAGACGAAGAGACCCGCAATGGCAAACGCGCTCGACGGCGTCCGTATCATCGACTTCACGTCCCATCTGTCAGGACCGTTCTGCACCATGATGCTGTCCGACATGGGCGCCGACGTGATCAAGGTGGAGCGGCCGGGCCTCGGCGACGAATCGCGCAAAAGCGCGCCCTACGTGAACGGCGTAAGCGCCTTCAACATGCAGGCCAACCGAAACAAGCGCAGCGTCGTCCTCGATCTCAAAACCGAGCAGGGCCGCGCCGATTGCCGGCGCCTGATCGATTCGGCCGACGTGGTGGTCGAGAACTACAAGCCCGGCACGATGGAGAAGCTGGGCTTCGGCTACGAGGCGCTGAAGACGCGAAATCCGCGGCTGATCTATACCGCCATCTCCGGCTTCGGTCAGACCGGCCCTTACAGCCATCGCGGCGGCTTTGACCTCATGGCCCAGGCCATGTCCGGGCTGATGTCGATCTGCGGCGAGGTGAACGGCGATCCCTTGCGCCTGCCCATCCCCATCTCGGATCTGGCCGGCGGCATGTACGGCGCGCTCGGCACGTTGAACGCCCTCTATGCGCGCGAGCAAACCGGCAAGGGGCAGTTGGTCGACGTGTCGCTGTTCGAATCGGCTTTGTCGTTCAGCCCCTACGAGGTCTCGGGCTTCTTCGCGACCGGCAAGCGGCCCACGCGTATCGGCGCGACCCACCGCAACGCCGCGCCCTACCAGAATTTCCGCACCGAAGACGGCTGGCTGGCGCTGGGCGCCGCGACGCAAGTGCTATGGCTGAAATTCTGCGACGAGGTGATCAAGGCGCCGGACCTGCCCAAGGACCCACGCTTCGAAACCAATGCACTGCGCATTCAGAACAACGCGGCGCTGAGCGAGGTCGTCACGCAGTATCTGGCCAAGGAGAAGACGGGCCATTGGCTGGCCCTGCTCGAGAAGGCCGGCATTCCGGCCGCGCCCGTCCTGTCCTACGACGAAGTGCTGAACGACCCGCACTTCCTCGCGCGCGATCAAGTGGAAGCGGTCGAACATCCGGTGGCGGGACCCACCAAGCTGCTGCGCACGCCGATCAAGTTCTCGGGAACGCCGGTTTCGATCCGGCGCCCGGCGCCCACCCTCGGCCAGCATACGGACGAGGTGCTGGCCGAGTTGAATGCAAAGAAGCGCTGAGTGCCCCTACTCGATGACTTCGAGCACTTCGTAGCCCATGGGCTGCGGGGGGCCTTCGAAGTACTTCACCGTCATGGCCTCGCGGCCCGCCTTCTGCTCCGGGCTGCCGGCGTTCTTCTTCTGAACCTCTTCGCTTTCCCAGATCGTGATCGAGAGATACTTGCCCGTCTCGCGGTCGACGAACATGTACGCCTTCTTCATCCCGCTCTTCTTGAACGGCTCGATATGGGTCCGCCATTCCTTGCCGGCCTCGTCGATCGTGGCCTTCTTCAAATTCGTGCTCATCACGCGGGCGTACATTTGGGCTCTCCTCGGTTGGAACGCGTTCAATCGATGTAGAACATGCCTTCGATGATCATGGCCAGGTCGGCCGGCAGCGACACGACGCCGACCGTGAAGCGCGAATGGCGTCCCTTGTCGCCGAACACCTGGACCATCAGGTCCGAGGCGCTGTTCATCACGCGGCCATGGTCCTTGAACTCCGGCGTCACTGCGATGAAGCCGCCCAAGCGCACGCAGCGGCGCACGCGGTCGAGGTTACCGTCCAGCACCGCGCTGAGGGCGCCCAGCACGTTGATGGCGGTGATGCGGGCGCAATCCTCGCCCTCGGCCAGACTGACCTCGGCGCCCATGCGCCCGGCGTATTTCACCTTGCCGTCCACCACGGGCGCTTGGTTCACGATGGCGATATTGCCCTCCAAAGCCGCGGGCACATAGTTGCCCAGCACCTTGGCCGGCGGCGGCAAGACGATGCCCAGCTCCTTCAAGCGGGCGGCGACGGTTCCGGTCATGTCTCTCTCCCCAATTCCCGTGTCGAACGTAAGGCCCCGTCCACCGCAATCCAAGTCCGCGCTGTTGACTCGCGGTGCTCGCTCTTGAAAGGTTCGTTCATCAATCCAACGTCACGGGGTGGGACGATGGCGGCGCGCAAGACGACCAAGAGCCAGGGCGCGAAGCCGGGCAAGGACGCGCCCGTCGCCCTCATCACCGGAGGCGGCACGGGCATCGGCGCCGCGACGGCCAAGCTGTTGGCCGCCCACGGTTGGAATGTCGCCATCAACTACCGCGCAAGCCGCGAGGAGGCCGAGGCCACCGCCGCCGCCTGCCGCAAGCTGGGCGCGGACGCCACAGCCCTCCAGGGCGACGTCGTCGCCGACGGCGATTGCCGGCGCATGGCGAAGCAGGCCCTTGCGCGCTGGGGCCGCATCGACGGGCTGGTCAACAACGCCGGCATGACCAAGGTGGTGGCGGGCGCCGACCTGGAGGGTCTGAGCGCCGAGGATTTCCACGCCATCTATGCGACCAACGTGGTGGGCGCCTATCAGATGACGCGCGCCGCGGCCCCGGCGCTCAAGGCAAAAGGCAACGGCTCCATCGTCAACGTCTCTTCCATCGTCGGCATCGTGGGCGGCGGCAGCTCCACCGCCTATGCGGCGTCGAAGGGCGCACTCAACACCATGACCATGGCGCTGGCCCGCGCGCTGGCGCCGGAAATCCGCGTCAACGCCGTGTGCCCCAGCTTCGTCGAGACGCGCTGGGTTACCAGCAAGATGGACGCGAAGCAGTACAAGCAGGTGAAGGCGGGGGTCGAAGCCAATTCGCCCCTGCAGCGCATCTGCAGCGCAGAGGACGTAGCCGAATCGGTGGCCTGGTTCATCGAGGGCGGCCGCGCCATCACGGGCGAGATCCTGATGATCGACGCGGGTGTGCATTTGTTCGGCCTGGGCGCCGCCTATCAAAAGAAGAAATGAAGGGACCGACGATGCGGATCACCAAGATCGAGACCATCCCCTTGCATATGCCGGTCAAGGAGCCGCTGGTGGAAAGCCACGGCACCTTCAGCATCTTCGACCATGTGGTCGTGAAACTGCACGCCGACAACGGCGTCTTCGGCCTGGGTGAGGTCGAGGCCTATCCCAGCTTCGAACGGCCAGGCTGCGAGACCCAGGAAGGCATCGTCGCGATCATCCGCGACTATCTGGGGCCCGCCATCATCGGCGAGGACCCGTTCAACATCGCGTTGATCTGGAAAAAGATGGACAGCGCCGTCGAGGCGTATTGGCGCGTCAAGGCCGCGCTCGACATCGCGCTCTACGACCTGTTGGGCAAGCATCTGGGCATACCCTCTTACAATCTTCTGGGCGGCAAGGTGCGCGACAGCTACGTCGTCGAGGGCGTGGGCTATGGCATGTCGATCGACACGCCCCAGAAGATGGCCGACGTGGCCAAGAAGGCCGTCGCGCGCGGCTATCGCCAGCTAGAGCTGAAGTCAGGCGACGGCGAGAAACCGGAGCGCGATGTGGAGCGGCTGCGCATGGTGCGCGAGGCCATCGGCACGGACATTCCTATCAAGGTCGATTTCAACGGCTTCTACGAAACCAAGACCGCCCTGCGCCTGATCAAGCAAATGGAGCCCTTGGGCGTCCAGATGATCGAACAGCCCGCGAAGTATTGGGATCTGGAAGGGCTGGCGCTGATCCGCAACAACACGACCACCACCATCGTTGTCGACGAATCGGTCGAAACGCCTCAGGACATGATGCGGGTGATCCGCGCGGGCGCGGCCGACGCCGTGCACATCAAGCCGACCGTGAAGGGCGGCCTGACCATGGCCAAGAAGATCGCGGCGGTGGCGGAAGCGGCCGGCCTCGGCATCGTGCCGGGCAGCTCGGCGCCCTCCGGCGTCGGGATCGGCGCGGTGCGCACCTTCATCGCCACTTGCACGAACCTGGCCGGCGGCACGCATGGCTCGCCATCCGATACGCTGGTGGAAGACATCGTCACGAACCCGATTCCCCCGGACACGACCATGGTGCAGATCCCGTCCGAGCCGGGATTGGGAATCGCGCTCGACGAGGCAAAGGTCCACCGATACCGAGCGAACTGAGCCTCAGGCGGCGGGGGCCGGCGCCTCGCCGTTCGGCGGCCCGGCCAGCGCGCTCTTCACCAGCCCGTATTTGACCTGGGCCGTCGTGGCCTCGCGGTAATAGTTGATCAGGTCGGTCCACGGCTCCTTGAGCTGGCTCAGGCCCGAGAGGAACGCGACGATCGTGCCGGCCTGGGTGCGCCCATCGATCACGAACCAGCCGCCGACCAGAAGCACGCCCACCACGCCCAGGTGGTGCAGCGAGTTCATGTAGAAGTTCATCGTGTATTTCAGGCGGTAGATCTGGATGTTGAGCTCCAGCACCGTGGTGATCTTGCGGTCGAAGTAACGCTTGTCGTCGGACGCATCGATCTCCATCTCCTCGATCAACTGCGCGCCCACCTTGCGCACGGTTTTGATGCGGACGGCCGCGCGCCGGTTGATCGCCGCCTGCATGCGCGGCACGAAAAAAATCTGCGGCGAGAACAGCACAATGCTGAGCAAGCCCATCCACGGTTGGAGATAGACCAGATAGGCGAAGGTGAAGATCAGGATGCCGCCCTGCAGGACCGGCTCGGAGATGGCCATGCCGACGAAACCGCCGACCGGCTCGACCTCGGCCACCGCGACGGAAACGGTGGTGCCTTCATTTTCCTTCCGTTCGTCGCCGTTGGATTCGGCCGGCTTGACCACCGCGTGGACTTTTTTGCGCAAAGCCAGGGTCGCGCGTTCGCTGACAATGCCGCGATAGACGTTGATCCAGCGCTTGATCCAGCCCGCCACCAGCGCGGTGACGATATAGATCGCGCAGAGATAGGCCAGAGTCCGCAGATGGCGCTGCTCCAGCGCCTCGTTGACGACGCGGCGCTGCATCTCCAGCGGAATAAGGGCGAGAAGGAAGCTGGCGGTCGAGCCGACGCAGAGCCAGATCTGCCCTACGCGGCTGACCTTCCAGACATAGCCGAAAATGGTTTCCGGCAGGCGCATCCGCTCCGCGCCCTCGATGGCGCGCGCATCCGCCCCCAGCACGCGCTCCTCGCGGCTGTCTTCGTCCCCCGGCGCAGGGCGGGCGGCGTCTGGCGTCATCACCATTCCGATCGATTGGGCGGGCCGCGGTCGCAAAGGCCCCAGGGAAAACGCGCCCGCCGGGCGGATGTTCCCCGCCCCGCCCAGCCGCTAGGATGCCCGCCCTTATCGATGCTCCGGAAAAACCGACCCAATGATCGATCGAATCTTGAAGCTGCTGAACGGCGAAGAAGGCCTCCCCTCCTCCAAATCTCTGGATTCTCTACAAGTGGCCGTGGCGGCCCTTTTGGTCGAAGCCGCACGTATGGACGACCACTTCGAGGGCCCCGAGCGCCAGACGATCGAGCGGCTTTTGATGGAGCGGTTCGACTTGCCAGTCGATGCCGCAAGCCTCCTATTGCGCAGCGCCGAGGTCGAGGTCGCGCGCTCGACCCAGCTTTTTCCCTTCACCAGCCTGACGGTCAAACGCCTGGATGAAGCCGAGCGGGCCCGCGTGATCGAGATGCTGTGGGAGGTCGCCTATGCCGACGGCGTGCTCGACCCCCAGGAGGACATGCTGGTGCGCCGCATCGCGGGCCTGATCCACGTGCCCGATCGCGTGCGCGGCGAGGCGCGGCTGCGGGCCATGGCGCGGCTTGGTATTACGCCGCAGTGAGCCGCCCTTGCGCCGTCCGCCGCGCCGCGATTGGATAAGACCTGGACCCTAGCCAACGGATATAGCCATGGGCGAAATCCCGACGATCGTGAAGCGCCGCCTGCAGGCACAGGTCATCAAACCGATTTACGACGAGATGGTGGCCGCGTTGGGCGAGGAGAAGGCACAAGCCATCCTGGACTCGGCCGTCCGCAAGGCGGCGATCGCCGAGGGCAAGGAATTCGCCGCCAAGGCGCCCGGCGGCAAGACCAGCATGCGTGACTTCATCGCGCTCTATGACCATTGGAAGGCGGACGGCGCGTTGGAAATGAACGTGCTGGAAGCCAGCGACGACACGTTCAATTTCGACGTGGTGCGTTGCCGTTATGCCGAGATGTACCGCGAGATGGGACTCGGTCCTATCGGCCATTTGATGTCGTGCAACCGCGACGGCGTCTTCTGCCAGGGCTACGATCCCGCCATCAAGCTCGACCGCGCCCAGACCATCATGGGCGGCGCCAAGACCTGCACGTTCCGCTATCGCGACGAACGCGCGAAACCCTGAGACACGAGAAACAGGAGACGACCGCCATGGTGCACGAGCTTCGTCACTACGTTGCCGGCGAGGGCAAGGACGCTCAGATGCTGAAGGTCATGAAGGAAGACATCCTGCCGATCTTCGCGCGTCTCGGTTTCAAGATCACCGACTTCTGGGTGCAGGACGGCGCGCCACGCCACATCTGGTACACCATGCCCTGGCCCAGCGCCGAGGCTATTCCGCAAGCCTGGACCAAGTTCCGCGAAGATGCGGAATGGCTGAAGGTCAAGGAACGGAACCCTGGACTGTTCGAGAAGGTCGAGTCGTTCGTCTTGCGCGACGTGCCGGGCGCGAAGCTTTAGGCCTCGCTTATCGCGATCTAGAAATGCGAAGGTCGCCCACGGGATTACCCATGGGCGACCTTAAGCAAACGAAACCCTATTCCCGATCGGCCGCTTCGCTCCGGTTGCGGGAGCCCGAGCGCAAGCCTATCAGGAAGGCCGCGACGGCGCCCGCGCCGAACGCCGCCGCCACCGAGACCAACGGGCGCTCGCGCACCGTATCGCGGGCTGCGGTCACCGCACGTTCGCCCTCGGCCTTGGTCGCGTCGATCACCGAATGGAACGTGTCGTTGATGACGGCACCCGCGCCAGATACGACGCCCGAAAGATTGCTTTGAATGCCGTTCAGGTTGGTATGGACCTTGGCCACCGCGCGGCTATGGCCATTTGTCGATTTGCGCATGATTGTTCTCCTTTTATTCGTGCAAGCCGCAAGCCTTTAACCCATGCGGCAACGAATTCCTCGGCGGTTCAACCGCCGAGGACCGGAGTCGGTTCCTTACAGTTTGGGACCCGGCGTGATGGGCGGCGCGACGCGCACCTTCTGGGCCATGTTCAGGTGGTCCTGGATCATGGGCACGGAATCGGACGCGTACTGGCGCAAGGCGGGGTCGGTCCCGTCAGAGGCATAGCGGCGGTTCAGTTCCAACGCCTGCTTATGCCCGTCGATCTGGAGCTGCATGTATTCCATGTTGAACTTCATGCCCGAGATGTTCTCGAAACGGATCAACGTGTTCTGCTGGGTCGAATCGAGCGTCGTCGGCAACAGCGCGGCCATCGTACCCGCGGCGGCGCGCAGCTTCTGGAGCGACGCGGTATGGGCGGTCACCATCTGTTCGGCGAAGCCGCGCACGCTCTGATCCTCCGACTTGTCGAGGATGAGCTGGCTCAACGCGATCTCATACAATTCGCCCTGGGCCTGCCGGCGGGCATATTCCTCGGCCGACAGGGACGCGCGGGTGGCTGGTGCGGTGGCTGTCTGGGCCATGGCCGGCAGGGTGGCGAAACCCATGCCGCCAATCAGCGCCGCAACGATGGCTGTGCGAATCTTCATGACTGGCTCCTGCCAACAACCAAACAAAGGGCTTGGGAAACGTCCGTGAAGGAAACGGGAAATGCCCCCTTCGGTTCCCGCACTATCCCGCCCAAATGCGGCACTTTCTTGACGCGTCCCCCGGTAATTGGAAGAGTTTCCCAGGACGTGCGCGGGGGGAACCTAGTGAGAAGAGCGATTTGGGTCATCGTCGCCGCGATGGCGCTGGAAGCCTGCGCGTTCGGCAACGAATCCGATTTCCGGGCCGCGAAACCCAGCCTCCAGATCGCGACCACCCAAGAGATCGCGATCGGCACCCAAGACCGACGGCCGAAGGTGGTCAGCGGCAGCTATTCCGTCACCTATACCGGTGAAGCGCGCTCCCAAGCCAATATCCCGTTCGGCCTCCATACCGAGTCCGGGCGGCCATTGGCCGAGGACGTCAACCTCGCGGTGGCCAGCGCTCTGACCGCGAAGAACATCCGCGTCACGTTGGTGTCCATCCCGCCCAAGGATGACCGCGCGGACGCCATCAAGCGCCTGACCGACCTCGGTAAGCCGCGCGCGCTGCTGGTGTCCATCGACGAATGGCAAACCGATATGGGTCCCAACAGCATGGACATTCGCACCACCCCCAGCGGCCCCGCCTATAACGCCAGCACGGTCGGCATCAGCGTCGCGTTAACCCTGCGCGCCGACGTATTCGACGTCCAAGGCAATGAACTCGCGTCGTCTGATGGCGTCCGCTACGGCCGGGTCAAGGATGTGATGCAGGACGCGAGCATGTGGACGGTCAATGTCCACACGCCCGCATCCAGAAAAGCCGTAGCGATCGCCCAGGAGGTTCTGCAGAAGCTTCTCAACGATCCGAAGATCGTCGAGGCGCTGCGCTGAAGCTCAGCGTTTCTTCGCGCCACCCTTCGTTGACCCATGGGTCAAGGCCACGGCCGCCTGGGGCGAGAGCACGCGGAAGGTGAAGCTTTCCTCCAGATACAGACGAACCGTGTCGTCGGTGTGGTCCAGGAAGCCGATCGATAGATCCTCACCGACCGTCAGCGCGAAATCGCCACCACGCATGGACAAGACGACCGCGCCGTCGAGCGCCGGTGCCCAGACGATGGGGCCGTCGAGAAGGCGCCGCACATGGGGAAGGATCGGATAACCGCCCTTGGTCCTCTCCGTGAGGCCGACATAGCTTTGGCGGCTGAGTGCCATGGCATACGGCCCGTCCACGCCCGCGGCATGGAGGCGCGCGATGGCGTGTGCGACCGCGACGGGATACTCCTCGAAATTCGCGGGCAAGCTCACGGTGTTCTGAGCAGCCTGGCAGATCCCTTCGATCGTCGCGGCGGCATAGCCATGGAAAATCGCACGATCTTCTGCTTCCGCGACGCGCTGGGCCGCATGGGTGACGGGATCCAGATCGGCATCCTTGGCGCCGTGATCGATGGCGTCCAATTCGGCGCGCGACAGTTCGAACGGCACGCGCAGTTCGACCAGCGGCTGGCTCTGCCGTAGGCGCGCGCCTACACCACCGCCGGACAGCGGCGGCGAAACCGGCTTGATACGGCCGGTACTGACCGCGGCAGTGCAACGGCCGAGAGGCCAGACGAAATCGACAAGCTTCCGGCCGGCCAGGCTGGCCTTGAGCGTGCGCTTAGCTTCCTCGTCGATCTCGTCCCACGTAGCCTTGGAAATCGGCGCCAGATGGCGAAACAGCGTTCCCATGATCAACCTCCCACCACCGCGATGCCGCCCACGCCGCGCAGGCTGCCAATGCCAAGCGAACCTTCTTGATCGCTCGCCTCGCCACCCTCGCCGTCACCCTCCTCGCCGTCCTTCTCGATGGAAAGGATCGGCTTGTCGGTGAACAGGTAGGTGCGCAGATTCTGGTCCCACTTGGCGTCGCGGCGGCGCAGCCATTCCAGCAGCATGGAGGCGTGCTCCTTCTCCTCATCGCTGTTGTGCTTGAGGATCGTCGTCAGCTCGCCATCGGTGGCTGCATCAACGCGCTGTTCGTACCAGTCCGTGGCCTCGATCTCCTCCATGAGGGAGACGATGGCGCGATGGTTGTCGATGGTTTCCTGTTTCAGTTTCTCGGCATCTTCGTGAAGCGTCGCGCTCGAAGCGGCCATGGGCGAGTCCTCTCTGCATTGAACGGTCGCGCGCGTCTCGGGCGCGAGGCAAACAGACCGCGTTAACGCGCCAAGGCCGGCCCGTGATCGCAGTCCCCTCCTCCAACGCGCCCGCAGCCGGATTGTTTCCGGGTCCCGGACCAAGGCCAGAAGCCAAAATTCGCTGAAAACCGCCGGTTTTTCAGGGACGTGTCGCCTTGGCGCACCGGCCCTGCCTTGCTATGGTCCGCGCCGTTCCGAAAGGAACTGGAGGGGTGGCCGAGCGGTCGATGGCGCACGCCTGGAAAGCGTGTATACGGGCAACCGTATCGTGGGTTCGAATCCCACCCCCTCCGCCAATTTCATTTTGCAAACTCGTAAAGGCCCACCAACAGCGGCGGAATTCTTTGTGTATTCAAAGGGGTTTGGCCAGACCAAGCGAACCTCAGAGACTGGCAGCGCGGCGATTTTCGGTCTCTGATGGGCTTTTGTCTCTTTCTGAGCGAACCTCGCCAGATTAGGTTCGGTCAAAGAAAACACCATGTTTTCCGCTACTTGGCGTTTCGCGCCGACCGAACTTTTTACCGCCGTTTTGCCGCTAGGCATGCAATCAGAGACACCCG
>JAPLOM010000085.1 GCA_026400755.1 Alphaproteobacteria bacterium
ATCATCGACATCAATTTCGGCTGCCCGGTGAAGAAGGTCGTGAACGGTCATGCCGGTTCCGCGCTGATGCGCGACGAGGTCCATGCCGCGCGCATCCTCGAGGCCACCGTCAAATCCGTGCGTCTGCCGGTCACGCTCAAGATGCGTCTGGGCTGGGATGACAAAACCCGCAACGCGGCCAAGCTGGCCCAGATCGCGGTCGAGTGCGGTATCAAGATGGTGACCATCCACGGCCGCACGCGCTGCCAGTTCTATGAAGGCCAGGCCAACTGGGCGGCGGTGCGCGAGGTGAAGGAAGCGGTCCGGATTCCCGTCATCGTCAACGGCGACATCAAAACGCTGGAGGATGCCAAGACGGCGCTCGACCAGTCGGGTGCCGACGGCGTGATGATCGGCCGTGGCGCCGAGGGGCGGCCGTGGTTCGTCAACCAAGTGATCCGCTATCTCAAGACCGGCGAGCGGCTGCCTGACCCGCCGGTCGCGTTCCAGCGCGACATGCTGCTGGAGCATTACGACTTGATGCTGAGCCATTACGGACTCGACGTCGGTGTGCGCATGGCGCGCAAGCATCTGGGCTGGTACTCCAAGGGCCTCGCGGGCGCGTCCGATTTCCGCGCGCGCACCAACCGCATGTCCGAGCCCGCCGACGTGCGCGCCGCGATCCGGGACCTGTATGGCCCGGCCGAGGAGAGGGCGGCCGCGTGACCGCGAAGGGCACGGCGCCCGCGCGTCTTGCGCCCCGCGCCATCGACCCGGCTTCGATCCTCAACGCGCTGCCAGACGCGACGCTGGTCATCGACGGCACCGGCGCCGTGCGCCATGTCAACATGGCGGCCGAGCAGTTGTTCGACGCCAGCGCCGCCCATCTGCGCGGCCGGCCCTTCGTCGAGCTTTTGCCGGCCGACAGTCCCATCCACGCGCTGATCGAGCAGGTGCGCGGTCAGGGCGGCAGTGTCGCCGAGTACGACGTCGTGCTGGAGACGCCGCGTATCGGCAGCCACCAGATCACGCTGCACGTGGCCACCCTGCCGGAAGCCGCGGGCTGCGTCGTCGTCTCGTTGCGGCGGCAGTCGATCGCCCGGCGCATCGACCATCAGCTCACCCATCGCGGTGCGGCGCGCTCGGTGGCCGCGCTGGCCGCCATGCTGGGCCACGAGGTGAAGAACCCCTTGTCCGGCATCCGGGGCGCGGCGCAGTTGCTGGAGCAGGGCGCGCGCGCCGAGGACCGCACGCTGACGCGCCTGATCTGCGACGAGACCGACCGTATCCGCGCGCTGGTCGACCGGATGGAGGCGTTCTCGGACGAGCGGCCGCTCGCACGCGGGCCGGTGAACATCCACGAGGTGCTGGATCGCATCTGCCGCGTGGCGCAGCACGGCTTTGGCCGCCATGCGCGGATCGTGGAGCATTACGATCCCTCGCTGCCGCCCGTCTCGGGCAGCGCCGATCTCTTGATCCAGGTCTTCATGAATCTGGTGAAGAACGCGGCCGAGGCCGTACCGGCCGAAGGCGGCGAGATCACCGTCACCACGGCCTATCAACACGGCATCCGCCTGGCTCTGCCCGGGCGCGACACGCGCGTGCATCTGCCGATCGTGGTCTCCGTGGCCGACAACGGCTCCGGCATTTCCGAGGATGTGCAGCGCCATCTGTTCGAGGCCTTCGTGACCACCAAGCCCAACGGCACGGGCTTGGGGTTGGCGCTGGTGGCCAAGCTGGTCGCCGATCATGGTGGCGTGGTCGAGTTCGACAGCGCGCCGCGCCGCTCGGTCTTCCGCGTCATGCTGCCGTTGCACGAGGATGTGCCATGAGCGGCGAGACCATCCTGATCGCCGACGACGATCGCAGCATCCGTACCATCCTGTCGGAGGCACTGGGGCGGCTGGGCTATGACGTGCGCGCGGCGGCCGATGCCGGCACGCTGTGGAATTGGGTCACCAAGGGCGAGGGGCATCTGGTCATCACCGACGTGGTGATGCCCGACG
>JAPLOM010000036.1 GCA_026400755.1 Alphaproteobacteria bacterium
GATCTCGGCGATCTCCAACTCGCGGCCCGTGGGCGGGCCGTTCTCCGCGTTGGCCCAGGCTTCGAAGGTGCCTTTGACCGCGTCGGGATTGGCGTCCGGCACCACGATCGACAAGGGCATGTCGCTGGCGATCACCTTCCACACGGCCTTGGACGCTTTCAGCCGCGCCTTGAGCCACGCCATCTGGTTGGGACCGAGGAAGAAAGCCTCGGCGCCCATCGCCGCCTACCGGTTCGCCGTGTTGGGGCCGCGATAGGTGCGCTCGTCGATCATGATGACGTCGAGCAACGGGCCGAAACGGAAGTCGCGATAGATGCGCTCGGGATCGTTTGGGTCGGGGCGCATCGGGTTGTATTCGAACATCGCCCGCTTGGCATACGCCGCCAGCAGCGACGCGCTGCGCACCTTGTAACGGTCGTCGCCGATGGTCTGGCCCGGGAACCAGTTGTTGCGCGCCTCGTGATCGTCCCATTGGACGAGGAACGGCGTCTCGGCGGCGAAGCGGCGCTTGTTCTCGTCCATCAGGTTGTAGGCGAAGTTGCCGCGGAACTCATCCAAGGTCTCGGCCACCTTGGCCTTGGCCTCGGTGGTCACGTTCTTCCAGATCGTGCCGTCGTCCAGCGTGACCTGCGCCTTCAGCGGACCGTCGGCATAGATCTGGTCGCCGCTGTGGATGAAGAAATCCGGATCGTGACGCCGCATCGTCTCATACAGGCGATAGCCACCCCATTCCGGATTGATGCCCCAGCCCTGCCCGGCCTCGTCGCCCGAGAAGGCGAAGGTGATGGCACGGCGGTCGCGCGCGGGCGTGCGCAGCCGGCCGATCAGCGGCGCGCTTTCGACGCCCCAGTCGGCTAGATCGCGGAACGTCACCCGGTAGAAGACCTGCTCACCCGCCGGCAGGCCCGACAGATCGACTCGCGCCGTATAGTCGCTGGTGGCCAACGCTGCCGGACCTTCGATCCGGCGCGCATCCCGGAACTGACCGTTGGTGGCCCATTCCACCACCATCTGGGCGGGCCGGTCGGTGCGACTCCAAATCATCGCGCGGTCGGCCGAGACATCGCCGGACATGAGGCCCGAGGGCGTCTGGGGCCGCGCCTTGTCGGGCGTGACGATGGCAGGCGCCTGGGCGAAGACGCGCCCCGAACGGCCCAGCACGGCACCGGCGCCGAGAGCGCCCGCGCCCAACAACAACTGCCGGCGGCCCAATTTCCGCCCGGTCGCTTTCCCATTGCTCATCGCCGCCTCCCTTGCCTGTCCGTGGCGACATTACGAACGGCAAGTGATCGGCCCGTGACGGTTGGGAATCAGTTTTGTGAATCGACCCGCTGCGCCACATCGCCACCCACGGCACCGGCGATCTCGCGCACCATCTTCTGGCGCAGAGCACGGGCGAAATCGGCGCGTTCGCGCGCGGCGATGGCGAAGGCGCCCGGCCCACCGATCACCTCGTTTTCGTAGGTCTCGACCAGAAGCGGCTTGCCAGATGGCCCTTTCATTTCGTTCTGTAGGATCGCCAGAGCGTTGACGGTAATCCCCGACGCCACCGCGGCCTCGCGCGCCAGCGGCGCCGGGCTGACGCTGTTGATGTCACGGTTATCTCCCGAGATGTCGATAACCGCGCGCGTGGGTTTGCAGGGACAGTCCTTGATCATCACCGTACCGAGTGCAATGGCGTCGCCGATGGCGTTGTAGCTTTGGCGCGTGCGCGGCGCGGCCAGGATAGCGGCGGCGAAAGCTTCGGCGGAGACCTGGTCCTTGACGATCATCCATCCCACCGGCACCTGGGGCGCGCCCGGCGAACCCCATTCCACATAAGCGATGGCGATGCGGCGCGTGATGCCGCCCTGGATCACGGACAGCACGTCCTTGCTGGTGATGGCCAGACCGATGCCTTCCTTCTGCAGGCGGAACTCGTCCTCGTCGATACTGCCCGATGCGTCGACGGCCACGACCAGCGCTAAGTCGACCGAAGGCGCCTGCTGCGCGGCGGCCGATCCGGCAAGCGCCAGAACAGCCGCGAAGACGATGGACAAGCCGGCACGCCGCACCATGCGCCCCTCCACGTCACTCTCCAGCCGGAGCAGAGCCCCGGCCGGCCCTCAGGTGCGCGGCTTCACGCACACCAGCGTCGCGCGCGCAACCAGCTCGGGCGGATCGAAGATGGTACCGCCCGACAGGCCGCCGCCCAGCTCCTTTGTCGCCAGGCAGCGCAAGGCTTCCATGGCGAAGCGGCGCGAGCGGTTGCCCTGTCCGATCAGCTTGGCGCGGATCTCGATATAGTCGCCGGCATAGACCGGCTTCAAAAACTCGGATTTTTCATAGGCCGCCATGTAGCCGTCGACGCCGTCCATGCGGATCGACACCTCCGACTGGCAATCGGCGAACAGCCGCATGATCGTGGCCGCCGGTATCAGCCCCTCGGCATAGTGCGTGTCGTGCTGGCCCATCCGCACGCGCAACATCCCTTCGGTCACCGGTTCCTTGTCGGCCATGCCTATCTCCAGATGTTGTCGACGCGATCGTAACTGTCGCGCGTGAGGTCGGGCACGCCGGCGATCAGCTTCTTCTTCTCGACCCGGTCCGAATCGGTCATCGGGAACGTCTCGGCGAAGGCGATGTAGCGCGGGATCTTGAAGCTGGCGAGATTGGCCTTGCAGTGCTCGATCACGCGCTGGGGCGGCAGATCGTCGCGCCCGAGGCCGGGCTGGAGCTGGAGATACGCCTTGATTTCCTCGCCCACGCGCTCGTCCGGAACCGGCACAACGGCCGCTTCCTTCACTTGCGGCAGGCCGCGCAAGACGGCCTCGACCTCACGCGCGGCCACGTTCTCGGCGTTGCGGCGGATCATGTCCTTCTTGCGGCCCACGATGGTGTAGTAGCCATCCTCGTCCTGCCGCAGCAGGTCGCCGGTCAGGAACCAGCCATCGCGCAGGGATTCGGCGTTGGCCTCGGGCTTCTTGTAATAGCCCAGCATCATGCCCGGCCCGCGCACCCACAATTCGCCGATCTCACCACGCGCAACGGGCGTGCCATCGTCGCCCGCGATCTTCACCTCGCGCCAGGGCGCTGGGATGCCGCACGAGCCCGAGCCCACCATGTGCACGTCGGCCACCGGCATGTAGGTGATACAGCCAGCCTCGGTCATGCCGTAGGACTCGCGCGCGATCAGAGCGAAGCGGCGTTCAAGATCCGCGTGGTATTTTTTGTTCAAGCCGAAGATGTGGATCATCTTCAGCTCGTTCTTGCCGTCGTCCGGTGTTTCAGGTTGCTTGTAGAGCACCTCGAAGAAGAACAGGTACTGGATGCGGTGTGTGCGCGCCCACTCCACGAACTTGGCCGCGCTGGGCCGGGACGCGAAGAAGAAGGTCGCGCCCAGGAACATGCACATGGTCGCGATGCACGGCCCGTCGAGATAAAAGAAGTTCTGGTTGTAGAGCGCGCGCTCGATCGGCATCTCGGTGATCGCGCTGTGCGACTTGCCCATGGTCAGCCAATAGCGGTGCGTCAGCAGGCAGCCCTTAGGAAAGCCGCTGGTGCCCGAGGTGTATTGGATGTTGAGCACGTCGTCGCACTGGACCGAATCCTGCGGCACGAATTCGGGCGATGCGGCGGTGACCAGGTCTTCCCAGACCTTGTAGCCGGACCCCGCACCCTCGATCACCACGATGCGGTCGCGCGACAGGCGCGGTGATTTGTCGGGGATCGCTTCGTAAATGGAGCGCAGGCTTTCGTGCACGATGAAGAAATCGGCGTCGCTGTCGCGCAGGACGTAATCGACCTCGCGCGGCGTGTAGCGGGTGTTGAGGGCGACGGCCACGGCGCCAAGCCGTCCAAGCGCCAGCCACGTGATGGGAAAGGCGCCCACATTGGGCGACATGATCCCGACATGGCTGCCCTTGCGCACGCCGAGCGCGCGCAGGGCGTTGGCCGCCCGCGCCACGCGCTCTTGCGCCTCGCGGTAGGTATAGCTCTCGTTCCGCTCGAAGAAGTTCCAGATCGTCCGGTCCGGATGGCGGGCCGCCGCCTGGTCCAGGAGCGCGGGCAGAGTTTCCGGCAACGGCTCGGCCTCGACGGCCTGCCGGAACGCGGCGGCATCATGGGTGCTTGCAGCCATTTTCCTGCCTTCCGAAATCCCCCAACAGGACCAATGATATAGGTGCGCCATTAAAATGGCAGCGCCGTTCCACGCCCGGAACGGCCACTGCCCTATTGAGGGCCCACGTTAGTCCTTGAGTTCCCGGAGGAGGACGGTTTAAGTCCCGCCCCATGGCCCAGAGACCGGTCGCAATCCCCCAAACGGCACCCGCGGACGAGCCGCTTAGCAAAGCCGCACGGCTGCGCGGCCTGCTGACCGCCCCAGACCTGTCTTTCATCATGGAGGCCCATAACGGCCTCTCGGCGAAGATCGTCGAACAAGCCGGCTTCAAGGGCATCTGGGCCTCGGGCCTGTCGATCTCGGCCGCGCTCGGCGTGCGCGATTCCAACGAGGCGTCCTGGACCCAGGTGCTGGAAGTCCTGGAGTTCATGTCGGATGCGACCCGCGTGCCCATCCTGGTCGACGGCGACACGGGCTATGGCAACTTCAACAACGTGCGCCGCCTGGTGCGCAAGCTGTGCCAGCGCAACATCGCGGGCGTGTGCATCGAGGACAAGCTGTTCCCCAAGACCAACAGCTTCATCGGCGACGCCCAGCCTTTGGCCGACATCGAGGAGTTCTGCGGCAAGATCAAGGCCGGCAAGGACAGCCAGCTGGACGACGATTTCTGCATGGTCGCGCGCGTCGAGGCATTGATCTCGGGCTGGGGCCTGGACGAGGCGCTGCGCCGGGCCGAGGCCTATCACGCGGCCGGCGCGGACGCGATCCTGGTCCACTCCAAGCTGAAGACGGCCGACGAGATTCTGCGCTTCATGGCCGAATGGGGCGACCGTTGCCCCGTCGTCATCGTGCCGACCATGTACCACGCGACACCCACCGAGGCCTTCGCCGACGCGGGTGTCGCGTTGGTGATCTGGGCCAACCACAATCTGCGCGCGGCCATCACGGCCATGCGCGAAGTCTCGGAAAGCATCCGGCGCGATGGCAACCTGTCCAGCGTCGAGGGCCGCATGGCCAGCGTGCAGGACGTCTTCGACCTATCGGAAAACGCCGAGCTGAACGAGGCTGAGCGGCGCTATCTGGGCCCGGCCAAGTCCAAGCCCAAGGCCATTGTTCTGGCCGCCTCGCGCGGCAGCTCCCTTGAGACGCTGACGGCCGACCGGCCGAAATGCATGGTCGACATCCGCGGCCAGCCTTTGCTGCGCCGCCTCGTCGGCTCCCTGCGCGAGCAGGGCCTGCGCGACGTCACCGTCGTGCGTGGCTATCGCAAGGAAGCCGTGGACGTCCCTTCCATCCGCGTGGTCGACAACGACGCTTACGAGACGACGGGCGAGGTGGCTTCGCTGGCCTGCGCCGAAAAGCAGATCGAGGGCGAGTGCCTGATCAGCTACGGCGATATCCTGTTCCGCAACCATATCCTGTCGGCGCTGTTGGACGCGCCGGGCGATATCGTCCTCAGCGTGGATGCGCTGTGGAAGGCGCGCGAGGGCGTGGGCGGCGGCCGCACGCGCGACTTGGTCAATTGCTCCCGTGCCTCCACGGCCGGCGTGCTGGATGACCAGTCTGCCCATATCACCGGCATCGGCGGCATCCTGAAGCCAGACTCCATCGACGGCGAATGGGTTGGCCTGGCCAAACTGAGTGCCAAGGGATCGGCCCTGGTGCGCGAAGAGATTGCGGCCATGCGCGCGGACGGCTCTTGGAAGACGGCGGGTCTACCCGATCTGTTCGGCCGTTTGGTCTCGCGCGGCGTGCGTGTGGACGTCGCCTACGTCGCGGGCCAGTGGCTCGACGTCAACGACGCCTTCGACCTGGCGAATGCCCGCAACTTCCTCTAGCCAGATTTCGGCGGACGCTTTCCTCGACGCCGCCCGCGCGCGCGGCGTCGATTTCTATACCGGCGTCCCCTGCTCGTTCCTGACGCCGCTGATCAACCGCGTGATCTCGGACAAGCGCATCCGCTATGTCGGCGCGGCCAGCGAAGGCGAAGCCGTGGCGATCGCCGCGGGCGCGTGGCTGGCCGGACGCGAAACGGCGGTGATGTGCCAGAACTCGGGCCTCGGCAACACAATTAATCCGCTTACCTCCCTCAACTATCCGTTTCGTATCCCGACCCTTCTCATCGTGACCTGGCGCGGCCAGCCGGGCCTGAAGGACGAGCCGCAGCACGAGCTGATGGGCCAAATCACCCAACGTCTGCTGGAGACGATGGAGATCCGCCACGCGCCCTTCCCGCGTGCGGAGGACCAGGTGGCGCCGGCCCTCGAAGCCGCGCTTTCGCACATGGCGTCGAGCGCCCTGCCCTTCGCCTTCGTGATGGAAAAGGATTCCGTGCGCGATGATGGGCTGAACCAAGCCGCCGCGGCGCCTCGGCCCATGGGTATCTCCACCGACCTGCGTCGGCATGGCGCGCGGCCAACTCGCGCCGACATCCTGGCGCGCTTCCTCGAAATCGTGCCCGGCGAGGCCGCCGTGGTCGCGACGACCGGCAAATGCGGCCGCGAACTGTTCACCCTGGCCGACCGCGACCAGCACCTTTATCAAGTCGGCTCCATGGGCGGCGCCAGCGCCATGGGCCTGGGCGTGGCGCTGAACAGCGAGCGTCCCATCGTGGTGCTGGACGGCGACGGCGCCGCGCTGATGAAAATGGGAAACCTGGCCACCATTGGCGCCTATGCACCGAAGAATCTCGTCCATGTCGTGCTGGACAACGGCACCCATGATTCGACCGGTGGCCAAGCGACGGTGTCGCCTTCGGTCGATTTCGCCTCGGCCGCCTTGGCCTGCGGCTATGCCGCCGCCGCGCGTTGCGACGATGCGGCTGGCTTCCAAGACACTTTCAAGGCCGCGCTCACGACGCCAGGCCCCTCGCTGATCCACGCCCGCATCACGCCGGGCTCGATGGAGAAGCTGGGCCGCCCCACCGTCGCGCCCAAGGATGTGGCGCGCCGCTTCCGCGCTTTCGTGACGGGGCGCTAGAAACGCGAAAACCCGGCCTCTCGCGAGGCCGGGCTTCCGTTCGTCCGAAGACCGCTTTTAGTGGCGGCTCTCGAACTGCTTCAGCTGCTTTTCGGCTTCTTCTTTCTCGATGCCGTAGCGCTCCTGCACGCTGCCGAGAAGCTGATCGCGCTTGCCTTCGATGCGGGCCAGATCGTCATCGGTCAGCTTGCCCCACTGCTCCTTGACCTTGCCCTTGAACTGATTCCAGTTGCCTTTCGTCGCATCCCAATTCATGTCGGCTCCTTTACTGAGTTCGGCGCCGCTGCGGCGCCATCGTGCCCTTAAAACCCTTACGCCGATTAGCCGGTTCCGTGACAAGCACCGGCTAAAAGCAAAACGGCGCGCCGGATTTACGGCGCGCCGCGTTGTATCGATACCGTTCGATTTAGTTCAGAACCACGAACCGCTGCCCATCACACGGCCGCCCGACATATGGACTTGCGAAGCAGGCACGAAGATTTGGTTTCCCGCGCCGAACGAGGGCCCACTGACGACGACGTAGCGGGCATCCGCTGTCCCGGGCATAACCGCCACATAGTTCACGGTGCCAAGCTGGTTGCCATAGCCGTCGACGAAGGCGCGTCCAACCAGGTCGCTGCGCGTGGTGAGATTAACGCTCTCCGGCGCGGGCATGACCGAGACCGGCGCGGCGGCCACAACCGCAGGAGCCATAACCATGGGGGCCGTGGTGACGACCGCGCCGCCCGGAACGACCACCACCTGGGCGGGCGTGAAGTACGGCGCGCTGACCATCACTGGCGCCGGCGCGACAAGCGGCGGGCTATTGCTGGCCACCGCATCACGGGCCTGCAGGCCAGACAACGTTTACTTAGGCACGCGGTTCATCTGGGCAACCGGCGTATCGACCTGAAGGCCGCCGCCTGAAGTGCGGATCGCGGACATCGGAACAGCGATGTAGGTGTCGGCCACGCCGTCCGCGGCGACGACCGCGTACATCGGCCGCTGCTGCTGATTGGCCTCGACCATCATGAACGCAACGGTACCGAACTGCGTGCCGCTGGAGTCAGAGATACGGTTGCCGATCAGATTGCTCTGCTTGGTCAGCCGAAGATCGGCCGGCGGGGTCATGGTCTGGGTACCCCAGATGCCGTTGGTGAAGTCGGTCTTCATGTCGCGCGTGAAGGCCACGCTCTGCGTCTGGGTCAGAACTTGCGCTTCCTCGCGCTTGGCAGGCGCGCAAGCGGCGGCGAACAGCACGACGGCAAGCGCCGTCGTGCGCAACGCGTGTTTCCGAAACGTGGGGTTGAACATACGACGTCTCCCGATTTGCTGGGCCACGAACGTGGCCATTCTGTGTTCGGGATGAAAACGCGGCCGGACCCGCGCGGTTCCTGAACCGTGGGTGGATTCACCCGTCTATGACGAACGGGCCGGAAACGAAAACCCGGACGGGATGTGTCCCGTCCGGGTTACCGCGAAAAGAAGGAAAGAAGGGTTGGAATCAGGCTTGTTTTTGCGCGCCAGCTTTTTGCTTGTTCGGCCTGAATGACAAAGCCTGGCCGATCGCGGCTGTCAGCGTTTCTGGATCAAACGGCTTGGTGATGACGAAGGCGGGTTCGACCTTCTTGCCGGTCAACAGCGCCTCGGGGAACCCCGTGATGAAGATGACCGGCACGGTCATACCACGCAGGATTTTCTCCACCGCGTCGATCCCGCTGTCGCCGCCCTTCAGGTGAATGTCGGCCAGCACCAGGTCCGGCAGGTGCTCTTCGGCCAGGCTGACGGCTTCCTTGAACGTTGCGCCCACGCCCACCACCGTATGGCCGGCAGAACGCACCGTGACCGCGATGTCCATGGCGATCACCGTCTCGTCCTCGATGATCAGAACCTTCGCACCCGCTTCCTTCTGCAACTCCAGGCGCGCGGCCGACAAATCCTGGCGCGCCTCCTGCTCGGAGATGCCGAGAATGTCGGCCGCCTTGGCGACCGGGAAACCTTCCAGCGACACCAGCAACAGAACCTGACGGTGCCGCGCGGGCAAAGACGCGATCCTCTGCTCGAGCTTGGCCTTGCCGCTCAACTCGGCCGCATCCGCGCCCTCGTCATCCACCGCGACGGCATCCCACGTTTCACGAAATGCCTTGAACATGTTCAGCTTCAGATCGCCGTCGCGGGAAAGCCGCGCCGGTTCCTGCAAGATGACCTCGAGAAACAGCCGAACATACCCGATCGCCTCGCTCCTGCGAGCCGGTCAGTGCGCGCGCATAGCGGCGCAGGTACGGCAACAGGGCGACGAGTTCCTCCGAGTTCGACGACATTCCACGATCCTCTCTCTGCATTTCCCCCGACGCCGCGGACACGGCGTGGTGACGGTTGACTTCGTTTGGAACCCACGCGGTGGGCGCGGGTTTGGAAAAGGAAGATACCGTTCCTGGATTTCGGTCGGCCATGACCTCGCCCCCGGTAATTCGGCATGGTTATCCAGGAATTCAACGGGCAGCCGCGCGGAAGGTTCCCGCTTATGCGCGCTGAACACCAAGCGCCTAACCCATTGGCATATCGAATATTAAAAAGGAATCCGGGAACAAACCACCCGGTGACGCGTATTCCTAGACCGATCCCGAGTTGCGCCGCCCCAGGACGGTCGGCCACCCTTAGGACCGAAGGCAGCGATGCTGCCGATATCCGTGCCATCAAGGCCGCCGCCAGCAAGGGGCGGCCGGACGGCGACGAAGGGGGAGCGCACTGTAGATGAACTCGTCTGACGACGGCGATGGCACGAAGCCGGCGACGGCCAGAAAAGATGCAGCCAAGAAGATGGATCAGAATAACCCTACCGGCGACCAGCCCTCACCCACGGACAATTGGTGGGATGGACAACTGAAAGCCCTTTACCAGTCGGTGCTGGACGAACCCTTGCCCGACGACATGATGAATTTGGTCCACACGCCCAAGCACAAGACGGGGGATGTCAAGGCAAAGGGATCTCGCAAACCGGAGGATGAATGACGTCCGATGAATCCGCTTCGCACCCCGAAGCTCCTCCGCCCGCGTCCAGCAGCGAGGAATTCCGCGCCGACATCATCAAGCTCGTTCCTCAGCTCCGTGCTTTTTCCCGTGGCCTGACCGGCAGCCGCGATCGCGCCGACGACCTAGTGCAGGACACGCTGATGCGCGCCATTGCCGGCGAGCATCTGTTCCGCCCGGGCACCAACCTGCGAGCGTGGTTGTTCACCATCCTTCGCAACCGTCATCTGAGCGAGTTTCGCCGGCGGCGTTATGACGGCGGCGGAATCGAAGACCTGCCGGAATCGCTCGTCGCCGTATCGGGCAATCAACAGTCCGCACTCGAATTGAAGGAAGTTCAGGCACTGTTGATGACCGTGCCAGTGAAGCTGCGCGAGGCCTTGATCCTGGTCAGCGCGGCGGGGCTCAGTTACGAGGAAGCGGCCGCCGTGTGCAAATGCGCGGTGGGCACCATCAAATCGCGCGTCAACCGCGCGCGCACCGAGATCACCGCCCTGATGAATAAAACGGCCCAGCCCGGGCGCCGTGGCCCGGGCGATAACGGAGACCAGGGTTCGTCAGTCGGCCCGCGTACGGCTTCGCCCAAGAAGACGGGCCACGGTGAGGGCGGTCATAAGGGCCAGGCTGACGGCGGATGGCGGGAGAGACGCCGTAGCGTCAGCGGTGACTGAGGCGTGAGCCACGGGCTGTGGGGTGGTCGCAACCGACCGCGCCCTGTCCTCGCGTGCATACACCGCGTAGTAGATGACTGCACACATAAGACCGATCAAAACGGCCAAGCCGAGAGCCGCAGCATAATCCGGCATCATCGTCTGGGCGAAGGCGAAGGCTGCATAGACCAACAGCCCGCCCGCGATCGTCAGCATCAACACCAGGAACAAGCCGACACAGGCATCCAGCACCATCTGGCGCCACGCCCGTCTTGCGTGGACCGACGCGCGCACCGCCACCCCGCCGATACTCTCGATCACGCTGGACACCCCGGCCTCCATTTTTACGCGAACCGCTTCAGCGGCGGCTGAGCAGGAGCGCCGCCAGGGCGCCGCCCACGAAAGCCACCAGCACGCTGGAAAACGGATGGTTTTCCACAGTTTCCCGCGCCATGGCGGCGGTTTTCTCGCCCCGGGCCCTGGTGGCTTCGATGACGGGCTCCAGCACGCGCCGCAACTCGTCCACCTGATGGTCGACCCAATTTTCGCCGCCTTCGGCTGACTTGAGCTGCTTCACCAAGGCGTCGAGATTTTCTTGCAGCGCGGCGATATCAGATCGCAATGCTGATGTATCCGTGCGTCCGTTAACCTTTGACATGTTCGTGCCTCCTACAAAAACTAACTTTCGTCGGCCGTCAGGGCCGGCCGCTGCGCAGCAGATTCGCCACCAACATCACCAGGAACAGAACCAGGAAGATGAAGAACAGGATCTGCGCGATCCCCATCGACGTGGCGGCCACGCCGCCAAAACCTAACAGGCCAGCGACCAAAGCGACGACAAGGAAAACCAAGGCCCAATACAACATCCGCGTGTCTCCCCTCATTCAGCGAACCAAACGATCCGCGGCGGGCCGTTTCAGGCCCGCCGATCTGGGTTTCAACGTGCATGATCACGAAATGGTTCCGGTGAAATCGGCACTTATCGAGGAACCTAAGGGACCCGTTTGGGTTGGATCCCAGGGAACTCTGCTCCGCTCGTGGCGTTGGGGAGTTAAGACACGTGGCGACCGTACCGGTTGTCCGTGCTCATCGAAAACTCGGGAGACGAACATGGGCCAGAGAGCATCGCGCGACTTCGAAGCGGCGCTTCAGAACCCCGCCAAGTGTTTCGAGACGCCGCAACACGTTCTGGACGACCACAAGCTGACCGTCACTCAGAAGCGCAAGCTCCTGGAACAGTGGGAGCAGGACGCGCGCCAGTTGGCGGTCGCCGAGGAAGAGGGCATGGGTGGCGGCGAGGAAAGCATGCTTCACCGCGTGAAGCGCGCGATGGAGGCCGTCGGTCCCACGCGGGGCGAACACGGTGCATCTGGCAGCAAGCAGGGAAATTGAGCTCCGTTTGGCGCGTGTAATGGAAGGAGAGCGATCGTGCGTTACCTTTTTCTGTGGCTTCTGGGCGTTCCGATTCCTGCCCTGATTCTCATCTACTTCCTATTCCGTTAATCCGGCGTCGGGGCGCCAAGTGGAGTTATGCGATGGCCTTCAAACTTCCCAAGCTGCCCTACGCCTATGACGCGCTGGCGCCGCGCATGTCCGAGGACACGCTGCGCACGCACCACGGCAAACATCACAAAACCTACGTCGATACGCTTAACAAGCTGATCGAGGGTACACCGTTCGAGAAAATGGACATCGAGTCCATCGTGAAAAAGACGGCGGACTCCAAAGAGCACAAGAAGATCTTCAACAACGCCGCCCAGGCGTGGAATCACACCATCTTCTGGCGCTCGATGTCGCCCACCGGCGCGCGCAAGCCGCGCGAGGAGTTGGCGCCGTTGGTTGAGAAAAGCTTCGGCGCCCTCGACACGCTCAAGGAGAAGTTCGCCACCGCCGCCGCCGCGCAGTTCGGCAGCGGTTGGGCCTGGCTGATCGAAGCCGGCGGCAAGCTCGAGATCGTCACGACGTCGAACGCCGCGACGCCCATGGCCGAGGGCAAACGCGTGCTTTTGACCTGTGACGTCTGGGAGCACGCCTATTATCTCGACCATAAGAACAAGCGGCCGGATTTCCTGAAGGCCTTCTTGGGCCAGTTGATCGACTGGGACTTCGCCCTGGCCCGCCTGCGTCGGCTCGAGACGTCCGAAATCCGCCTGGAACAGGCCTAGGCTTCCGCGAACCCGGCCGGGCGGACGCGGGTTGTCCTTTTGAAGATAAAGCGAGGAGAACCGAGATGAGCGACCCAAATCCTAAGGCCAGCTCGGGACAAAAGGCCGAGCAGCGCAAGCCGCGCAACCCCGGCAATCCGACCGGCGACCATCGTCAGGAGTTGGACCCCAAGCGCGGTTCGCAGAGCCAAGACGATAGCAAGCGCGACAGTTTCTCCGGCGAGAAGATGCCGAAGCACTGAAGCGCGGATAGACGAGGGAGAGACCAATGCAGGAAAAGCTGACCACCACCGAGGCCCGCGCGGGCCAGACCACGGGGCGCATGCGCTATGTGCTGAGCCTGTCGCTTCTCGGCTCGGTCGTTGCCTTGGGTGTCGTGTACCTGGCGCTCTTCGCCTAGGTGTTCACCCACCGTCCTGAAAACGAAAACCGCGGGCCATGGCCCGCGGTCGAAAGGAACGGGGCCCCGGCTGCAAGGCCTTGAAAGGCGCAGCCGGGGCCACCGAAAGAAAGCTTAGACGGCTTCCTTGAGATCCTTCGCGGCGCGGAACGCCACCTTCTTGCTGGCCTTGATCTTGATGGCCTCGCCGGTCGCCGGGTTGCGGCCCATGCGGGCGGCACGGTGCCGGACCTGCAGGATGCCGAGACCGCCGATGCGAATCCGATCGCCCTTCTTGAGGTGCTTCACGATCAGGTCGACGAAACCGCCGAGCACGCTTTCAGTCTGCTTCTTCGACAGACCTTCCGCTTCCGCGATCGTCGCGGCGATATGCTTCAGCGTGACCGTCGCCTGCGCTTTTTCTTTCTTTGCAGCCATTGCGATTCCTTCCCTTGGTTAACGGCGCGAATCCGGCCGTCGTACAAGGTGAAAGCCAACACAGGTACGCAAGAAATACAAGAGTCTCTAGCGGAAATCGTCGCTTTTTCGTCACTAACACGTGAAGAAAAGCAAGCGCAACCTTCCAACGGGCGTTTCAGCCCGTGGAAGCGTCCCGCGACGGACGCACGCGAGACGCGCGTCCGCGTCTTGGATTCGGCGGTACCTTCGCGCTCGAATCCGCGGCGACTCGGTTTCGATTCCTATCGGCGGCGGAAGCCGACGCACAAAATCACGACACCCGCGCCGACCGCCACGAGGCCCGCGATCTGAGGCAACTGGATCGTCTTCGTGGTTTCGGCTTCGACCTTCACGTCGCCGACCTTCACCAGTGTCTCGCGATCCGGCACGTTGATCTGACCGAAGATAAGTGCCGCAAGTCCGGCGACGACCAGGAAAATTCCGAATATCGACAATGGCTTCATGGCATTTTCTCCCCTGCTGAGACGGCCTAGGTTCCAGCCTCCAACAACGCGCGCGGACGTAGCAGGTTCCTAAACGCGCTCAGGGGTTTTCGGATTCGAAGGCAGCAATCGCCTCCTCCGCCTGCGTCTCGGAAAGGCGGTAACGTTCCTGCAAGCACCCCACGAGTTGCTGCCGCTTGCCAGCGATCCGGGTCAGATCGTCGTCGGTCAGGTCGCCCCACTGCTCCTTCAACAGGCCCTTGAACTGCGTCCAGTCTCCGACCGCCCGGTCCCAATCCATGCTTCCGCTCCCGTCTCGAATGGCGGCGGCTTTCTGCCGCCCGCATTTCAACAACGCGGGCGCGCGGAAACGGGTTCCTGGCGATGGGCCGGAGCTAATAGAGCCAGCGGCCAGTGTCTTCGAGTTCCCAGACCTCAAGGTCGCGGGCACCCTTGTCCAATTCCATCCGGCGCGTCATCCGCACCCGACCATTCATCAGGCGGACGCACATGGACGGAAAGGCGAAGAAGGCCTGGCGCAGCTCCTCGATCGCGTCACCTTCCAGCGGCTTGTACGAGCGCAAGCTGATCGCGCGGCGGTTGGCGCCGAGCGTCTCCACCGTGTAGTCATCCTCGCGCGCGCGCAGCATGTGGTCGAGGAAACCCACCACATCCTCGAAGCCGTTGCCCGTGTGACCCATTCGCTCGCGCATCTCGCCCAAGTTCTGCACGGCCAGGAGCGCCAGGCTCTGTTGGATCATGTAGCAGGTCTGACTGAGGCCATAGACGTTCCACAACGCCTTCGCCGTGGTGCGGACGAAGGCGCCCGCGTATTTGCGCTTAGCACGCAGCACACGCTCCTCCGGCCATTCCTTCGGATCGAGCTGGGGCGCCTTGGCGGGGTCGAACTCGGGCGTCTTCGTGACGGAGTCATAGCGGACGGCTTCGTTCGGGCCAATGTTGCGGTCGTACTCGATGAAGTACCCCTCGTCGTAGGGTTCGCCGTCCTGCCAAACCTTGGTGCAGACATAGCCCAGGCGCGGGCACCCCATCTTCTCGGCGTTGCGCGCATGCCAAGCCGCGAAGACCGTGCGCTGGACCGAGGCGGGCACGGCGAGCAATGCGCTACCGTGGAACCAGGGGTTGGGATAGGTGTAGCGAATCCACGCCTTCTTCGGTGATTCCTCGGCGTATTCCAGCGTGCAGCCGCCGATGATGTTGGACAGGTAATGGTACTTGGCCGCGGCCACCGCAGGCGGGTCGTCGTGAATGCCAAGCTTCTTCAGCCCGTCCATATAGTGGCCTTCCTGGTGCTGCCCCAAGATGACCAGCTTGAAGCGGATCAGCGCCTCCAAACCTTTTTCGCGCAGGATCATCACCTGCATGCCGCCGGTCTGGCGCACCCAGATCGTCCAGGACAGATCGCAGTCGCGGCGCAATTGCGCGAGATCGGTGGTCGGCTTTCGCATGGTCAACTCTCCAAAAGACTGAATGTGATCAGCGCCAGACGCCGTCGACGCGGTCGTGGGCACCCGCGCGCAGGTCGGGCTTCGCCGCGATCAGCGCGGACTTCTTGATCTTGAGGCTGGGCGTGCGCGGGAACTCGGTGACGTATTCCAGGTAACGCGGGATCTTGAAGCGCGCGAGGTTCTTCTCGCAGTGGGCCAGCACCGTCTCGGGCGGCAGGTCCTTTTCCGTCTTGCCAGGCCGCAGCAGAAGATAAGCCTTCACCTCTTCGCCGCGCGTCTCGTCCGGCACGGGCAGCACGGCCGCCTCCATCACGTCCGGCAGGCCGCGCAGAACACCTTCGACCTCGACCGCCGAGATGTTCTCGCCCGCGCGCTTCACCATGTCCTTGCGCCGGCCGAGATAATAGAGCCAACCGGCTTCGTCCTTGCGCGCCGCGTCGCCGGTGCGGAACCAGCCGCCGGAATGGAACGCCTTCGCGTTGGCCTCGGGCTTGTTGTAATAGCCCAACAGAATGCCTGGGCCGCGGACGCACAGCTCGCCTTCCTGGCCGGTCGGCACCGGTTTGCCGTTCTCGTCGGCCACCATCACCTCACGGAAGGCGGCCGGGATACCAACCGACGCCTTGCCGGTCATGTGATCGGCCTCCAACGGCAGATAGGTGGCCCAGCCGGTCTCGGTCATGGCGAAGCCCTGCCGCGCCTTGCAGCCATAACGCTTTTCATACCAGGCATAGTTCTCTGGCCGGTGGCTGTAGCAGTAGATCGCCTTCAGCGCGTTGTCCTTGTCCGCCGGACTTTCGGGCTGCTTCGAGACCACCTCGGGGAAGTTGCAGAAGCTGATCTTGTATTTCTTCACCCAATCGAAGAAGCGCGTGGCGCTCATCTTCTTGGCCACATAGGCCGTGGCACCCCGGTAGATCGACATGAGCAAAAGCCACTGGGCATCCAGATAATAGAACGGCTGGGCGATCAGGACAGAAGCGGCCTGGTCGTGGATATTCGCCGCTGCCAAGCGCCCCACGGTCAGCCAATAGCGGTGGGTCAGCATGGCGCCCTTAGGCAGACCGGTGGTGCCGGAGGTGAATTGGATGTTCATCAGATCGTCCTGGCCCGGCTGCTTGGCCGGAACGAAATCCGCGCGGCCTGAGGCCAGCAGCGTTTCCCATCGATTGCCATAACCCAGCACGTCCGCGCCCACCACCACGATGCGGTCCTTCGGAACGGGCTGGGATGCCATGCCGTCAAGCGTGGGCAAGAGCGCGTGGTCGATGACCAGGAACCGTGCCTCCGAATCGGTCAGCATGTGGTGCAGTTCGCGCGGCGTGTAGTTGTAGTTGATGGGCACGGTGACGGCGCCCAGCCGCGCGACGGCCAGCCAGGTGATCGGGTAGTAAGCCTGGGTGTGGACCATGATGCCCACATGGCTGCCATGCCCCACGCCCAGCCGCGCCAAGCCATCGGCCAGGCGGCTGACGCGCGAGTCCAGTTCGCGGTAGGTGACCGTCTCGCCGTCGTCGAAGAAGACCAGCGCCGGACGGTCGCCATGACGGCGCGCGGCACCGGCGATCAGCGCCCCGATATTAGCGGGCAGTGGCTCCCGCTCGATCCGCCGCATGAGTTGTTCGGAGGGATAGTCCTGGAACGGGCGGGCTTCGGTCATGGACGGCTCCTGTGGACGCCAGCGGATTTGGCGTTCCGGACCGGGCCGTGTCCATGCGCGGGCATCGGATGGTAATCACAAACGAAACTGCCCGCACCTTGCGGTGCGGGCAGTCTGAGCCTGAGTACCGGCCAGAGTCGGCAGTCTTACTTCTTCTTTTCGAGCGAGATCGTGACGCCGTTCGGCGCCAGGGTGAACTGGAGGCCGCTGCGCGAGCTGGTCATCTTGATGACGACGCCCTTGTCGTTCTGCATCGTCGCGATGCTGGCGCCGCCCGCGATCGTGGCGCCGGCCTCGACGGCCGTATACGTACCTTCGAGATCCGCCAGCTTCTTCAAGTTGTACACCGTGCCCGAGGCGCTGTAGTTGCTGACGCCGACATCGACGATGGACAGGCCACTGAGCTTCACGGCGTGGCGGGTGCCCAGATAGGTTACCGAGCCCTTGCCCCAGCTATAGCCGATGCCCGCCGCGACCGAGCCGCCGGTCAATTCGATGGTGCCGGAAGCCACATCGTCGGCCGCGCTGGTCTGCAGCGGCGCCAAGCCGATCATGAGCGCGAACAATCCAGCGACGGCGGCGCGCAGCCAGCCAAATCCCGATATTTTCTTCAACGCAATCATTCCGTGTCTCCTTTTTGCGAGTATCCGGCGCCGTTCGCCGGACCCAAGCGATTCGTTTCCGTTCAAGGACCCTGAACCGACCCTGACAGAACGCGGCGGGATGCATCCTGTTCCTAGTGAAAATCGCGGGAGCGGGGTATCCGCCGCTGGCGGCTGGGCGACCGGTCCTCATTGGGCGGTCGGTGCAGCATGGCATGGCGGGAGGCCCGGATCAGAGCGTCGGACCGGTCGGCGATATGTTCCGCCACCACATGGATCACCAGCCCGCTGTCGTCGCGCTGAACGCGGCCCGTCGCTTCCATCACCTGGCTGTCCATGATCACCCGTTCGAACCGCTCGATCACGTCCGGCCAGAGCACCAGATTGGCCACGCCCGTCTCGTCCTCGATGGTGACGAAAATGACTCCCTTGGCCGTGCCCGGCCGCTGGCGGATCAAAACGACGCCGGCCAAGGTGACCTGGCTTCCGTTCGGCAATTCGCCGAGCAGCTTGTTACGCATGACGCCCCGCGTCTCCAAGCCCGGCCGCAGCAAGGCCATGGGATGGCCTTTCAAGGATAGGCCAAGATGGGCGTAGTCCTCGGTCACCTCCTCGCCCAGCAGCATGGGGCGCAAGTCGGCGGCCTCCTCGCGCGGGGCGAACAGTGGCAGCGGCCGTCCGCCGAGCCCTTTCGCCGCCCACAGCGCCTCGCGCCGCGATAGGCCGAGGGAATTCCACGCATCGCCATGACCCAGCAGCTCCGCCGCCCGCGCATCCAGTTTGTTGGCATGCCAGAGACGCCGCAGGGTGATGGGGTCGCCATCCGCGCGGGCCTGGGCCAACGCTTTGGCCGTGTCCTCCCGCAAACCCTTGAGCAGACGCATGCCGAGGCGCAGCGCGAAGCGCCCCTCGCCCTTCGGCTCCAGCGTGCAATCCCAATCGCTGTGGCTCACATCCACCGGCCGCACCTCGACGCCACGGTCCTGCGCGTCGCGCACGAGCTGGGCCGGCTGATAGAAGCCCATGGGCTGGCTGTTGAGGATCGCGCAGGTGAAGACGGCCGGATAATGGTACTTGAGCCATGCCGAGGCATAGACCAAAAGCGCGAAGCTGGCCGCATGGCTTTCGGGAAAACCGTAATCGCCGAAGCCTTCGATCTGCCGGAAGCAGCGTTCGGCGAAGTCACGCTTGTAGTCGTTCCGGACCATGCCTTCGATGAACCGCTCTTTTAACCCTCCGATCGTGCCCCGGTGGCGAAACGTGGCCATGGCGCTGCGCAGTTGGCTGGCCTCTTCCGAGGTGAAGCCGGCCGCGACCATCGCGATCTTCATCGCCTGCTCCTGAAAGAGCGGCACGCCGTGAGTACGCTTGAGGACTTCACGCAACGCCTCGCTCGGCATTTCAACCGGCTCCTTGCCTTCGCGGCGGCGCAGATAAGGATGGACCATGTCGCCCTGGATCGGGCCGGGGCGCACGATGGCCACCTCGACGACCAAATCGTAGAACTCCCTGGGCTTCAGGCGCGGCAGCATGCTCATCTGCGCGCGGCTCTCGACCTGGAACAGTCCGACCGTGTCGGCCTGGGACAGCATTTCGTAGATGCCGCTCTCCGTGCCCTGGGTGATTTGCCCCAACTGAAACGCGTGGCCGTAATGGGTCTTGATCAAGTCGAGGCCCTTGCGCAGGCAAGTCAGCATGCCCAGAGCCAGCACATCGATCTTGAGCATGCCGAGCGCGTCCAGATCATCCTTGTTCCACTCGATGACGGTGCGATTCTCCATCGCCGCGTTCTCGATCGGCACCACGTGGGACAAAGGCCCGCGCGTGATGACGAAGCCGCCCGTGTGTTGCGACAGATGACGCGGGAAGCCGCGTAACGTGTCGGCCAAGGCCAGCGCCTGCTCGGTGCGCGGATCGCCGTTCGGGTCGGCGATCCATGCGTCCTCCTCGCCGCGCGCGCGGCCTCGCAGCTCGTGTGTCAGCACGGTCAGCCGGTCGGACAGGCCGAACACCTTGGCCACGTCGCGCATGGCGCTTTTCGAGCGGTAGGTGATGGTGGTGGCCACAATGCCGGCGCGGTCGCGGCCGTAGCGTTCATAGATCCACTGGATGATCTCTTCCCGCCGCTCATGCTCGAAATCCACGTCGATGTCGGGCGGCTCGTCATTGCGGTCGAGCGACATGAAGCGGTCGAACAGAACGTCGATCTTATCGGGATCGACAGCCGTGATGCCCAGCACATAACAGACGGCGGAATTGGCGGCCGAGCCCCGACCCTGGCAGAGGATTTTCTTTTCCCGCGCGACTTCGACAATCTCGTGGATGGTCAGAAAGTAGCGGGCGTAATCGAGCTTCTCGATCAGCACCAATTCCTTTTTCAGGGTGTCGCGCACCTTCTCCGGTATGCCGTTCGGATACTTCTCCTCGGCGTAATCCCAAGTCAGCTTCGTCAGATGCTCCTGCGGCGTGCGGCCCTCCGGCACCGGCTCGTCGGGGTATTCGTATTTCAATTCCTTCAACGAGAAGGTGCACTCCGCCGCGATCTCCACCGTACGGTCGAGCGCATCGGGATGACTTTGGAAGAGCCGCGACATCTCCCGCGGCGATTTAAGATGGCGCTCCGCGTTCGCGTGCAGGCGAAAGCCCGCCTCGTCCAGACGGCAGCCTTCGCGGATGCAGGTCATGACGTCCTGCAACGGACGGCGCTCGGTCACATGGGCATGCACATCGTTGGTCGCCACCAGAGGCACACGCGTGGCTTCGGCGATGGAAGCCAGCCGATTCAGACGCCGCCGGTCATGGGCGCCGTAATGCTGATGGATGGCGAGATAGGTGGCGCGCGGAAACCGGATGCCCAGACTTCGCACATGGGCGGCGAAATCCCGGTCCAATCGTTCCGGCGGCACGACGATCAGCTTCTGCCCGCGCTCCAGATCCAGAAGGTCGGAAAAACGCAGATGGCATTGCCCCTTCAACGCGCGGCGTTTGCCCACGGTCAGCAGATGCGACAGATGTCCATAGGCCTGCCGGTCGGTGGGCAGCGTCAGGACGCTGGGCCCGTCGGTGAAATTCAGCCGCGCGCCCACGATCAGACGTATCGATGAGCCCGCTTTCTCCACCGTTTTCAGCGCGTGATAGGCACGCACCACCCCAGCCAGCGTGTTGCGGTCGGTGATGGCGATGGCGGACAGACCCAAAGCGGCCGCCTGCACCACCAGCTCCTGAGGATCGGACGCGCCGCGCAGAAAGCTGAAATGGCTGGTGACCTGCAGTTCGGCATACGGCCGAACCAGGTATGGCTTACCCATAAAATGTTCCCTATTTGTTCTTATGGATTCCAGCTTTGCTGGGGCGCGTCAAGCCGCGCGGCGCACTGACTTTGCGCTAAAGAAAAATGAGCGGCGTCCGAAGGCGGCCCGCCGCTTTGAGAGCTTGAGATTATTGTTAAGAGAGGAAAGGTGGCGGAGGGGGTGGGATTCGAACCCACGGTACCCAAAGGGTACAACGGTTTTCGAGACCGCCCCGATCGACCGCTCTGGCACCCCTCCGCTAAGGGGGCCGGAGCCTAATCGAAGGGCTTTTGGACCGCAACCGAGGCTCGGCCGAATATGCAAATAAGGCCGAAAAAGGGCGGAAATCCCGTCAAATTGTTTGACAGTTCGGTGACCCCGGCTATATTCGCGCCCTTGTCCGGCTGGGCCCATGGGGGCTCGAAACCGGGTATTTTCAATTCAAGTTCAGACGTGATCGCAAGGTCCGCGGACGGGGCCCATGTACGCAGTCATCCAAACCGGCGGCAAGCAGTATAAGGTCGCCAAGAACGACGTGATCTTCGTCGAGAAGCTCGACGGCGATGCCGGTGCCGAGGTGACCTTCGACAAGGTCATGCTGATCGGCGACGGCGACGGCCGTACCGTGGGCCATCCCTTCATCAGCGGCGCGGCTGTGACCGCGACGGTGCTGGAGCAGGCGCGCGGTCCCAAGCTGATCGTTTTCAAGAAGAAGCGGCGCCAGAATTATCGCCGCAAGCGCGGCCACCGTCAGGCGGTCAGCGTGCTGCGCATCACCAATATCCGCGCGCAGTAAGCGGAGAGGGCAGAGCAATGGCACATAAGAAAGCAGGCGGCAGTTCGCGCAACGGGCGCGACTCCGACGGCCGGCGCCTCGGCGTCAAGAAGTTCGGCGGCCAGGCCGTCATCCCCGGCAACATCCTGGTCCGCCAGCGCGGCACCAAGTATTGCGCGGGCCGCAATGTCGGCATGGGCCGCGACCACACGCTGTTCGCGCTCGAAGGCGGGCGCGTTGAGTTCAACACCTCCGGCGAGCGGACCTATATCTCGGTGAAGACGGCGAGCTGACCGGCCCCATTAGACGGATTTCGATCAAGGGGAATGGGTCACCATTCCCCTTTTTCAATTCCGGACGGCGGGCGGCTGAGGACGGACCATGAAGTTCCTCGATCAAGCCAAGATCTACTTGCGCAGCGGTGACGGCGGCGGCGGCGTGATCGCGTTCCGGCGCGAGAAGTTCATCGAGTACGGCGGGCCGGACGGCGGCGACGGCGGCGAGGGCGGCGACGTGATCGCGGTCGCGGTCGAAGGGCTGAACACGCTGATCGACTATCGCTACCAGCAGCATTTCCGGGCAGCCGCGGGCCGGCCAGGCGAAGGGGCGAACCGCAGCGGCGCGGGCGGAAAGGACACGATCCTGAAGCTGCCCGTGGGCACCGAGATCCTGGAAGACGACAACAAGACGGTCGTAGCCGACTTGACCAAGCCCGGCCAGCGTGTGGTGCTGGCCGACGGCGGCGAAGGCGGACGCGGCAACGCACGCTTCAAATCGTCGACCAACCGCGCGCCACGCAAGGCCACCCCCGGCACGCCGGGTACCGAGCGTTGGCTGTGGCTGCGCCTGAAGCTGATCGCCGACGCAGGCCTGGTCGGCCAACCCAACGCGGGCAAATCCACCTTCCTGGCCAGCGTCACCGCGGCCAAACCCAAGATCGCCGACTATCCCTTCACCACCCTGTCGCCGCACCTGGGCATGGTGCGCGTGCATGGCGAGGAGTTCGTGCTGGCCGATATTCCCGGCCTGATCGAGGGCGCCCACGAAGGCCGCGGCCTGGGCACGCGCTTCCTCGGCCATGTCGAACGCTGCAGCGTCCTCTTGCATCTGGTCGACGGCACGCTCGAAGACCCGGTCGCCGCCTACAAGACCATCCGCAAGGAGCTGAAGGCGTACGGCCATAAGCTGGACAAGAAGTCCGAGATCGTCGCCCTCAACAAGATGGACGCGGTCGACGAGGAAACCTTCGAAAAACGGCGCAAAGCGTTGGCCAAGGCCGCGCGCAAGTCGGTTCTGGCGATCTCGGGCGTCGCCCACCAGGGCGTCGACGAGGCGCTGGGCAAAGTCCTGACCCAGGTGCAGCGCGCCCAGCGCGCACGCCAAGAGGCGGTCGAGACATCCGTGACCGCAGAAACGGCTTCGGGCTAAACTTTTGCACGCATGATGCAACGAGCAACCGCGCGCAACGCCCCCGCCAAACGCCCCGTCCGGCGGGCGCCGGCGGATCGCGAGGCCCTGGCGCTCCGGCCCGGCGCGCCGCGGATCGGCCTCTTGGGCGGCTCGTTCAACCCAGCCCATGACGGGCATCTCCATCTCAGCCGCCTGGCCATCCGGCATCTGGGCCTGCACGAATTGTGGTGGCTCGTGACGCCCCAGAACCCGCTGAAGCCCGTACGCGGCATGGCGCCCTTGCCGGCGCGGCTGGCTGCGGCGCGCGCCTTGGCGCGCGATCCGCGCATCCGCGTGACGGACATCGAGAAGCGCCTGGGCACCCGCTTCACCCTCGACACCGTGCGCGCATTAAAGCGGCGTTTCCCGCGCGCCCATTTCGTGCTGGTCATCGGCGCCGACAATTTCATCCAACTGCCAAAATGGCGCGGCTGGATGCGCCTGATGCGCGAAGTTCCCGTTGCGGTTTTCGACCGCCCTTCTTATTCTGATTCGGCGTTGGACGGAGCGGTCGCCGAGCGCTTCGCGCGGAGGCGGATCGATCCGGAACAGGCCCGGGGTCTGGCGTACCGCAAGCCGCCCGCCTGGGTTTTCTTCCGGACCGCGCTCCACCCGAGTTCGTCCACGGCCCTGCGGCAGCGCCGGGCCGAACGCGAGAGGCGGATGAGGCTGGGAGAAGGCACGACGACCCAAGGGAGAGCGACATAGCCCCGCGTAAGGCCGCGCCGAATGCACAGCAGCGCCTTCTGTCGCTCATCGAGGAGACGCTCGACCAAGGTCAGGGCGAGGATATCTCCGTCATCGACCTCTCCGGCAAAAGCAGCATCGCCGACTATCTTGTCATCGCCAGCGGACGCTCGGGCCGGCACCTGACCACGCTGGCCGATCGCGTGGTCGAAGCGTTGCGGGAAAAGGGAATCCGCCCCGTCCCGGTCGAAGGAATGGCGAACGCCGAATGGGTTCTGGTCGATGCCGGCGATGTGATCGTCCATCTGTTCCGGCCCGAGAAGCGGCGCTTCTACAATCTGGAAAAGATGTGGGGCCTGGACCTGCCGGATTTGGCGGAGGCCAGCGCCTGATCACGGCGTCGCGCGGCGGACGCCTGGGATCGTTGGTGCTCCTAATCGCCGCGGCGCTTGCGCTCGGCCATGCCCACGCGGCGCCGCCCGAGAAAAGCGGCAAGAAGCTCAAGGACGTCGAGAAGGCGCTGGAGGCCGGCCGGCAGAAGGAAACCGCGCTGGGCCGCGAGGCCGAATCGCTTTCGAAAGAGGCCGAGGAGCTTCGCACCAAGGCGGTCGACGCCGCGCGCACAACCCAAGACCGCGAAGAGGAAATCACCACGATCGAGCGCAAGCTCGACAAGCTGAACGCCGAGCTGGCCAGCCGCACTGCGGCGCTGGGCGGCAAGCGCGCGCAGCTGATCCAGCTTCTGGCTGCGCTGGAACGCATCGCCGTCCAACCGCCAGAGGCTCTGATCGCGATGCCGGAGGCGCCGTCCGACACGATCCGCAGCGCGCTCCTCATCCGCGCCGCCGTGCCCGCCATCGAGGATCGCTCGCGCACGCTGCAGGCCGAGTTGGACGAGCTGGCCGAGTTGCGCGCGGACATTGCCACCAGGCGGCGGCAGCTAGCCTCGGCGCTGGATTCGCTCCGTCACGAACGCGCACGGCTGGACCGCATGGCCGAGCAAAAGTCGAAGGTGGCGGCGGCGGCCGAGGAGCAGAAGGCAGCCTTGGCCAAGCGCAACGCCAGGCTGGCCTCCGAGGCAAAAGACATCCGCGAACTGCTGGAAAAGCTCGAATCGGTCCGCCCCAAGACCCCGCCCCCCAAGCCCGTGCCACCGACCGAAAAGGCCGAGCGGGGTGAGCCTCGTTCTCGCCCGCCCGCCCCCTCTTCCTCGCCCTCCACCCCTGCCCCCGAAGCCCAGGTGGTGCTCAGGCCCCCCGTGGAATCCGCCGGCCGGGCCATGCTGCCGGTCCGGGGCCAGATTATCCGGACCTTCGGCCAGGAAGGCCCGGCAGGGGGGCTGGAAAAGGGCATCACGATCGAAACCCGGCCGGACGCCCAGGTGGTGGCCCCTTTCGACGGGCAGGTGGCCTTTGCGGGACCCTTCCGGGGCTACGGGCAAATCTTGATCATCGAACAGACGGACGGATATCATACGATCCTCGTTGGATTATCGAGAATCGACGGGGTCGTAGGGCAAAGCGTTGTGGCCGGTGAACCCGTTGGCCTCATGGGAAATCCAGAAAGTGGACGTCCGGCGCTTTACGTCGAACTGCGCCGGAATGGGCGTCCTGTTAACCCCGTGTCCGTGCTGACGGCACGAAACGACAAGGTCGGTGGATGATTCGCAAAACGTTCGCGGCAGCCGCGCTCGCCGTGTGCTTGGCAACCTCGTCCATCGCGTATGCGGCGGACTCCAAGACGCCAGAGGCCAAACCGGGGTCGAGTTCGGAGACCTACCGTCAGCTCAAGCTGTTCGGTGACGTCTTCGAACGGGTGCGATCCGATTACGTCGAGCCCGTCAGCGACAAGGACCTGATCGAAAACGCCATCAAGGGCATGCTGTCCTCGCTCGATCCGCATTCCAGCTACCTGGATGCCAAGAGCTACCAGGACATGCAGGTCAACACGAAGGGCGAGTTCGGCGGCCTGGGCATTGAGGTCACGATGGAGAACGGCTTCGTGAAGGTCGTCTCGCCCATCGACGACACGCCCGCGTTCCGTGCCGGCATCCAGCCGGGCGACTTGATCGTGGGCCTGGACGGCGAATCCGTGCAGGGCATGACCTTGGCCGAAACCGTCGACAAGATGCGCGGCAAGGTGAAGACCGAGATCACGCTGACCATCAAGCGCGGCGAGCAGCCGCCCTTCGACGTCAAGCTCATGCGCGACGTCATCCGCGTCCAGTCGGTGCGTTCCAAGATCGAGGGGAACATCGGCTATATCCGCGTGACCGCGTTCAACGAGCAGACCTCCTCGGCGCTGGACGCCGCCATCACCAAGATCAAGTCCGAGTTGGGCAAGAACCTGAAGGGTCTCGTGCTCGACCTGCGCAACAACCCAGGCGGCCTGCTGGATCAGGCGATCGCTGTCTCCGACGCATTCCTGACCAAGGGCATGATCGTCTCGACGCGCGGCCGCCGGCCGGACGAAGCCACCGTGTTCAACGCGCGCGGCCCGGACGAACTGAATGGCCTGCCGATTGTCGTGCTGGTCAACGGCGGTTCAGCCTCGGCGTCCGAGATCGTGGCCGGCGCGTTGCAGGACCACAAGCGCGCGACCATCCTGGGCATGCCCACCTTCGGCAAGGGATCGGTGCAGACGATCATCCCGATCCAGGGTCACGGCGCCATCCGCCTGACCACCTCGCGCTATTACACGCCGTCGGGCCGCTCCATCCAGGCCCGCGGCATCGAGCCCGACATTCTGGTCGATCAGCCGCGCCAGGAAGGCGTCGCGACGGAAGAGAAGGAAAAGCACGAGGCTGACCTGAAGCGCTCGCTGAAGAACAACCAGAAGGCGGGCGCCGAGCAGAAGCCCGCCGAGCGCCCCGTCGACCGCCCGCCGCCATACAAGGCCGGCGAGCAGCCCCAGGACTACCAACTCAACAAGGCGCTGGAATTCCTGCGCGGCGCGTCGGCGAAGAACCCGCAGAGCAACCAAAGCGTCAACTGACGCCGTGCCGTGGCGCGCCGGGGGAAAGGCCGCGCCAGCGTCTACGCGCTTGTGTCGGCGGCGGCTCTTGTCGCCGCCAGCTTCGCCGCACTGGTCTTTTGGCTTGCGCTGACCGACGACCCGGCCGCGCGCATGGCGCGCGACGATCCACCCGGCGCCATCATTGAGATCGCCCTCGGCCCGCCGCCACTAATCCTCGATCCGCTGTTGCCAGAAGCCGCGGCGCCGGAGCCGGAGCCGGCCCCCGAGCCCGTCGTCACCCTGTTTCCGGTGCCGCCGGCCAAACCGCCCGCGCCGATACCGCCCTCCGTTCCAGCCTTGGCGCCGGTACCGCCGATCCCGTCGCCTCCCGCGCCAGCACCGGCGCCACCGCCTGCCATCCCGCAGACGACGTCGTTGCCGCCCGCCCTCGATCCGGGCCTTGTCGAGCGCGGGCCCGACGGCCCCCTGCCCAAGCCATCCGCCGACGGCAAGGTGGCGTGGCGCACCTATGCGCGCCCCTCCGATCCGACCGATCCGCGTCCCAAGATCGCCATCGTCATCGTCAATCTGGGCCTGAGCGACGCGGCGACCGAAGCCGCCATCCAACGCCTGCCCGGCGCGGTCACGCTGGCCTTCTCGCCCTACGCGGGCAACAAGCACCAATGGCTGGACCTATCACGCGTCGCGGGCCACGAGGTGCTCTTGTCCGTGCCGATGGAGCCGATCAATTATCCCGACAGCAATCCAGGCCCGCATACGCTGCTGACCTCGCTGCTGCCCGCCCAAAATCTGGAGCGTCTGCGCTGGGCGCTGTCGCGCTTCACCGGCTATGTCGGGGTGACCAACCACATGGGGTCCCGCTTCTCCACCTCGGCGGATTCCCTGCGGCCGGTGCTACAGGAGGTCAAGAATCGTGGCCTGCTGTTTCTCGACAACCGCTCTACGCCGGCCAGCGTGATCGGACAGGTCGCCGCCGAGATCAACCTGCCGCGCGCGGCCAACGACCGCTTCATCGACGGCCAAGCCGCGCGCGTCGCCATCGACGGCAAGCTGGCGGAGCTGGAGATGGTCGCGCGCCGCCAGGGCCATGCCATCGGCATCGGCTTTCCATTCCCGGTCACGATCGAACGCGTCGCGGCCTGGTCCAGTACGATCGAGGATCGCGGCTTTGTCCTGACGCCGGTCAGCGCTATCGCCAGCACGGGAATCTATCCATGACAAAAAAGAAAAAGACCGACGACCGGCCCTATCGCCTCGGGGTCGGGATCATGCTGATCAACGACAAGCGCCGCGTCTGGGTCGGCCGGCGCAACGACATGGACGGCGACCATTGGCAGATGCCTCAAGGCGGCATCGACGAAGGCGAGGAGCCGCGCGCGGCCGCCCTGCGCGAGATGAAGGAAGAGATCGGCACGGACAAGGCAAAAATCCTGGCGGAATCCCAGGACTGGTTCGCCTATGACCTGCCGCCGGATTTGGGCCGCACGGCATGGAAAGGCCGCTATCGCGGCCAGAAGCAGAAATGGTTCGCGGCCCGCTTCACCGGCAAGGATTCCGACATCGACCTCGAGACCGAGCATCCCGAATTCGAGGCCTGGCAGTGGATCGCGCCTGCGGACCTGCCGCGCCTGATCGTGCCATTCAAGCGCAAGCTCTATGTCGACGTGATGGAAGAATTCTGCGCCCTGTTGGGCGGATGAGCGCTAGGCCGTCGGCAGCAATTCTGCCGCGGGCTTGAAGCCCGGCAGCAACACGATGCGGCCAAGCCAGGCTTGGATGTTCGGATAGGCCGCTAGATCGAGCCCGGCCTGGTCGAGCCAGAAGACGTAGGCGCAGCAGGAAATATCGGCAATGGTCGGCTCATCGACCAGGAACCGGCTCTCGCCCAGATGGGTTTCGAGCCGCGTCAGCGCCACGAGACCGCGCGTCTTGAAGACATCCACCATGCCCGGCTCTGGCTTCGCGAAGCGGCGGTAGAAACGCATCGTCCCGACATTGGCCGTGAGGCGATGGTTGTCCCACAACAGCCATTCGAGAACGCGCAGCCGCTCCTTCTCGTCGCGCCCGCCGAAACGGCCGAACTTCGCGGCCAGATGGGTCAGGATCGCGCCCGATTGCGAGAGAACCAGCGCGCCGTCCTCGAGAACGGGCACCTCTCCATAACGGTTGAGACGCAGGAAATCGGGCGTCCGCGTTGCGCCGTTGAAGAGATCGACATGGCGATAGGTGAAGCGCTCGCCCGACAAGGCGAACATCAGCGCCACCTTGTAGACGTTGCCGGATTCGAAATGGCCGTGAAGGACGAGGGGCGCGGGGCTCACGCGCCGGTGCGCGCCATTTGGATACGGCGGACGCGCAGGAATGCGTAAAGCGCGCGGGCCATGACGGCCAGGGTGCGGTCGCCGGGACGGATGCCCACGGCCTTGAGGATCATGGCGATGGCGCGCTGAAGATGACCCGGGCGATAGAACAGATAAGCCCGGCTCATATAAGCGTTGATGTAGCGTTTGCGGTCGTACTCGCCTTGGCCGGCATGATTGGTCGTGTAGTAGGCGTAGGCCAGTTCGTCATCCTCGGATTCGCCGATGCGGCCCAAAGCGACCCAAATCCGGCGCCAGAAGCCGATATGGTCGCGCTCCGCATAGCGCTTCATGTGGTCGTAGAACATCTTGTAGTGGCGGAATTCATCAGAAGCGATGCGGCGGCAAATCTCGCGCAAGACCGGCTCCTCGGTGCCCGCGCCGAGCGCGCTGTAATAAGAGCTCGTGCCGACCTCGACGATGCAGCGCGCGATCAACTCGCCCACGCGCGAGCCGCGCACAGAGGCATCGACGCCGGTCGGCAGTTTGATCTGGCTAGAGAAGTCGGCGAAGGCCTTGTCGAAATCGAAATTCGGGTCGGCAAGCTTGGCCCAGCGCGCGAGCGCCTGGCCGTGCTGCACCTCTTCCACCGCCCATTGGCGGGCGACGACGTGGAAGTCGAGATCGTCCGGGAAGACTTCCATGAGGTAGCGGGCATAGTCGCGCCCGTTATGCTCGACAACGCTGGCGGCCTTTGCAAGGCGCAGCACCTCGGGATCGACCCGGGCGGGGTCGAACTTGTCCCAAGGAATATCATCGAGTGTCCAGGTCACCATTTACGCAAACGCCCTTTTTACCCACGAACCTGGAGGGGCCGTCTTTTCGAACCAACGCCAGA
>JAPLOM010000058.1 GCA_026400755.1 Alphaproteobacteria bacterium
GGTGCGGACGAGGTGGGCGACGCGTTCGGTCATGACATCATTCCGCAAGCGTGATGGCCGATAGGCCGCGGCCGAAGTCTGCCTCGCTCTTGAGGCACGAGCGGCGATAACTGAAGAAGGAATCGGCCTCCGCGCAGGTGTCGCGCTCCAGCCGCTCGACGGCGCCCAAGCCCAGCCGCTCCAGCCGCCGTCCGACATAGCCTGTCAGGTCGAACATGAAATGGCTTTCCCGTTTCGCCGGCCGGAAGAAATCGCGGTTGGTGGGATTCTCGGTGAGGAACGGCGCGGGGAACTCCGGACCCACTTCGTAGGAGTCCTTGCCGATGCAAGGACCCACGGCCGCGCGGATCGAGGAGACGCGCGCGCCCAGGCGAACCATGGCGTCCACCGTGGCGTCCAGCACGCCGCCGATCGCGCCGCGCCAGCCCGCGTGGGCCGCGCCGACGATCTTCGCGATGGGATCGGCGAACAGGACCGGCGCGCAATCCGCGGCCAGGACGCCCAGCACGATGCCGGGCTTGGTCGCGACCAGCCCATCCACCCGGGGCGCGTCGCCCGGAAGCCAGGGCGTCTCGACATGGACGACGTCCGGGCTGTGGATCTGGTAGCCCGTCACCAGCATGTCGGGTTTTCCGCCCAAGGCCGCCGCGGCGCGTGCCCGGTTTTCGGCCACCGCCGCGCGCGCATCCTTGGAGCCGAAGCCGCAATTCAGCGAATCGTAGAGGCCTTCGCTCACGCCACCCTTGCGGCCGAAGAAACCGTGATGGATGCCGGGCGCGTCCAGCGCCCGGGAGCGGAGCGGTTCGGGCGGCACGTCGTCAGTCGTTGATTACGAGGTCGAGTTTGCTCTTCGACAACGGCTCGGCACCTTTCTTCGTGACGACGTAGGATTGGCCGGGCGCCACCGCCAGGTTGCGCTGCTGATCGAAGATCAGCGTGTGGACGAAGAAGGTATTGCCCACCTCGATGACGGCCGGATTGTCCCGGTAGAACATCGGCCAGTCCATCCAGGTCGGCTGGAACACCGCGCTCATGCTGTAGCCCGTGGCCGTGTGCCGGTGCTTGCCCATGCCGCGCTTGTCGCACGTGCGTGCATAGGCTTCGAAGACGTCGCCGCAGGTGTTGCCGGGCTTGATCGCCTTGACCGTGGCCCAATGCGCCTCAACGGCTACGTCGTGCATCTTCCGCTGGCGCGGATTGACCTTGCCGATCACGATCGTGCGCATCATGGCCGCGTGATAGCGCAGGTAAGAGCCGGCCCATTCGATGGTGAGCTGGTCGTTCTTCTTCAGCGTCTGGCGGCCCGAGGTGTAGCGGCCGATGAGAGCGCGCGGCCCGGAGCCGATGATCTGGTCGTTGCCCGGCCAGTCGCCGCCGCCCTTGAAGATTTCGCTCTGCATAGCGGCCAGGATGTCGCCCTCGTAGGCGCCGGCCACGGCCAGCTGGTTGGCGGGGATCAGCGCGCGGTCGGCCAAGGCCGCCGCCTTGCGGATGCATTCGATCTCGGCCCGGCTCTTCACATAGCGCAGGCGCGTGACCAGGTCGGACGCTTCTTCCAGGTGGCAGAAGTCGTTGAGCGCGGCCGACAGCTTGCGGTGGATGGCGCCGGTCAGGCCATAGGCGTCGTACTCGATGCCTATGCGCTTGCCCTTGCAGTGTTGGGAGTCCAAGAGGCGCTTCAGATCGAGCGAGGGGTTCGCGTCCGGCAGGTTGGTCCAGACGTGGATGTCCTTGTCCTTCAGGACGGTGATCTTGCGCGCCAGGATCGCGTCGGGCCAACGGGTCAGGAGGAACATCTTGCCGTCGGTGCCCAGATACATGGCCTGGAAGAAGCAATAGCCGAACGTCTCGTAGCCGGTCAGGTAGTACATGCTCTCCTGCCGGAAGATCAGGATGCCATGCAGACCACGCCGTTCCAGTTCCTTGATTGTCTTCTGCTGGCGGCTCTTGAACTCGGCGTTCGTGAAGTGGGCCATGTGTTCGATCTCCCCTCGTGTCCGGCGGCCTTGAAACGGCTGCGATCAGATTAGGGATCGCGTGCGCGCGCGGCAACCCGCACTCAGGCGAATCCGTCCGGCGCGCCCAAGGACGGATGCGCGATCACCAACGCCTTGAAGAGGAGGCCCATGCCGTCGGCGTGGGTCAGGCGATGCAGCGCGGCATCGATGGCCTTGCGCTGTTCGGGCGTGGCGTCCCGCGCGAGCCGCAGCGCGCGAACCTCGATGCCGAGCGCTTTGAGGAACAGGCCTTGCGGCAATGGCCCATGCGCGACGGCGCCGGCGTCGCGCGCGGCGCGGGCCAAGACCGCGAAGTCCACATGGGCGGTCTGGTCGGCCTCGCCGGGTGCTTCCAGGGGATCGTGGCGCTGATGGCCGCGCACGGCCTGGAGCGTCTCGCCCCAGGCGCGTGTGCCTTCCGTGCGGACATAGCCATAGTCGATCGCGAGCGCCGCGCCGCCGTGGCGCGCGATCCGTTCGCCGATTTCGCGCATGATGCGAAGGGACGCGGGCGAGTTTTCCATGATCGCGCCAGCAGGCGCATTGCTGGGAAGTGTTTCATCCGGTTCGCTGGATGAAAGGACGAAGACGAACCTCTCTCCATCATGGCCGACCAGGCGCTCGCGCCATCCGTCCGCCGTCCGTTCGAATTGGCGGATGGGAAGGGCGTCGAAGAACTCGTTGGCCACCAGCAGCAAGGGGCCATCTGGTACGGCGCTGAAATCCGCATGCCACGCCGGACGGTAAGTGGACAGCGCGGCACTCTGCTTTTCGCGCAAGGCCGGGCTGGTCTCGACCAGATGCAGTTGCGCCACGTCCAAGAAGCGCGGCTCCAGCCGCGCCGCGCGCAGCGCGTCGGCCATCAGCGTGCCGCGCCCTGGCCCCAGTTCAGCCAGCACGAACGGCGAGGGCTCGCCCATGCGCCGCCAGGTGGCGACGCACCACAGGCCGATCATCTCGCCGAACATCTGGCTGATCTCGGGGGCGGTGGTGAAGTCGCCGCCAGCGCCCAACGGATCGCGCGTAACGTAATAGCCGTGTGTGGGATGGCCGAGCGCCTCGGCCATATAGCGCTCGACGGTGATCGGGCCGTCCTTGGCGATGAGGTCGCGGAGGAGGGCTGCGAGAGGGGTCACGGCTTCGGGCGGGCCCGCGCGATCAGGAACAGCCCGGCCAGGAGCAGGGGGAGGGAGAGGATCTGGCCCATGGTCACGCCACCCGCGAGGAAGCCGATATGGGCGTCGGGTTCGCGGAACAGTTCGGCGGTGGAACGGAAGATCGCATAGCCGCAGAGGAACAGGCCGGTCAGCAAGCCATAGCGCGTGCGCACGGCTTGGGACCGTGAGGCCAGCCACAGGATGAGGAACAGGACGATGCCTTCGAGGCCGGCCTCGTAGAGCTGGCTCGGATGGCGCGGCAGCGGCCCGCCGCCCGGAAAGACGATGGCCCATGGCAAGTCGGCCGGGCGGCCGAACAATTCGCCGTTGATGAAATTGGCGATGCGTCCGAAGAACAGGCCGATCGGTACGACGCAGGCGACCCGATCGCCCAGGGCTAGCATCGGCACGCGCTGGCGGCGCGCATAGAGAACGATTGCCAGCACCATGCCGAGCAGGCCGCCATGGAACGACATGCCGCCCTTCCAGACGGCGACGATGTCTTCGGGGTTCTGGAAGAAATGAATCGGCTGATAGAAAAGGACGTAGCCGAGACGGCCGCCCAGGATGATCGCGAAGGTGGCCCACAGCAGGAAGTCGTCGACGGCCTTGGCCTCCAGGACGCGCGGCGGCCACGATGCGACGGCGCGCATATAGCGCCAGCCGATGAGCAGGCCGGCCATATAGGCCAGCGCGTACCAGCGGATGGCGATGGGGCCGATCTGCAGCGCGACCGGGTCGAGGGCGGGAAACGGGATGGCGGCGAACATGGGCTAAAGATACGGATCGGATGCGGCCAGATAGTCGCGCACATAGCGCGCGACGCCGTCTTCCAGTTCGGTGAAGGGCTGCGTGTAACCCGCCGCGCGCAGCCGCGCCATGCGCGCCTCGGTGAAATACTGATACTTCGCGCGCAGATGCTCCGGCGTGTCGACGTATTCGATCAGCGGCTGACGGTTCGATGCGCGGTACACGGCTGTCGCCAGGTCGCCGAAGCTGCGTGCCTTGCCGGTGCCCAGGTTGAACAGGCCGGACACCTTCGGATTGTCCAGCAGCCACAGCATCACGGATACGCAATCGCCGACCCAGATGAAGTCGCGCAACTGCCCGCCGTCCTTGTAGGAGGGGTTGTGCGACTTGAAGAGGCGCGCGGGCTGATCCTGCGTCGCGCGGGGATAGACCTGGGCGACGACGCTCATCATATCGTCCTTGTGGTACTCGTTCGGGCCGTAGACGTTGAAGAACTTCAGGCCCGCCCACTGCGGCGGCCGCTTCTTGCCCACTTCGATCAAGCGCGCGACGCGCCGGTCGAACATGTGCTTGGACCAACCATAGGGGTTGAGCGGACGCAGCTTGGCCAGCCCCTCGATCGAGAAGTCATCGTCGAAGCCCGCAGCGCCGTCGCCATAGGTCGCGGCGGAGGAGGCATAGATGAACGGAACGGCGCGCTTGGCGCACCAGCGCCAGAGGTCGAGCGAAAAGGCGACGTTGTTGGCAAAGAGAAGATCGGCGTCGGTCTCGGTGGTGGACGAGATGGCGCCCAGATGGAACAGCGCCTTGACCTGATGCGCGTTGGTCGTGAGGAAATCGGGCAAGGCTTCGGGCGCCACCACACCGGCCAGGTCGCGCTTGGCCAAGTTGCGCCATTTGTCGCCGGTGCCCAGGCGGTCGCAGACGACCACTTGGCCTGGCGCGCGCGCATCGAGTGCCGCGACCAGGTTCGAGCCGATGAAACCGGCGCCCCCCGTGACGACGAACATGGGCTCTCCGTTGTTGGCGGCACCGTTATAGGTGCGCGCGCGCATGGCCGCAAGGAAGCGCCGTCCGTTGCGCGGCACGGGAGGCGCGACCATAATCGCCGCATTCCTCAATTCGCGCCGGAGCCGCCACCATGCAGACTCAGAATCGATTCTTCGACGACCTCGCGCGCATGGCGGGCGGCACGTTGGGACTCCTGACCGGTCTGCGCACCGAGGTCGAAGCCATGGTGCGTCAACAGATGCAGCGCTTGCTTGGCGACATGCAACTCGTCAGCCGCGAGGAATTCGAAGCCGTGAAGGAAATGGCCGCGAAGGCGCGCATCGAGCAGGAGGTTGCCGAGAAGCGCCTGGCCGCTCTGGAAAGCGCACTCGCGAAGACCTCCGGAACGCGCCGCGACTGACGACGGAGTCTGTTACCGCATTGGGTCAACTGCGGCCCAGGCGAGAAATTTTTGGGGATAACTACTTTTTGTAGTGTACTCAGCGGCGTTCTCATACAATGTGTCGGTCTGATGAAAAAAGGCCGGTGGTCGTTTCCGCGGCCAGCGGGTCCCGACGGAGGCGCTCACGAATGACCGCCCTTTCCAACGAGACCAAGTACGCCAGCACCAATCCCCTCGACGTGATGGAAGAGATCGTGACCGCCAACGAGTGGGCGCACGAACGCATGAGCGATGAGGAACTGGTCGCCGGAATAGGCGGCCAATGGTGCGATTACCGCCTTCATCTTGCCTGGTCCAACGATCTTTCGGCTCTTCACTTCTCCTGCGCGCTCGACATCCGGGTGCCGCAGGCGCGCCAGACGGCGGTCTATGAAGTGGTCGGCATGATCAATCCCAAGATCTGGGTTGGCCATTTCGAGGTCGCCCAGGATGATCGGATGCCGATCTTCCGGCACACGCTGCTGCTCCGGGGCGCCAACGGCGCCACGGTGGAACAGCTCGAGGATCTGCTCGACGTCGCGGTCGCGGAGTGCGAGCGGTTCTATCCCACCTTCCAGTTCGTGATCTGGGGCGGTAAAAAGCCGGAAGAAGCGCTGCAAGCGGCGCTGCTGGAGACAGTGGGCGAGGCCTGATCCTTCCATGCGTGGTTCCCTGGTTTTGGTCGGCGGCGGCAAGATGGGCGGCGCCATGCTGGCGGGCTGGCTTGCCCGTGGCGTGAAGCCGTCGCAGGTGCATGTCGTTGAGCCCGACCAGGGCCGCGCCGATGGCCTCAAGAAAGAACACGGCGTCTCCGTCTATGCCGACGGCGCCCAGCTTCCCGCCGATTTGAAGGCCGAGGTCGTCGTGCTGGCGGTGAAGCCGCAGAGCATGGATGGCGTCATCGGCGCCTATCGCCGGTTCACCGCGCCGGATTGCCTGTTCCTCTCCATCGCCGCCGGCAAGACCATCGCCTATTTCGAGGGCAAGCTGGGCGCCGAGGCCGCTATCGTGCGCTCGATGCCGAACACTCCGGCCGCGGTCGGGCGCGGCATCACAGTGGGCTGTCCGAACAAGCAAGTCTCCGCCGCCCAGCGCAAGGTGGCCGACGATCTTCTGAAGTCGGTCGGCGAAGTGGCTTGGGTCGATCAGGAAGAATTGCTCGATGCCGTCACGGCCGTCTCGGGTGGCGGCCCGGCCTATGTGTTCCTGTTGGCCGAATCGTTGGCCGCGGCGGGCGTCGCGTCGGGCCTGCCGAAGGA
>JAPLOM010000087.1 GCA_026400755.1 Alphaproteobacteria bacterium
CGAACGCGTCGCCCACCTCGTCCGCACCATCCGCACCTACTACGCAAATCTTTCGGTGAAGGACCCGAGCGTGAAGCGCGAGGTCGACCATATGCTGTCGACGACGGCGAAGCTTCAGCCGGCCGCGCTCGAAGGCAACCGCGTCAACGCAGGCGCCGTAAAGCATCTGCCCGGTGCGCTCGACGCCACGCGAAAGGGCCCCGGCCGCGCGGTCGCGGATGCGATCGCGGCCGCGCAGGACGACCTTCTCTGGTACTACGGCTATGCGCCGCGGCCAGGCGAACGCGATCTGTCCCAGGACATCGCCTTCTGCGAGATCCTGGGGCCGACGACGGGTTCGTTCCGCAGCGCGGACACCCGCCTCGGCTTCACCCTGATCGGCCCGGGCATGCATTATCCCGCCCATTCGCATCCGGCCGCCGAGCTGTATCACCTGCTGGCCGGTCCCAGCACGTGGATCAAGGCCGACATGGCCTCGCGCAAGGAGCCGGGAGACTTCATCCTCCATCCCTCCGGCGTGTCGCACGCGATGGAAACAGACGACGCCTCGCTGCTCTCGATCTATTCCTGGAGCGGAGACATCATTTCGCGTTCGACGTATTTGGCGTGACGCGCTCCTGTTTCGGCCGGCGGCGGACGCTATAATTCCGCCTCCGCCCTCCCAACTCTCGCGGCGGCCGAGGCCTCATGCCCTACCTCATCTTCTTCCTCATCTTCCTGTTCTTCGGTCTGATGGCGAGCTGTGTGCTGGCGTAGCCTTGCGGCCAGCCTCCTCATCCTTCTGAACGCCGCGGCCTGCACGCCCCTGCCGCAGCCGTTCGCGCACACGAAAGCAGAAGTCCAGAAGTCGAAGAAAGTTTTGGAGCTGCCCGACGGCGCCGGCATCGTCGTCAATCCGAACATCGAGGGCGCACCGCCAGAGATTTCGGTCGCTTTGGCCAACGCCATGGTCAAGGCGCTGTCGGAGGCGAATATTCCGGCCAGCACCACGGGCGGCAACAAGTCGAGCCAGGTGCTCGAAGGCCGCCTGGCCGCGGCCCCTGTCGCGGGGCGTAACAAGGTCTTGATCCTGTGGACGCTGAGCGACCACGAGGGCAACAAGATCGGCGAGTACCTGCAGCACGAGACGGTCGACCTGCGCGGCTGGCAAACCGCCCAACCCGCCGTGATGACCGGCCTGGCGACCAAGGCGGCCGAACCGATCGCCGGACTGATCCAGGACAAGGGCGCAGTGAACACGCCCGGCCAGGGAAGCATCGCCGAGGTCCGCATGGTCGAGGGCGCGCCGGGCGACGGCGCGACCAGTCTGACGCGGGCCATGCGCTTCTACCTGCAGCAGGCCAAGGTGAAGATCGTCGATAAACCCACCCCGGAAGCCCTGATCGTGCAGGGCACGGTCGAGATCAGCGCCCCGCGCGGCGGGGCCCAGCCCATCACCATCACCTGGCGGGTGCTGGGGCCGGACGGCAGCGAGATGGGCAAGGTGGCCCAGAACAACGCCGTTCCCACCGGCTCGCTGGACAAGACCTGGGGCGATATCGCCTTCCTCATCGCCGAGGCGGCGGCGCCCGGCGTGACGCAGATCATCAAGCGCGTCGCCGATACCCCGGGACAGTCGCGCTAAAATCGCGAAAAACGCCCTTAAAACCGGGTTTTGGGCGTGTTTACAGGGGCAGGACCGCTTGTTAGATTGCGCGCGCCCTGGGGACGCCGGGCCGCTTCCCACTCAAGCGCGACGCCAACAGCGAACGGCCAATGAAGATCATCGCCGGCAACAGCAATCGGCCCCTCGCCGAAGCGATTTCGGCTTCCCTCAACTTGCCGATGACCAAGGCGAGCGTGCGGCACTTCTCCGACCGGGAGGTGTTCGTCGAGATCCTGGAGAACATCCGGGGCGAGGACGTGTTCGTGATCCAGTCCACGTCCTATCCGGCGAACGACCACCTGATGGAATTGCTGGTCACGCTCGACGCACTGCGCCGGGCTTCGGCCCGCCGGATCACCGCCGTGATTCCTTATTATGGGTATGCGCGCCAGGACCGTAAGACCGGTCCCCGCACCCCTATTTCGGCCAAACTGGTGGCCAACCTGATCACCACCGCCGGCGCCAACCGGGTCCTGACACTCGACCTGCACGCCGGCCAGATTCAGGGCTTTTTCGACATCCCCACGGACAACCTGTTCGCCGCCCCCGTGCTCAGCAAGGACATTAAAGAACGCTTGGGCAGCAAGGACTTGGTCATCATTTCGCCGGACGTCGGCGGCGTGGTTCGAGCCCGCGCGCTGGCGAAACGGCTTGACGCCGAACTGGCAATCATTGATAAGCGCCGCGAACGCGCCGGTGAGTCCGAGGTTATGAACATCATCGGCGACGTCGATGGCCGGCGTTGCGTCCTGGTTGACGATATCGTGGATTCGGGCGGAACGCTGGGCAACGCCGCTGTGGCGCTCATGGAGCGCGGTGCGGCGTCGGTCCATGCCTATGTGACGCATGGCGTGCTGTCGGGCAAAGCGGTGGAACGGATTTCCGCCTCGCCCATCGTGAATATGGTCATCACGGACAGCATCCTAGCGACCGAGGCGGTCCGGAATTCGAGCAACATCCGCCAGTTGCCGATCGCGGCGCTCTTGGGCGAAGCGATCAAGCGGATTAGCGACGAAAGCTCGGTTTCGAGCCTGTTCGACTGAGGCAGTAAAGGTTTTACCGAGGCGATGGCGCCGCCAGACGGCGCCCGCCGAAGAATGGAAAGGATCGAAGCGATGGCCGAGATTCAGACGATTAAGGCAGAGGCCCGCGGCAAGCTCGGCACCGGCGGCGCGCGCGACGCGCGGCGCGGCGGCCGCGTCCCGGCGATCGTCTATGGCGAGAAGGCCGAGCCGCAGCCCGTCTCCGTCGACCTCAAGGAGATCGACCGCGAGATCCACAAGACGTCGTTTTTCGCGACGTTGTACGAGATCGAGATCGACGGCAAGAAACAGCGCGTGCTTCCGCGCGACTTGCAGTTGGATCCGGTCAGCGACATTCCCGTCCATCTGGATTTCTTGCGCGTCGGCAAGAACACCCGCATCCGCGTCAACGTCCCCATTGTGACCATCAACGCCGAAGCCTCGCCGGGCCTGAAGCGCGGCGGCGTGCTGAACATCGTGCGCCACGAAGTGGCGCTGTTCTGCCTGGCCGACAACATTCCCGAGAAGATCACGATCGATCTGACCGGCCTCGACATCAACGACTCGATTCATATCAGCAGCGTGAAGCTGCCCGAGGGCGTGGAGCCGACGATCAAGGGCCGTGACTTCGCCGTTGCCGCGATTTCCCCGCCGACGGTCCAGGCCGAAGAGGTGGTTGCGAAGCCGGCCGAGGGCGCGGCTCCGGCCGAGGGCGCAGCGGCTGCACCGGCTGGTGGCGCAGCGGCTCCGGCCGCGGGTGGCGCGGCCAAGGGTGCGGCTCCGGCCGCAGGTGGCGCAGCGGCCAAGGGTGCAGCGCCAGCCAAGGGAGCGGCACCGGCCGCGGGCGGCAAGAAGAAGTAAGCCCCGTCCGCCTTCCGGAGCCCGGCCATGCTGCTGTTCGTTGGCCTGGGCAATCCGGGACCGGAGCATCGCTACCAGCGCCACAACGTTGGCTTTATGGCGATCGACGTGGCCGCCAAGCGGCACGAGTTCGCGCCGTTCCGCCCGCGCTATCGCGGTCAGTTGGCCGAAGGGCGCATCGGCACGGACAAGGTCCTGGCGCTCAAGCCCCTCACCTATATGAACGACTCCGGTGTTTCCGTCGGCGAGGCCGCGCGCTTTCACAAGATCGCGCCGGAGAAGGTCTTCGTCTTCCACGACGAACTCGACCTGGCGCCGGGCAAGATCCGCGTAAAACTGGGCGGCAGCAGCGCGGGCCACAACGGCCTGCGCAGCATCGACGCCCATCTGGGTCCGGATTATTGGCGCGTGCGCATCGGCATCGGTCATCCGGGCGACCGTAGCCACGTCCTGTCCTGGGTCTTGCGCGATTTCAGCAAGGCCGACGAGGAATGGCTGCCGGCCACGCTCGACGCGATGGCGGAAGCCGCGCCGCTTCTGGCGTCGGGCCGCGACGCCGACTTCATGAGCCGCGTGGCTCTTCTCACCCGGCCGCAAAGGCCCAAGCCCGAACGGCGGGCGACGGACACGGCGACGGAGAACTGACGGAATCCCATGGGCTTCAAATGCGGAATCATCGGACTGCCGAACGTCGGCAAGTCCACCCTGTTCAACGCGCTGCTGCGCACGGCGGCGGCCCAGGCGGCCAATTATCCGTTCTGCACCATCGAGCCGAATGTCGGCCGCGTGGACGTGCCCGATGGGCGCCTGGCGACGCTGGCGCGTCTGTCCAAGTCCGAGAAAATCGCGTCGACGCAGATCGAGTTCGTCGACATCGCGGGCCTCGTACGCGGCGCCAGCAAGGGCGAAGGGTTGGGCAACAAGTTCCTGGCCAACATCCGCGAGGTGGACGCGGTGGCCCACGTGCTGCGCTGCTTCGAAGGCGGTGACGTCACCCACGTGGAGGGCGAGGTCGATCCCGTCCGCGACGCCGAGATCGTCGAGACGGAATTGATGCTGGCCGACCTCGACTCCCTGGAACGGCGCTTGGATGCCTCGACCAAGAAGGCGCGTGGCGGCGACGTCGAATCGAAAGCCTTCGTCCCCATGATGGAAGCCGCGGTCGCAGCGCTGCGCGAGGGCAAGCCCGCGCGCACGGTCAAGATCGCGCCGCAGGACCAGCCGCGCTTCCGCCAGCTGCAACTGCTCACCGCCCTGCCCGTCCTCTATGTCGCGAATGTCGACGAGGGCAGCGCCGCCCACGGCAACGCGCTGAGCGAAAAAGTCGCCGCGCTCGCCGCGGCCGAGGGCGCCCAGCATGTCGTGATCTCGGCAGCCATCGAAGCCGAACTGGCGCAGCTTGAGAACGAGACCGAGCGGCTCGAGTTTCTCCTCTCACTCGGATTGGAAGAAGCCGGCCTCGACCGCTTCATCCGCACGGGCTATCAGCTCCTCGACCTCATCACCTATCTGACGACGGGTCCGAAGGAGACCCATGCCTGGACCGTGCGGCGCGGCGCGACGGGTCCCGAAGCGGCGGGCGTGATCCACACCGACTTCACCCGCGGCTTCATCGCCGCCGAGGTGATTCCCTATGACGATTTCGTCACAGCCGGCAGCGAACAGGCCGCAAAGGCGGCCGGCAAGATGCGGCTGGAAGGTCGCGACTACATCGTCCAGGACGGCGACGTGATGCTGTTCCGATTCAATGTCTAATTAATAGGCAGCGAAAAGGGTCGGCCTATTTTGTAGGCACATTTTCGGGCAACTCGACTCCTTCGAATCCGTCGGACCCCATTTAAATATCTGAAAATATTACGTTAATTGCCGTACCGCAGTGCGGCATGGCAATTGAATTGTATGTCCGCGAGACCACGCCAAGACGTCGGTTCGGACATGGATTTGACCGCCAACGACCTGCTGGAAATGGCCCCGGATCTCGCCTGCGAAGGCGGGAAAGAAGAGCCGTCCATGGTCGCGGGCGCTCACTCCCGCGAGGCGCGTGAACACGCCCTCGATGCTTCGGGGCCGCTTTGGCCGCTGGCTCTCAACGGTTGGATGTCGCTCGACCGCCTGCCCGCCAGGCTCATGGACGCGATTCGCGCCCACGCGAAAGCCGCCGCCGTTCCCGCCGCACGTTCAGGAGCCGCCCCATGATTCGTCTCGTCCTTTTCGCCCTGGCCGCGATTCTCGCGGGCGGACCTGCCTTTGCCGAAGAAGCCGCGGCCACGCGGCCGCCTGTTCTGGATACGGGCAACACCGCGTGGATGCTGGTGTCGACCGCCCTCGTCCTGATGATGACGATCCCGGGCGTAGCTCTCTTCTACGGCGGCATGGTGCGGAAAAAGAACGTGCTGGCCACCGTGATGCAGAGCTTCGCGGTCACCTGCGTGATTTCGATCCTGTGGGTCGTGATCGGCTACAGCCTAGCCTTCACCGAGGGCGTTCCGCTGATCGGCGGCACAAGCCGCGCGTTCCTGTCCGGCATCGAGGTCGGCGGGCTGAACGCCAGTTTCCCGGAGTCGGTTTGGATCACCTTCCAGATGACCTTCGCAATCATCACGGCCGCGCTGATCTGCGGCGCCGTGGCCGACCGCATGAAGTTTTCGTCCCTGCTCTGGTTCGTGAGCCTCTGGTCCCTGGCTGTCTATTCGCCGGTCGCCCACTGGGTCTGGGGGCCGAAGGGCTTCCTGTTCGACGCGGGCGTGCTCGACTATGCCGGCGGCACGGTGGTGCACATCAACGCGGGCGTCGCGGGCCTGGTCGCCGCGATCATGCTGGGCAAGCGGAAGGGCTATGGCACGGAGCCGTTCCCGCCGCATAACCTCATACTTTCGGTGATCGGCGCGGCGCTTCTGTGGGTCGGCTGGTTCGGTTTCAACGCGGGCTCGGCCGCGGCCGCCGATGGGCGCGCCAGCATGGCCATGCTGGTGACACAGATCGCAACCGCCGCCGCCGCGCTGTCGTGGATGTTCGTCGAGTGGACCCTACGCGGCAAGCCGAGCGTCCTCGGCATCATCTCGGGTGCCGTTGGCGGCTTGGTCGCGATCACGCCGGCCTCGGGCTTCGTCGGCCCGATGGGGGCCTTGGCCATTAGCCTGGTCGCGGGCGGCGCCTGCTACTGGGGCGCATCCGGCCTCAAGAGGATGTGCGGCTACGACGACTCGCTGGATGTCTTCGGCGTCCATGGCGTGGGCGGCATCGTCGGCGCGATCCTGACCGGCGTGTTCGCGGTGGAAGCGATCGGTGGCACGCCCGGTCTGATCGAAGGTAATTCCACCCAGGTGCTGACGCAGCTTTACGGCGTCGCGGCCACGATCGCATGGAGCGCCTTGGCGTCCTTCATCATCCTCAAACTCATCGATCTCACGATCGGCCTGCGCGTCTCCGAAGACGTGGAGCGCGATGGGCTGGACTTCGAACTCCACGGCGAAAGCGTGCTATAAACGGGGAGCGCCGCGGGGTACGGGGAACTAGGTCTATACCCCGCGCGTATTTTCAGCGCAGGAGATTGCCATGGGCCAGACCATCACGCTCACCGCCGAAGACGGTTTCGGCTTCGACGCTTATCTGGCCGAGCCGCAGGGCAAGCCCAAGGGCGCACTGGTGGTGATCCAGGAGATTTTCGGCGTGAACAGCCACATGCGCGGCGTCACCGACGAGTTCGCGCGCCATGGCTATCTTTCGATCTGTCCCGGCCTGTTCGACCGCGCGAAGAAGAAGGTCGAGCTGGGCTATACGCCGCAGGACATCGAGGCCGGATGCGACCTGCGCGCCGCCGTCGGCTGGGACAATCCGATCAAGGACGTGCGCGCGGCCATGAAGCGCGTGCAGAGCGCGGGCAAGGTGGGCACCGTCGGCTATTGCTGGGGCGGCTCGGTCACCTGGCTCACGGCCACGCGCTTGGACGGCATCGCTGCCGCCGTCTGCTACTACGGCGGCCAGATCGCCGCGTATAAGGACGAGACGCCGAAGGTGCCGGTGATGTTCCACTTCGGCGAACACGACAAAGGCATCCCCATGTCGGACGTGGACGCCGTGAAGAAGGCGCAGCCGAACCAAACCCTGCACGTCTATCCGTCGGGCCACGGCTTCAACTGCGAACAGCGCGCCGACTTCGACCCCGCCAGCAAAAAACTGGCGCTCGACCGCAGCCTGGCCTTTTTCGCCAAGAACCTGGGCTAGAAAACCAGCCTCATGGTGAGCCCGTCGAACCATGAGGCTCACCCTTCGACGGGCTCAGGATGAGGAGTCTTTTTTAATTCAGCGGCGGCGTTTCCGCGTCAGGATCGATTTAAGCGGCGCGCGCGAGGCCTCGGCCAACAACTCGGCCAGGCGCGTGGCGGCGGCCTCGACCAGCGCGCGGCCGCGGGGTGCGTCGGCGCGGCGCGCGTCGCCCACCACGCCGGCAGGGTTCAAATCCTGGGCCTGCCAGGCGAAACCGGATTTGCCCTGGGGTGAAAGCCGCTTGTAGCGGCCGGCCATGCGCTTAGTGGCCGAGGCGAAGTCCCGTGTCTTCCCGGTGCGCACCGACGCCGGCTTCAGGTGCAGCATGATCGAGGTTTCGACCGCGCCACCATGGATGCCGTGCTTGATCTCATCGGCGGGAAAGCGCGCGCGCGCGTCATAGAGGTCGAAGCTGTTCACGGGGACGACCAGCATGCCGCGGTGGCGGCGCAGCTCCTGGGCGGCCAGGTCGATGGCGCCCGGCTGGCCGCCATGGCCGTTGACGATCACGAGCCGCTCGATCCCCGCCGCCGCCACGCTTTCGCCGATCTCGACCACCATGCGGATGAAGGTGTCGGGCTTCAGCGTCAGCGTGCCGGGGAAATCCGCGTGCTCGGGCGAGACGCCGATGGGCACGAGCGGCAGCACCAGAACGGGCACCGACGGCGCGAGCTTCAGGAGCGCGCGCTCGACCACGGCCGAGGCGATATCGGCGTCGACCGAGAGCGGCAGATGCGGCCCATGCTGCTCGGTGGCGCCCACCGGCAGCACCGCGACCGCGCGCGCCAGCGGCAGGCGCGCCAGCTCCTCGGTGGTCAGGTCATGCCAGTGACGGATCGCCCCCGCCCCGCGCGCAGCGGAAGACCGGGCCGCGCCCGCGCGCGCGGCTTTCTTCCGTTTCGGGGCGGCCGGCTTTCTCACGCCCGGCTCAGATAGTCGTAGGCCGAGAGGGCGTGCGTGCGCACGACGTGGAGGAAGGTGTCGATCTCGACCGCCTCATGGCACGCGCCCATGCCTTCCGGCGACGGGCCGTAGACGTAGGCCGGGATGTTCTTGTAGCGCCACAGCCGCGCGTCGGTGCCGCCGAGGCTCACCACCGGCACGGGCTTGTAGCCGCCCAGCGCCGCGTTGGCCTGCAGATGCTCGACCATCTCGTGATAGGGCTCGCACCAGGATGGCGGCATGAAGTTGATCTCCTCCATCTTGGCCTCGGGATACTTGACCAGGATCTTGTCGATCTCCTTCATGACCATCTCCTTGGTCACGCCCACGGGCAGGCGGATGTCGGCCTCCAGGCGCGCCACGTCCGCGATCATGTTGACCTTCAAGCCCGCCTGGATGACGCCGATATTGACCGTGACCTTGGCCACGCTGCGCGAGGCGCCCTCGCCCATGGCGCGGTCGATGGTGTCCTTGGCGGCCTCCAGCGCACGCGCCACGTTGTCGGGCAAGACAGCCGTGATCTCCTCCAGCTTCTCCAGGTCCGTCGCCAGCCGCGCGGCGAGCTTGGCCGCATTGGGCGAGGAGTGCGGATAGGCGCCGTGGCCGCCCTTGGTCTTGATGATGAAGGCGGTCCAGAACGGCCCCTTCTCGCCGAAGCGGATCGAGTGCGGGCTGGACGGCTCGCCGTTCAAGCAGCAATCACCCAGCACTTCGGGCACGTTGTCCATCAGGTAGCGCGCGCCCATGGGCCCGAACGTCTCCTCGTCCGAGACGCAGGTGAGCGTCAGCTTGCCCTTCCACTTGTCCTTCATGCGCGTGAGATAGCGGTAGGTCATGATGGACGCGGTCGTGCCGCACTTCATGTCGCAGGCGCCGCGGCCCCACACCTTGCCCTCGGCGATCGTGCCGCTCCACGCGCCGTACTTCCAG
>JAPLOM010000082.1 GCA_026400755.1 Alphaproteobacteria bacterium
AACCTCCACGACATACATCCCTTCGGCTTCCCTTCGTCCCGAGGACAAAGGACTGCCTTACCACTGGCTGGATTTTACTCCGCCGCAGCCGCACATCGCCGCCGCTCCAGTGGCAGACTTTGTCACCGCCGTGCACACCATGGCCTGTTCGGCCTGGGCGGAAACGTAGACCTTGCCTTCCTTCAAGCGCTTGATCAGCTCTTCCGGCGGCAGGTCGATCAGCACCACCTCGTCGGCACCCTCCAGAACGCTGTCGGGCAAGGTTTCGCGCACGCGCACCTTGGTGATCTGCGCAACGATGTCGTTGAAGCTTTCCAGATGCTGGACGTTCAGCGTCGTCCAGACGTCGATACCCGCGTCGCGCAATTCCTCGACGTCCTGGTGGCGCTTGGGGTGGCGGCTGCCCGGCACGTTGGAGTGCGCCAGCTCATCGACGAGAAGCAGCTTGGGCTTGCGGGCGAGCGCCGCATCCAGATCGAACTCTTCCAGCGCGCGGCCGCGATAGGGCACGGATCGGCGTGGCAGAACCTCGAGGCCCTCCAGCAAGGCGATCGTTTCGGGCCGCCCGTGGGTTTCGATGACGCCCGCGGCCACGTCGACGCCGTCCTGTTTGGCACGTTGCGCCGCCAAAAGCATGGCGTAGGTCTTACCGACGCCGGGCGCGGCGCCCAGGAAGATTTTCAGCCGGCCACGCCCTTCTCCCTTCGCCGCTTCGAGCAGCGCTTCGGGATTGGGCCGTTCGTGTTCGGTTTCGGCCGGCATGCGAGGCCCTATCGCCCTCTTCGCTGCGGCCGTCGTTCGGCCGCGCCATCAGTATAACGAATTCGGGCCGGCTCTACGGTCGGCGGCTTTAAACGGAAGCGCGCCCGCCGTGGTTAGAAACGCTTCGAGACACCGACATAGGCCTGGATATCCGGCGCCGCTTTATTGAGGCCGATATTCGTGCCGATGTCGAACTGGAGGTTCGGCGCGATCACATAGGCCAGAGCCGTGTCGAACGTGTAGATGTTCTTCGAACCCGACTCGGCGCTTTCCTGGCTGAAGAACTCCACATAGCCCGTTAGCCCCTCCACGATCGGGCGGCTCAAATTGATGATCTGGGTAAAGGCCGCATGGTGGCCGTTATCTGACGAGTTCTTGAGGGCATCGAACTGAGGCATGACGGTCAGCGTGAAGCCCAGCGGTGCGGCGAGCGCGACGGGCAGCAGGACACCACCCTCATAGGCGTTGTTCCCGACGTTCCCAGTGTTGGTCGGGAACTTGATCTGCGGGATGATCGCGAACGCCACGTCGCCGCCGTCATTGCCGATAAGATTGAACTTGCTGCGCAGGGTGATGTCGCCGAACCCCTGGTTCGTCTGGCTGGTACCCTCGGAGCGATCCGTGGTCTTCACGTTGTTGTAGAAGCCGGAGGAGATGATATCGAGCTCGATATTGCTGGTCAGGCCGATACGAAGGGTGGGATCGAGCACGGTCCACGTGCGCGTCGTCGTATTGGCGTCGTTCGCGTAATCGTAGGTGTAGAGCGTGAGGTCGGTTTCGAGCTGGTACCGGCCGCCGTCGACCGTGAACGGGCCGGTGGCCTTCGTCGGGCGGTCGGTGCTGAAATCGCGCAACGCGTCATCGGGCGTCGGGTTGAACAGATTATACTGGGATCTGTCGGGTGCCGGCGGCGCGGGCGGCGCCTGCTGCGACCAAGACGGGACAGAACCACAAACCGACAGGACGGAGGCGAGCAGAGCCGCCGAGCCAAACCGGATCCCCAAAGACATCTTCCACTCCATAGACCGCTTCGCCGGGATGCCCCGGCCGCTCATTGGGCCGGGCGGCTGCCGGCCAATTCATCGAGGGCAAGGTTAAGAGCCAAAACGTTGACGCGAGGTTCGCCGATGAAGCCGAGGGTGCGGCCCTCGGTCATGCGGTCGACCAACGCTGCCACCTGGTCATCGGCCAGATCGCGGGCATGCGCCACGCGAGGGATTTGGAACCGCGCGGCGGCAGGGGTGATATGCGGGTCAAGGCCGCTGCCCGACGTCGTCACCAGATCGACGGGAATGGGCGCATCGCGCTCGCTCTTCAACCGATCCACGTCGCCAGCGACGCGCTCGGCAAGCACCTTCGAGGTGGGTCCGAGGTTCGAGCCCGAGGAGGCTGCCGCGTTGTATGGCGACGAGATCGATTTCGACGAATCGTTCGGGTCGGGCGCTGAGGTGGCCGACGGACGCGGCTGGAAGTAGCCCTCGTTCGTAAAGTTCTGACCGATCAGAGACGAGCCGATGACGACGCTGTCGCGCGTCACGAGACTACCGTTCGCCTGCGCCGGGAAAACAGCTTGGGCGATGCCCGTGACCGCAAGTGGGTAGCCGATGCCGGTCAGCGCGGCCAGAAGCACGAACAGGACCAGGGCGGGGCGGAGATGAGTCAGCATGGAAGGCTCCTCAAACCAAACCGAGCGCGGACACGACGAGATCGACCGCCTTGATGCCCACGAAGGGCACGACAATGCCGCCGAGCCCATAGATCAAAAGGTTGCGGCGCAGTGACCGGCCCCCACTGAGTGGTCCGTTTAGAATGTTAGTTGAGCATCGGTTGCTCGACCAGTGTTGAGCTTGGCCGGCCGGGCGCCCGGCAACGAGGCTGGTGAGGCCGGCCAGCTCAACACCTCCGGCGCCGGGGGC